>DASSEU010000015.1:0-43712 GCA_035695125.1 Acidimicrobiales bacterium
ACGCCGGTGACCGACTTCGACAAGTCGCTCGAGCGACTGGTGGCCGACCTGTCCGACACCCTCGTCGACGCCGGCGGCGCCGGCCTGGCCGCCCCCCAGATCGGGGTGGGCCTGCGGGTCTTCGTGTACGGGGTGATGGACCCCGACACGCCCGGGGAGGCCGGGGTGCACCACATCATCAACCCGGTGCTGGTCGAGCAGTCCGCCGAGCAGGTGGAGGACGAGGAGGGGTGCCTCTCCATCCCCGGGCTCACCTACGAGCTGGCCCGGCCCTGGCGCATCGTGGCCACCGGGTACGACTGCCACGGAGAGCCGGTGCGGGTGGAGGGATCGGAGCGGCTGGCCCGCTGCCTGGCCCACGAGACCGACCACCTGGACGGGATCATGTTCGTCGACCGCCTCGACCCGGAGCGGCGCCGGGCCGCCATGCGCGAGATCCGGCTCCTCCTCCTCGAGGGAGAGGACGTCCGGGTGAAGGAGTCACCGCACAGCCGTCCGATGTGAGCCGGATGTAACGTTCCGACCGTGCTCCGGACCGGTGACCTGGTTGACGACTTCGAGCTGCCCGACCAGACGGGCACGCCGAGGAAGCTGAGCGAGCTCGTGGCCGCCGGACCGATCGTGCTCTTCTTCTACCCGGCGGCCATGACGGCGGGCTGCACCCGCGAGAGCTGTCACTTCCGGGACCTGGGGGCCGAGTTCGCCGCCGTGGGGGCCAGCCGGGTCGGTATCAGCCGGGACGGGGTGGACAAGCAGAAGCAGTTCTCGGACAAGCACGGATTCGACTACCCGCTGCTGTCGGACCCCGACCGGAAGGTGGCGGGGATGTTCGGCGTCGACGGCGGCTTCAAGCTGGGCCCGGTGAAGCGGGCCACGTTCGTGATCGGCAGCGACAGGCGGATCATCGACGTGGTCAAGTCCGAGATCAACATGAACACCCACGCCGACCGCGCCCTGGCGACGCTGCGGTCCCGCGCCGGGCAGTAGCGGCGCGGCCGGGGCGGGCGCCGTGCAGGAGCACAGCTACTCCGTCGACATCGACGGCACGCCGGAGGAGGTGTGGGGCGTGTTCTGGTCCCGCCGCTCCTTCCGCGGCCCCGACGGCATGGGCATCGAGATCCTCCACCCCGGGGACGAGGTGGGAGAGGGCCTGGTGCGGCACTGCTGGTTCCACGTCCCCCGCTACCTCCTGTCGGGCGGCAAGGCCGAGTCGTGGGAGTGGCTGACGAAGGTCGACCCCCCGAGATCGTGGAAGTACGACGCCGTCGGCAAGCCGTTGTGGTCGCGCGCCGAGGGATGGACCGAGCTCGAGGACCTGGGTGGCGGCCGCACCCGGGTGCACTTCCGCGAGACCTACCACGCCTTCAACCCGCTGGCCCGGGCCCTGCTCGAGAAGCGCGTGCACCGGTTCATCTCCGGCAACAACGACAAGATGATCGCCGCCGCCGTCAACGAGGGCGTGCGCCGGATGCGCGCCGCCCGGGCCACGACCGACCCCCGGTAGCCTCCGGCCGTGCGCCAGAGGACCCGGACCTGGCTGTCGGGGCGGGCGCTCCTGGTTCACCTGGCGCTCGTGGTGGGGGCAGGTGGGTGCATGGCCGCCTTCTGGTGGCAGCTGCACCGGGCCCTCGACGGGAACACGCTGTCGTGGGCGTACACGTTCGAGTGGCCGTTCTTCGCCGGGTTCGCCGTCGTGGTCTGGTGGCAGCTGCTGCACGACGACCCCGAGCAGGCCCGGGCCCGCCGGACCGCCGCCGCCGCAGGGGAGCCGGAGACGCCCCGCTGGGACGACGGCGGGGACGAGGACGTGGCCGCCTACAACCGCTACCTCGAGCAGCTGGCGGCGTCGGGCCGGCGCAAGAGCTGGCGGGGCTCGTGAAGGCCCTCGACCCGAGGGGACTGCCCGGCGCCCTGCTCCGCTACCGCACCATGGCCTACATAGTCGGCGTGGGCCTGATCATCCTGGTCTTCGTCGGCATCCCGCTGCAGTTCGGCGCCGGCTCCAAGGCCGTGGTCGACGTGGTGGGGCCCATCCACGGATTCCTCTACATCGTGTACCTGGCCGCGGCTCTCGACCTGGCCAGCCGGGCCCGGTTCAGCTTCCTCCAGCTGCTGGCCATGATCGGCGCCGGCCTGCTCCCGTTCCTCGCCTTCTTCATCGAGCGCCGGGTCACCCGCCGCGTCGAGGAGGAGATGCTGGCCGGGCGCACCACCCCCTGGTGGCGCGAGGCGGCCGGGTCCCTACTGCGTCGTGGTGGGCGCCGTTCCTAGGGTCACGCTGACCGTGAGCTGGCGGCTGCCGCGGTAGACGCCGAGGGTGATCTTGTCCCCCGGCTTGTGGGACCGGAGGGCGATGGTGAGATCGTCCCACGAGTTGACCGGGTTGCCGTCGAGGCTCACGATCACGTCACCGGCCTGGATACCGCCGGACTGGGCCGGCGTGCCGCTCACGACCTGCTGGACGAAGGCCCCCTGGCTCGGCACCAGGTTGAACTCGGCCTGCACCTGGGGCGTCACGTCCCCGCCCTCGACGCCCATGTAGGCCCGGGCCGGGCTCACCGTCCCGCCCTTGCGCAGGAGGGGCAGGAGCGAGGTGATCTTGTCCGACGGGATGGCGAAGCCGATGTTCTGCGCCGTCGCGTCCCCGGCGTTGGTGGCCTCGTCGGAGTTCATGCCGATGACCTGCCCGGACGAGTTCACCAGGGGGCCGCCGGAGTTCCCCGGGTTGATGGCGGCGTCGGTCTGCAGCATGTTGGTGAGCGTGATCTGCTGCTGGGTGCTCGGGTCCTGAGCCGTCAGGCCCCGGTCCTCGGCGGAGATGATCCCCGCCGTCACGGTCGGGCCGCCGTGCAGGCCGAGGGCGTTGCCGATGGCGACCACCCCGTCACCCACCTTGACCTGGGCCGACCGGCCGAAGCTCACGGTGGGCAGGTTCCCGGAGGCGCCCTGGATCTGCAGCAGGGCCACGTCGTCGCTCGGGTCGGCGCCCACCACCGTGGCGGTGAGGGCCCGGGTCGAGCCGTGGATCGTGACCGTGATGCGGCTGGCGCCGCTGACCACGTGGTTGTTGGTGACGACCTCGCCGCCGGGGGTGATGATCATCCCCGTGCCCTGGGACTCCTGCTGCACGGCCCCGCCGCCGCCCCCGAACGGGAAGGGGCTGGCTCCGCTGCTCGAGGTGGAGAAGGCGGCGATCGTCACCACCGACGGCAGCACCTTGGCCAGAATCCCCTGTATGTCGGCGGGCCGCTCGTTCACCACGCTCGAGTTCGGGGAGAAGTTCTCGACGACCGTCTGGCCGCTGCCGCCGCCGAAGGCCTGGGACACCCCCGCCCCGACGCCCGCTCCGACGACGGCCGCCACCACCGCCACGACGAGGACGGTGCGCCGGCCGGGCGTCCCGGCCCGGGCCGGGTCGGGGGGCGGGCCGGACGGCGGTGGCGGCGACGGCGGCAGCCACTCGAAGGTGGGGGCGTCGTGGTCGGTCATGGAGTCCATGCAACCATTCCAGCGAGCCGGCCTGGACAAGCTCTGAGCGAAACCTGAAAGGACCCTGGGAATGCGCGTCCTCCTCACCGCGGTGGCCCACGAGCGGTGGTGGCCGCGCCTGGAGCGACCGGGGATCGAGCCCCTGGTCCTGGGGGCGGACGGGAGCCTGGTCCTGGCGTCCGGGGCCGGCGTGGACCGGGAGGGGGCCGACCCCGAGGTGGCCTGGGGCACGTCGGACCTGTTCGACGAGGGGGCGCCGCTTCGCCCCTTCTTCGGGCTGCTGCGGAGGTCGTCGACGCTGCGCTGGTTCCAGTCCCCGGCGGCGGGCTACGACGGCGCCGTGTTCGCCGAGCTGGCCGGGCGGGGCGTGCGGGTGAGCAACGCCCACGTGAACGGGATCCCGATAGCCGAGTACGTGCTGCGGGCCGTCCTCGACCACTTCCAGGCCGCCGGCCGGTGGCGGGCCGAGGCCGACGCGAGGGAGTGGCGCCTCCACGACTTCCGTGAGGTCCACGGCACCACCTGGCTGGTGGTCGGGGTCGGCTCCATCGGGGGGGCGGTGGCGGCCCGGGCGCGGGCCTTCGGCGCCCGGGTCATCGGCTGCCGCCGCCACCCGTCTCCCGACGACCCGGTCGACGAGTCGGTGACCCCCGACGACCTGCTCGGCGCTCTCGGCGCAGCCGGCGGCGGTGTCGTCGGGGCGGCCGACGTCGTCGTGCTGTCCGCTCCCGCCACCACCGCCACCACCGGGCTCGTCGACGCCCGGTTCCTGGCCGCCATGAAGCCGGGCTCGGTGCTCGTGAACGTGGCCCGGGGCAGCCTGGTCGACGAGGACGCCCTGCTGGCGGCGCTGGACCGGGGCGCACCGGAGGCGGCCCTGCTGGACGTCTTCGCCGTCGAGCCCCTTCCCGCCGACCACCCCTTCTGGGACCACCCGGGGGTGACGGTGACGCCCCACAACGCCGCCGGCGGGACGGGGCGCCACGCCCGGCAGGCCGAGCTGTTCGCCGAGAACCTCGACCGCTACCTGGGCGGGCGCCCCCTGCTCAACGACGTGACCGCCACGATCCTGGCCGAGGCCCGTTGACGGGCACGGCCGCCGGCGGGGCTGGGGCCCCGCCTGGCGGAGGAGCCGGGGCGTAGGGGACCCGGCGGGCTATGTGGATCAGGCGTCGATCTCGACCGGGGTGCCCACGGGCACCTCGTTCACCAGCTGCACGAGGGCGCTGTTGAGGAGGCGCACGCAGCCGTGGCTGGCGCTCTGGCCCATCAGCCAGGGCTGGTTGGTCCCGTGGATCGCTATCTGGCCCGGGCCGCCCTCGAACTCGGTGTAGGTGTCGGAGAAGGCGGCCAGCCCGAAGGCGTAGGGGCCGTAGGGGCCGCTGGGGTTGGGGGCCTTGAGCAGCTCGGTGACGTAGAAGCTCCCGGTGGGGGTGGGGCTGGCCGGGCTGCCGTCTATCACGGGCTGGTGGTCGACCACCTGGCCCTCCTTGTACACGTCGATGGTGTGGGCCCTGAGGTGGACGACGACCTTCACGTTGTCGCTGTAGAGCTTGACGTCGGCGTCCCGGACCCAGCCGGTGGCCCCGTTGGGCCGCTGTGGCAGCTGGACCTGGTCCCAGCCCGCCTGCCGGGTCCGGACCAGGACGACCAGGGGCGCCCCCTCCGAGTTGGGGTTGGCCAGCTGGGTCGAGGGAGCCGGGGCACCCGGGGCGGGGAACACCGCCAGCGAGGGGACGGCGGAGTACGCCACCACCGAGACGTTCGGGTCGGGGGGCACGGTCGTGGTCGTCGTGGGGGCCCGATGGGTGGGGCCGGCACCCCTGACCGAGGCGCGGTGGGCCCCGACGGCGGGCCGGCCCCAGGACAGGACGACGCCACCGGCGACCGCCGCCACCACGAGGAGGCCGGCCCCGATGGCCGGCAGCAGCCGGCGGAGCCGGCGTCGCGAGTCGTTTTGTCGGTTGATTGCGCTCATCTCCCGCCGGTCCTGGGGTAGAACACTACGTCTACGTACTTATCGGGCCTATGACGGGGAGCTGAACGGTGGCAGCTAATTCGCGTCGGGCCGACCCGGTGGTCGAGGCTCTCGACAGCGTGGTCGAAGCCCTGAGGGAGAACGCACGGGTCAACCAGGCCGCCGTCCGTCAGGCGCGCGACATCCTGCAGCTGCGGAGCAGGGGCCACTCCTGGCGCCAGATCCTGGCGGGCGGGGCCCAGCCCCTGATCGTGGAGATGCTCACCGACAACCTGGAGCGGATCCAGACCGCCGGGTCCCAGCTCCGGCGGGAGTCGGCGGCGGCCCTGCACGCCGAGGGCGCCACCATGGAGGAGATCGGCGCCCTGTTCGGCGTCTCCCGCCAGCGGGTGTCGTCCCTCTTGTCCTCGGGGACGGCGGGGACGGCGGGGGCCTCGGGATCGGCCCGGCGGGGACGGGGGAAGGCCGCCGCCCCCCGGTCCCGCGGTCAGGCCTCGACGGCCTCCCGGCGGGGCGGCTCCCAGTCGACACGCCGGGCGTCCGACCAGAGCCGCTCCAAGTTGTAGTACTGGCGCGCCTCCTCGTTGAAGACGTGGACCACCACGTCCCCATAGTCCATGAGGACCCAGCGGGCGTCGTCGAGGCCCTCGACGCGCAGCGGGCCCCGGCCGTCAGCCCTCTTCACCTGGAGCTCGATCTCCTCGGCGATGGTGCGGACCTGGCGGTCGTTGGTGCCGCTGGTGATCACGAACCGGTCGGTGATCCCGAGCAGCGGCCCGACGTCCAGGATCACGGTGGCGGACGCCTTCTTGGCGTCGGCCGCCCGGGCCGCCACGACGGCCACCACGGTGGGGTCGGGGCCGGCCGGATCGGAGGTGGGGGGGGCCGGAGGCTCGGTCACCTGTGGGGCTCGGTCACCTGTGAGTCGCTTGGCCGGCGCTGTCCCTCATCCGCCCCTCCAGAGTACAGGCCGCGCTCACGGATCACGCGAATCACGGGGGGCGGCACGAGGTAGTCCAGAGGGCGGCCGTCCGCCACCCGGTTGCGCAGGTCGGTGCTGGAGATGTCCAGCTCGGGCACCTCGACCTCCTCGGTGCGCCAGCCCGCCGGGGTGACCGGCCGGCTGCCCGGGCGCTTCACGACCACCAGGACCGAGAGGGCCTTCACCTCCTCGATCCGCTCCCAGCTCGGAAGCTGGGGGGCCACGTCCGACCCCACGACCAGGTACAGCCGGGCGTCGGGCCGCGCCTCGTGCAGCTCGGCCAGCGTGTCGGCGCTGTAGGAGGGCCCGCCCCGGCCGAGCTCGAGCGTGCTGGCCTCGAGGCCGGGCACGTCGGCCACCGCCGCCTCGACCATGGCCAGGCGGTCCCCGGGCGGGCTGATGGCCCGCAGCCCCGCCTTCTGCCAGGGGACGTTGGCCACCACCAGCAGCAGCCGCTCCAGGCCCAGGCTGTGGCGCACGTTGACGGCGGCGGCCAGGTGGCCGATGTGGACGGGATCGAAGGTGCCGCCGAACACCCCGATCCGGGGCGGGATCTCGGCCGGGGGCGGGGTCTGCGCCCCGTCCGGGGTCAGGGCCCCGTCACCTCCCGGTCATGCGCTGCACCACGGGGGAGAAGGCCTCCATCTCCCCCTCGTGCACCACCCAGTACGTGAAGCCCCAGCGCCGCCGGCGCTCCTCGAGGGTCTCGCAGATCTCCTCGACCGTGCCGACGAGGGCCAGGGGGACGTCGGCGGCGTCCTCCGGGGAAAGCCCGAACATCGGCGCCATGTTGCGCACCGCCTCGTCCCGGTCCGTGCCCACCTGGACGACGAACGTGAGGCACTGCAGCTCGATGTCGTCGAGGCGCGCCCCGGCGGCGGCCCGCACCCAGGACACCTTCTCGTCGTAGCGGGGGCCCAGGACCTCCGACGCGATCTCGGGGCCGATCGCCCCTGCCCTCAGATTGGGGTTCACGCCGACGATGTCGGCCTCCCGGGCGGCCAGGGCCAGCACCCGGGGGCTGCCGCCTCCGATGACGAGAGGCGGCCCCCCCGCTCGGTGGGGGCGGGGCAGCCCGTGGGCGTCCCGCAGCTGGTAGTGGGTCCCCTCGTGGGTGCACTTCCCGTCGGCCCACAGCGCCTTCAGGATCGCGATGGCCTCCCCGAGCCGGTCCACCCGCACGCCGGGCGGGTCGTACGGGATGCCCGACTCGTCGTAGTCCGTGAGCATCCACCCCGCCCCGATGCCGAGCTCGAACCGGCCCTCCGAGAGAAGGTCGAGGGTGGCCGCCTCCTTGGCCATGACCAGGGGATGGCGGAAGTCGTTGTCGAGGACCAGGGTGCCGACCCGGAGGTCGGTGGTGGCCTCCGCCGCCACCGTGAGGGCCACGAACGGGCCGAGCTGGTCCCCGAGGTGGTCGGGGATCAGGAGCGACGAGTAGCCGAGTGACTCGATGCGCCGGGCCAGGTCCCGCCAGCCGGGGCCGTCGGGAGCGGTGCTGACCTGGACGCCGAAACGGAACCTCTGCACCCGGGGACTCTAACTACCCTGGTTGCGATGGGTGGATGCGTATGAGTGAGTGGTCCCCGGACGGCTGGAGGGCGTTCCCCGCCGACCAGCAGCCCGACTGGCCCGACGCCGACGGCCTCGAGGCGGTCGTCAAGACCCTGCGCGGCCTGCCGCCGCTCGTCTTCGCGGGCGAGGCCCGCCGCCTGACCGCCCGCCTCGGCGAAGCTGCCTCCGGTCGCGCCTTCGTCCTCCAGGCCGGGGACTGCGCCGAGTCCTTCGCCGAGTTCTCCGCCGACGCCATCCGCGACAAGCTCAAGGTGATCCTGCAGATGGCGGTCATCCTCACCTACGGGGCGGGGGTCCCGGTCGTGAAGCTGGGGCGGATGGCGGGCCAGTTCGGGAAGCCCCGCTCCTCCCCCGTCGAGCGGGTCGGGGACCTCGAGCTGCCCTCGTTCCGGGGCCACATGGTCAACGACGACGCCCCCGTGCCCGAGCTGCGCGTGCCCGACCCCGACCGGCTCGTGGCCGCCTACCACCAGTCGGCCGCCACCCTCAACCTGGTGCGGGCGTTCACGACGGGGGGCTTTGCCGACCTGTCCCAGGTGCACGCCTGGAACCAGGAGTTCGTGGCGTCATCGACGGCGGGGCAGCGCTACGAGGCCATAGCCCGGGAGATCGACCGGGCCCTGCGCTTCATGAGGGCGTGCGGGATCGAGCTGGAGGCCGAGGCCACCCTGCACCAGGTCGACTTCTTCACCAGCCACGACGCCCTGGTCCTGCCCTACGAGGAGGCCCTCACCCGCCAGGACTCGCTATCGGGGGACTGGTACGACTGCTCGGCCCACCTCCTCTGGATCGGGGAGCGCACCCGGCGTCTCGACGGGGCCCACGTCGAGTTCTTCCGGGGCGTGCACAACCCCCTCGGGGTGAAGATCGGCCCCGAGGTCGGCCAGGACGAGGTGGTGGCGCTGTGCGCCGCCCTCGACCCCGACCGGGTGCCGGGCCGGCTCACGCTCATCTCGAGGATGGGGGCCGATCGGATCACCGACCGCCTGCCTCCGCTGTTGCGGGCGGTGGAGCGGGCCGGCCACCCCGTGCTGTGGGTGTGCGACCCCATGCACGGCAACACCTTCACGAGCGAGGGGGGGCGCAAGACCCGCC
This sequence comes from Acidimicrobiales bacterium, assembly GCA_035695125.1. GTDB lineage: Bacteria > Actinomycetota > Acidimicrobiia > Acidimicrobiales > JAJPHE01 > DASSEU01. The sequence continues at coordinate 9,120 of DASSEU010000015.1, forward strand.
ACTTCGAGAAGGTCCTCGACGAGATCAAGGGCTTCTTCGACGTCCACCGGGCCGAGGGCACCTGGCCGGGCGGGGTCCACCTCGAGCTCACCGGGGACCACGTCACCGAGTGCCTGGGCGGGGCCGAGGAGGTCATGGAGGACGACCTGCCCCTGCGCTACACCACGACGTGCGACCCCCGCCTCAACGCCCGCCAGTCCGTGGACCTGGCCTTCCGCGTGGCCGAGATGTTGAGGGCCTAGGCGAGGTGCTCGACGAAGCCCTCGAGCTGCTTGAGGTTGCGGCACTCGAACACGCCGTCGCAGTGTGAGGCGTACTCGCTGACTATCGAGTCCCCGGTGTCCCAGTAGGAGCGGGGCTCCGGGTTCAGCCAGTACACGTGGCGCGCCTTCTTGCGCAGCTCCTTCACCACCCACGCCTGGGAGGCGTGGTAGTTGTTGCGGGCGTCACCGAGCAGCAGCACGCTGGTCTTGGGGTTCATCTCGCGGCCCCAGCGCTCCCAGAACACCTCGAAGGCGTGCCCGTAGTCGGAGTGGCCGTCCACCCAGATCACGTCGGCCTCGGTGTTCACCTTGTGGATGGCCTCGGTGATGTCCTCGATCCCCTCGAAGTACCGGGTCACCTCGTCGATGCCGTCGACGAACACGAAGCTGCGCACGCGCGAGAACTGGGAGCTGATGGCGTGCACCAGGTGGAGGGTGAAGCGGGCGAAGGCCGCCACCGACCCCGAGATGTCCGCCACCACCACTATCTCGGGCTTGGCCGGCCTCGGGTACTTGAACTTGGGCTCGGCGGGCACCCCGCCGTAGGACAGCGAGTGGCGCACGGTGCTGCGGAAGTCCAGCGGCCCCTTGCGGCCGTGCCGGCGCTTGCGGGCCAGGCGCACGGCCAGCTTGCGGGTGAGGGGCTGGATGGCCTTGCGCAGCTGGGCCAGCTCCTCGCGGGTGGCGTGCATGAAGTCCACGTTCTCCGGCAGCGGCTTGCGCAGGGTCTTGGCCATGGCCTCGGCGCCCCGGTCGGCCACCAGGCGGCGGCGGATCTCCGCCTCCACCTCCTTGCGCAGCTGGTCGATGCGCAGCTCGTACTCGTCGCGCATCAGGCGCTCCTCGAGCGGGGTGAGCCCGCCCTGGACCTCCTCCTTGGCCGCCTCCATGAGGCGGGCCATGAGGCCCTCGAGGTCGAGGTTCCGGAGGGTGCGGTACAGGTAGTAGGTGCCCCCGACCGGGCGGCCCGGCTCCATCCCGGCGTAGCGCGTCACCGCCTCGCGTGAGATGGCGCGCATCATGGCCTGGTCGTCGCGCATCATGGCCTTGAACAGGATCTCGGCCAGCTCCTCCTGCGACAGGCCCTCCATCGCTCCCCCACCCGGGCGCTGCTCCCCACCCATCCGGGCCTGGGCCTGGTCGGCGGCCGCCTCGGCCTGGGCGTCGGTGTCCTCGATGCTCCACTGCGGGCCCCGCAGGGAGAAGTAGACGTCGAAGACGGTCTCGAAGGTGCGCCAGTGGGAGTTGCTCTTCACGAGCGTGGCGGCCAGGGCGTACTTGAAGGCGTCCCGGTCCTCGATCGGGATGTGCTGCACCGCCTCCATGGCGTCGAGGTTCTCGGTCAGGGAGACCGGCAGCCCGGCGGAGCGCAGCTCCCCGATGAAGCCGGTGAGGACGTCGAGCAACGGTCGCGGCTGCTAGGCGCTCTGGGCCACGGACAGCTCCTTGGCCGCCTTCTGGATGTCGCTCTGGTACTTGAGGAGGATGTGCAGGGTGGCGGTGGCCTCCTCCGCCCCGATCGAGTTGATCCCGAGCAGCACGAGGGTGCGGGCCCAGTCGAGGGTCTCGGACACCGACGGGTGCTTCTTCAGCTCGAGGGCGCGCAGCGAGCGCACGATCCGCACGATCTGGTCGGCCAGCTGGTCCTCGACCTCGGGCACGCGCGTGAGGACGATCTCCTTCTCCCGCTCGAGGTCCGGGTAGTCGAGGTGGAGGTACAGGCAGCGGCGCTTGAGGGCCTCGGACAGCTCCCGGGTGTTGTTGGACGTGAGGAACACCAGCGGGATCTGGGCCGCCGTCACCGTGCCCAGCTCCGGGATCGACACCTGGTAGTCGGACAGGATCTCGAGGAGCAGGGCCTCGGTCTCGACCTCGACGCGGTCGACCTCGTCGATCAGGAGCACGACGGGCTCCTCGGCCCGGATGGCCTCGAGGAGGGGCCGGGTGAGGAGGAAGTCCTCGCTGAAGATGTCGTCCTCGATGCCGGTCCAGGTCTGGTCGGACTCCGCCGCCTTCTCGTCCATCACCCGCTGGGCCTGGATGCGCAGCAGCTGCTTCTTGTAGTTCCACTCGTAGAGGGCCTTGGACTCGTCGAGGCCCTCGTAGCACTGGAGGCGGATGAGGCGGGCCCCGGTCATGCGGGCCACGCTCTTGGCCAGCTCCGTCTTCCCGGTGCCGGCCGGGCCCTCGATCAGCACGGGCTTGCCCAGCCGGTCGGCCAGGTACACCACTCCGGCTATCCCGTCGTCGGCCAGGTAGTCGACGCTGCGCAGTCCCTGGCGGACATCGGGTACCCCCGGGAACCGTGGGGTCCCTACGGTTGCGGTCTGGCTCACTCGCGTACCTGCCCTTCTCCGTTCACGACGTACTTGACGGTGGTCAACTCCCGCAGCCCCATGGGGCCCCGGGCGTGCAGCTTCTGGGTGCTGATGCCGATCTCGGCGCCGAACCCGAACTCCTCGCCATCGGTGAAGCGCGTCGACGCGTTCACCACGACCACGGCGGCGTCGACCTCGCGCGTGAAGCGCTCGGCAGCGGCCAGCTCCGTGGTCACGATGGCCTCGGTGTGGCCCGACCCGTGGCGGCGGATGTGGTCCACCGCCGCGTCGATCCCGTCCACGACCGCCACGCTCATCTTGAGGTCCAGGAACTCGGCCGAGAAGTCCTCGTCGGTCGCGGCGGCCATGCCGGGCACCAGTCCCCGGGCCCGGGCGTCGCCTACGAGCTCCACCCCCTCCAGCGCCGCCGCCACGTCGGGCAGGAAGCGCCCGGCCACGGCCGCGTCCACCAGCAGCGACTCGGCGGCGTTGCAGACGCCGGGGCGCTGGGTCTTGGCGTTGACCACGATGGCCCGGGCCATGTCGAGGTCGGCGGCGGCGTGGACGTACACGTGGCAGTTCCCGTCCCCGTCGATCACGTAGGGAACGGTGGCGTGCTCGAGCACGCTGGCGATGAGCGACGGGCCGCCCCGGGGCACCAGGCAGTCGACCAGGCCCCGCAGCCGCATGAACTCCACCGCCGCCTCCCGGCTGACGTCCTCCACGAGGGTCACGGCGTCCTCGGGCAGGCCGGCCTTGGCCGCCCCCTCCCGGAGCCGGGCGGTGATGGCCCGGTTCGACTCCAGCGCCCCCGACGACCCCCGCAGGAAGGCGGCGTTGCCGGCCTTGAGGCAGAGCCCGGCGGCGTCGCTCGTGACGTTGGGCCGGTTCTCGTAGATCACCGCCACCACCCCGAGCGGGACCCGCACCCGGCGGATGCGCAGCCCGTTGGGGCGGACCCAGCCGTCGAGCACCTCCCCCACCGGGTCGGGCAGCGACGCCACCTTGCGCAGCCCGTCGGCCATGGCCTGCACCCGGCGGGCGTCGAGGCGCAGGCGGTCGACGGCGGCGCCCTCGAGGCCGGCGCGGCGGGCCCCGGCCAGGTCGGCGGCGTTGGCCTCGAGGATCTCCTCGGTGCCGTTGACGAGCAGCTCGGCGGCGGCGTGGAGGGCGGCGTCCTTGGCCCCGGTCGTGGCCGTGGCGAGGTGCCGGGAGGCCGCCTGGGACCGCCGGCCCAGCTCGACCATGTGAACCGCGGAACCCACCCGCCGAGGTTACCTGCAATCTTGACCGATCGGTCTAGTTCGCGACCGGCCGGGCCGCCTGTGACGTCGGGCACCCGGGGGGGCGGCAGCGCCACCTGGGGCCTACCATTCGCCCCATGTTCAAGCTCCTGCGGCGGACGTGGCGCTACATGACCGCGGCGCTCACCGGAAAGTTCAACGAGGTGGCCGACCCCAAGGTCCAGCTCGAGCAGGCCATCGCCGAGGCGCAGGAGCAGCACCGGCGCCTTACCGAGCAGGCGGCCAACGTCATCGCCAACCAGAAGCAGACCGAGCTCCGGCTCAACCGGGCCATGGAGGAGCTGGAGAAGGTGAACTCGTCGGCCCGCCAGGCGGTTCTCATGGCCGACGACGCCGCCAAGGCCGGGGACGCGCCGAAGGCCGCCGAGTACACCCGGGCGGCCGAGGCCTTCGCCAACCGGCTGGTGGCGGTGGAGTCCGAGGTGGAGTCCCTGAAGACGCTGAGCCTGCAGTCGGCCCAGGCCGCCGACCAGGCCAAGCAGGCCGTCACCCAGAACTCGGCCGCCCTCCAGCAGAAGCTCACCGAGCGCCAGAAGCTCATGTCCCAGCTCGACCAGGCCAAGATGCAGGAGCAGGTCAACGCGGCCATGGACTCCCTGTCGGCCACGGTCGGCCAGGACACGCCGACCCTCGAGGAGGTCCGGCTGAAGATCGAGGCCCGCTACGCCAAGGCCCTCGGCCACGCCGAGCTGTCCGGCCAGACGGTGGAGGCCAGGATGCTCGAGGTGGAGAGCGCCAAGGCCAACGCCGAGGCCTCGGCCCGCCTCGATCAGATCAAGGCCCAGCTCGGCATCGGCCCCGGCTCCGCGGCCACTTCCGGCGCCGCCGCCGACACCGCACCGGCGGCCGACACGGCCCCGGAGAAGGCCTAGTCCACCAGCACCACCAGGTCGTCGCGGTGGACGACCTCGGGGGGCCCGTCGGGGGGCAGGTCGGCGGTGCGCCGCCCGATCCGGCCCGCCAGGGCGGCGCTGCCGTGGCTCACCAGGCCCTTGGCGAAGACCCGGCCGGCGGTGTCGGCTATCTCGACGGCGGCGTCGGCGTCGAAGGCGCCCTCCACGGCGGCCACACCGGCGGGTAGCAGCGAGGTGCCCCGCTCGACGAGGGCCCGGCGGGCGCCTTCGTCGACCACGATCGTGCCGGTGGCCCCGACCGCAAAGGCGATCCACAGCTTCCGGGCCGGCAGGCGCCGGTCCCGGGGCCGCACGACCGTGCCGACACCGGCCTCCCCCGCCACCGCCGCCGGCAGGAGGCCGGGGCGCCGGGCCGAGGCGATGACCGTGCGCACCCCCGACCAGGCCGCCATCCGCGCCGCCGCCAGCTTCGACGCCATGCCACCGCTGCCCCGCTCCGAGCCGGCCCCGCCGGCGGCGGCCTCCAGCTCGTGGTCGAACTCGATGACCTCCTCGATGAGCGAGGCGGCGTCGTGGGTGCGGGGGTCGGCGGTGAACAGCCCGGCGGTGTCGGTCATCAGCACCAGGAGGTCGGCGCCGACCAGGTTGGCCACCAGCGCCGCCAGACGGTCGTTGTCCCCGAAGCGCAGCTCGTCGTCGGCAACGGCGTCGTTCTCGTTCACCACCGGGACCACGCCCAGGTCCAGCAGGCGCAGCAGCGTCTGGCGGGCGTGCAGGTACTGCTGGCGGTGCACGAAGTCGAGGGGGGCCAGCAGGACCTGGCCCCCGACCAGGTGGTGGGCGCCCAGCACGTCGTCGTAGACGCGCATCAGCCGGCTCTGGCCCACGGCCGACACGGCCTGGAGGGTGGCGATGTCGGAGGGCCGGGAGCCCGACAGGCCGAGGGCGGGCAGACCGGCCGCCACCGCCCCCGAGCTCACCACCACCACCCGGTGGCCCTGGCCCCGGAGGGCGGCCACCTCGGCGGCCAGCTTCTCGACGGCTGCCCGGTCGACCTCGCCGGCGGGGTCGGTGATCGACGAGGTGCCGATCTTGGCTATGACGATCATCCGGGGACCATCATCCGGGGACCATCATCCGGGCACGATCATCGGGGTCTCACAGGTCGGGCTGGTACTCGAACGTGAACGCCCCGACCGTGACCAGGTCCCCTTCCCGGGCGCCGGCGCGGGCCAGGGCCCGGTCCACGCCCAGGCGGCGCAGGCGGCCCTGCACGTACTCGAGCGCCTGGGGGTTGGTGAGGTCGTTGACGGCCACGGCCCGCTCGGCGGGCCGCCCCCGGACGACGAAGCCCTGGCTGGTCCGCTCGACCGCCACCCCCTCGGGAGCCGGCCTGTGCACGACCGGCTCGCCGGCCACGGGCTCCGCCGCCCGGGCGGCGCGCACCAGGTCCATGGCCCGCCCGACCAGCCCGGCCAGACCGTCCCCGGTCACCGCCGAGATCCGGGGTCCGGCCCAGGCGGCGGCGTCGGGCCGGTCGGCCTTGGACCCCACCACCAGGCGGGGCCGCTCGAGCAGCTCCGGCTTGTAGCGGCCCAGCTCCGCCAGCAGCACCTCCTCCTGGCGCTCGGGGGAGGTCCCGTCCATCGGGGCCAGGTCGAGCAGGACCACGAGCACCCGGGCCCGCTCGACGTGGCGCAGGAAGCGGTGACCCAGCCCCCTGCCCTCGCTGGCCCCCTCGATCAGCCCCGGGATGTCGGCCACGACCATCTCGCCGTCCTCGCCCCGGACCACGCCGAGGTGGGGCTCGAGGGTGGTGAAGGGGTAGTCGGCGATCTTCGGCTTGGCCGCCGAGATCCGCGAGATCAGCGTGCTCTTGCCGGCGTTCGGGAAGCCGACGAGGGCCACGTCGGCCATGAGCTTGAGCTCGAGGTCGAGCCAGCGCTCCTGGCCCAGCTCACCCTGCTCGGCGAAGTTCGGCGCCCGGCGCCGGTTGGACAGGAACCGGGCGTTGCCCTTCCCCCCCTGACCGCCGCGGGCCGCCAGCCAGCGGTCGCCGGCGGTGACGAGGTCGGCGACGACCGTGCCGTCGAGCTCCTTCACGACGGTGCCCTCCGGCACCCCGACCAGGGCCTCGGCGCCCGACGCCCCGTGGCGGTTGCGGCCCTGGCCGTGCCCCGCCGACTTGGCCCGTCTGTGGGGGTGGTCCCGGAACGACAGCAGCGAGGCGACGTCGCGGTCGGCCACGAGCCAGACGTCCCCGCCGTGGCCTCCGTCCCCGCCGTCGGGACCGCCCCGCGACACGTGGGCCTCCCGGCGGAACGAGACCGAGCCCGCTCCCCCGTCACCGGCCTTGACGTGGATCTGGGCCTCGTCGACGAATCCCGACACTCACCGATGCTAGGGGCGCACGCGCTCGACGGTGAGGGCCGCCGCTGGGGGTGGGGCCCCAGCGGTACGCGGCGGGCGTGGTCCGAAGGACCCGGGTGCCCGCCGCCATGTGGTCATGCCCAGGGGGCAGCCTCCGGGTCCTTCAGCAGCCGGCGGGCCACGACCATGCGGTGGACCTCGTCGGGGCCGTCGTAGATGCGGGCGTACCGGGCCTCCCGGTACATCTTCTCGAGCGGGGTGTCGGCGGTGACCCCGAGGGCCCCGTGGACCTGGATGGCGCGGTCGACCACGTTGTGCAGCATTCGGGCGCCCCAGAACTTGATCAGGCTGATCTCGACCCGGGCCTCGCTGCCGGAGTCCATGGCCATGGCGGCGTCGAGGGTCATCATCCGCGCCGCCTGGATCTCGGCGGCCGACTCGGCCACGTAGCGCTGGATCTCCCCCTTCTCGGCCAGCAGCGAGCCGTGGGCGTACCGCTCGTTGGCCCGGTGGCACATCAGCTCGAAGGCCCGCTGGGCCTGGCCCAGCCAGCGCATGCAGTGGAAGATCCGACCCGGGCCCAGACGCTTCTGGGCGATCACGAAGCCCTCCCCCCGCTTCCCCAGGAGGTTCTCGGCCGGCACCCGGACGTCGTGGTAGTGGACCTCGCAGTGGCCGCCGGCGGTATGGCCCATGGTCGGCACCACCCGCACGATCTCGTAGCCCGGCGTGTCGGTCGGGACGATGATCGCCGAGAAGCGGCCGTACTTGTTGTCCTCGTTCTCCTCCGTCCGGGCGAACACCGTCGTGTACGCGGCCCGGTTGGCCCCCGACGTGAACCACTTGTGGCCGTTGATCACCCACTCGTCACCGTCGAGGTAGGCCGAGGTCTGCATGAGCGTCGGGTCGGACCCGGCCACCTCGGGCTCGGTCAGGCCGACCGACGGGTAGATCTCCCCCTCCACCATCGGCTTGAGCCAGCGCTCCTTCTGGGCGGCGTTGCCGTAGAGGTGCAGCATGATCGAGTCCTGCATCGACACCGAGCCGACGGCCACCTGGCCGTACTCGGAGCGGCCGATGATCTCGTTCAGGTACACGAACGACATGAACGGCAGACCGCCGCCGCCGATCTCGGCCGGGTGCCCGAGGGCCCACAGGCCCTGCTTCTTGGCCGCCGCCTTGAGGGCGGCCATCACCTCCCCGGAGCGGCCCTCGTCCTCGAGCTCCCGCTCGGCGGGAATGACCTCGCCGTCGATGAAGGACCGCATCCGGTGCCGCAGCTCCCGGATCTCCTCGGTCATCCCGTAGCTGCCCATGCCAGCCTCCCGCTCTCGCCGTGGAGCCTGCCGGGGGACCTCCCCGATCTGTTGAAGATGAAATGGGCGGGCGTATAAGAGGAATCAGATACGCCCGCCGGAAAGCAATTTCAACAGTCCGGGGAGGAGACTCCACAGCACGGGCCCGACGGCAGGTCCCCGACGGGACGGCGGCGGGTCAGCCCTCGGAGGGCGAAGCCGCCTCGCTCACCACGTCCACCAGCTTGCGGCCCTTGCGCATCCCGAACTTGACCTTGCCGGGGGCGGTGGCGAACAGGGTGTCGTCCCCGCCCCGGCCCACGTTGATCCCCGGGTGGAAGCGGGTGCCCCGCTGGCGGACGATGATGGCGCCGGCCAGCACCTCGGTGCCGTCGTACACCTTGACGCCCAGGCGCTGGGCGGCGGAGTCCCGGCCGTTGCGGGTGGACCCGCCACCCTTGGTCTTCGACATCGGACTACCTCCCCGCCGGGCGTGTTATGCCCGTGATCTCGATCGTGGTGTAGCGCTGCCGGTGACCCCAGCGCCGCCGGTTGTTGGTCTTGGGCTTGTAGGTGAAGCCGGTGATCTTGGGGCCCTTGGCCTCCCCGACCACGACCGCCGACACCGCGGCGCCGGCCAGGCTGTCGGCGCCGGCCAGCACCTCCGCCCCGTCGACCACGAGGACCGGGGAGAAGCTGACCGTCTCCCCGGCGGCCGCGCCCAGCCGTTCCACGTCCACGCGCTGGCCCTCGGAGACCCTCTGCTGCTTCCCGCCGGTGCGGATGACTGCGTACATAGAACCGTGGATGCTACCGGTCAGAGGAGGGTCTGGTCGAAGACGATGCCCCGGCCGTTGCAGGTGGGGCAGTTCTCCGAGAACGAGGCGAGGAGGCCCTCCCCGATCCGCTTGCGGGTCATCTCGACCAGGCCCAGCTCGGACATGTCGAAGACCTGGGTCCGGGTCTTGTCCCGGGCCAGGGCGGCCCGGAAGGCGCTCATGACCGCCTCCCGGTTGGCCCGGACCTCCATGTCGATGAAGTCGATCACGATGATCCCGCCGATGTCCCGGAGCCGCAGCTGGCGGGCCACCTCGTCGGCGGCCTCCAGGTTGTTGCGGAAGACCGTCTCCTCCAGGCTCGAGGTGCCGACGTTCTTGCCGGTGTTGACGTCGATGACGGTGAGGGCCTCGGTCCGCTCGATGATCAGCGAGCCCCCCGACGGCAGCCACACCTTGCGGTCCAGGGCCTTGTGGAGCTGCTCGTGGACGTGGTACCGCTCGAAGATCGGCAGCGGGTCCTCGGGCGGGTAGAGCTCGACCCGGTCGGCCAGCTCGGGGCTGATCGACTCCACGTAGCCCCGCACGTCCTGGAAGAGGGCCTCGTCGTCGATCACGACCCCCCGGTACTGCCGGCTGAACTCCTCCCGGATGATCCGAACCGCCACGCCGGGCTCCCGGTACAGCAGGGCCGGAGCCCGGGTCCGGGACGCCAGGCCGTCGATCTGCTGCCACTCGGCCAGGAGGCGGCCCACGTCCCGGCGCAGCTCCTCGGCCGTGGCCGCCTCGGCGGCGGTGCGCACGATCAGGCCGTGGCCCTCGGGGCGGACCTCGTCGAGGATCCGCCGCAGCCGGCGGCGCTCGTCGTCGGCCAGCCGCTTGGAGATCCCGTAGGTGTCGCTGTTCGGGATCAGCACCACGAAGCGGCCGGGCAGGGAGACCTCCTGGGTGAGGCGGGCCCCCTTGGTGCCGATCGGGTTCTTGGTGACCTGGCAGAGGATGGTCTGGCCGGGCCGGAGGAGCTCCTCGATGCGGGCCCGGCCCGAGCCCGACGTCTCCTCCATCTCGTCGCGGTCGAAGCGCACGTCCCCCCGGTAGAGCACCGCGTTCTTCGGCGTGCCGATGTCCACGAACGCCGCCTCCATCCCCGGCAGGACGTTCTGGACCCGGCCCACGTAGATGTTGCCGTCGATCTCCAGGGCGTCGTCCTGGGGCCGGGACACGTAGTGCTCGATCAGCGAGCGCCCCTCGAGCACCGCCACCTGGGTGACCCCGGGCCGGACCTGCACGCACATCAGGTAGCGGCCGAGGGGGCGGCCCTTCCGCTCGGCGGCGTGCTCGGAGTCACCGCCGACAGCCACGACCTCCTCGCCCGACGGGGTGCCGGCGTCGAGACGGGCGGCCAGCTCGGCGGGGCCCGGCCTGGGCCCCGACGCCCCGGATGCCCCGCCCCGCCCCCGGCCGCCCCGGCGTCGCCGGCGCTTGGCGCCCGACCCGGACCCGGATGCGGATCCGCCCGGGACCTCCCGCCCGCCGGAGCCGGAGGCTGCGGCCGCCGGGCCCATCCGGCCCCCCACCACGGGCTCGGGGCGGATCGGCGGGGGCGCCACCGGTGCGGGCCGGCTGTCCCCGATCTTGGGGCGGGCGGGAGGCGGGGCCGACGGGAGGGAGGCCCCGGCGGAGTCGTCCCGGCCGCCGGCCGTCGGGGCGCCGCTGCGGCTGCGCCCACCTCGCGAGCCGCGCCGGCGCCGGCCCCGGGGCGGCCCGTTCGACTCGGGCCGGTCGGAGTCGCCGCGGTCGGAGTCGGAGCGGGTGGAGTCGGAGCGGGTCTGGTCAGCCTCCCGGCCGGAGGCCGGTGGAGAGGGGGGCCCTGAGGCCGGTGGAGAGGGGGGCCCTGAGGCCGGCGGCGGCGGGGTGGGTGTCGGGGCGGGGTTCCCGGAGATCGGGTCCCCCGAGATCGGTTCCATTGAGAGTTGGGTCCCTTCTGATGTCGCACGCCCCCTGGCGTGCGGGCGCGTCCACGGCAGGCACTGGCTCGCACCAGGCGCCGTCGCGCACGATCCACTGATGGGTGCGGAGCATCCGGGCGGCGGCGGGGTCGAACCCCAGGGCCGTGATGAGCTCCGCGGGGCGCAGGCCCCGGGGTTGGCCGTCGAGCTGGGTGGCCAGCCGGCAGGCGAGGACGGGGCCGCCGGCGCCGGGCCTCCGGACCTCCAGGTCGAGGACGGACGGCCGGATGTCGTCGGTCACCTGGTGGCCCTTGCGCTCCCGGGTGACGACCACGGAGGGCGCCTCGAGGAAGCGCCGGGCGGCGTCATCCGCCGGGCCCTCCGGGAGGGTTATCTGCCAGTCGCACGCCACGACCGCGTGCTGCAGGGAGGAGTCCGAAGGCTCCAGGGGGGCGGTGCCGCCCACCTCCATCCCCGACGGGAGGGCGGAGGAGAGGGTGGGGGGAGACAGGGTGGCTTCGCCGTCGAGGTCGACGTCCAGGTACTCGGCCACGGACTCGGCGCCGGTGGGCAGGGCCAGCCCGAAGCTCAGCCGGGGGCGGGGGGAGAAGCCCTCCGAGTAGGCCACCGGCACCTCGGCCCGGCGCAGGGCCCGCTCCCACACCCGGGCCACGTCCCGGTGGCTGATCCAGCGGAGCTTGCCCCGCTTGGAGAACCGGATCCGGACCCTCACGCCCGCGCCCGGTCCAGCAGGCGGACGGGCACGACGTGGCCCGAGCTGAGGTCGACGCCGGTGCCCTGGCTTCCTCCCGCCGGGGGGACCGCCGAGGCCACGACGTGCTCGAGGCCGTATCCCGTGCACGCCCCACAGTCGTAGCAGGGCGTCCACCGGCAGTCGGGGACGCCCGCCGCAGCCAGGGCGTCCTGCCAGTCCTGCCACAGGAAGTCCCGGTGCAGGCCGGCCGATATGTGGTCCCAGGGCAGGACCTCGTCCTCGTCCCGGTCCCGGTGCACGTACCACTCGAGGGACAGCCCGGCCGAGGCCATGGCGTCCTCCCACAGCCCGAGGTCGAAGTGCTCGGACCACTCCTGGAAGGTGCCGCCCCGGCGCCAGACCTCCTCGATCACGGGCCCGATGCGGCGGTCCCCCCGGCTGGCGATCCCCTCGGCCAGGCTGGCCCGGGCGTCGTGCCAGCGCAGGTTCACCCCCCGGTCCCTGCGGGTGGCGTCCCGGAGCAGGTTCACCTTCCCGGTCAGGCCCGGGACGGTCTCCTGTCCGAACCATTGGAACGGCGTCTGCGGCTTGGGCACGAAGCCCCCGACCGAGGCCGTCACCGTGACCCGACCCCCGTGGGCCCGGCCCACCCGGGCGCAGTTGCGGGCCAGCTCCCCGATGCCGAGCACGTCCTCGTCGGTCTCGGTGGGCAGGCCGATCAGGAAGTAGAGCTTGACCCGCTGCCAGCCCTGGGAGAACGCCGAGTCGACCGCCCCGTAGATGTCCTCCTCCCGGATCAGCTTGTTGATCACCTGGCGCATCCGCCAGGTCCCCCCCTCGGGAGCGAAGGTCAGCCCCGTCCGGCGCACCTTCTGGATCTCGCTGGCGATGCCCACGGTGAAGGCGTCGACGCGCAGGCTGGGCAGGCTCACCGCCACCTGGCCCGAGCAGGTGGGGTCGTTGATCACCCCGCCCACCACGTCCTGGATGCCGGAGTAGTCCGCCGTCGACAGCGAGGTGAGGGCCACCTCGTCGTAGCCGGTGGCGGCCAGACCGTCGCTGATCATCCGGCGCACCTGCTCGGCGGGACGCTCCCGGACGGGTCTGGTGATCATCCCGGCCTGGCAGAACCGGCACCCCCGGGTGCAGCCCCGGAACACCTCCACGTTGAGCCGGTCGTGGACCACCTCGGTGAGCGGGACCAGCTGGTGCCGGGGGTAGGGCCAGGCACCCAGGTCGGCGATGGTGCGCTTCTCGACCCGGTCGGGGACGCCGGGGTGGCGGGGGGTGACCCCCAGCAGGCGGGGGCCGTCGTAGGCCACGTCGTAGAGGCTCGGCACGTACACGCCGGGCACGGCGGCCAGCTCCCCGAGCACGGCCCGGCGGGAGCCCGGGCCCCGGCCCGAGGCCTTCCAGTCCCTGAGGACGTCGGTGATCTCCCCGACCGCCTCCTCGCCGTCCCCGATGACGAAGGCGTCGACGTAGTCGGCAAGGGGCTCGGGGTTGTAGGTGCAGTGGCCCCCGGCCATGATCAGGGGGTCGGAGTCCCGCCGGCGCTCGGCCCGCACCTCCATGCCGGCCAGGTCGATGCAGTTGAGCACGTTGGTGTAGACGAGCTCGGCCGACAGGTTGAAGGCGAGGACGTCGAACTCTCCGGCCGGCCTGTGGCCGTCGACCGAGAACAGCGGGACCCCGTCCCGGCGCATCAGGGCCTCCATGTCGGGCCAGGGGGCGTAGGTGCGCTCGGCCACCGCGTCGGGGCGCTCGTTCAGGATCTCGTAGAGGATCTGGAGGCCCTGGTTGGGCAGCCCGACCTCATAGGCGTCGGGATAGGTGAGCAGCCAGGCCACCTTGGACGGGCCCCAGGCGGCCACCCGGGCCCCGCCCTCGCAGCCGATGTAGCGGGCCGGCTTCTGCACCCTCGCGAGCAGTGGCTCGATCCGAGGCCACAGGCACGACATGGTCCGCCGAGTCTACGGGCCCGGGGGGGTGGGGCCGGCCGGGGTCGGGGTGGCGGTCGGGTTGGCCGGGGCGGTCACGGGCCCGACCGGGTGCTGGGCCAGGTATTCCAGGATCTGGCGGGCCACCGGGGCCGAGCCGCTGGAGCCGAAGCCGGCCTGGTCGATGACCACCAGCACCTCGTACTGGGGGTTGTCGGCCGGGGCGAAGGCGGTGAACAGCGCCGTCGGCTCCCGCGTCGGGGTGGTGGCGGTACCGGTCTTGCCCGCCACCGACAGCTGGTTGAACGGGAACCCGAGGAAGGTCCCGTAGGCGGTGCCGAGCCGGTTGGTCGTCACGCCCTCGAGGCCGGCAAGGATCGTCTGGTGGGTGACCGGGGGCAGGCTCACGTGGCTGATGGCCTGGGGCGGGAAGCTCCAGACCACCTTGCCCGCGCGGTCGAGCACCTGGCCCCCCACGTGGGGCTCCCACACGGTGCCCCCGTTGGCGAAGGCGGCGTAGGCGTCGGCCAGCTGGAGCGGGCTGATCACCGTGGCGCCCTGGCCGAAGGCCATCTCGACGTTGTCCCCCGCAAACCACTGGTAGTTGGGGAACGCGCTCGGATAGTGCTGGTGGAGGAAGAGCCGCTCCGACGGGCTGTCCACCCGTCCCACCACCCCGCCTCCGAGCTCCCAGTGGGTGGGCTGGCCCAGCCCGTACTGCTTGGCCACGTCCTGGATCGCCTCCGGCCCGTAGCGCCCCCGCTGCTGGTAGAAGTCGTAGCCCAGGTTGTAGAAGAACACGTCGTCGGACGCTGTCAGCGCCGTCTGGACGTTGAGCGAGCCGAGCGACTCGCTCTCGTTGTTGTGGAAGATGCACCCGTTCGTGCAGTTGGGGATCTTGAAGAACCCCGGGTCGTAGATGTAGGTCCCGGGGCTGATCAGTCCGTCGTTCAACGCCGCCGTGGCGGTCACGAGCTTGAACGTCGACCCCGGTGTGTAGAGGCCGTCGACGGCCCGGTTGATGAGGGCGCTCGGTGAGGCCGCCAGCGCCTGGTACTGCTGGGCGCTGATGCCGCCCACCCAGACGCTCGGGTCGTAGCTCGGGAACGAGGACATCGCCAGCACCGCCCCGTTGCGGGGATCCAGGACGATCACCGAACCGCTGGGGGCGGGGTAGTAGATCCCGGCCTGGGGGTCGTAGGTGTGGTGAAGCTTGTCGATCTCGGCCGCCAGGTCGGAGTCGACCTCCTTCTGGAGGGCCAGGTCGATCGTGAGCTCGACCGCGTCACCGGGCTGGGGCCGCTGCTCACCCAGCGAGCCGAGCACCCGGCCGTTGGCGTCGACCTCGAGCTTGGTCACCCCGGGCTGGCCCCGGAGCCACTTCTCGTAGGCCTTCTCCACCCCGGCCTGGCCGACCAGGTCCCCCTGCTGGTAGCCCGCCCCCTTGAGCTTGCCCAGCTGCTGGGGGGAGATGGCGCCCACGTAGCCGAGCAGGTGGGCGGCCGCCGTCCCGTCGGGGTAGTCGCGCTGGGACAGCTCCTGGACCGCCACGCCGGGGAACTGGTCCTGGTGCTCCCGGATGTAGACGATCTTGGAGATGTCGACGTCGGTGGCGATGGGCACGGGCTCGTAGGGGCTGTACCGGCAGTCCCCCAGGGTCTGGAGGATGGAGGCGGCCGTGACCCCGAGCACCTGGGCCAGGCGGTCGATGACCGGCGGGTAGCGGGCGGGGAGCTTGGCGCCGCAGGAGGCGCCGCGCACCACCGACCGGGCCACGGTCACGGCCACGACCGTCTTGTTGTCGACGATCAGGTTCCCCGACCGGTCGAGGATGGTGCCCCGGGGCGCCTGCACGGTCACCTGTCGCACCTGGTTGGCGGTGGCCGCCGCCGCCAACCGCCCGCTGTCGAGGACCTGCAGGTAGTACAGCCGCACGAACATGGCCGCGAACAGGCAGCCGACCATCAGCCCGATCAGCCCCAGCCGGGCCCGCAGGTTGACGGGTCGGAGATTAGGCAATGCTCATCCTCCCGCCGGGTCCCCTGCGCCCCGGCTCCTCCACACGGCGGGGCCCCTGCCCCGCCGGCGGCCGTCCTCTCACCACCTGCTCCGCGTTCTCGCTGGCTCGGCCTCGGTCCGGAACGCCCATCCCATGGCCGGCACTGCCACCAGGGCCAGCACCCCGTCGACCCCTCCGACCACGCCGGCTATGGCGCCGAGGCGACCGGTCAGCATCTGGCCCTGTCCGACTATCGCGCCGATCAGGGCGAAGAGGACTTCACCCCCTGCGGTGGCCACCACCGCGGTGATGGCGGGCACCCACCACGACCCGCGCAGCACGCCGCCCTGCACCGTGGCCACCGCGTAGGCGACCAGGCAGAACGTCAGCGCCGACAGCCCGAATGGCGTCTGCAGGAACAGATCGTTGAGCAGCCCGGCGAAGAAGCCGACCGTGGCCGCCCGCGCCGGCCCCGCCACGATCCCGGCCGCCGCCGCCGTCAGCACCATCAGGTCGGGGTGCACGCCGGCGATGTTGATGCGCGACCCCACCACCAGCTGCAGGGCCATGGCCGCGAACAGCACGAGCAGCAGCCGGGACCGGGCCATCGCATTCATGACGGCGGCGGCTTCCACTGGAGCACGTCCACGAACTGCACCTGCGACAGGTCGACGACCGGACGCAGGGCCAGCTCCTCCTGGAGGGAGTCGGGGGGCTGGGCGGCGATGCTCACCGTCCCGAGCGGGATGCCGGCGGGGTACAGCCCGCCCTGCAGTCCGCTCGTGACCATCACGTCACCCTTGTGGATGGGCTGGCCGGGCGGGACGTAGTCGACCCGGAGGGTCTTGCCCTGGCCCTGCCCCGAGGCGACCCCGACCACGCCGCCGTCGCGCACGCCGACGCTCGAGCTCGGGTCGGTGACGAGCAGGACGGTGGCCTGCCCGCTCGCCACCTGCACCACCCGCCCGACCAGCCCGGCACCCGAGACGACCGGCATGCCTACCGTCACCCCCTCGCTGCGGCCCCGGTTCAGCTGGAGGGTGAGCTGGAAGTTGCTGAAGTTGGTGTTGATCACCTCGGCCGTCACCTTGGGCAGGCCGTCGGCAAAGGGCAGCTTGTCCAGGGCCAGGAGCGCCTGCAGCTGACGGGCCTGGTCGGAGCGCTCGAGATTCTGCCGGCGCAGCCGCCCCACCTCCTGGCGCAGCTTGGCGTTGGCCGACTTCTCGGATCCGTAGTCGACCGTGCCCCGGAAGAAGTTGGCCACCGGATCCCAGGCGTCGCGGAATCCGGTCTCGACCGGTTTGAACACATCCGACGCCCACGACTTCACGCGGTCGATGGCGTGGTTGGCCTTGCTCCGGTAGCTGAGGGTGATGATGGTCCCGGCGGTCAGGACCAGCAGGAGCAGGACGAAGCGGGAACGAGACGCGCGCCGTACGGCCACGGCGCGGCGGTCAGCGGCCGCTGGAGGAGATCAGGACCTGCTTGAGAGCTTCGAACTCCTCCAGGCACTGGCCACTGCCGATGGCCACGGAGTGCAACGGGTTCTTGGCCACCACGATCGGCATTCCGGTCTCGGCCGAGATGCGCGCGTCCAGCCCGTGGAGGAGCGATCCCCCACCCGTGCACACGATCCCCTGCTCCATGATGTCCGCGGCCAGCTCCGGCGGTGTCTTGTCGAGGGTCACCTTGACGGCGTCGATGATGGCCGACAGCGGCTCCTCGAGCGCCTGGCGGATCTCCTCGGTGGTCGTGACGATCGTCTTGGGCAGGCCGGTGATCAGGTCGCGACCGCGGATCTCGGCGTGGAGCTCCTCCTCGAGGGGGCACGCCGACCCGAGGGCGATCTTGATCTCCTCCGAGGTCCGCTCCCCCAGGGCCAGGCTGTACTCCTTCTTGATGAACTGGATGATCGCCTCGTCCATCTCGTCCCCGCCGATGCGGATGGACTGGCTGGTCACGATCCCGCCGAGCGAGATGACCGCCACCTCGGTGGTGCCCCCACCGATGTCGACGACCATGTTCCCGGTCGGCTCGTGCACGGGCAGCCCGGCGCCGATGGCGGCGGCCATGGGCTCCTCGATGATGTAGGCGGGCTTGCGGGCGCCGGCGTACTCGGCCGCCTCCTGCACGGCGCGCTGTTCCACCCCGGTGATGCCCGAAGGCACGCAGATGACCATGCGCGGCTTGGCGAAGCGGCGCTGGTGCACCTTGTGGATGAAGTAGCGCAGCATCTTCTCGCAGATCTCGAAGTCCGCGATCACCCCGTCCTTGAGCGGACGGATGGCCTGGATGTGGGAGGGCGTGCGGCCGATCATCCGCTTGGCCTCGGCGCCCACCGCCAGCGGGCGCCCGTCGCGCACGTTCACCGCCACGACCGACGGCTCGTTGAGAACGATCCCCCGCCCCCGCACGTAAACGAGGGTGTTGGCCGTTCCTAGGTCGACGGCCATGTCGCGGCCGAGGAGCGAGGACCAAAGATTGTCAGACACCCGGAACTCGCCTCCCGGTCGGACCATTGACGGGCAGCCCGAAAGGCTACACGGGCGGTCCCGGGGGCGGCCAAGCACCCCGGGGGAGCGCTAGAGCCCCGGGAAGAAGATCCCGATCTCCCGGGCGGCCGACTCCGGGCCGTCCGAGCCGTGGACCAGGTTCTCGGTCATGATCGTGGCCAGGTCCCCCCGGATCGTGCCCGGGGCGGCGTCGAGGGGGTTGGTGGCCCCCATCAGCCCCCGCACGACCTTCCAGGTGTCGGGTGGCCCCTCGACCACCATCACCAGCGCCGGGGAGCGGGTGATGAACGCGACCAGGTCGTCGTAGAAGGGCTTCCCCTGGTGCTCCTCGTAGTGACGCCCGGCGGTGGCGGCGTCGATCGTGCGCAGCTCGGCCGCCACCAGGCGCAGCCCCTTGCGCTCGAGGCGCCCGACGATCTCCCCGGCCAGGCCGCGTTCCACGGCGTCGGGCTTGCAGATGACCAGCGTCCTATTCACGCCGCCCGAAGCTAACTGCCGCCGGTGGGGCTGGGGCCCCACCTGGCGGAGGAGCCGGGGCGTAGGGGACCCGGCGGGAGATGTCTCAGTGGTGGGTTTCCAGGTCCCCGACGAGCGCGGCCCGGGCCGCCCCGACCACGTACAGCGACCCCGTCACCAGCACGAGGTCGGCGGGGTCAGCCCCCTCCACGCCCCGGCGCACGGCATCGGCCACCCCTTCGACGGCCACGGCTTCGACGCCCATGGCCCGGGCGGCGGCGGCCACCTGGTCGGGGGGAATGGCCCGGGGGGACGGGGGCCGGGTGGCGATCACGAGGCGGGCCCGGTCGACCCCGATGGCCTCGAGCATCTCCTCGGGGTCGCGGCCCTGCAGGAGCCCGACGACGAGCACCCGCGACGCCACCCCCGAGAACTCCTCGTCCAGGGCCGCCCGTGCCGCCCGGGCCCCGGCCGGGTTGTGGGCCCCGTCCAGGATGAGGAGGGGGTGGCGGTCGATCACCTCGAGGCGGCCGGGGTTGGTGACCGAGGCGAAGGCCTCGGTCACCAGCGGGGCGGGCATCGGCGCCCCGAAGAAGGCCTCCACGGCGGCCAGGGCCACGGCGGCGTTGTCGACCTGGTGGGAGCCGTGCAGCGGGATGTGGACGTCGGGGTAGGTGGCGCCCGGCGTGCGGAGGTCGACCACCCGGCCCCCGTGGGCCAGCCGGCCGTTGCTCCAGCCCAGGTCCCCGCCCCCGGACGGCTCCGTGCCCCGGCGCCAGACCTCGGCGGCCCCCGCCTCCAGGAAGATCGGCACCAGGTCGGCGTCGGTCTCCCCGAGCACCAGGGTGGAGCCGGGCTTGATGATCCCGGCCTTCTCGGTGGCGATCTCACGCCGGGTGGGCCCGAGGATCTCCTGGTGGTCCAGCTCCACGTTGGTCACGACCGCGACGGCGCCGTCGGCCACGTTGGTGGCGTCCCAGAGGCCGCCCAGGCCCACCTCCAGCACGGCGGCATCGACGGGCAGGTCGGCGAACCACCGGAAGGCGGCGGCGGTGAGCAGGTCGAAGCGGTGGGGCGCGGCCGTCATCAGGTCCTCGAGGTCGGCCAGGGCCGAGAGCAGATCGGCCAGGTCCTCGTCTCCGATCGGGGTGCCGTTCCACGCCAGGCGCTCGTTGACCCGCTGGAGGTCGGGGCTGGTGTAGGTGCCGACCGAGAGGCCCCGGGCCATCAGCAGGCTGGTGACCATCCGGGCCGTCGAGCCCTTCCCGTTGGTGCCGGTGATGTGGACGACCGGGTAGGCCCGGTGGGGATCTCCCATCAGCCCGGTCAGCTCGCGGATCCGGTCCAGGGTGGGCGCCTCCTTGCGCCCGCGCATGATCGCCTCCAGGTTGACGTGGCCCTCCAGCCAGGCGAGGGCCTCGGGGAGGTTCACGCCGGCGTCCCGCCGGCCACGACGCCGGCTCCGTCGGGACCGATCACGGACAGCGGGGACACGTCCAGCCGGAGAGCCAGGGCCACGGCCGCGGCCTGCCACTCCCGTCCCCCGCCGACGAACGTGGCGCCCTGGCCGCGGGCCGCCTCGGCCGCCCAGGCCGCCACGACGAACAGAGGGTCGATCACGCCCGGCTCGGGGCGCAGCTCCCCGAAGCAGATGCCGCATGCCCCCAGGTCGGCCGGGCCCACCGCCACGGTCGGCTTGGCGCAGTCGGCGCACCAGCCGACGGGGAGCGGGACGCCCCGCCACAGCTCCCGCTCCAGGCACCAGGGACCGCCGAGCTCCTCGTCGAGCACCCAGTGGGGCGCCAGCCGGGCCACGGCCACGGTGCCGCAGTGGGCGCAGGCCGGCACCTCGTCCCGGCCGGCCCGGAGTCCCACCAGCCGGCCCTCGGCCGCCAGCCGCTCCAGGGCCGCCTCCCGCGCGGCGAAGGGGGCCACCTCCTCGGCCAGCACGGTGACGGCCAGGCCGTGGCGGCGGCCCACGTCGTGGTGGACGGGGTCGTGGCCCGGCGTCAGCAGGGTCGGACCCGCCAGGGCCGGGTCCTCGACCACAGGGACCGGCGCCTCGAGCAGCGGGACCGACGCCTGCCGCCCCGCCGCGGGGGCGCCGCCCAGAGTGTGGCCGGGCGGCACACCGACGGCGGTCACCGCCGCGAGCAGCTCCACGGCGGCGTGCTCCACCTCGAGGGACGTGGCCTCTCCCCCCTCGGATTCGGCGGTGCCCACCAGGATGACCGCCACCGGCGTCTCGCCGGGCACCGACCGGACGTCGCCCGGGCCGAGGCCGCAGCCGCACCGCGGGCAGCGCCAGGCGACGGCGTCGGTCCGCTCGACCATCCCCGCCTCGTACAGGGCCACGAACGCGGCCCGGGCCGCCTCGGCCAGCCCGTCGGGGCTGACGGGCGGGACCACGACCTCCCTGGCCGACCGGCCGAGGGCCGCACCGACCTCGTCGGCCGCGATCCGGGCGGCGGCGTCGGCCCGTTCGGTCAGCTCGTCCGGGTCGAGGGCGGCGCGGTCGAGGCCCTCCCGGGCCAGCTCCTGCTCGAGCGCCCACTGGGAGGCCAGATCGGCCGCCATGAGGGGCAGGCACCAGCAGGCGTCGGGCCCGGCCTGCGCCTCCCGGGCCGCCTCGTCGAGGGCGTCGAGGATCCGCTCCGCGGGCGTGGCGAGCGAGAGGGGGGGCGCGACGAGAAGCGCAGGGATAGCTACGACGCCGCTCGGCGGGGCCGCTCGACCTTGGGCGTGTCCGTCTTCGGCACGAGGGTGGGGTTCACCCGGTCGAGCACAACGGAGCGGTCCACGACGCACTTGCCGATGTCGGAACGACTGGGCAGGTCGTACATCACGTCGAGGAGGACCTCCTCGAGGATGGCCCGCAGCCCCCGGGCGCCGGTGCCCCGGAGGAGGGCCTGGTCGGCGACGGCCTCGAGGGCGTCCTCGGTCATCTCCAGCTCGACCTGGTCGAGCTCGAACACCCGCCGGTACTGCTTGACCAGGGCGTTCTTGGGCTCGACGAGGATCCGGACCAGGGCCTCCCGGTCGAGGTTCGACACGGCGCCGATGACCGGGAGCCGGCCCACGAACTCGGGGATCAGGCCGAACTTGAGGAGGTCCTCGGGCAGGACGTGGCGGAGCAGCTCACCTTCGTCCCGCTGGGCGCTCCGGTCGATCTCGGCCCGGAACCCGATGCCCTTGCGGCCGATCCGGCTCTCGATGATCCGGTCCAGCCCGGCGAAGGCCCCGCCGCAGATGAACAGGATGTTGGTGGTATCGATCTGGATGAACTCCTGGTGGGGGTGCTTGCGGCCCCCCTGGGGCGGCACCGAGGCCGTGGTCCCCTCCAGGATCTTGAGCAGGGCCTGCTGGACGCCCTCCCCCGAGACGTCCCGCGTGATCGACGGGTTCTCGCTCTTGCGGGCGATCTTGTCGATCTCGTCGATGTAGATGATCCCGGTCTCGGCCTTCTTGACGTCGTAGTCGGCCGCCTGGATCAGCTTGAGCAGGATGTTCTCGACGTCCTCACCCACGTAGCCGGCCTCGGTCAGGGCGGTGGCGTCGGCGATGGCGAACGGGACGTTCAGCATCCGGGCCAGCGTCTGGGCCAGCAGGGTCTTGCCGCAGCCGGTGGGCCCGAGGAGGAGGATGTTGGACTTGGCCAGCTCCACCTCACCCTCGTGGTAGGAGCCGGCCTGGACCCGCTTGTAGTGGTTGTACACCGCCACCGACAGGATCTTCTTGGCGTAGTCCTGGCCGATGACGTAGTCGTTCAGGAAATCGAAGATCTCCCTGGGCTTGGGCAGCTCGTCGAAGCGCAGCTCGGAGGACTCGGCCAGCTCCTCCTCGATGATGTCGTTGCAGAGGTCGATGCACTCGTCGCAGATGTAGACCCCCGGGCCCGCGATGAGCTTTTTGACCTGCTTCTGCGATTTACCGCAGAAGCTGCACTTGACCAGGTCCCCCCCGTCCCCGAACTTCGCCAAGAGATCGTCTCCCGCCTATGCCACGCCGGCTGCCGCCGGCACGCCCGCCAGCTCACGAGTAGTGATCACCTCATCGATGATGCCGTACCCGCGGGCCTCGTCCGCGCTCATTATGAAATCCCGGTCCGTGTCCTTCTGGATCTTCTCTATCGGCTGTCCCGTGTCCCGGGCAAGCATCTGGTTGAGCAAATCCCGCATCCGGAGGATTTCCTTCGCCTGCAGCTCGATGTCGGTGGCCTGCCCGGCGGCGCCCCCGTAGGGCTGATGGATGAGGATCCGGGCGTGCGGCAGCGCGAAGCGCTTCCCCGGCGTGCCTCCCGCCAGCAGGATGGCCGCCGCCGAGGCCGCCTGGCCGTAGCAGAACGTCGATTTGTCGGGCTTGACGAACTTCATAGTGTCGTAAATGGCGAAAAGGCCGGTTATGTCCCCACCGGGCGAGTTGATGTAGATGTTGATGTCCTTATCGGGATCCTCGTACTCGAGGAAAAGCATTTGTGCGCAGACCAGGTTGGCCACGGTGTCGTCGATCGGCGTCCCGATGAAGATGATCCGCTCCCTGAGGAGCCGGGAGTAGAGGTCGTAGGCCCGTTCCCCCCGGTTGCTGGACTCGACGACCGTGGGGACCAGGTAGTTGTAGGCGGGCTGCATCTAGGTGGTGACCTCCGCGGCTCGGGGCTCAGGCTCGGCTGGGGGCTCGGTCTCTGATTCGGAGCTCTCCCCGGCCGGATTCTCGATCTCCAGGAGGGCCCGGTCCACGGGCCTCCCCTCCTCATCGACCACTTCGACGTGGTCCATAAGCCAGGCCAGCGCCTTCCCCTTGCGCAGCTCCGAGAGGAGGGCCTCCGTCCGCTCGGACCCCTCCAGCCGGGAGCGCAGGGCGTCGGCCTCCAGCCCGTAGCGCTCGGCCAGCCGGCTCACCTCGTTCTCGACGTCCTCGTCCCCCGCCTCCAGGCCCTCGGCGTCGGCCAGGGCCCGCAGGGCCAGGTCGGCCTTGACCGCCTCGACGGCGCTGGCCCGGACCTCGTCGAGGAAGCCCTGCTGGTCCTGGCCGATGGCCTCCAGGTACTGGCGGAAGTCGATCTTCTGGGAGTCGAGTCGATGGCCGAGGTCGTGGAGCTGCTGCTCTATCTCGGCCTGGACCAGGGGCTCGGGCGCGTCGTCGGGGACCAGGTTGCACAGGGCCTGGAGAGCGGCGTCGCGCAGGGCCATGCGGGCCTGGACCTTGCGCACGGCCTCGAGCCGCTGGCGTATGTCGGCCCGCAGCTCCTCGACGGTGGAGAACTCGGAGGCGTCGGCGGCCCACTCGTCGGTGACCTCCGGGAGGACCTTCTCCTTGACCCCCTTCAGCAGGACCTGGAACGAGATCTCCCCGTGCCCGGGCGTGTCGGCGTTGAACTTGAGGATGTCCCCGACCCGGGCACCCCGCAGGTTCTCGTCGATCTCGGGCACGTAGACCCCCGAGCCGACCTCGTAGGTGAGGTCCCCGGCGGACAGGTCCTCGAAGCGCTCCCCGTGGCGGTAGGCGGTGAGGTCGATGGTGACGTGGTCCCCGTCCCGGGCGGGGCGGCTCGCCTCCTGCAGCTCGGCGAAGGTGTCCCGCAGCCGGTCGACCTGGGCGTCGACGTCCTCCTCGGTCACGGCCGGGGTGGGCACGGTGACCTGCAGGCCGGCGTAGCCCGCCACCGAGACCGTGGGGCGCACCTCGACCACGGCGTCGAAGGTGAGGGGGCCGTCCCGGCCGTCCGAGCCCACCTCGATCTCCGGGGCCGCTATGGCGTCGACGTCGTTCTCCCGGACGGCCCGGGCGTAGTACTCGGGCAGCGAGTCGCGCAGCGCCTGCTCACGGGCGGCGTCGGCGCCCAGCCGGGCCTCGATCACCCGCCGGGGGGCCTTTCCGGGCCGGAACCCGGGGATGCGCACCTCGCGGGCTATCCGGCGGTAGGCGGAGTCGAGGGCGGTCTCGAACTCGGCCTGGTCGACCTCGACGGACAACTTGACCTTGTTGCCCTCGAGGGGCTCGACCACGGTCTTCATAAGGGAAGCAGGCAGTGTACCGGCGGGGAGGGCCGGCCCCGTACCCCGGGCGGGACACGGTGGCACCTTTACACTTGGCCCCGACCGGGGAGTGGCGCAGTGGTAGCGCACCTGCTTTGGGGGCAGGCGGTCGGGGGTTCAAATCCCCCCTCCCCGACCCTGCGGGCGTAGCTCAATGGCAGAGTCCCAGCCTTCCAAGCTGGTCATGCGGGTTCGATTCCCGTCGCCCGCTCTAAGCCGCAGGCGCGGCGACCGCCTTCCGGGCGTTCGCCGCGATGGCTCCGATGATCCGTGGCCATGCCGGCTCGGGCAGGTCGTGGCCCATGCCCGGGATCGTCAACAGCTCGGCGCCGGGGACGGCGCGGGCCGTGGCCTCTCCGCCGGACGGGGTGACGAGGGGATCGGCCTCCCCGTGGATCACGAGCGTGGGCACGGTCACTTTCGCCAATCCGGGGGTGCGGTCGTCGGCGGCCAGGATGGCGGCCAGCTGGCGGGCGACGCCGGGCGGATAGAAGGCACGGTCGTAGGCGCGGGCCGCGCGCCGGCGCACCCGGTCCTCGTCGATGGGGAACGCGCTGCCTGCCAGCACCCTGTAGGCCTCGAGACCCCGGTCCATGGCCTCGTCACGGTTCGTGGGCGGGGGCGCCATCAGCGCCCCTATCGCCTCGGGGGTCGGAGCGCCAACGGCGCGGTCGCCGGTCGTCGACATGATCGAGCACAGCGAGAGGACCCGGGCGGGATGGCGGATGACCATGGCCTGGGCGATCATCCCGCCCATCGAGGCCCCGACGACGTGGGCGGCGTCGATGCCCAGCGCGTCCAGCACGCCGATCCCGTCGTCGGCCATGTCCTCCAGGCCGTAAGGGACGGTCCCGGCGGGGGCGGGCTGGCCCGTCAGAGCCGCCGTCAGCAGGGCCCCGAGGTCGGGGAGACCGGCCTCCTCGAACCTCGTCGACAGGCCGGTGTCGCGGTTGTCATAGCGGATGACGAAGAACCCCTCGGCCGCCAACTGCTCGCAGAAGCCCTCCTCCCACGTGATCATCTGGGCGCCGAGGCCCATCACCAGCAGGAGGGGCGGCTGGCCCCGGTCCCCGAAGGTCTCGTACTCGATCCGGATGCCGTTGGCGGCGGCCTGTGCCATGGGCCCGGATCCTTGAACCGGCCCCCACGCCTGGTCAAGCAGGGCCACCCCGGGGCCGTTGCCTAATGAATGAACGCTCATTATTATCGGTCGGGATGGGGAGGGTGGCGGGGCTCACGCCTGCGGAGACCAAACAGCGGCTGCTCGACGCCGCCGCGACCGTGTTCGGCCGGGACGGCTTCGAAGGGGCCCGGGTGGCCCAGATCGCCGAGGAGGCGGGCCTCAGCGTCGGTGCCCTCTACAACCACTACGGGTCGAAGGCCGAGCTGCTCGCCGCGGTCGTGGAGCGGCACAGCGCCGAGGAGCTGGGGCGCCTGCTGGCCGGCGGCCCGCCGATGGGTGTGGTCGACCTGATCGCCGAGCAGGGGAAGCGTCTCGACCACGGTCCGATGGAGGCGCCGCTCCTCGTCGAGCTCATCACCGCCTCCCGGCGCGATCCCGACGCCGCTCAGATCCTGCTGGGGGAGGTGTCGGGCCGCGAGGAGCTGATGGCCGAGCTGATCCGGTTCGGCCAGGCGGCCGGTGAGGTCGTCGCCGACGTCGACCCGGCCGTGGTGGCCCGCTTCTGCCTGATGCTCGGCCTGGGCTCGCTGCTGCTGCGCGCCATGGACATGCCGAGCACCGACTCCGACGCGTGGGCGTCGTTCATCAACCGAATCGTCGACGGGTTCCGGCCCGGGGAGGACCAATGACCGACATCGACCAGAATCCGCGCAAGCTCAGCGACGAGGACCTCGACGCCATCATCGGCGCCGACCGCGCCAACCTCGACGAGGTCGTCCACGAGGTCGACCAGCGCAGTGAGGTGCTGTTCACCTGGGACTACTCGCGCAGCCGCCCCGCCCTGGCCAAGCTCTACGAGAAGGGGAAGGCGTCCCAGTGGAACGCCACGACTGACCTGCCCTGGGACACCGAGGTCGACAACGAGAAGCTGGCGGCGGAGTTCGGCGCGTCGAACGCCCGCTTCGAGATGATGATGGACATCGAGGGGTCCCCACTCGCCAAGTGGGGGGACGCGGAGTGGACGCGCTTCGGGATCGAGCAGCAGAAGTGGCTGCTGTCCCAGTTCCTCCACGGGGAGCAGGGGGCACTCGTGTGCACCGGGCTCATCACCGCCACCGTGCCGTGGATCGACGCCAAGTACTACGCCGCCACCCAGGTGGTGGACGAGGCCCGGCACGTCGAGGTCTTCGCCCGCTACATCGAGGAGAAGATGGGCGGGGCGTACCCCATCAACCCCAACCTCGGCAGCCTGCTCGACACGATCATCGAGGACAGCCGGTGGGACATCACCTACCTCGGCATGCAGATCATGGTCGAGGGCCTGGCCCTGGCCGCCTTCGGGATGATGCACATGATCACGACCGAGCCCCTGCTCAAGCAGCTGCTGCGGTACGTGATGAGCGACGAGGCCCGCCACGTCGCCTTCGGTGTGCTGTCGCTCAAGGAGTTCTACGCCGGCCTGAACCACGACGAGATCCGCAGCCGCCAGGAGTTCGCGTTCGAGGCGGCCCTGCGGCTGCGGAACCGCTTCTTCGCCCCCGAGGTGTGGGAGCGCGTCGGGGAGGATCCCCGCGCCGTGATCAAGTTCCTCACCGAGAACCCCAATCCCGGTCAGGACATGTTCCAGGCGATGCTGTTCTCCAAGATCGTGCCCAACTGCAAGAAGCTCGGACTCCTCGACGCGGGGGACGGCTGGCTGCGCCAGAAGTTCACCGAGATCGGCGTGATCCAGTTCGAGGACTGGGTGGACACGAGCGAGGAGTACACGGCCCTCGACGCCATCAATCCGGAGGCGCAGCCGGCGTAGGGCCGGCGCCGCTACGCCCGGTCGGCCCGGCAGTAGGCCGGGTCGTGGGGCTCGACGCGCAGTCCGACGTCGCGCCAGTAGAAGGGCCCCGGGCCGACCGGCGCCCGCCAGCCGGCGTAGATCTCGTCCCAGCCCAGGTCCCCGTAGGCGCCGAGGGTCAGGCTGCACACGGGGTCCCGCCGGCGCTGGTAGCGGAAGTCCACCGAGAGGCGGAAGGCCCCGGACCGGTTGGGCAGGGCCCGGTGCACGCTGAGGGCGTCGAAGAGGATCACGTCCCCGGGCTCCAGGTCTTCGCTCCACCACTTGTCCCGGTCGGCGACGGGACAGGCCAGGACGCCCGACCCGGGCACGAGCGAGTGGGGCCGCGGGCCCTCCCGGTGGGAGCCGAGCGCCACCTCCAGCGGCCCCGCCCACCGGGGGCAGGCGCTGAGCGCCACCCACGCCACCACGGCGCGCCGGGTCCCCTGCATGTTCACGTGGTCCTGGTGGGGCGGGGTCGGGGTCTGGGCCGACCCGGCTGCGGGCGCGACCACGCGCGGCACCGGCCGGGGATGGCGGAAGACGTCAGCCCCACCGAGCAGCCCGGCAACCGTCGCGGTCAGCGCGGGTTCGTCACCGAGCCGGTGCAGGGACTCGAGGGCGCAGATCTCGCGGTACGCGCTGCGGTCCGGCGCCGCAGGGGCCAGCGGGTTCCACCCCGATCGGACCGGTCTGGGGCCGTGCGCCGCCGCCGAGCCGGCCGCCGCCCAACCGTGCCGGACCAGCACCGCCGTGACGTCCCGGCGGACGGCGGCGGCCTCGTCCGGCTCCACGAGGCCCCGGAGCAGAACGCTGCCGTCGCGCTCGAAGGTCTCCCGGACGGTCGCCTCGACGGCGGGCGCGGCCGGCGCGAGCGTCACCCCGCCGTGATCTCGACGTGGTGGGCCAGATGGGCGGGCTTGTTCTCCGCCACGATCCGCTCGACCACCCGGGCGTCCACCCGGGACGGATCGGGCGTCCGCACGACCACCTGCAGACGGGGCTGGGCCGAGCCGGGCAGAGCGCTGTCGGCCACCTCTGACCACCCGCAGCCCCCGCTCTCGACGACCTCGGGAGTGACCCCCGTGTACAGCTCCACCGCCGCCACCAGGCCCTCGGCCGTCCCCCGGCTGCGGTACAGCTCGACGGCCCTGGCCACCAGCTGACGGCGCCGGGCCGGTGCCCATGACTCGTCCAGGGACACCGCCACCCACCCCGCCAGCCACGCCACGAAGTCCTCGGCCGTCAGCGCCGGGTCGAGGTAGGCGTCGAGGGAATCGAGGGTGGCGACCACCGGGGAGAGGACATCGTCGAACACGGTCGTGAAACGCTGGCAGAAGTCGTCCCCCTGGTAGACGGACGGCAGTGAGGGCCCGATCGGCATGCGGCTGCGGAGGCCGTCGATGGCGCCCCGCCGGGAGAACGGAACGGGTGCGGGGACCTCGAGATCGAGGATCTCGTCTGTGGTGACCGCCATTCTCAGACCTCCACCCGGACCTGGTGCTCGTACGAGAACACCAGCGCGTTCGGCGGGACATCGACCCGGTTGACGGCGTCCCCCCTGCGCCCCGAGATCGGATGGGCGGCAAAGAGGCGCACGTCCTCGACCACGCGCACGCCGGGGACTCCCTGGAGGATGGCGTAGATCTCACCGGTGTGGACCGCCTGCCCGAAGGGCCAGCCCACACCCTCGGGGCCGCCGGTCAGCGGGTTGATGTATCCGTAGAGCGCCTCCAGGGCGGCCGACTGTGCCGCGTTGACGTCCGCCCACGGGTGCACGAGAAGCTGGCTCACCACCGTGACACCCTGGTAGTAGGGCGGCTCCACGATCACCCTGGCTCCCACGCAGCGGCGCCGGCCCAGGTAGTCCGACACCGTCCGCAGCATGTGCTCGGGCGGGGCCAGCTGGGGCAGCGTGAAACGGCCCTGGTCGTCGGGGGTGGCGTGGGGCACCAGCAGCACGCGGACACCGCCGGCGTCCTCGGGACGGTCGGCAGGAACGGCCCGCACCCTTACCGCCTCGGGCGCCACCTGCCGGGCCAGGTACTCGTAGTCCTCGGCGGTGACGGCACGCTCGATCGTCCGGAGGGTGATCGGCCCGCGGATCTTGGCCTCCTCGACGGTCTCCCCGTCGATGCCGCCCCTGGCCGCCGCCCGGTTCTCGACCCGCCCGACGAACGGGATCGTGGTCCGGCACACCCGGATGGCGGAGGCGGCCACGTTCCCCCGTCTCCCCCCGCCTGTCCAGTACCGCCCCACGCGCAGGGCGGCGCCGGGCGGGGGGACGCAGCCGTGCTGGGTCACGCTGCCGTCGGGATTGCGCACCGCCGGGCCCAGCACGATCTCCCCCACCACTGCGTCGACGCTGAAGTGACGGTCGTCGGGCCCGCTCTGGGCGAAGTGCTCGACCTCGGTCCAGGGCTCCCATCCCTCCCCGGCGGCCACCTCGAGGGTCACCGGCTCCCCGGCGCGGACCACGGGGGGGCGACGGAGGAGGAATCGCTGCCCGGGCACCCCCTCGGAGAAGCCGATGTCCTCACCTTCGACGAGCTCTCCCTGGATGGCGGCCACGGTGCCCCCGATCGTGGCGGCGTCGAGGCGACCGATGCTCGGGGAGTGGCTGTAGAAGGCCTGCCCCTCGACCGGCTCGACGAGCCGGGCGCGCAGCCATCCGGCGCGCAGCTGGCGGACCAGTGCCATCTGGTGGCCGGCCGGCACATGGAGCACGACCTCGCCGTTCTGGTTGAAGCCGCCGGTCGTGTCACGGTCGACCTCGCAGGGCAGCCAGTCGGACCCGTCGAACGCCTCCCACACGACCGGTGGATGCAGCGGGTCGACACCGACGCCTTCGGTGCCGCACGACAGACGCAGGCTCACCGCGCACGAGGGCACGGCCGCCGTCAGCCCGATGAGGAGGGCGTCCCCGGCCGCGGGCTGCTCGGCGAAGGCGGGGATGTCCGCCAGGGCGATGGTGTCGGTGTGGTCGCGCCAGCTGCCGTCGGCCAGGACCGAGCAGAGGAACTGGCGCTCGCAGTTCACCAGCTCGAGATCCTCGGAAGTGGTGAAGGTCACCGCCGGGTTGGCCTGGTCCCCGCGGGGCGTGGCCACGACCGTGCCCGTAGCCACCTGGATCGGGACGGGCTGCGGTGTGGACAGCCAGAAGGTCACGTCGGTCCGCGCCGGGGTCGGTGGGAACAGCTTCACGCCGATGAGGTCCAGGAAGCGCACGTAGTTCTTGTCCGGGACCCGGTTCAACCGGTACATCAGCTGGTCGACCATGTAGGCGAACGCCTCGATGAGCGTGACCCCGGGATCCGACACGTTGTGATCGGTCCACTCCGGGCAGCGCTTCTGGACCAGCCGCTTGGCGTCGTCGACGAGGTTCTGGAAGCGCCGGTCGTCGAGATTGGGGGCGGGTAACGCCACCGTCAGTCCTCCTCGGGGATCACGTAGAAGGGGAACACCAGGCTGCGGGGGTCGTAGCTGCCCTTCTTCGCGTAGCGGATGTCGATGTACATGCAGTTGCGCTCGAGGGCGTCGACGGTCACGTCCACGCTCGTCACCTCGATCCGCGGCTCCCACATGGCCAGGGCCGCCTCGACGGCGGCCTTGAGCCGCCCCGCCGTGGTCATGTCGGCGGGGTCGAACACATGGTCATGGATGGCGCACCCGAACTCGGGGCGCATGGGACGCTCCCCCTTGGCCGTGCCGAGGATCAGGTGGATGGCCTGCTCCAGCTCGTCGTCCGAGCTGGCCAGGGCGATGCCGCCCCCGCTCGAGGCGCCCAGGGGAAACGCCCATCCCTTCCCGATGAACTGCTCGGCCACGGCTCAGCCCTCCCCGAGCATGATCACGCTGCCGGCCACCGCCACCGCACCCTCGGCGGTGACGGTCACGTCCCCCTCGCCCGACAGGTTGAGCGAGTCCCCGTTGATGGCCACCTCGCCGCCCTCGAGGGTCAGGGCCCCCTCGGTCGAGATCGAGATGTCACCACCGGCGGTGATGGAGAGCTCGGCGGCCGCCTCGATGTTGATCATCCCGGCCGAGACGATCTGGATCTGCTGCTCCATGGCGTCGATCCGGATCAGGCAGTCCTCCTCGCCCGTGATGAGCGTGATGCCCTGGGCCTCCTCGCCGTCCTGGAACCAGAGCATGTGGCGCATCCGCGACTGGATGCGCCTCTCGTTGACCATGCCCTCGACGTCGGGAGGCGGAACGGGTGGGAAGGTGGCGCTGTAGAGGCACCCCAGCACGTAGGGGAAGTTGATGTCCCCCCGGTCGAACGCGACGAGGACCTCGGTGCCGACCTCGGGGATCCACATACACCCCGAGCCCTCGGAGACGTGGTCCTGGCGGACTCGGGCGAAGTCGGACACGTACAGGTCGTCCAGCCAGCCGAAGCGCAACTTCACCCGGCCCAGATCGAGAGGGTCGTCGGCGTCCACGACCTCCCCGATCACCACACCGGGAATGGTCGGGCGCACGGCATGGGTCCCATCGCCTCCTCCCCCCGGGTTGGACAGGGCCAGGAGGGAACGGTTCCGGCGCCCGCCGATCGTGAACCAGGTGGTGTAGCCGGTCGAGCCGGGGACGAAGCGGTGCTTGGCCTCCGAGACGACGTACATGCCGTCGAACGGGAGACCGGCCATGCCGATGCTGACGCTGGCGCCGGCGATGATCGACGGGCTGCCGTAGCACTCGCCGTACATCTCGATGGAGGAGCTGGCGATCTGCGATGCCACGGCAATGGCTCGCGTCTCGGCCGCGTCCTCGTTCGGGTAGCTGCGGTCGGTGACCACGAACTGGACGCCTCCGAGCATCTCCCCGATGGCCGCCGGCTCCACGAGCGGGTCCTCACTCTGGACGGCGGTGGTGAGGGCGGGGGCCTCACCGATCACCTCGATCCCCGCGATCGGGTCCCAGCCCCGCACCTGTACGGCGCCGACCTGGTCGGCGCCGGTCACCGAGGCCTTGAGCCGGATGAGGTTCTTGCCGAGGACCAGCTGGGTCCCCGTCAGGCTCGGCTCCTCGTAGCTCACGACCGGCGGCGCACCCTCCTCGGCCACGCCCGCAGGGCAGAAGTTGAACAGCCCCAGACCGTCCATGTAGGCGTCGTAGCCCTCCAGCTCCGCCAGCTGCCGGATGAACACCCAGTCGCTGACGTTGGCCTGGTTGAGCTGCGAGTACGGAGTGGTGGTGGGGATGATCTCCCCGGGGATGACCCCGGCCTCGGCCAGGACGGCGGCCACCGCCTCGGAGGCAACCATGTCCGGAAGGGCCCGGGTGGCGGTGCCCTTCATCAGCCGGTGGCTCAGGTCCAGGCCGCGGACGATGGTGCGCGAGCCGGCGGGGCTGTAGTCGAGATCGATGGCCGTCACCTCGCCGTTGAAGATCGGCATCGGGACCTCGCCCGTCTCCACCTGCACGTTGAGGAGGACTCCGATGGTGATCAGGCCCCCCGCCAGGATCAGGTCGGGACCGCCCTGGAACACCAGCTTGGCCTGGTCGGGCAGGAACAGGCTCGAGTCGACCTCGGCCTCGATCAGGTAGGCGGCCACGATGGGGTCGAGGGGCGCGCCGTCGATCTCCACGTAGGCCTGTACGGAGTTGACACCGGACAGCATGCTCATCGGCGGGGCAGCTCCACTTCGGAACGGTCGGGCAGCAGGAGCTCGGCGCCGATCCGCAGCCGGCTCGGGTCATCGATGCCGTTGGCCTCGGCCACCGAGCGCCACGCCGCCGCCTTGCCGTAGGTGCGGTGGGCGATCGAGGCGAGGGTGTCACCTTCGATCACCACCCTGCTCTTGCGCGGCACGAGGCCGCCACTGGTTGGATTGGTCATGGGCAGGGGAAGGGAGATCGACCGCATGGTCAGGTTGACCTCGGCCCGCACCGGCGTGCCCATGTGGAACAGCTTGTAGGTGACCTGCACGCTCTCCACGTGGCCGATGAAGTGCTGGGTGGCGCCCCAGCTGAAGTCGATGACGGGCGGCGTCGGCGGCCCGATCAGCTCGGTGAGCGGAGAAGGCTCGGTCCACGACAGCAGGAGCCCTACGCACACGGGGACACTCTGAGCCGCTCCCGTCACGCCGGAGAGGCCCGTGTCGTCGAACAGCAGCGTCACGTTGAGGGTGCTCGGTGAAGGCCCGTTGTAGGTGGTCATCCCCTCCTTGACGTCACCCACCTGGTTGTCGGTGTGCAGGTTGGCGGACTTCTGGATCGAGAACTCGTTGGGGCTGATCCGACAGGTGATCTCGGAGGGCGGCTCCCCGGCGGCAATGAGCTTGGCCGACACCAGGGCGTTCATGGCCGCCTGGCCGGCCTGGGCGCCGAAGCCCTGCACGGTGCTGGAGAAGTCGGACACGGTCGTCCCCCGGCCTACAGGAAGCCCTGGTAGGCCAGCTCGAGGGTCTCGGTGGCGACCTGCAGGTTGTTGATGTCGTACTCGGGACCGGTCCAGCGCACCGGCACCACCCCGTGCAGGTCCCAGCTGATGATGGTCTTGCCGGCGGGGTCGAGGGCCGTGATGCTGGCGGTGGTTCCCGCGTTCAGCACGGTGAACGTCGACAGCCACGCCATGACCATGCTCGTCTCGGCGCATATCGGCCGCGACAGCTGCAGATTGGTGTACTTGAAGCGGCCGGTCAGCTGGTGCATGAACAGGCCCATGCCTCCGTCGGTGCGGGAGTCGACCTCGAGCTCGACCCCGAGACCGCTGCACTTCGACCACGCCCCGAGGAGGTTCTGGTCGATGCTGATCTCGAAGAAGACGCTGATGGCGGGATCGAGGTTGGGATTGCCCAGGCCTGCCGACGCCGACAGGCCGTTCTTCAGGTTCCCCAGGTTGCCTATGAGACT
>DASSEU010000016.1:0-35023 GCA_035695125.1 Acidimicrobiales bacterium
GCGCCGGCTCCGCTGCGGGCCCGTTCGCCCCGCCCGCCGGGTGCACGGGTGACGACGGACTTCTTCGACGCGCAGCTGGCCGACCAGGCCTCCGCAGGGCCGGCGATGGTCGCGGGCGGGAGCGTGTCCGGATTGGCCCAGCTGAGTGCCGGGGCCGCCGCACCCCTGCCACCGGGACCCTGTCCGGGAGCACCGGGCTGAGCGCAGGCCGGGCCCACGAGAGCCCGAGGTCGGATTCGAACCGACGGCCGCCCGCTTACAAGGCGGGTGCTCTGACCAACTGAGCTACTCGGGCGCACCTGCACGGTACCCAGTGCCGAGTCGTGCTCAGGACCTCAGGTCCCCCCGAGGGGTCTGGCTGGCCGGTGGTGTCGGTGGTCAGGCGACGGCGACGGCGACGGCGAGGGCGTCGGCGTCCGCCTCGGCCTCGTTCACCAGGTGGGTGTCCAGCTTGCGCTTGATGCGCTGCAGAGCGTTGTCGATCGACTTCACGTGCCGCTGGAGCTGGACCCCGATCTCCTGGTACGAGCGGCCCTCGACGTAGAGGGACAGCACCTCGACCTCGAGGCCGGAGAGCATCTCGGACATCGACGTCCGCAGGCGCTCCATCCGCTCCCGGGCCACGACCTGGTCGGCGGGGTCCGGCGAGTGGTGGCCCTCCAGGACCTCGTCCCCGGAGCGCTCGCTGCCGTCCTCCCCGGGACGACCGGCCGAGATCGACACGTACTGGTTCAGCGGCTGGTGCTTCTGGCGGGTGGCGGTCTTGATGGCGGTGATCACCTGCCGGGTCACGCACAGCTCGGCGAAGGCCCGGAAGGAGGCCTCACGGTCGGGCCGGTAGTCCCTGGCCGCCTTGAACAGGCCGATCAGGCCCTCCTGCTCCACGTCGTCGGCGTCCGCCCC
Source organism: Acidimicrobiales bacterium (assembly GCA_035695125.1). Lineage (GTDB taxonomy): Bacteria > Actinomycetota > Acidimicrobiia > Acidimicrobiales > JAJPHE01 > DASSEU01. Next base: position 904 of record DASSEU010000016.1, read on the forward strand.
CACGAGGAAGTAGGCACGGGCCTTGGACCGGGCGAAGCGGCGGTACCGCTCCATCAGCGTGTCCAGCGCCCCGGCGTCGCCCGCCTGGAAGCGCCCGACGAGCTCCTCGTCAGTCAGCTCGCCGGTGGAGAGGAATTCGCTGCGGAGGGCCATTTCTGCTCCTGGTTTGGTGTGACGGTGAGTGCGGTGTGCTGAGCTAGTCCGGTAGGACTAGCTCTTTATAAGCAGCCTCACCAACGGTGTCAACGGTCACACCGGGTGTTTTTTGACTCCAGGGGCAGGATTTACCACTCACAACGTCATATATAGGAAGTTTTAATCCGTTCCAGGGTGATACGCAAGGGCTAGTTCGAACGGATGCGGCCGTGTGGGCCGTGTCAACGTTCGCCGCCGGATCCCCGGCTCCTGCGCCGGGCGGGATCCGCTCAGCGGCGGCGGGCCACCTCGAAGCAGGCCAGGGCGGCGGCGGCCGAGACGTTCAGGGACTCGAGCGACCCCCGCCGGGGGATCGAGACCAGCAGATCGCAGCGCTCCCGGGCCAGCCGGGACAGGCCCCGGTCCTCGGCGCCCAGGACCAGGGCCACGGGGGCGTCCGCCACCGGGAGCCCGAAGAGCGAGGTGGTGGCGTCGGCGTCGAGCCCGACGCTCCAGACCCCGGCCCGGGACAGGGTCGAGAGGGCCCCGGGGATCCCCGGCACGACTGCTATCGGCAGGTGCTCGATGGCCCCGGCCGCCGCCTTGGCCACCGTCGGGGTGACATGAACGGCGTGGTGGCGGGCCAGGACCACCCCGGTGGCGCCGGCGCACTCGGCGCTGCGCAGCACCGCACCCACGTTGTGGGGATCGGTGACCCCCTCCAGCACCACCAGGAAGGCGGGGCCGGGCCGGCCGGGTGTGCCCCGGGCCAGCTCCTCCAGGTCCGCCTCCTCGAGCGGGTCGGCGTGGGCCAGCACCCCCTGATGGGAGTCGGTGCGGGCCTCCTCCTCCATCTGGCGCCGGCCCATCCATCGGACGGGCACGCGCCGGGCCGTGGCCAGCTCGACGATGGCCTCGAGGACGGGCGAGGGGTCGGCGCCATCGACCACCCAGACGTCGCGGACGGGGCGGCGGCGGGCCACCAGCAGCTCGTGGACGGCCCGGCGGCCCTCGATCTGCTCCCCGCCCAGGCCCCGGGCCGGCCGGGACCGGGGGGAGGGGGCCGGACGGCCGGCGGCTCCCGGGCGGGGCCGGCCGCCCCTGGGCCCTGGTCGCGGGCTCAAGCCGGCCCTTCCTGTTCGAGCAGGGCCACGGCCCAGCAGGCGACACCCTCGCCCCGGCCGAGGGTGCCGAGGCCCTCCGGGCTCTTGGGCTTGACCGTCACCGGGGCGCCGACCACTGCCGAGAGGCGCAGCTGCATGGCCCGGCAGTGCCCGGCCAGTCGGGGCGCCTCGAGGACCACGGCACAGTCCACGTTGGCCGGCCGCCAGCCCTCGGCGGCCACGGCCTCGACCACCCGGCGCAGCAGGCCGACCGAGTCCGCCCCCGCCCACTGCGGGTCGGACGCCGGGAACCGGGAGCCGAGGTCCCCGAGCCCGGCCGGGCCGAGCAGGGCGTCGGCCACGGCGTGGGCCACGACGTCGGCGTCGCTGTGGCCCTGCAGTCCGCGATGGCCGTCGATGGCCACGCCGCCGAGGACCAGCCGGCGTCCCGGGTCGTCGGAGAACGGATGGGCGTCGAAGCCCAGCCCGACGCGCACCGTCACCTACCCCGGCCCGATCATGGCCTCGGCCCGGGCCAGGTCGTCCGCAACCGTGATCTTCAGGTTGCCGGGCTCCCCGGGAACCACCACCACCCGCCCGCCGGCGGCCTCCACCAGGGCGGCGTCGTCGGTGGCCTGGCCGCCTGCCCGGTGGGCCCGGCGCAGCGCCGGCGTGGAGAAGGCCTGCGGGGTCTGTACCAGCACGAGCCCGGACCGGTCGAGGGTCTCGGAGACGACCCCGTCCGGCCCGACGCGCTTCACCGTGTCCGGCACCGCCACGCCGGGCACGGCGCCGTCGGCGCCCGCCGCCACCGCCGCCACGACCGCCCGGAACAGCTCGGGTGAGGCCAGGGGGCGGGCGGCGTCGTGGACGACGACCACGGGCACCCCCGCCGGAACCGCGGCCAGGCCGGCCCGGACCGAGTCGGAACGGGTGGCGCCCCCGGGAACGCTCAGATCCGCTCCGGGAGCGGTGCCGGCCTCGGGGGGGACCACGGCCACCACCCGCTCCGCCACCGACCGCGCCGCCTCGATCGAGCGCTCGAGGACCGTGCGGCCGCCGAGCCGCTGGAACTGCTTGGGGCCCCCGAAGCGCGCCCCCGAGCCGGCGGCCACGACGATGGCCCAGGTCCGGGGCGGCACCCCCCGAACCTATTCGTCAGCGCAGGGAGGCGAACAGCATGCGGCCGAGGGACGTCTGCACCTGGCCGGTGACCTCGACCTCCACCTCGTTGCCGACCTTGTCGGCGGCGCCGCCCACCACGACCATGGTCCCGTCCTCGAGGTAGCCGATCCCCTGGCCCTCGTCCCGCCCGGGGCGGCTGATCGGGAGGCGGAGGACCTCGCCGGCGCTGTGCTCGCTGCGCAGGCTGTCGGAGAGATGGTCGGGGTTCAGGCAGCGCACGCCCTGCAGCTCGGCCACCTGCTGGAGGGGGCCGTCCACGGTGAGGAGACCCACGCGGAGGCGCCGGGCCAGGGCCACCAGCTTGGCGTCGACCTCGCGGTACTCGACCATCTCGTCGTCGAGGACGTGGACCCGGACCTCGGCCCGCCGCACGGCGTCGAGCACCTCGAGGCCGCGGCGGCCCTTGCGGCGCCGGATCGGGTCGTGGGCGTCGGCTATCGACTGCACCTCGTCCAGGACGAAGCGGGGCACGAGCAGCGGGCCCCGGAGGAAGCCGGCCTGGACGAGCGACAGCACCCGCCCGTCGATCACGGCCGAGGAGTCCAGGAGCACGGCGTCACCGTCGGGGTCCTCCCCGTAGGGGGAGGCACGCACCAGCGGCCGGGTCGACAGCCCGGCCATGGCGAACAGCTGGGCCGCCTTGTGGCTGGCCAGGGCGTAGCCGGCGGAGACGCCGAGCCACACCACGAGGATGTAGAGGGGGGACCCGAGAGCCCAGGGCAGCAGGACGAGGGCGGGGATGCAGACGAGGGCGGCCAGACCCCCGACCCCGACGGCTCCCAGCGTTCCGGCCAGGAGGTGGGCGGCCGGGGCCCGCTCGATGCGCTCCTCGGCCCGGTCCCAGCCCCGGCGGAGCAGGCGCCCGCCCGCCCCACCCAGCAGGTAGCCGAAGCAGGCGCCGAGGGCCGCGCCGGCCAGAGGGCCCTGGTTCAGCCCTCCCCCACTGTGGCGCCCGATCCCGTATCCCGCCGCCGTGCAGAGAAGGACCGTCAGCAGACGGGTGATCTCTACGAACATTTCACCTGTATGTCGGCGAAAGGCGCCCAGGCCTTGAACGGGCCCGGCACCGCCGGCGGCGCGGGAATCGGCCGCCGAGAGCTCCTGCAGAGCTCCTTAGGGCAGGGCCTCGTTGAGCTTCTTCTCGGCCTCGTCCTCGGACACGCCGATGGCGAAGGTGAGCTCGGACACGAGGATCTGGCGGGCCCGGGTCAGCATCCGCTTCTCACCGGCCGAGAGCCCCTTGTCCTTGTCCCGGATCGACAGGTTCCGAACCACCTCGGCCACCTGGTAGATGTCCCCGGACTTCAGCTTCTCGACGTGGTTCTTGTACCGACGGGACCAGTTGGTCGGCATCCGCGCTTCCTTCTTACGCAGGACGGCGAAGACCTCCTCGACCTCCTCGTCGTTGATCACCTCGCGGAGACCCACCTCGTCGGTGTTGTCCGCCGGCACCATGAGGGTGAGATCCCCGTAGGCCAGGCGGAGGACCAGGTACTCCCGGTTCTCCCCGAAGGCCTCCCTCTTCTCCCGGCGCTCGATCACCGCAGCGCCGTGGTGGGGGTAAACGACCTTGTCACCTACGTCGAAGGACATACCTCTCCCAAGGGCGAGACAGCAGGGGGATGTCCTCCAGGGTAGGGCTCTCTTGCCGATTTCTCAACTCGGGAGGGAGCCTCTGGGTACGCTCGCCCGGTGGACAAACGGGGCCTGTTGGCGCGCTCGGAGCTGCTGGCCGCCCTCGGGGACGACGCCGTGGGCGTGCTGGCCGACGCCTCGCGGGAGGTCTCGCTCGGCCGCGGCGAGGTCGTCTTCGACCAGGACGAGGCGGGCCGGGAGCTGTACATGGTGGCGTCGGGACGGATCGCCATCGCCAAGCGCTCGGCGGACGGCCGCAGCTCGGTGGTGGCCCTCATGGAGGAGGAGGACCTCTTCGGGGAGATGTCGCTGTTCGACGGGCAGGGCCGCTCCGCCGAGGCCCGGGCCCTCGAGCCGTCGCGGCTGATAGCCGTGCCTTACGAGGCGGTGCGCAGCTCCCTGCAGGAGCGGCCCGAGGCCCTCTGGACCGTCGTGGCCCTGCTGGCCAACCGGCTCCGCGTGACCGACGAGGCGCTGGCCGACTCGATGTTCCTCGACGTGACGGGTCGGACCGCCAAGCGCCTGCTGGAGCTGGCGGGGGACAGCGACGAGTTCACGCTCCCGGTCACCCAGGAGGAGCTGGCCGGGATGGTCGGCGCGTCGCGCGAGCGGGTGAACAAGGCCATCGCCACCTTCATCCGCCTCGGGTGGCTGGAGCTTTCCGACCGCCGCTACCGGATCGTCGAGCGGACGAAGCTCGGGCAGAGAGCCCTCTAGCTGTAGCGGTCGAGGATGCTCGACTCGGCCAGGCGGGACAGGCCCTCCTTGATGGCCTTGGCCCGGCCGGCGCCGACCCCCTCGACGTCGTCGAGCTCCTCGACCGACGCCCGCATGACGCTCGGCAGGTCCCCGAAGTGCTCGATGACCCGCTGGATCACGGCGTCGGGAAGCCGGGGGATCCGCGACAGCAGCCGGCTGCCGCGCGGCTGCAGGCTGGCGTCGAGACCACCGGCGTCGGTCGGGATGTGCAGCACCCAGGCGACGGTCTTGAGGTCGAGCAGGTCCTCGGTCGACAGGGCCGCCAGGCGGTCGAGGGCGTCGGTGAGGGTCCAATCGTCGCTCTTGCGCAGGTAGTCGCGGATCACGAGGTGACGGTCGTCCTCGACACCACCCATCAGCTCCTCGAGCTGCAGCAGGACCAGGCGCCCGTCGGTGCCCAGCTCGACGACGTACTCCTCAACCTCCTCGGCGATGCGGCGCACCATCTCGGACCGCTGCAGCATGCTCACGACGTCCCGCACCGTCACCAGGTCCTCCACCTCGAGTGCCGACAGGGACGCGCTCACCACGTCGAGGCGGTTCTTGTAGCGCTCCAGCGTCTGCAGCGCCTGGTTGGCCCGGTTGATCAGGCGGGGGATCGACTCGAGGGGATGCTTCTGGTCGTTGCGGTAGACGGCTATGACCGACATCGTCTCGGAGACCGATATCACCGGCACCTCCAGAGACCGGGCCACCCGCTCCGCTGTCCTGTGGCGCGTGCCGGTCTCGGTGGTGGGAACCGTCGGGTCCGGGACCAGGTGCACGTTGGCCCGGGCTATGCGGGTGGCATCGCGGGCGAGGATGATGGCCCCGTCCATCTTGGCCAGCTCCGACAGGCGCTGGGGGCTGAACTCGGCGTCGAGCAGGAAGCCACCGGAGCAGATCGACAGCACGGCGGGGTCGTCCCCGACCACGATCAACGCTCCCTTGCTTGCCTGCAGGATGCGGTCGAGCCCCTCCCGCAGCGGCGTGCCCGGCGCTACGGCGGCCAGGGCATCGGTCATGGCCCGGCTGCGACGGGACGGCACGACGACGATGGTACTTAGGGCTTGACGACGCTGAGGACGCGTGGGCGCACGGGAGGAGCGTGCAGCACGATCCCGGCGGCCTCCCCGACGGTGGCCGTGCGCACGAGCTCGATGCCCGGCGGGGCGTCGGTGGTGGAGCGGGGCACCACGGCGCGGGTGAAGCCGAGCCGGGCCGCCTCGGCCAGGCGGCGGGGAGTGTGTGCGACCTGGCGGATCTCACCACCGAGGCCGACCTCCCCGAAGGCGACGGTCCCGGCGTCGACGGCCCGGTTCTGGCACGCCGAGAGGAGGGCCAGCACGACACCGAGGTCGGCGGCCGGCTCCCCGACCCGGATGCCGCCGACGACCGACGTGTAGACGTCGCGGCGCGCCAGCCGGGGGGCCAGGGTGAGCCGGGTGTCGAGCACGGCCAGCAGCATCGGCAGGCGGCCGGCGTCGAGCCCCTGCACCGAGCGGCGGGCCGGCGCCTCCCCCTGGACGTTGACGGTGAGGGCCTGCACCTCGACCAGCAGGGGGCGGCCGCCCTCCATGGCGGGGACCACGATGCTGCCGGCCAGTCCGGCCCTCCGGTCCGCCAGCAGCAGCGAGCTGGGGTCGCTGACCCCGACCAGGCCGTCACCCCGCATCTCGAACAGACCGAGCTCCCCCGTGGGGCCGTGGCGGTGCTTCACGGCGCGGAGCATCCGCAGGGCGTGGTGACGGTCCCCCTCGAACGACAGCACGGTGTCGACGACGTGCTCGAGCACGCGCGGCCCCGCCACCGTTCCCTCCTTGGTGACGTGACCGACGAGCACCACCGCGGTGCCGGTCGACTTGGCCGCCTCCACCAGTCGATGGGCGCAGTGGCGGACCTGGGCCACCGATCCCGGCGCCGACTCCAGGGCGGGGTCGAACAGCATCTGCACGGAGTCGATCACGCACAGGTGCGGCTCCACCTCCGCCATGGCGGCCAGGACGTCGGGAAGGCAGGTCTCCGAGACCACCCAGAGAGTGGGCGCCAGAGCGCCCAGGCGCTCGGCGCGGGTCCGGACCTGGGCCCTCGACTCCTCCGCGCTCACCAGCAGGCACCGGGCTCCGCTGGAGGCCACCGTCCCGGCCGCCTGCAGGGTGAGCGTGGACTTTCCGATCCCCGGCTCGCCAGCCAGAAGGGTCACCGAGCCCGGCACCAGGCCACCGGCCAGGACCCGGTCCAGCTCGTCCAGGCCGGTGGCCACCGCGCCGGCGCCGTCACCCCCGACACTGGACAGAAGGACGGGCCCCTCCGTGCCGCGGGCCCGGGCCGTTCCGGCGTGCGACGACGCCGGTGCGCTCTCCTCCACCTCCTCCACCAGGGAGTTCCACGCCCCACACGAGGGACAGCGCCCGGTCCAGCGGGGGGTGGAGGAACCGCACTCGGTACAGCGCTGGACGGTGCGCAGGCGACCCATGCGCCGATGGTAAGGAGCGGGTGTATCAGAGGGGCGGACCCGGGTGCCCGGGCCGGCTACGTCGTGTGCACGATCAGAAGGTGGCAGGGGGCGTGGTGGCTGACCTTGTTGGGCACCGACGAGATGCGGCGGATCCCCGTCATGCCCTTGCTGCCGACGACCATCAGGCCGGCCTGCACCCGGACGGCCTCCTCGACGAGCACGTCGGCCACGTCCCCCTCGGCGGCGCGGGCCTCGATGTCGACCCCGGAGTCGCGGTGGCGCCCGGCCTCGGTCCTGGCCGTCTCCAGGGCGTCGTCACCGCCGACGGCCAGGATCGTCAGCGCCGACCCGGTGGCCACCGCCACCTCGACGGCGCGGTCGACCGCACGGCCCGCCGTCGGGGATCCGTCGGTTCCGACCAGCACTCGTCCGTACACGGCGCGGGACCCTAGACGCGAGAAGGCCCGGGGCCTCGCGGCCCCGGGCCCGTCTCCCGGTCTGTCGGAGCGCTACTCCGAGGAGGTCCCCGCCATCTCCACCGGCGGGGGCTCGATGCCCTGGATGGAGCGGAAGAGGATCTCCTCCCCCTCGGCGTCGACCACGATGGTCTCCCCGACGGTGAACTCCTTCCACAGGATCCGCTCGGACAGCGGGTCCTCCACCAGCTGCTGGATGGCCCGACGCAGGGGCCGGGCGCCCAGGGTCGGGTCGTAACCCTTGTCGGCCAGAAGGGACTTGGCCGCCGGGGTGATCTCGAAGCCGAACCCCTGGCCCTCGAGCTGGTCGGCCACCCGCTTGATCATCAGGTCGACGATCTCGGTGACCTCCTCCTTCGACAGCTCGTGGAACACGATGACCTCGTCGATGCGGTTCAGGAACTCGGGGCGGAAGTGGACCTTCAGCGCCTCGTGCACCTTCTCCTTCATCTTCTCGTAGGTCACGGCAGAGGTCGTCTTGGCGAAGCCGACCGAGGCCTTGCGCAGGTCCGCGGTGCCGAGGTTGGACGTCATGATCAGGACCGTGTTCTTGAAGTCGACCGCCCGACCCTGCGAGTCGGTCAGCCGACCGTCCTCCAGGATCTGCAGGAGGGCGTTGAACACGTCGGGGTGGGCCTTCTCGATCTCGTCGAACAGCACGACCGAGAACGGCTTGCGCCGCACCGCCTCGGTGAGCTGGCCGCCCTCCTCGTAGCCGACGTAGCCCGGGGGGCTGCCGACCAGGCGGCTCACCGTGTGCTTCTCCATGTACTCGGACATGTCGAGCTGGATCAGGGCGTCCTGGTCCCCGAAGAGGAACTCGGCCAGGGCCTTGGCCAGCTCGGTCTTCCCCACGCCGGTCGGGCCGAGGAAGATGAACGAGCCGCTGGGCCGCTTGGGGTCCTTGAGGCCCGCACGCGTCCGGCGAATGGCCCGGGACAGTGCCTTGAGGGCGTCCTCCTGGCCGATCACCCGCTTGTGGAGCTCGTCCTCCATGCGGAGGAGCTTGGCGGTCTCCTCCTCGGTGAGCTTGTACACCGGGATGCCGGTCCAGTTGGCGAGGACCTCGGCTATGACCTCCTCGTCGACCACGTCGAACAGGTCGACGCCCTCGGAGCGCCACTCCGCCTCCATGGCGGTCTTGCGCTCGAGCTTCTCCTTCTCCTGGTCGGCCAGCTTCTTGGCGGCGTCGAAGTTCTGCTTCTCGATGGCCGCCTCTTTCTCGGCCCGGACCCGGGAGATGTCCTCCTCCAGCTTCTTGTAGTCGGGAGGAGTGGCCATGCGCCGGATCCTCAGACGGCTGCCGGCCTCGTCGATGAGGTCGATGGCCTTGTCCGGCAGGAAGCGGTCGGAGATGTAGCGGTCGGCCAGGTTGGCGGCGGCCACCAGGGCCTGGTCCGTGATCGTCACGGAGTGGTGGGACTCGTAGCGGTCGCGCAGGCCCTTCAGGATGTCGATGGTGTGGCTGAGCGAGGGCTCCTCCACCTTGATGGGCTGGAAGCGGCGCTCGAGGGCGGCGTCCTTCTCGAGGTGCTTGCGGTACTCCTCGAGGGTGGTGGCGCCGATGGTCTGCAGCTCGCCGCGGGCCAGCATCGGCTTGAGGATGCTGGCGGCGTCGATGGCGCCCTCGGCGGCGCCGGCACCGACCAGCGTGTGGAGCTCGTCGATGAACAGGATGATGTCGCCGCGGGTGCGGATCTCCTTCAGCACCTTCTTCAGGCGCTCCTCGAAGTCGCCGCGGTAGCGGCTGCCGGCCACCAGGGCCCCGAGGTCGAGGGTGTAGAGCTGCTTGCCCTTCAGCGTTTCCGGGACGTCGTTGGCGACGATCTTCTGGGACAGGCCCTCGACGATGGCGGTCTTGCCGACGCCGGGCTCCCCGATGAGGACGGGGTTGTTCTTGGTGCGGCGGGACAGCACCTGCATGACGCGCTCGATCTCGCGCTCGCGCCCGATCACCGGGTCGAGCTTCTTCTCGCGCGCCAGCTGGGTGAGGTTGCGGCCGAACTGGTCGAGCACGGGCGAGCCCGAGGGGGTCTCCCCCTGGCCCTGCGCCCCGGCGCCGGCGGCGGCGCCCTCCTTGTTCCCGTAGCCGGACAGCAGCTGGATGACCTGCTGGCGGACCCGGGACAGGTCGGCGCCGAGGTTGACGAGGACCTGGGCGGCCACCCCCTCGCCCTCGCGCACCAGACCCAGCAGCATGTGCTCGGTCCCGATGTAGTTGTGGCCGAGCTGCAGCGCCTCGCGAAGAGACAGCTCGAGCACCTTCTTGGCGCGGGGGGTGAAGGGCGGCGAGCCCGTCGTGGCCGAACCCGCCGGCCCGATGGTCTCCTCGACCTTCTCACGGACCGCCTCGAGAGAGATGCCGAGGGACTCCAGGGCCTTGGCGGCCACCCCCTCCCCCTCGTGGATCAGCCCGAGAAGGATGTGCTCGGTCCCGATGAAGTTGTGGTTGAGGAGGCGTGCCTCCTCCTGGGCCAGCACGAGGACCCTTCGGGCCCGGTCGGTGAAACGTTCGAACAAGATGCCTCCTGGCGCGCCCGGTGGCTCGTTACGCGATTCTACTCGGGAGGGGTGTCGGTACGGCACCCCCCGGTTGTCCGGGAGGCGACCCGGTTGTCGATGACGGGGCAGGGTCGCCTAGCTTCCATACCTGGTGAACATCGCCGAGCTCCTGGACCTTCCCCGGCTCGAGGACGATCTCTGCCGCGTGGAGCTCCAGCTGCGCCAGGCGGTGACGTCGGAGGACCCCTTTCTCACCGAGGTGGCGCGCCACCTCGTGGACGCCGGGGGCAAGCGCCTCCGTCCCGCGCTCACAGTGGCCGCCGCCGCCGTGGCGCCCGACGAATCCGGGGCCGGTCGGGCCGCCGACGGCGCCGACCCGTTCGTCATGGGCGGGGTGTCGGTCGAGCTGGTCCACGTCGGGTCGCTCTGTCATGACGACGTCATCGACGAGGCTCTTACCCGCCGGGGCGTCGAGACGGTCAACGCCCGGTGGGGGAACCTGATCGCCATTCTGGCCGGGGACTTCCTTCTGGCCCGGGCCTCCGAGATCGCCGCCGGGCTCGGCACCGAGGTGGCCGGACTGCTCGCCGCCACGATTGCCAGGCTCTGCCAGGGCCAGACCCTCGAGATCCAGGCCGCATACGACGTGAAGCGCACGGAATCGGCCTACTTGGCCGCCATCTCGGGCAAGACCGCCTCTCTGATGTCGGCCGCCTGCCGGATCGGGGCCCTGACCAGCGGCCAGCCCCGGGACCACATCGAGGCCCTGACCGCCTTCGGGCACGCCTTCGGCATGGCCTTCCAGATCTGCGACGACATCCTCGACCTTGTCGGCACCGACGAGAGCCTGGGCAAGCCCGCCGGCCTCGACCTCGTGGCCGGCGTCTACACGCTCCCGGTGATCAGGGGGATGGCCGATCCCGACACACGGGCCGAGCTGGCGTCGCTGCTCGGGGGACCGCTGGAGCCCGAGGCCCGCGACCGGGCCCGCGACGTCGTCCGGTCGTCCCCCGCCATCGGGGAGGCGGTGACCACGGCGCGTGACTGGGCCGACCAGGCGGGCGAAGCCATCTCCCCTCTCTCCGGCCCCGCCGCCGCCCACCTGTCCCAGCTCGGCCACCGCCTGATCGACTCCCTTCCCGTCGCCTGACCTCCGGCCCGCCGCCGACCGGCCCGTGGCCCTCGGTCGGTCGCCCGGGCGGGGAGAGCTCCCCGACTTGAAAAACGCGAAATTTCCGGCCGTATAAGAACTTTCATATACGTCCGGGGTCATTGACACCGTCGGCGTGACCAGCGGCACGGAGGGTCCAGGTCAGGAGCGGATTCGGCCGCCCTCCGCACCAATGCCATCACCCTTCGGGCTGTTTGGCGGCCTTATGAGAACTTTCATATACGGCCGCCCAACTTTGTTTTTCAACAACCGGGGAGCTCCCTCCCCGGCCGGCCCGGGGCGGCTCAGGTGGGGCGGTCAGGTGGGGCGGTCAGGCGGGGCGGGCCAAATTGCGCCGGTAGATCAGCCGGAGGCCGTGGAGGGTGAGCCAGGGCTCGACGTACTGGATCGACTCGGTCAGCGGGGCCAGGAACTCGGCCAGCCCACCCGTGGCCACGACCGTGGCGGGGCCGATCTCGGCGTCCATGCGCCGGCACAGCCCGTCGACGGCGGCGGCGAAGCCGTAGACGGCACCGGAGCGGATGGAGTCGACGGTGCTGCGCCCGATCAGCCGGCGGGGCTCGGCCAGCTCGGTGCGGCGCAGGGCAGCGGCCCGCTCGAAGAGGGCGTCGAGGCTGACCTCCAGGCCGGGGAGGATGGCGCCGCCGAGGTACTCCCCCTTGGCGGACACGGCGTCGACGGTCGTGGCCGTCCCGAAGTCGACCACGATGCAGGGGCATCCGTAGAGGTCGTGGGCTCCCACGGCGTCGGCGATGCGGTCGGCGCCCACCTCCTTCGGGTTGTCGTAGAGGATCGGCATGCCGGTGCGGGTGCCCGGCTCGAGCACCACCGCCGTCACCTCGTACCAGCGGTCGATCATCAGACGCAGGGCCGAGGTGACCCGGGGCACGACCGAGCAGACGGCTATGCCGGTGATCTCCTCCCCGGCCCGCCGGCCGTCGAGGTCGAGGAGCTGGGCCACGAGCATGGCGTGCTCAGCGGCGGTGCGCTCGGGGACGGTGGCGACCCGCCAGTGGTGGGCGAGGTCACCTGCTCCCTCGGGGCCGTACATCCCGATGACGGTCTGGGTGTTCCCGACATCGATGACGAGGAGCACGGCGGGGTCCCTCAGGCCGAGAGGTCCAGGCCGATGTCGAGCACCGGCGCCGAGTGGGTGATGGAACCGACCGAGATGTAGTCGACGCCGGCCCGGGCGTAGGCGGCGGCGCTGTCGGCGTCGATGCGCCCCGAGACCTCCACCGGCGTGGGCCCGGCGGCGCGCACCACCGCCACCGCGTCGGCCGCCTGGGCGGGGTCCATGTTGTCGAGCATGACCATGTCGGCGCCGGCGGCCAGCGCCTCGTGCACCTGGCCGAGCCCGTCGCACTCGACCTCGACGTGCCGGCCCGGCCAGCGTTGGCGCGCCGCCACCACCGCCTCGGTGATGGTGAGGCCGCCGAGGTGGTTGTCCTTCACCAGCACCGCCTCGGACAGGTTGGCCCGGTGGTTGAGCCCGCCACCGGCCCGCACCGCCGCCTTCTCCAGCGCCCGCAGCCCCGGGGTGGTCTTGCGCGTGTCGCGGATCCGACAGGACGGGGACACGGCCGCCACCGCGTCGACCAGGCGGCGGGTGGCCGAGGCCACCCCCGACAGATGGGAGAGCAGGTTGAGGGCGGTGCGCTCGGCGGTGAGCACCGAACGGAGCCGACCCTTGACCGTGCCGACGACGTCCCCCGGCCGTACGACGAAGCCGTCGTCGAGCAGCCAGTGCAGCTCCACCTCGGGGTCGAGCTGGCGGAAGGCCTCTCCGGCCGAGCGCGTCCCGGCGATGACGCCGGCCTGGCGGGAGACGAAGCGGGCCGAGCAGGTGACGCCCTCGGGCACCAGCGACGCCGTGATGTCCCCGATCGGGAGGAGGTCCTCGGCCAGGGCCGCCTCCACGACCGGGCGCACCGCCGCCATCGGCGGGTGCACGTCGCTCACGGGGTGGGCCCGTCGCTCATCGGCTGAGCACGAGGCGCAGGCGGAACGAGTCGTCGGTACCGGGGAAGTCGGTGCGGGTGTGCGAGCCGCGACTCTCGTGGCGCTCGGCGGCGGCCCGCAGCAGGGCCCATGCCACGGTGGCCAGGTTGGCCAGCTCCGCCTGCGCCGGCGTGGAGCGGGGACCGCCCACCAGCGGTGCCACCATGCCGCAGGTCTCGTCGAGCGACGCCGCGCTGCGCAGGACGCCCGCCCCGGTCGTCATCGTCCTCTGCAGCTCCAGACGCGCCTTGTCGGGGTCGACGTCGGCACCGCCGTCGGGCGGCGGCAGACGCAGGGGGACGGCGCGGCCGCCGATGTCGGGGTCCCCCTCCCCGAGGACGGCGCGCATGGCACCGGTCGGGCGGGGCCCGTCCCGCCCCGACAGGATCGCCTCCACGACCCGGGGGGCGAACACCATCCCTTCCAGGAGCGAGTTCGAGGCCAGGCGGTTGGCGCCGTGGACGCCGGTGCACGCCGCCTCCCCGCACGCCCACAGCCCCGGCAGCGACGACGCCCCGTCGAGGTCGGTGACGACGCCTCCCGACAGGTAGTGGGCGGCGGGGGCAATCGGCAGCCAGTCGGTGGCGGGGTCGAGGCCGACCGCGGTGACCGACGCCGCGATCGTGGGGAAGCGCTCGGCGAACGCATCGAGGCCGGTGGCATCGAGCCACATGTGGTCGACGCCCTGGTCGAGCATGCGCGACGTCATGGCCCGCGCCACGACGTCTCGGGGTGAGAGCTCGTCGACGAAGCGATCACCGTTGGCGTCGCGCAGCAGCGCCCCGTGACCGCGCAACGCCTCGGACAGGAGGGGCCGGGGCATGGCCGGGTGGTGCAGCGCCGTCGGATGGAACTGCATGAATTCGACGTCGGCCACCGCCACCCCGGCGCGCAGCGCCATGGCGACGCCATCGCCCGTCGACTGCGCCGGGTTGGTCGTGACGGCAAACATCTGGCCGGCCCCACCGGTCGCGACCAGGACATGGCGGGCGCGCACCTCGCGCACCGAGCCCGCCGCGTCGAGAGCACGCACCCCGGCGCACCGCCCGTTCTCCGCGATCAGGTCGAGGGAGAACCAACCCTCCATCAGCGCCGCCGCCGTCGACCGCACCGCCTCGACGAGAGCCCGCTCGATCTCGGCGCCGGTGGCGGCGCCCCCGGCGTGGAGGATGCGGGCCGTCGAGTGCCCGCCCTCGCGCGCCAGCGCCAGCCGACCGGCGACGTCGCGGTCGAACAGCGCCCCCATGGCGATGAGATCGTTGACGCGCGCCGGCCCCTCGCCGACGAGCACGCGCACGGCGTCGGTGTCGCACAGGCCGGCGCCGGCGGCCAGGGTGTCGGCCAGGTGGAGGTCGATGGAGTCCTCGTCCCCGCTGAGCACGGCGGCCACTCCGCCCTGGGCCCAGCGGGTGGCGGACTCCTGCAGGAGCGCCTTGGTCAGCACCCCCACCCGGACGCCGTCCACGCCGGCGGCGCGCACCGCCGCGGACAACCCGGCCACCCCGCTACCGAGGACGAGGACGTCGAGCGGGGAGTCGGCCACGGGCGCGAACCTACGCGCTCTTCAGGGCCCGCTCCTCGTCGATGATGCGGTTGGCGGCGTCGACATGGACGACGAGTGGGTCGAAGCCGGCGGCCAGCTCGGCGTCCTCGTAGTCGGCGTAGGTGAGCACGATGACCTTGTCCCCCGGGTGGACCAGGCGGGCGGCGGCGCCGTTGAGGCAGACGTCGGCAGCCTCGCCCGGGATGGCGTAGGTCTCGAAGCGGGCACCGTTGTCGATGTCGAGCACGGTCACCTGCTCCCATTCCAGGATGTCGGCGGCGGCCATCAGCTCGCGGCCGAGTGTGATCGACCCGATGTAGTTGAGGTTGGCGTCGGTGACGGTGGCCCGGTGGATCTTCGACTTCATCATGCGCCGGCGCATGCGGGATCGACCTTTCGGTCGGGGGCGGGGGACGGGGCGGGCCCGATCGTGCCCAGGGTGTCGATGAGGCGGGTGGTGCCGAGGTGGGCGGCCACGAGGATGCGGACCTCCCGGCCCGGTGCGAGGGCGGCGGGCACGGCCAGGGTGGCGGGGTCGACGGCGGCGGCGTAGTCGAGCCGGAAGCGGGGCTCGGCGGCCAGGGTGCGGGCCACGAGGGCGGCCACGGCGGCGGGGTCGGTCTCCCCGGCCGCCACGGCGGCGGCCCCCTCCTGGAGGGCGGCGTGCAGGAGCGGCGCCACCGCCCGCTCCTCGGAGGACAGGTAGGCGTTGCGCGAGGAGAGGGCCAGACCGTCGGACTCGCGGACGGTCGGACAGCCGACGATCTCGACGGGGAAGGACAGGTCGGTGGTCAGGCGGCGGACGACGGCCAGCTGCTGGAAGTCCTTCTCCCCGAAGTAGGCCCGGCACCGCCCGGCCATGGCCAACAGCTTGGCCACCACCGTCGCCACCCCGTCGAAGTGGCCGGGGCGGCTGGCCCCCTCGAGGGCCTCGGTGAGCCCGGAGACGCGCACCGATGTGAGCACCGGGCCGGGGTACATCTCCTCGACCGGCGGGCTGAAGAGGATGGTGGCGCCGCAGTCGGCGGCCAGGGCGGCGTCGGCGGCCAGCGTGCGGGGGTAGCGGGACAGGTCCTCGCCGGGCCCGAACTGCAGGGGGTTCACGAAGACGGTGACCGCAACCACGTCGCACTCGGCGGCGGCCCGACGGACCAGGGCGGCGTGGCCGGCGTGAAGCGCCCCCATGGTGGGGACGAGCCCGATCGAGCGCCCCTGGGCGCGGTGGGCGTCGAGGGCGGCGGCGAAGGCCGCGATCGAGGTCAGCTGCTCCAGCTGGAGCCCGGCAGATTGGGACAACCACCGCTCCTGACGTTCCGGCCCCGAAGGTGCCGTTCGTTCTCCCCTAGAGATTACCCGCCGGGGCCACGATTCCCTCCACGCGGGTCTCCCAGCCGAAGGGCACCAGGTCCGGGTCCAGGTCCGACAGGGGCGTGAGCACGAAGCGCCGCTCCCACATGCGGGGGTGGGGCACGACCAGGTCGGGCTCGTCGACCGACAGGTCCCCGACCAGCAGCACGTCGACGTCGAGGGTGCGGGGGCCCCACCGTTCCCCGGGGGGGCGCACCCGGCCGGCGGCCTGCTCGAGGGACTGGGCCAGCTCGAGCAGCTGGCGGGGGGAGCGGTCGGTGTCGAGCTCGACGACCGCGTTCAGGTACGGCCCCTGGTCGTCGGGGCCCCCGACAGGGCTGGTCTCGTAGACCGTGGAGACCGCCACGACCCGGTCGGCGTCCCGGAGCCGTTCCAGTGCGTCCCGCAGATGGGCCCAGCGGTCCCCCAGGTTGGAGCCGAGGCCGAGGAAGGCCCTCACCGCCGGCGGGTGAGCCTCACCCCCGCCGAGCCGAGGTCGACCGGCACGGGCGGGCGGAGCTTGCGCACGCCGACGGTCACGGCCCGGACCCGGGCGTCGGCCAGGAGGGCGTCGGCCACCCGGGCGGCCAGGGCCTCGAGCAGCCTGAAGCTCTCCTGGCCGACCACCCGGGCCGCTGTCTCGGCCACCGCCCCGTAGTCGACGGTGTCGCGGAGGTCGTCGCTGGCGCCGGCGGCGCCGAGGTCGACCTCGAGATCCAGGTCCAGCTCGAAGGGCTGGGCCCGGGCCCGCTCCTCGGGCAGCACGCCGTGGGTGCCGACCACCCGCAGCCCCCGCAGCTCGATGCGGTCCGCGGTCACCCGCGCTCGGGGCGGGCGGGGTGGGGCGGCAGCATGGTCAGCAGCTCCCGGCCCGCCGTGCCCATGACCCGCTTCAGCATCCGCTCGACCACGGTGATGGCCCGGGGCGGGTCCTCGATCCGGCCCGACCACAGGAGGAAGGCGGCCATCACCCCCATGACGCGGTCCCCGAGCTCCTCCTGGTGGACGAGGATGCGCTCCCCTGCTCCGAGCCACTGCTCGAGGCTGGTGAACAGCTCCCCGAGCTCGGCGGTGACGTCCCCGCTGCCGGCCAGGGGCAGCTGGGACCACTGCAGGCCCTCCTCCTCGTAGGCGTGGAGGTTGTGCGGGGATGCCAGCAGGGTCACGACCCGGGAGAAGCCCTGCTCCCGGAGCCAGATGATCTCCTCCTGGCGGCGCACCCGGCGGTGGTTGCGGGAGTAGCCGCCCGGGCGCTCGGACACCGCCAGCTGCCCGGCCAGGATCCAGGTGAAGTTGCGGGGCGGGATCCCCGCCGCCCAGCGGCCCTTCATGCCGGCACCGGCTCGGCCAGGAGGCGGGCGGCCTGCACCGTGGCCGCCACGTCGTGGACCCGCACCATGGCCGCCCCCTGCTCCATGGCCCACACGGCGGTGGCCAGGGAGGGCTCGAGGCGGTCGTGCACGTCGAGCTCCCCCTCGGGCCCGGCGCCGATGCGGCCGAGGAACGACTTGCGGCTCGTGCCCACCAGGACGGGGCGGCCCAGGGCCCCCAGCCGGTCCAGCCCGGCCAGGAGGGCCAGGTTGTGGCCGGCCGTCTTGCCGAACCCGATGCCCGGGTCGACCCAGATCTCGTCGATGCCGGCGGCCTCCCCGGCCTCGACCCGCCCGGCCAGGAAGGCGGCCACCTCCCCCACCACGTCGTCGTAGCGGGGGTCCTGCTGCATGGTGGCCGGGGTGCCCCGCATGTGCATGGCCACCCAGCCCACCCCCAGGCGCCCGGCCACCGCCTCGAGCGACGCCGAAACGTCGTTGACGAGGGTGGCGCCGGCCCCGACCGCCGCCTCGACCACCGCCGCCTTGGTGGTGTCGACCGAGACCCGGACGTGGGGCGCCAGGGCGGCCACCACCGGGACCACCCGGGCCAGCTCCTCGGCCTCGGGGACCGGCGCCGCCCCCGGCCGGGTGGACTCCCCGCCCACGTCGACAACGTCGGCGCCCTGGCCCGCCATCTCCAGGCCCCGGGCCACGGCGGCGTCCCGGTCGAACCACTCGCCCCCGTCGGAGAACGAGTCCGGGGTCACGTTCAGAACGCCCATGACGAGGGGGCGGGCGGCGGGCACGGCGGCCAAGGGTACCGGCGGGCGGAGGCCCCGACGCAGCCCCGCGGGTCCACGTCCGAGCGGGATCAGCGGCCTCCGTGGATGAACTGGAGGGCCTCGGCGCGGGTGGCCGGGCTCTCCCGGAACAGGCCCCGCACCGCCGAGGTGACCGTGACCGAGCCGGGCTTGCGCACCCCCCGCATCGACATGCACAGGTGCTCGGCCTCGACGACGACGAGGACGCCACGCGGCTGCAGGCTCTTGTCGATCTCGTCGGCTATCTCGGTCGTCAGCCGCTCCTGCACCTGCGGCCGCTTGCTGATCACGTCGACGAGCCGGGCCAGCTTGGACAGGCCGGTGATCCGCCCGTCCTCGTTCGGGATGTAGGCCACGTGGGCCTTGCCGACGAACGGAACGAGATGGTGCTCACAGACCGAGTACAGGGCGATGTCCTTGACCATCACGATCTCGTCGTGGTCGGCCTCGAACGTCGTGGCCAGATGGCGGTCGGCCACGTCGGACAGTCCGCTGAAGATCTCCTCGTACATCTTGGCCACGCGGTGCGGGGTGCGGAGGAGGCCGTCCCGCTCGGGATTCTCCCCGATGGCGATGAGGATCTCCCTGACCGCCGCCTCGATGCGGGGCCGGTCGACGCTCACTGCGCCCCGCCGTACACCCGCACACAGCGGAGGTTGCGGTAACGCTCGGCCACGTCCAGGCCGTAGCCGACGACGAAGTCGGCGGGGATCCGGAAGCCGATGTAGCGCAGTCCCGGGTCCTGGCGCTGCTGTCCCTCCTTGAGCAGCAGGGCGCAGACCTCGAGGGTGGCGGGGTTGCGGGCCATCAGGTTGCGCGTGAGGTACGACAGCGTCAGCCCCGAGTCCACGATGTCCTCGACCAGCAGCACGTGGCGCCCGGTGAGGTCGGCGTCGAGGTCCTTGACGATGCGCACCACGCCGCTGGTCTTGGTGGCGGTCCCGTACGACGCCACCGCCATGAAGTCGCACTCCACGGGCAGGTCGATGGCGCGTGACAGGTCGGCCATGAACATGAAGGCGCCCTTCAGCACCCCGACCAGGAGGGGCGGTCGGTCCCGGTAGTCCCGGGTGATCTCGGCGCCGAGCTCGGCCACCCGCTCGACGAGCTCCTTCTCGCCCACCACGACGGGACCGAGGAGGGGATCGGTGGCCACGCTCACGGCGGCGCAGGCTAATCGTGTGTGAAATAGAGCCGGCCGGCCCGCCTGCGCACCGTCACCCCCCGGCCGACCTCGGCGGCCCGCGCCTCGAGGCGGACCACGGCCATGACCCGCTCCAACGCCGCCGCCGACGGGGGGTGCCCGCCGAGGGCGCCGCGCAGCCAGGCCCGGAGGGCCCGGCGGGACAGGGGTGTCGGCGCCGCCGCCACCTCGGCCACCGACCGGGGGTCGATCCCCGCCGCGAGGGCGTCGAGCTGGTCGGCGTCGGCGGCCAGCAGCGCCGCCTGCCGGGAGATGACGGCCGCCACGTCCCGGCCGGCGACGCGCTCCAGCAGGGGCATGACCTCGTGGCGCACCCGGTTGCGCCGCAGGTCGAGGGAGGCGTTGGTCGGGTCCACCACCGGGACGAGCCCGGCCGCCCGGCACAGCCGGGCGGTCTCCTCCCGCCGGACGCCGAGGATCGGGTGGGCCGGCCCGGCCCGCATGCCAGCCAGGCCGTCCAGGCCGGCGCCGCGGAGCAGGTTGAGCACCACGGTCTCGGCCTGGTCGTCGGCCGTGTGCCCGGTGGCGGCGCCCTCGGGAAGGACCGACCGCCGGGCGTCCCGCGCCCGCTCCTCCAGGTTGGGGCCGGGCGCGACCGCCGCCTGCAGGGAGACGAAGCCGGCACCGAAGCGCCCCGCCGCCGCCGCCACGACGTCGGCCTCCCCGGCCGACCCGGGGCGCAGGCCGTGGTCGACGTGGAACGCCGTGACCCGGCATCCCGCCGCCACCGCCAGCACGAGCAGGGCCAGCGAGTCGGGCCCACCCGACACGGCGCAGGCCAGCTCGGCCCCGGCCGCCGGGAAGGTGCACCGGGTGAGGAGCGCCCCGGTCAGGTCCGGGAGGGCGCCGCCCGGCGGGGAGGGCACCAGCCGGGGGCCGGGCTCAGCCGGGCCGGGGCAGTACGGCACCCTGGCGGGTGAGAGCGACCAGCTCGGGGACGCTCGGCACCGCCAGCCGCCGGGCGATGCGCCGCAGGCTGGCGTACACGTTGGAACGGCTCACGCCGAGCCGCTCGGCCGCCTCCAGCACGGTCGCGGTGTCCCGGATGGCCGAGAGCAGCTCCTTCTGCTTCTCGGACAGCGCCTCCACCGCCACCCCGTCGACGTTCGGGCCCGGACGGGCGTCGCTGCGCGCCGGGGGGCGTTCCAGCCGCGACAGGCGGGGGCGGGCGGCGTTGGCGTAGTCCTCCTCGTCCCCGTCCTGGCCCTTCTCGAGGCGGGCCAGCTGGGCCAGGGCGGCCCGCTGGGCGGAGCGGCGTTGCTCGAGCTCGGTGCCGGCCACCAGCGCCCGCCCCAGATGGGCGCGGAGGTCGGAGGCCGAGAAGGGCTTGGTGATGTAGAACACCGCCCCCTCGATGCCGCCCCGGATGCGGTCCATCTCCGAGGTGCGCGCCGTCAGCATGATCACCGGGATCGAGGCGACGGTGGGCTCGGGATCGGACTTGAGGGCGGTCAGGACCTCGAAGCCGTCCATGCCCGGCATGGTGACGTCCAGGATCACGGCGTCGAACGCGCCCTCGTCGACCATCTCCAGCGCCTGGGCGCCATTGGCCGCCACGTCGACCTGGTGGCCGTCCGTCTCCAGGGTGACCCGGATAAGCGTGGCGATGTCGGGTTCGTCGTCGACGACCAGGACCCTGGGCATCGGTCGAGAGAGTACAGACTGCGCGGATCGCAGTAGCGCCCGGAGCCGTTTGGCGCCGCCGGATCAGCCGGCGGCGGCGCCCTGGCGCTCTATCCAGAGTGCCGGCCGGCGCACCTCGTCGAGGTCCGGCACCTGGTCCGAACCGCGCCACACCCGGTCCATGGCCCGGGGGCCGAGAGCGGCCTCGGCCTCGGCTATGAACCGCTCCCCCTCCTCGTACTGGCGGAGCTTGGCCTCGATGCCGACCACCTGCTGCAGCACCCGGGCCATCCCGTTCCGCTCCTGACGGCGCTGGCGCAGGACGCGGGAGAAGCGCTCGGCCTCGGGCACGGCGGCGGCGCCGGCGCGGTCCATGGTCACGTCCCCGTGGCCCTCGAGCACGCTCATCAGAGCCTGCACCCGGCGCAGCACCGCCGCCTGCTCGTCCCCGGCCAGCAGCCCGAGGAGGCCGCCGTCGGCCAACGGGTTGCGCCCGGCCCGGATCTGGTCGACCGAGCGGCGCAGGCCCTCGATCAGCCGGCGGGGGTCGGGGTCGACCGAGTCGATGGCCTCGTTCACCAGGCCCACGAAGTAGTCGCGCATCCACGGCACGCCGGTGAACTGGGCCCGGTGGGTGACCTCGTGGAGGGCCAGCCACAGCCGGAACTGGCCGGGCGGGAAGGCGTAACGCTTCTCCAGGGCCAGGACGTTGGGCCCCACGTAGTAGACGATGTCCTGCTCGTCGGGAGCGTCGTCCTCGACCAGGAGCAGGTCGTACTGGCCGAGCACGCGCGTCGACATCCAGCCCAGCAGGGTGCCGACCTGCATGCCGGCCACGTTGCGCCCCACGACGGCGAGCGGCGCCACCGGCATCCGCTCCGAGATGCGACGGGTGAGCGGGCTCACCAGGCGGCGGAAGGAGGCCACGTTGGCCCGCACCCAGCCCTGGCGGTCGGTCACCCGGGCCCGGGCCGGGCCGGCCAGGGAACGCAGACCGGTCTCCTCGGCCACCAGCAGCTCGGCTCGGGCCGTGGCCTCGGCGAAGTCGGCCTCCAGCGAGGCGTAGTGGTAGGACCGGGCCAGCGGGTCGGTGCCGGCCACCCGGCCCGCCACCCGCGCCGCCAGCTCCCAGTTGACCGGGTCCTCGGCCGGCGCCTCCGTCGTCCCGCCGGTGGTGGCGGTCACGCCGTGCCGTCGGGGCGGAAGTGGATCTCCTCGTGGCGGATGGCCTGGGCTATGCGGATCCGGAGGGTGTCGGGCACCTCGTCCCGGCACTTGGTGGCGATCATCAGGCGCACCTCGGCCTCGAAGTCGAACGCCTGGAGGCACGGGCCGCAGTCGTCGAGGTGGGCCTGGATCTCCGTGCGGCGCTGAGGGGTCAGCTCCCCGTCCAGGAAGTGGTAGAGCCGGTGGATGGCCTCGCTGCAGTCGTCACCCATCGCTCATCCGACCAGCCCTCGCTCGCGTCCGAACTCGAGCAACGCCCTCTGGAGGGCCTTTCTTCCGCGGTGCAGCCGGGACATCACGGTGCCGATGGGGACGTCCATGATCTCGGCGATCTCCTTGTAGGAGAACCCCTCGACATCGGCCAGCAGGACCGCCATCCGGAACGACTCCGGCAGGGACTCCAGGGCCTCCTTCACCTCGCTGTCGGTGAACAGGTCCATGACCTGGTCCTCGGCGCTGCGCCCGACCGTGGAGGCCTCGAGGCCGCCCAGGCGGCGGAACAGGTAGAGGTCCTCCACGTCGTCGACGTCGGACTGCTCGGGCCGGCGCTTCCGCGCCCGGTAGGAGTTGATGAAGGTGTTGGTGAGGATCTTGTACAGCCACGCCTTGAGGTTGGTGCCCTCCTGGAAGGAGTCGTAGGCGCGGTAGGCCTTGAGGTAGGTCTCCTGGACCAGGTCCTCGGCGTCCGAGGGGTTACGGGTCATCCGCAGGGCGGCGGAGTACAGCGAGGGCATGTGCTCCATCGCCGCCTCGGCGAACGCTGCCCGGTCGGCCACCCACGAACCCTACCGGTCGGGCCCCGCCGCTCCCAGGCGGATGCGTGCGGCTTCGGTCACAGGGCCCTGCCGTAGCCTGACCGGGATGAGGGTCCTCGTAACCGGTGGCGCCGGGTTCATCGGCGGGGCGCTGGCCCGCCGCCTGCTCGGCTCCGGCCACGAGGTCGTGGTGGCCGACCGCCGCCCGGTGGACCCGGCGCTGGCGGCCGACCTCCACGGGGTCGTGACCGGGGACCTCCGCCAGCCCGAGGTGGCCGACAAGGCCCTCACCGGCGGGACCGAGGCCGTCCTGCACCTGGCCGCCGCCACGTCGGTGCTGCGGTCGGTCGAGGACCCCGACGACGTCTACCGCTCCAACGTCGGAATGACCCACCTGCTGCTCGAGAGGTGCCGGGCCCTCGGTGTGACCCGGATGGTGCTGGCCTCGACCAACGCCGTCGTCGGCGAGGCGACGGGCGGGGGCGTGATCGACGAGTCGGCGCCGCTGGCGCCGCTGACCCCCTACGGCGCCACCAAGGCCGCCGGGGAGATGCTGCTGTCGGCCTACCGCCACTCCTACGGGATGGCCACGGTGGCCCTGCGCCTGACCAACGTCTACGGGCCCGGCGTGTGGGTGAAGGACGGTCTGGTGGCCCGGCTCTTCAAGGCGGCCCGGGCGGGCGGGGGCATCCGCATCAACGGGGACGGACTGCAGGTCCGGGACTACGTGTACCTGGACGACGTCCTGGACGCCTTCGTCACCGCCATGACCGTCCCCTCCGACGCCTTCCCGGCGCGGGTCATCGTCGGGTCGGGCGCCTCGTTCAACGTCCTCCAGCTCCACGAGCTGGTGTGCAGGGTGACGGGCGTGGCCATCCCGGCCGAGCACGTCCCGGCGCCGCCCGGGGAGATGCGCGCCGTCGTCGTCGACCGCAGCCTGGCCGGGCGCACCGGCCTAGCCGACCCGGTCCCCCTGGCCGACGGCCTGGCGCGGACGTGGTCGCAGTGGCCGGCCCCGTAGCCCTGCGACGACCAGCGCCATCCCGGCCAGGGCGCCGAGCAGGCTGACCAGGATGCCGAGGTAGGTGCGCCCCGGCCGGTACCGGAAGCGCACGTCCCAGTGGCCCGGCGGGATGGTGGCGGCCTGGAGGAACCCGGACCGGCCCACCACGGCCGTGAACGTGGAGCCCGGCCCCCGTCGGCCCGACGTGCCCACCGGAGTGAGCGTGGCCTTCCACCCCGGGGCCCACGCCTCGCTCCGGACGAGGACGACCGGCGCCGGGGTGTCCACGCGGTACACGGCAGAGCCGTCCCGCCGCGGCCCCCACACCCGCACCGGGGGGGAGACCGACTGGGCGGCGGTGCCGAGGTTGCCGCCGGGCACCTCGAACACCGCCGGAGCCAGGGCGTCGGTGTTGCGGAAGGCGGCCAGTCCCGCCACCGGGCCCACCGGCTTCCAGCGGGGCGGCACGAGCAACCGGGTGACGTCGGCGGGAGCCGACGGTCCGACCAGCACCAGTCCCAGCTGCAGCTGGTCGGCGCGCTGGTCACCGAGCACGCCGGGGTCGAGGGCACCCTGCACGTGGGAGCCGGTGCCGGCGTCGTAGGCGCCCTGCACCACCGAGCCGTAGCCCTGCACGCTCGGCACCCCGCCGAGCACGTTGAGGTCGGGCACCCGCAGCATCTCGTCGTCGGTCCACACGTAGCCGGGGTACCCGAGGTCGGGGTCGTAGACGGCGTAGCGCGAGCCGGGCGGGAGGGCCGACACCAGCTGGGCGTCGGCGGCCTGGTGGCTCCCCACGGCGGAGGTGGGCTCCCACCCGTAGGCGGCGTTGGCGAAGAAGAATCCCACGTCGACCAGGGTGATCACGGCGACCACCCGGGCCCGCCGGGCCCCGTCCCACCGGTGCCCCGCGAGGAGGACCACCGCCACCGCTCCGGCGACCACCAGCGAGGCGGCGGCGTAGGCCCACCCGCGCGGCAGCAGGGCGCCCTCGTTGCGCAGCCAGTGGGCCACGCCGCCGGGCCAGAACAGGCCGGTGAGCACGAGGGCCAGGACACACGTCGGCGCGGCCAGGGCCATCGCCCGCGCCAGCCGGCCCCCCCGCCAGCCCCGGGTCACGAAGCGGTCGACCCACACGGAGAACAGCACGACCCCGGCCACGTCGGCCACCCCGAGGTTGCGGCTCTGCAGGCGCTGCCCCCCGTAGAGCGGAACGTGGACGAGCAGCCGGGCCAGAGGCGTGTACTGCCCCAGGGCCAGCACGATCCCGACTACAGCCAGCACGACCCAGACGCCCACCGCCTCGCCGGACCGCCGCCACGAGGCCGCCACCCCCAGGGCGCCGGCCAGGCCGAGCAGGCCGAGGTAGCCGGAGATCTCGGGCAGGTTGTAGTCCCCGGCGTAGGCGGGCAGGTGCAGCGAGCCGAAGCCGCCGAGCACGAACGGGAACGCCTCGAGGAGCAGGAGGGGCGGGGCCAGCGATCCGGCCGCGAAGGCCTCGTACGAGCTGGCGGCGCGCTGCGAGCCGGCCTGGAACGCCAGCCCCGGGACCAGCTGGCCGGCGCCGAGCAGGCCCGCCACCACGGCCCCGGCCACGACCAGGCCGCCGAAGCGCGCCCTGGTCCCGGCCGGCGCCCGCCACCAGCGCCATCCGGCGTAGACGGCCGCGACGATGGACACGTTGGTGATGGCGCGGGGGTCACCACCGAGGCACACCAACCCCCCGGCCAGCCCCAACACCCCGGTCCAGAGGACGGGCCGGTCGCGCCCGGCCAGGTGGTCGACCGCCCGGAGGATCCACGGCGTCCACGCCATCCCCTCGACCAGCCCGGTATGGGCCAGCTGGGCCGCCATGAAGCCCGACCACGCGAACACGACGGCGGCCAGGGACGCCGCCAGGACGCTGCGGCCCCGGCCCCGGAGGAACAGCAGCATCCCGGTGCCGGCCCCGGCGGAGACGAGGGCCTGGCCCAGGCCCCATGCCAGCGGCCCGGGCAGGAACGAGAACAGGAGGGTGGCCGGGTACAGGCTCCCGGCGTTGAACCCGCCGAGGAGGGCCGTCCCGCTCCAGATGTAGGGGTTCCACAGCGGGAGCACGCCGTGGCGCACGTCGGCGCCGGACAGCACCCGGAGCGGGTAGTTCTGGGTGAGGGAGTCCCCGGGCAGGAGGATGTGGCCGAAGGCCAGCGGGACCAGGAAGACGGCGACGGGCACGGCCACGAGACCGGCGGCCGCCAGCCGGGTCCGGTTCAACGGGAGCGGCGCCGCTCCCGCCACCAGGTCCCGACCAGGGCCCGGGAGAACCGCCATCCGTAGGAGAGGCTGCCGCCCTTCTTGCTCGTCCCCGACGAACGGCGGGCGTGGCTCACCGGGATCTCGGTGTAGCGGAAGCCCCGGCACACGGCGGACACGAGCAGCTCGGCGGCCTGGAACTGGGGCTGCTCCAGCTCGACCCCGGCGGCCACCTCGGCGGTCATCACGCGCAGGCCGTTGGCGGGGTCGGTCACCCGCGCCCCGGTGAGGAGGCGGATCAGGCCGGCGAACACCACCACGCCGGCGCCGCGGACCGTCCAGCGCTCCGGATCCTGGTGGTCCCCCGCCCGCCGGGTCCCCGAGACGAGGTCGGCCTGACCGGACGAGACGACCTCGACGAGGCGGGGCAGGTCGGCCCCGGCCCACTGGCCGTCGGCGTCGAGGGTGGCGATGAAGCGGGCGCCGTGATCGACCGCGATGCGGTACCCGGTGCGGAGGGCCGCCCCCTGGCCCGAGTTGACCGGGAGGCGGCACACCAGGGCGCCGGCGGAGGAGGCCCGGGCGCCTGTGTCGTCCCGGCTCCCGTCGTCGACCACCAGGACGGCGGTCTCCAGGCCGGCCATGGCCGGGGGAACGGCGGCCACCACGGCGCCGACCGTGCCCGCCTCCTCGTAGGCGGGGACCACGACCAAGACCGGCGGCAGGGCCAGGCCGGGATGGTCGCGGCGGAAGCGCTCGACGGCGTCCTGCTCGGTGACGGCCGGGGGGGCCGGCGCGACCAACGAGTTAATCGGCGGCGACGTCGAGGTCGGCGGTGGGCAGCGGGAGGCTGCTGCTCGGGGCCCGCCACTCGACCGTCGGGCGGATGGCGGCCGGATCGACCCGGGACTCGTTGCGCTCGACCACGGTGAACAGCGACTCGATCAGGGTGTCGGAGAGGAGGTGGGGACGCAGGCCCAGGTCCAGCAGCTTGGTGTGGGCGGCCCGGTAGTAGTGCTCCTCGGCCTCGACGCGGGGGTCGGGGATCGACTCGATGGTGGCCCGCCGGGGGGACAGCCCCGCCACCAGCTCGGCCAGCTGGAGGACCGAGAAGGACTCGGTGAACTGGTTGAAGACCCGGTACTCGCCGCGCTCCGGGGGGTTCACGATGGCCAGCTCCACGCACGCCAGGGTGTCGCGCAGGTCGAGGAAGCCCCGGGTCTGGCCGCCGGCGCCGTAGACGGTCAGGGGGTGGCCGACGACCGCCTGGACGATGAAGCGGTTGAGGACGGTCCCGAACACCCCGTCGTAGTCGAAGCGGGTGGCCAGCTCGGGATGGAGGGTGGTCTCGTCGGTCTGCACCCCGTACACGACGCCCTGGTGCAGGTCGGTGGCCCGCACCCCCCAGATCTTGCAGGCGAAGCGCATGTTGTGGGAGTCGTGGACCTTGGACAGGTGGTAGAAGGAGCCGGGCTGCATCGGGTACGGCAGGACGTCGGTCCGGCCCCGGTGGGTGATCTCGATGAAGCCCTCTTCGATGTCGATGTTGGGGGTCCCGTACTCCCCCATGGTCCCGAGCTTGACCAGGTGGCAGTCCGGAGCCCGCTCGGCGATGGCGTAGAGCAGGTTGAGGGTCCCCACCACATTGTTGACCTGGGTGTACACGCAGTGGGCCCGGTCGATCATCGAGTACGGCGCCGACCGCTGCTCGGCGAAGTGGACCACGGCATCCGGGGCGAAACCGCCCACCGTCGCATCCACGAACGCCGGGTCCGTCAGGTCCCCCACGAACAGGTCGAGGGTCCTCCCGGACAGCTCCGCCCACCGCCGGATGCGGGTCCGCAGGGACGAGATCGGCACCAGGGACTCCGCCCCCAGCTCGTGGTCGTAGCCCCGCCGGGCGAAGTTGTCCACGACCCCTACGTCGTGGCCCCGGGCCGACAGGTGCAGCGCCGTCGGCCAGCCCAGGTATCCGTCTCCACCGAGCACCAGAATCCTCATCAAGCCTCCTGTACCGGGCGGGAAAGCTACCGGACAGGGCCGGGCAACCCGTATTTCGCCCGAGTCTGGCCGCGCCGTCTGAGAGCAGGCTGGGCGGGGCCTGGGAGGAACCGGGGTCCCCGGCGGGCGCCGTCCCGCCGGGGCTAAAGCTCAGGGGTGGTCCCGCCGATTACAGGCCGAAATGCGCATTCTCGGCGTCCCAGCAATCGCGGTCGCCGGCGTGACGGCGGCTGTGGCCACGTTCGGGGCGGTGGATCCCGCTCCCGCGACGGCGGCCACCCTGGCCGGGGCCATGGTGGTCCCGGCGGGAGGACCCGCCTTCGCCGCCGACGCCCCCGACCCCGACATCCTGCGGGCGGGGCGGACCTACTACGCCTACACGACCGGCACCACCTGGGGGAACCACATCGGGGTCCTCGAGTCGAGCCAGCCGTCGTCGGGGTTCCACACCGTGACCGGGCGCAGCTGGGGCTCGACCGCCCTCGGACGCCTCCCGGGGTGGCAGCGCGTGGACACCCAGACCTCCCCCGGCGTCTTCTACTGGGCCGGGCGCTACGTGATGTTCTACGACGCCGTCCAGGCCGCCTCGGGCCTGTACTGCATCTCGGTCGCCACCTCGTCGGTGCCCCAGGGCCCCTTCGTCGACAACAGCTCGGGGCCGATCATGTGCCAGTGGCTGCTCGGCGGCTCGGTCGACCCGCAGCCGTTCGTGGACCCGTCGGGGCGGCCGTGGCTGTACTGGAAGTCCAACGGCGGCTCGGTCTCCTCCAACCAGCCCGCCCACCTGTGGGTGGCGTCGCTCGGCGGGGACGGGACCACGTTCGCGTCGCCGCCCGTCGACCTGCTGGACCAGGACATGGCCGCCCACCCGTGGCAGAGCACCATCGAGAACCCGTCGATGGTCTATTCCGCCGGTGCGTACTACCTGTTCTTCGCCGGGGGCGGATGGCAGACGCCGGGCTACGCCGAGGGTTACGCCCGCTGCGCCGGCCCGGCCGGGCCGTGCTCCCAGGTCCAGTCGGGCCCGATCCTCACGTCGTACGGCGCGGCGGCGGGCCCGGCCGCGGGCAACGCCTTCCCCGACGCCGCCGGCAACCTCTGGCTGTCCTACGCAGCCTGGAACGCAACCTGCACCTCGTACGCGTGCGGGGGACAGCGCCAGCTGTACGTGGCGCCGCTGACGCTGCTTCCGGTGGTCCTCAACGCCCCGATCGTCGGCCGGGCCGACACCCCCGACCACGGCGGGTACTGGCTGGTGGCCTCGGACGGCGGAGTGTTCACCTTCGGGGACGCCGGCTTCTTCGGCTCGGCCGGCAGCATCCCCCTGGCCCGCCCGATCACCGCCATGGCCGGGACACCCGACGGTCGGGGCTACTGGCTGGTGGCATCGGACGGGGGCGTGTTCACCTACGGGGACGCCGGCTTCTTCGGCTCGACGGGCGGGATCCGCCTACCCGAGCCGATCGTGGGCATCCAGCCCTCCTACGACGGCCGCGGCTACCGCCTCCTCACCGCCGATGGCAGCGCCTACCGCTTCGGCGACGCGTAGCGACTGACGGCCGCCGGCGGGGCCGGGGTCCCCGCCTGGCGGAGGAGCCGGGGCGCAGGGGACCCGGCGGGGAGTGTGGACTGCCGCCGGCGGGGCCGGGGTCCCCGCATGGCGGAGGAGCCGGGGCGTAGGGGACCCGGTGGGAGAACTACAGGGCGTCGAGTTCTTCGAGGCCGACACCGAACTCGCAGGCCCGGTCCCGGCCCGTCTGCTTGGCGGCGTACATGGCGGCGTCGGCCCGCCCAACCGTCTTCTCCGGCGTGTCGTCGGCGCCGTGGAGGGCCACCCCGGCGCTGAAGGTGACGTCGGGGGTGACCTCCCGCCACGCCGCGAGAAGGCGGTCGGTGGCGGGGAGCGCCTCTTCCCCGGCCTGGCGGAGGACGAGGAGGAACTCCTCTCCGCCGTAGCGGGCCACCTCGTCCTGGTCGCGGATGTGGGACTGCAGGAAGGAGGCCAGCCGGCACAGGGTCTCGTCACCGACGCCGTGGCCGTGCCGGTCGTTGACGTCCTTGAAGTGGTCGAGGTCGATGATCACGACCGCGTCCGACGGCCGCAGGCCGCGCAGGAGGGTGTTGGCCCACCGCCGGTTGCCGACGCCGGTCAGCTCGTCGATGACCGAAGCCCGGTTGGCGGCATCGGTCAGGCGGCGCTGGGCCTGGTACTGCCCGGCGTTCTCCAGGGCCCGACCGACCTGTCCGGCGAGGAGCCCGAAAGCCTCGGCGTCCGTGGGCGAGAGCTCGGCCGTGGTGGTCTTGCCGCCGATCAGGACGGCCGTCAGGCGCCCGCCCACCCACACCGGGGCGCCGATGGTCACCTTGATCCCCAGCGCGGCGAGCGACGGGATGGCCATCGGGTGCGAGCCGTAGTCCTCGACCACGACCGGGGCACGGCGTTCCCGCACGAGGGCAACCATGCCGTGGTCGGTCGACTGCGGCCGGCCGGTGTAGTCCGTGGGCAGGCCCCGGGCGGCGGTGACGCGGTAGCTGCGCCCGTCCTCGCTGATCACGCAGCAGTTGGCGACGTCGAAGCCGAGCCCGGTGAGCGACTCGGTCACCCCTTCGATGACGAGCTCGGCGTCGAGCGTGTTGATGGCGGTGGCGGTGCGCGCCACGGCGGACAGCAGGGCGGCGCGGTGCTCGGCCAGCTGGCGCGAGCGGGCGTGGGCCAGCATCTCCCGCTCGCGCTCGGCGGCGAGGAACGCGGTCATGGCCCACACGAGGAACAGGGTGGCCAGCCGCAGGAACACCGGCAGCAGCGGCGGCGCCGGGTGCCACAGAGCCCACAACAGGAGATAGGACAGACAGGTGAAGGCCATCAGGCCCATCTGCCCGATCGGGGGGTACGAGGCGGCGAAGAACAGAGTGGTGAGGGCGTAGAAGAACACCACGTCTGAACGGGGCCCACCTGTGAGCGCGGCCCCGAAGGTGACGAGGGCTATGTCGAGGGCCGACCACACGAACAGCAGGCGCTCCCCCCAGCCCGCTTCGAACAGCCGGGGCCACGGGAGCATGGCGGCCACCGCCACCCCGACCGACGCCAGCGCCACCAGGATCCCGTAGAGCAACCCGTCGATGTGCGGGTGACCGGGCACGAAGGGGAGCGCGACCAGACAGCCGAGCGCCAGCACTGTGACCATCACCGCGACCCGCACCGTGCGGATGCGGTACGCGGTCAGGACGTCAGCGGGGTTGTCGTTGGCGGTCATCAGGGCGCACTTTCGGGATCAGGGTGGCCCCCGATCCGCTCAGCTCCTCATCAGTTCCAGCTGCTGCCGTTCCAGGAGGAGCCGTTCCAGCTCGACCCGTTCCAGGACGAGCCGTTCCAACTGCTCCCGTTCCACGAGCTGCCGTTCCAGGACGAGCCGTTCCAGGACGAACCGTTCCAGGAGGAGCCGTTCCAGGAGGAGCCGCTCCAGACCATGGTGTTCCAGGAGGACCCGTTCCAGCTCGACCCGTTCCACGACGAGCCGTTCCAGCTGCTCCCGTTCCACGAGCTGCCGTTCCAGGAAGAGCCGTTCCACGAAGAGCCGTTCCAGCTGGAGCCGTTCCACGACGAGCCGTTCCAGCTGCTCCCGTTCCAGGACGAGCCGTTCCACGACGAGCCGTTCCAGCTGCTCCCGTTCCAGCTGCTCCCGTTCCAGGAGGAGCCGTTCCAGCTGGAGCCGTTCCACGAGGAGCCGAGCGAGACGACCGCCCCCGGACTGGCCGATTCGGCGGCCGCCGCCGCCGTCTGGTCCAGGACCAGCTGCGGGCCGGTGGCGGCGTAGTAGGCGTTGAGCAGGCCGTGGCCCTCCACGAACGGGTTGCCGACAGGACCGGGCATGGCGTTGCCGAGCAGGCGGCCCTTGACCTCGTCGGGAGTGGCGCCGGGATGGGCGGCCAGGACCAGGGCGGCTGCGCCCGACGTGATGGCGGCGGAGAACGACGTACCCGACCCGACGAAGTTGGCGGCGCCCACCACGGCCCCGGGATTGGCGGCGTACACGGTCGAGCCCGGATCGGCCACGCTGATCACGGACCGCCCGGGAGCCACGAGGTCCGGCTTCATCCAGCCGTCGAAGAGGGTCGGGCCCACCGAGCTGAACGGGCACATCGCCCAGTTGGCCGGCTGGGGCGAGTCGTTGTCGGCGTAGGCGCCGACGGTGATCGCCAGCGGATCGTCCCCGGGGGAGAGGATCGTTCCGTTGAACGGCCCGGCGTTGCCGGCCGAGACGACGACCGTGATCCCGGCGTTCCACGCCGCCTCCACCGCCTGGTCCATGGGCTCGGTTGCCGTGGGACCGGTCGGAACGGCGCCGAACGAGAGGTTCAGCACCCCGATTCCGAACTTGCGCTGGTTCTTGACGGCGAAGTCGATGCCCTGGACGATCGTGGACACGGTGGTGAGCCCTGACGAGCCGGCCGCCTTGATCGAGACCAGCTGGGCGCCGGGCGCCTCGCCGGGGATCTGTCCACCTGAGGCGGCCCCGTTCCCGCCGATCAGGCCGGCTACGAAGGTTCCGTGCCCGTACTCGTCGGTCCACGGCGAGTGGCCTCCGGTCAGGTCGACGCCGGCGCGCTGGCGTCCGGCGAAGTCGGGCAGGGACCCGTTGATCCCTGTGTCGAGCACAGCCACCGTCGCCCCCGACCCGTTGTCACCGGAGGCCGCCAGCTGGCTGGCCCCGGTGTCCTGGGTGAAGTAGCCGCTGGGCGTGGACGGACTGCCCGGGGCCGGGCAGGTTGCCGTCGTTCCCGACCAGCTCGAGCCCTGGACCGAGACGGGCTCGTCGGCGCTGACCAGAGCGCCGGCGGCCTGGAGGTCGGCCACGAAGTGGTGGGGCACGGTGACCGCGACCCCGTTGATCACGTCGAGGGGCTTCTGAGCCAACCCTGGGGGCAGGGTGGCGGCCACCAGGGCGGCGACGCTCTTGCCGGGCGGCGCCTGGACGATCACGGAGTCGAAGGCCTCACCGTTGGCGTTGCCGGGTCCGGCCCAGGCGCCCAGGGCCGGGACCAGGGTCAGCGCGGCCAGACCCCCGGCGGCCGCGGCCGCACCGGCCCGGCACCACCCCCGGCGTCCCCAGGACACACCTCGGCCCGTCCCTGCAGTCCCCTTCGTGATGCCCGCTTCCTCCACGATCCCTCCAACCGGCCTGTCCCTGGCCTCTGAGGACGGAATGGCACGGGTGCCTTCCGCCACTATCCGTGGTCGGCTGAACGCACCCCGAACTGGAGGATGAAATTTCCACCTGGGCCGAGTCCGGGGGCGGGACCGGCCCCAGGGTCAGTTGGCGGCGGTGACCTCGAGGTCCCGCTCCCGGCCGTTGCCCGGCCCGCCCCGGGCCCGGGCCTTGGTTGGGACCGGGCGCTCGGCCATGGCCTTGCGCTCTTCGAGCCAGCGGGTCACCGCCGACGCCGGCACGGGCCGGCTCAGGAAGTACCCCTGGGCCTCGTCACAGCCCATGGCGCTCAGGCGGTCCCACACCATCTGGTCCTCGACCCCCTCGGCCACGGTGCACAGGCCCAGGTTGTGGCCGAGCTCGATGATCGACTGCACGATCGTGGCGTCGTTGACGTCGGTGGCCATCCGGAACACGAACGAGCGGTCGATCTTGACCTC
>DASSEU010000017.1:0-11771 GCA_035695125.1 Acidimicrobiales bacterium
CGCCACTCGCGACGCTCCCGGAGCCGGCGGCCCCGCCAGCCGACACCCCCCCGGTGGCACCGGGTCCGGCGGCGCCGCCGGACCCGGCCAGGGCTGACGAGGACGCACCGGCCGAGGCGCCCACCCCACCGCCCGAACCGGGCGTGTTGGCCTGCGACCCGGAACCGATCCCGCCCAGGGCCCCGCCGGCGGCCACGTTGGTGCCGCTCTGGCCCCCGGGGACCAGCAGCCAGGACACGACCGTGACGACGAGGGCGGCCCCCACCAGAGCTGCGATGCGCTCCGGCCACGGCGCCCGCCGGGCCCAGAGACGTACCTGTTGGAACGGGGTCAAGAGCTCGCTCCTCTCGCGGCGGCGCGGGCGGCGGCCCGCCCCGCCCCCAGCCAGATGGCTCCCCCGACGAGGAACGCCACCACGAGCGCCGCCACCGCCGCCGGGCGGGCGCCTCCGCTGTCGGCCGGGGAGCCGGTGACCGGGGCCGGAGCCGAGGAGCTCGAGGTGACGGAGGTGGCCGGGCGGCTGCTCCCCGCCGCCTGCGGCAGCTGGGGAGCGGAAGCGGCGGGCAGGGCGCCGGCGGGCGCCGCCGTCAGGGACGCGGCCGGGTCGGGGAGGGCGGCCGACGGGGAGGGATCCGCCGGCGGTGGGGAGACGGCCGAGCCGTCAG
The DNA here is from genome assembly GCA_035695125.1 of Acidimicrobiales bacterium. Lineage (GTDB taxonomy): Bacteria > Actinomycetota > Acidimicrobiia > Acidimicrobiales > JAJPHE01 > DASSEU01. The sequence goes on from DASSEU010000017.1 coordinate 666, forward strand.
CGGGGGCGCCTCCCCCGGCCGGGGCCGAGCCGGCGTCCGTACCGGATGAGGTCTGCGCCGGCGCCGACGCGGCGCCGGACGGCCCGACCGCCAGTGACCCCGCCGCCGGCTTGGCCAGCACCACCCGGTCGGTGGCGGTGGTGGCCAGCACGGCCACGGCCAGGGTGCGGGAGCCGCCCAGCTTCGAGACGTCGAAGGTGTAGCTGTCCCCGGCCGCCGACGGTTGCGCCACGACACTGGCCGAGCAGCTGAAGGCGGGAGCGTCGGACATCGGACCTCCCTGCTCGGCGTTCATCGCCGCGCTCGACAGCGGGCACAGCTCGAGGGCGGCGGCGGGGGTGGTACCCGAGCCGGGGGCCACGTCCAGGGTCAGCTTGGAGGGCGCCTGGCCCGGGGCCAGCAGGTACACGACCGCCCCGAAGGCCGTACCCGCCGTGTCGGACCCGCCCGAGGTCGAGCCCATGCCGCCCTCGACCAGCAGGCCGCCGGCCGGGACGTCGGGCGGGGCGGGGGCCGTGGCCGAGCCGGCCACGCCGCCGGGATTGGCCTGGGTCCACCACCCCGCCTGGGACGGCGCCTCGGCCCCCGCCGCCCCCGAGCCGGGCCCGAGCAGGAAGACCCCGGCGGCCAGCGCGCCGGCGGCCAGCGGGGTCGCGGCCCGCCTGGCCCGGCCGGGGAGGGAAGCCCTGTGCCGTTGCATCTGATCCTCAGTCATGCCGAAGGGTGGTAGTTGCGATCGACGACCTGCCAGCAGCTGCAGCTCGGGAGGAACTGGTCCACCCGCCAGAACTGCCCGGCCGTGGACGTGCCCGGTGCGGAGAAGTCGTTGGGCCCGTATGGGAACGAGAAGTCGACCGACTTCGACGCCTGCAGGCCGGCCGCCACGTTGGAGCGCAGCAGCGACGGCTCGTGTTGAATGGCCCCCTGCACCATCCAGAGCAGGCTGCACACGATCCCGCCCTGCCCGATGGGCTGCTGGTACACCGGGGGCTGACCCTTGGCGGCGAAGATGGCGTTGCACCTCTGGGTCCCGGCGCCGGGTGGATAGCCGGGGGTGCGCTCCTCCCCGTACCGGTACGTCGTGATGGCGACGGCGTTGGCGATGTTCTGGTAGTTCGGCTTCTGGCTCCCGTAGGAGATGGCCACGATGCCCTCGTCACCGATGCCGTACTTCGGGGTGAAGCCCTGCTGCTGGGCGATCGTGGTGAAGTTGGAGAAGTCGGCGGTGTCGTGCACGAACGTCACGTTGGTCACGCCCTGCTGTTTGAAGGTGAGGATGGCCTGCTCGAGGTCCCCGGGGCTGTCGAACGCGGTGGGGCAGCCGACGTCGTGGCCCACGATGGCCGACGACGGCACCCCGGCCTGGTTGAGCCACCCCGTGAACTGCTTCGGGAGATCGGGCAGGCAGCTCGTGTACATGACGCCGAGCTTCCTGAATCCCGACGACGGGGAGAAGAAGCCCCGTTGTTTCAGTCCGAACACAGTGTCCCGGTAGAGGTTGTCGTACAGGAACAGGCCCCAGTCGTAGGGGTAGAACTGGCGCTGCTGACTCAGTGACAGCCCGCCGGTGTTGACGTAGCCGATGTGGGCCTGGGGATAGCACACCGCCAGCTGCGGATAGGTGTAGTACGCCCCGAGGTCGACGACGAAGAACGGCTGGGCCTGGATGATGTTCACGCAGGTCTGCTGGAGGTTGCTGGTGTCGGCCGGATCCCCCGTGAAGAAGACCGGGACCAGCTTGCGGCACGCCACGCCTCCCGAGGCGTTGATGGAGTCGACCACGTCCTGGACGTCGGCCTGCTGGGTGGCCGGAGGGGGGATGCCGAAGGTGCTGTTGGCGGCCGGGCCGACGAGCTGGATGAGGATCACGGCAATCCTGATCTGACTCTGCGTCACCCCCTGGTCGCCTCCGGGAGGTGAGACACAGCCTCCGGCCCCCGTGCCGGCCGCCACCGGCGCGCCCCCGCCGGACGGGGCCGCGCCCGTCGCGCCCGCTGCGCCGCCCGATCCGCTCGCGGGCACGGCGCCGCCGCCGGCAGGAGAGCCGACGCCGCCCCCGGTCGAGCTGCCCGTTCCGAGGGCCCCTGCGCCGGGCGAGGAGGACGAGGATCCGCTGCCGCCCGCGCCGGTGGAGCCGGCCGCCGCACCCGTGCCGCCCACCGCCACCGAGGCCGGCGCACCGGTTCCCGTCGGAGGGACCAGGAGCCAGGCGACCACCGCCACGACCAGGACCGCACCCACCGCCGCCGACGCCTGCTCGGCCACCGACGCCCGGCCCTGCCAGCTCCGGAGCTGTCGAAAGGGGCTCATGGGTCGCTCTTCCGCGGCGTCCCCGGCCGCCGGCCCGCCCCCGAAGGAGCAGGCCCGACCTCGGCTGGCGCCCCGGCACCGACCTCGGCCCGGTCCCCCGAACGGCGGATGGCCGTCTCCCCGGTCCCGAGGTAGCTCTCGACGACGCGGGGGTCGTTCCTGATCTCGACGGGCGTGCCCTCGGCTATCACCCGGCCCGCCTCCATGGCGTAGACCCGGTCACACAGCCCCATCAGGAGGGGCATGTCGTGCTCGACGATCAGGACCGAGCAGTCGAGCTCGTCGCGGATGCGCCTGAGGAGGGGCCCGAAGGCCTCCGCCTCGCGCTGGGCCACGCCGGCGGTGGGCTCGTCGAGCAGGAGCAGGTCGGGTCCGGCCGCCACCTGGGCCGCCAGGTCGCAGATCCGGCGGGTGCCCGTGGACAGCTCCGAGGTGAGCGTGTCGGCCCAGGGCCGCAGGCCGAAGCGGTCGACGATCTCCTCGGCCGCCATCCGGGTGCGGACCTCGGCCGCCTGGGCCCACGGGGCGCCGAGCATGGCCGACACCGCCCCCACCTTGTGCTGGTAGGTCATGGCCACCTGCAGGGTCTCGGTGACGGTGAGGCCGCCGAACAGGCGGGCGTCCTGGAAGGTGCGCGCCACGCCGAAGGCGGCCCGGAAGTCCGGGGGCAGGTCGGCCACCTCCCGGCCGTAGATCCGCACCGATCCCTGGTCGGGGCGCAGGACGCCCGAAACCACGTTCATGAGCGTCGTCTTGCCGGCCCCGTTGGGCCCGATCAGACCGACGATCTCCCCGGGACGCACGTTGATGTCGGGACCGTCGAGAGCCACGACACCACCGAAGCGCACCCCGATGCCCTCGGTGGCGAGCACCGGCGCCTTCCCGTTCCGGCCGGCTGAGGCGGCCCGGGACCGCCCGGGGCGCGAGGAACGTGCCGCCGGGCCCGGCGCCGCCGGCGACCCCGTGAGGAGGTCCGGCGTCCCGGACGCCGGCACCGTCACCTCCGGCTCCTCCTCGTACACCGGCGCCCAGGTCTCCACCAGCGGTGCCCGGCGCTCGAGGTACCGCTGCCAGACGGTCTGGCACAGACCGGCGAGGCCGCGGGGCCACTGCAGCAGCACGATCGCCTGCCCGATGCCGGCCAGGAACAGCTGGAAGCCGAGGTTGTGGCCGAAGTTCCCGAAGACGCTCGACACCGACGGGCCGACGAAGAACGTCGTGGCATAGATGACGACGGCGGCGGCCACCGCGCCCGACACGGACCCCAGGCCGCCGATCACCGGGATGGCGATGATGGCCACCGAGAAGTCGGCGGTGAACTGATCCGGAGACGCCACCTTCCAGGCGTCGGCCCACAGCACTCCCGCCACCGCTGCGTACAGGCCCGAGACCGCCAGGATCATCAGCTTCACCGTGGCGGGGGATATCCCGAACGAGCTGACCGCGTTCTCGTTGTCCCTGGTCGCTATCACCAGACGGCCCGGACCCCACTTGCGCAGGGCGGCCGCCCCCGCCCCCCCGAGCACCAGCACCACCAGGGCCACGTAGTAGATGCTCAGCTGCGACGATGGCGTGCCGAGGTCCGGTCCGAGCCCGATGGGGTTGATGTTCACGAACGACTGCGACGAGCCGACCCAGTCCTGGCGGTACAGCCAGTCGGCGCAGATCACGGCGAAGGCCATCGTCGTCACCGCCAGCGCCAGGCCGCCGACACGCAGGGCGGGCAGGCCGACCAGGACCATCACCGCCGCCCCGATGACGCCGGCCACGAGCAGGACGGCCGGCAGGCTCCAGTGCGGCCCCCAGCGCGCCGCCAGGTAGGCGCCGAGGCCGACCACGGCGAAGTGGCCGAGCGAGACCTGCCCCGCCCAGCCGATGAGCATGGTGAGACCGATGCCGATGAGGGCGTACACCAGCACCAGGATCAGGAGAAAGCGGTGGCCGGCGGTGTCGAAGTACGGGAACTTCGGGAAGATCAGCGCGACAAGGACGGCGGCGGCGCCCATCCACGCCCGCTGATGGCGCACCAGGGGGCTGTTCCGCAGCACGGCCGGGATCCTCGTGACAGGAGTGGCCTCGGCCAGCCCCCCCGTCAGGGCGAACACCCGCCCGATGGACCGGCCCCGCAGGAACACGACGAGGAAGATGGCCACGAACACGGCCAGCTCTGCCTGCGAGGCATCGGAGGTGATGGCCGATACGTTCTGCGAGATCAGCCCCAGCACGATTCCCCCGGCGAAGGCCCACGGCAGCGACACGAACGCGCCGAAGGCCGCCGCCCCCAGAGTCAGCATCAGGAGATAGGGCCCGAGCGAGGGAAGGTTGAAGCTGGGCTGGGTCGGCGCCTGCATCACCGCCGAGACCGCCGACAGCCCCCCCGCCAGCCCCCAGGTGATGGCCGACACCTTCGACACCGAGATCCCGCACAGCCGGGCGGCGTCGGGGTTGTTGGCGGCGGCCCGGATTCCCTTGCCGATGGTCGTGAACCGGAGGAAGGCGGCCAGCCCGAGCACCAGCGCCGGCACCAGCGCCGCCGTCAGTATCCACATGCCGGTCAGCACGACCCCGCCGACGGTCGCGCTGGAGCTGAAGGGCTGGGGGAACATCGGCGCCTTGTTCATGTTGGGCCCGAGCGAGGGGACGAACGTGAGGCCGAGCAGCACGAACGACACCGCCACCGACATCAGGAGGAGCCGCACCGGGGTGGCCCCCCGCCTGCGCAGGGTGCCGATGAAGAACCGCTCGACCAGCAGGCCGGTGGCCACACCGACCACCACGGCCAGGATGAAGGCCACCCACCAGCTCCAGCCCCAGTCGAGGACCCACTTGGCCAGCAGCAGGGCCGACAGGGTGCCGAGCTGGGCGTGGGCCAGGTTCAGGAACCGGTTGGCCTTGTAGACGAGAACCAGACCCACGGCCAGCAGACCGATGGTCAGACCGTTGAGAAGACCGAGGACCCAACTTCCCAGGCTCATGGCAGATGTTTACTTCTCCGGCCTCCTGCCGGTCCCCTTTGGAGAATCGGGGAGTTACCGACCGGTAGGTAGATCGGGGTCAGATCAGCCGGAGGTTGGGGTCGGCGGCCAGGTCGAGGGGGCTCGGGCCGGCCGCATCCAGCCGCCACGCCGCCGCCACCCCGATCATGGCGGCGTTGTCGGTGCACAGCGACCGCGAGGGGATGAACGGGCGCAGGCCCTCGGCTATGCACACGTCGAGGGTCCGTTCCCGCAGGAGGGAGTTGGCCGCCACCCCGCCCGCCAGGCACAGGCCCTTCACGCCCAGGTCCAGGGCGGCGCGGCGGGCCTTGGTCACCAGCACGTCGACCACGGCCTCCTGGAACGAGGCGGCCACGTCCGCCACCGGGGCGTCGGGGTTCTTGCGCACGTAGGTGATCACGGCCGTCTTGAGCCCGCTGAACGAGAAGTCGTAGCCCTCGTCCATGAGCGCCCGGGGGAACTCGACCGCCTTGGGGTCCCCCTCGATCGACACCTGGTCGATGACGGGGCCGCCCGGATAGCCGAGGCCGAGGAACCGGGCCACCTTGTCGAACGCCTCGCCGGCGGCATCGTCGATGGTCTGGCCGAGCAGGCGGTACCGGCCCGGCCCGTCCATCCGCACGAGCATGGTGTGGCCGCCGGACACCAGCAGCACCACGAGCGGGAACTCGAGCTCGGGTTCCTCGAGGAAGGCGGCGGCCAGGTGGCCCTCGAGGTGGTTAACCCCGACGAAGGGCAGGCCCCAGGCCAGGGCCATGGCCTTGGCCGCGCTCACCCCGACCAGGAGGGCGCCGATCAGCCCGGGTCCGACAGTCGCGGCCACGGCGTCGAGGCCGGGCCGGCCGTCGGCGCCGTTCTCCACCCCCGCCTCGAGCAGCGCCTCGGCCACCACGGGGGTGAGCAGCTCGACGTGGGCCCGGCCCGCCAGCTCGGGCACCACCCCGCCGTAGCGGGCGTGCAGGTCGACCTGGCTGCTCACCACCGACGACAGGACGCGGCGTCCGTCCTCGACGACCGCTGCGGCCGTCTCGTCGCAGGAGGTCTCGATGGCCAGGATCCGGCTCACGGGCGCGCCGCCAGCTCCCGCTCGATCCCGGCCAGGCGTTCGGCGTACCCGGGGGTGTCGATGTCAGTGGCCCACATCACCAGGGCGTCCTCGTTGGTCTCGGAGTAGTAGTTCTTGCGGATACCGGCCGGGGCGAATCCGAATCGATGGTAGAGCGCCTGCGCCCCGGTGTTGGCCACCCGGACCTCGAGGGTCATGTTGCGCGCCCCCCGCTCGACCGACGCGTGCGCCATGTTGAGCATCAGCCGCATGCCGATCCCCCGCCGGTGCCAGTCGGGGTCCACGGCGATGGTCGTGACGTGGGCGTCCTCGGTCCCGAGCATCAGGCCCGAGTAGCCGACCACGGCGTTGCCGGCCTTGGCCACGTGATAGGCGCGCGTGCCCCGGAGGGCCAGCTCGCTCATGAACAGCGACGCCGACCACGGACGGGGATACACGAGGGCCTCGATGCGCAGCACCGAGCGCAGGTGGCGCCGGCGCATCGGCGCCAGCGTTATCTCGGCGCCGAGGTCAGCCTGCGGCTGCTGCACCGGCTTCCCCCCCGCGCTCGCGGGCGTCCCAGTTGATCTCGGCGTCGGAGCGCCGCAGGTACATCACCTCGAGCTCCGAGGGGTGGACGAACTCCTCGCGCACGGCCCGGGGATGGGCCAGCTCCACCAGTGCCCCCGGGCTCGGATAGGCGTTTCCCACCGTGCCCAGCTCGATGCTGGCCTCGGAGCCGAGCACGCCGGCGTAGCGCAGGGCCCCGTCCCCGATCACCAGGCAGTTCTCCCGGGTGGCCTGCAGCTCACCCGCCACCTCTGCGGGCGAAGCCACCCGGTACTCCGACACCCTCTGCACGCCCCCAGGCACGTGGCGGTACTTGGCGTAGTACACCTCGGCCCGGCGGGCGTCGATGACCGGAACGATCAGCCGGTCCGTGTAGCGCACCCCGAACGCGAGCAGATCCAGGCTCGACAGCCCGATCATCGGGACCCGCAGCGACTGGGCCATGGCCTTGGCGGTGGCCACCCCGACACGGAGGCCCGTGAACAGCCCGGGCCCCGCGTCGACCGCGACCACGCTGATCTCCCTGGGCTCGATGTGCGCGGCCCGGAGCAGGAACTCGATGGCCGGGGCCAGGGTCTCGGCGTGGCGGCGGTCCCGGCTGGAGTGGAACTCGGCCAGCACCCCCTCCACCCCGCCGAGGGCGCAGCCCACCCGGGCGGTGGCGGTCTCGATCCCGAGGATGATCACTGCTTCTCCCAGGGTGCCAACGATTCCCGCAGGGACTCCGCCCGCGCCGCCCAGCGGGGGCCGACGCCGCGCACCGTGACCCAGCGCGCCTGGTCGGCGTCGTCGTCGAACTCCATCCGCACCGAGAGGTAGTCCGCCGCGAACGTGGCCGCCGCCACGTCCCCCCACTCGACCACCGCCACCGCCCCGCCTCCCTCGTCGAGCAGCTCGGGCAGGCCGAGGTCGATGACCTCCTGGACCCGCTCCAGGCGGTACACGTCGGCGTGCACGAGGGGGACCCTTCCCGGGTAGGTGCGCACGAGCGTGAAGGTCGGGCTGGTGATCGGCTCCTGGACGCCGAGAGCGGCCCCGAAGCCCTGGGTGAACACGGTCTTGCCCGCGCCCAGGTCCCCGGCCAGCAGCACCAGGTCGCGCGGCCGGGTCACCGCCGCGATGGCGGCGCCGATGGCGCGGGTGTCCTCGGGGGAGGCGGAGCGGAGCCGGATCACGCCACGGTCTCCCGGGTCGGGCGGGGCGCCGGGGCGCCCCCGGCGAGGGCCTCCTTGGCCCGGATGAGATCGGCGCGCATCTCAGCCAGGACCTCCCCGCCGCTGCGCAGGGCGGCCGACGGGTGGTAGGTCGGCACCACCACGCCGTGCTCGTACGGGTAGACCCGGCCCCGGAGGCGCTTGATCCCCTCGGTGCGGTCGAGCACGAATCGGGAGGCGAAGTTCCCGAGGGTGATGATGACCCGGGGCCGCATCAGGTCGATCTTCCCCTGTAGATGGGGCCGGCAGCTCTCGATCTCCTCGGGGCGGGGGTCGCGGTTTCCGGGCGGCCGGCACATCAGCACATTGGCGATGTAGCAGCCGGTGCGGTCGATACCCATCTCCTCGGCCAGGAGCCGGTCGAGCAACTTCCCGGAACGCCCGACGAACGGTTCTCCCTGAAGGTCCTCGTCGCGGCCGGGGCCCTCCCCGATCAGCATGAGGCCGGCGTCGGGGTTGCCCACCCCGAACACCACCTGGGTCCGGCTTCCCGCCAGGGCGCACCGGGTGCAGGACACTCCCTCGGCGCGCAGCTCCTCGAGGGTCATCCCGACGATGCTACGGCCGCCGCCGCGGCGCGGACGGCTGCAGTGGTGACCCGGGCGCAGAGCGCCCGCACGCCGTCCAGGCGGACCTCGACCCCGCCGCCGGCGGCGCCGGTCCCCGCCGTCGACACGACCACCAGGGCGTCCCCGTCCACGGTGGTGTGGGCCGGTTCCAGGGCCCGGGCCAGTCCGTCGTGGGCCGACTGGGCGGCCAGCAGGCAGCCGCGCTTGTCGAGCACGGCGTTGGTGGCGACGACGCCGACGGTCGTGCTCTCCTGGAAGGCGGCCGGGGCCGGTACCTCGAGGAGCCGGGCCACATCGACGACGTCCCCGGGCTCGACGCCGGCCGCCAGCACGTCCCCGTAGGCGTTCACGGCGCACAGGGCGGAGACGACCAGGTCCCCGTGGCGGAGGGTGGCCGTACCGAGGCCGCCGGGGCGGGACTGTTCCGGTCCGCGCCAGCTGCCGACGGTCGCGCCGGTGCCGGCTCCGACCAACCCCGTGGGGAACGGTGCCCCGCTGGCGGCGGACGCGGCGGCGTAGCCCTCGGCCGGCCCGGGCCGCACGCCGCCGTCACCGGTGCCCAGATCGAACAGCACGGCGCCCACCACGATCGGCACCCGGCCCGCCCGCGTGGGAAAGCCCCGGTCGTGCTCGGCGCACCACCGCACCACGCCGTCGCACGCCGCCAGCCCGAACGCCGAGCCGCCGGTCAGCACCACGGCGTCCACGTGGTCCACCAGTCTCTCGGGGGCCAGCAGGGCCCACTCGCGCGTGCCGGGGGCGCCGCCCCGCACCTCGCCCGACGCCACCGCCCCGTCGTCGAGCAGCACGACCGTGCATCCGGTGCGGGCCACGGCGTCGGTCCAGTGGCCGACGGCCACCCCGGGAACGTCGGTGAGCACGGGCTCAGCGGCCCGGCCGGCCGCCGGTGTAGCGCCGGTCGACCCGGGGCCCCACCCCGCAGAGGACCTCGTAGGAGATGGTCCCGAGCAGGCGGGCCCAGTCCTCGGCGGTGATCGCCTCCCCACCCTGCCGGCCCAGGAGGACCACCTCGTCCCCCACCTCCACGGCCGCGTCCGGCCCGCAGTCGATCATCAGCTGGTCCATGGTGACCGTGCCGGCCATGGGACGGCGGCGGCCCCCAACGAGGACCTCCCCGCCGACCTGGCCCAGGGCGCGGACAACCCCGTCGGCATACCCGAGCGGCACGGTGGCCACCACCGAGTCCGCCGGCAGGGGACGGCGCCGGCCGTATGACGGGCGCTCCCCCGCCGCCAGGCGCCGAACCATCGTCACCTCCGCCTTGAGGCTGAGGGCGGGGGTGAGCTCGACCGCTCCCACGAGCCCCGGGGCCGGTGGGTACCCGTAGAGCGAGATCCCGCAGCGGACCAGGTCGAGGCGCGCGGCCGGGTGGAGGATGGCCCCTGCCGAGTTGGCGGCGTGGACCATCTCGGGAACCAGCCCCCGGCCGGCCAGATCGGCGCGCACCTTGTCGAACCGGGCCAGCTGCTCTCCCGTGAACGGGTCCTCGGGCTCGTCGGCCACGGCCAGGTGGGTCCAGAGCCCCTCGAAGCGCAGGCCCGGCAGGGAGGCGATCCGCCCCGCCAGGGCCGCCACATCGGCGGGGTCGGCGCCCACCCGATGCATGCCCGTGTCCACCTTGAGGTGGACGGGGGCCCGGCCGCCCAGGCGGCGGGCCACCCGCGCCGCTTCCTCGATGCCCGCCTCCGTGTACACGGTCAGAGTCAGCCCGGCCTCCACCCCCTCCGGAACGGCGGCCGGGGGCGGCTCCGACAGCACCAGGATCGGCGCCCCGATCCCCGCCTGGCGCAGCTCGATGCCCTCCTCGACCAGGGCCACGGCCAGCCACGAGGCCCCGCCGGCCAGGGCCGCCCCCGCCACCTGCACCGCCCCGTGGCCGTACCCGTCGGCCTTCACCACCGCGCACAGCGGGGCCGGGGCCGCCAGCGCTGCCAGAGCGGCCGCGTTGCGGGCGACGGCGTCGAGGTCGATCTCGGCCCAGGCCGGGCGCATCCGGGCCCGGGTCACGGGTTGGGTTCCGCCCTCTCCCCGGCCAGCAGCTCGGACAGGACGGCCGCCACGAGCTCGGGGAGGTCCCCCGCCAGCAGGCCGTGCGGGAGGCCCCGGGAGGCGGCCAGGCCGTGGGTCTGGGCACCCAGGGCGGCGGCCCAGAGGGGATCGAGCCCGGCGGCCAGGAAGGCACCGATGACGCCCGAGAGGACGTCCCCGGTGCCGGCGGTGGCCAGCCGGGGCCCGCCCGCAGCCGACAGGAGGACCCGGCCGTCGGGAGCTGCCACCACCGTGGTGGAGCCCTTCAGGAGCACGACCGCGCCGGTGTCGGCGGCCAGGCTCCTGGTGGCGGCCAGCCGGTCGGGCCCGGGGGCCGCCCCGGCCACGACCTC
>DASSEU010000018.1:0-51345 GCA_035695125.1 Acidimicrobiales bacterium
GCCTCGGAGGCCGCCCTGCTCGACGCCCTGGAGCGCCTCATGGCCGGGCGCACCACCTTCGTCATTGCCCACCGTCTCTCGACGATCCGGGGCGCGGACCGCATCGCCGTGCTCGAGGACGGACGCATCGCCGAGATCGGCGCCCACGACCAGCTGCTGGCCGCCGGCGGCGTCTACGGGAACCTGGTGAAGCTGCAGGTGGGTGGTGGCGCCGGAGGCCGCCGCGGTGCCGGGCGGCGCAGCCCGGCCGGGACCACCCGGTCATGAAGATCGCCCTCGCCGGCATCATCGGCCGCTACCCGTACGGGGGGGTGGCGTGGTGCTCGCTCATGTACCTGTTGGGGCTGCGCCGGCTCGGCCACGACGTCTGGTACCTGGAGGACACCGGGGAGTGCAACTACGACCCGGTGGCCAACACCCTGGCCACGGATCCGTCCTACGCCCTCGAGACCATCCACCGGACCCTGCAGCCGCACGGCTTCGGTGACCGCTGGTGCTACATCGACTACCAGGGCGGCCATCACGGGATGTCGGAGTCGGATTGGCGGCGGGAGTGTCGCCACACCGACCTGCTCGTCAACCTCTCCGGCGGGTGCTGGTTCTGGCGGGACGAGTATCTGGCCATCCCGCATTCCGCCTTCATCGACAGTGACCCGGCATTCACCCAGATGGCCCTGGCCGAGGGGGTGCCGTGGTATGTCGACTTCTTCTCGCGCTTCGGCTCGCTGTTCACGTTCGGGAGCAACATCGGCACCCCGGCCAGCCCGGTCCCGACCGGTGGCCTCGACTGGACCCACACCTGGCAGCCGGTGAGCCTCGACCAGTGGAGGCCCCGAGGGACTGCCGACCGGCAGCGGTTCACGACCGTCATGACCTGGAGGATCGAGAGCTTCCAGACGATCGGGGGGAACAAGGAGCAGGAGTTCGGCCCGGTGGCGGACATCCCGTCGCGGGTGCGGGCGCCCATGGAGATCGCCATCAACGGTCCCGGGGAGGCGCTGGGGGAGGCCCGGCGCCTCCTGGAGGCCCACGAGTGGCATACCGCCGACGCCTTCGTGGTGTCCCGTGACGCCGAGTCCTACCGTCGCTACATCCATTCGTCGCTCGGCGAGTTCAGTGTCGCCAAGTCGACCTACGTGAAGACCAACAGCGGTTGGTTCAGCGACCGGACCGAGTGCTACCTGGCAGCGGGACGGCCGGCCGTGGTCCAGGACACAGGCTTCTCCCGGCACCTGCCCACCGGAGAGGGGCTGTTCGCCTTCACCGACGCCGACTCGGCCGTGGCCGGGATCGAGGCCGTGCTGGCTGACACGGCCCGCCACGATGCCGTCGCCGCCGAGCTGGCTCGGGCACACTTTTCCGATGACGTCGTCCTGCCGCCCCTGCTGGAGCGGGCCACGGCTGACTGAGGATCCCCGCCGCCGGTGAATGTGGTCGTGGTTGCCCCCCATCCCGACGACGAGACCCTGGGTTGCGGCGGTGCCATCCGGCTCCACGCCGACAGCGGAGACCGCGTCACGGTCGTGTTCCTGACCTCCGGGGAGCTCGGCCTTTCGCGCCTGGACCGCGCCGAAGCCCAAAAGGTCCGCGAGGCGGAGGCGCAGGAGGCGGCGGCCGTCCTCGGCATCGACCGGATCGAATTCCTGCACCTGCTCGACTGGGAGCTGGACACCCAGCTGGAGGAAGCGGCGGACTCTCTGTGTGGCCCGTTGGAGCGCCTACGTCCCGACCTGGTGTACGCACCGCACGAAGGCGAATGGCACCCCGACCACCGGGTCGCTCTGGGGCTGACCCGGACAGCGCTTCGGCGGGCGGGTCTCACCCCCGAGCTGCGGTCGTACGAGTTCTGGACACCGCTCAGCCCCGTGGGGCTCGTGATGGACATAACGGCGGTGATGCCGGCGAAGGTGGCCGCCGTCCGGTGCTACCGGTCCCAGCTGGAGCAGACCGACTACGAGCGGGCGGTAGTGGGTCTCAACCAGTACCGGGGCATCCTCGACCAGCACCACGTCGAATACGCCGAGGCCTTCCGCTGGGAGGCCCTCGAGCCGGGCACAGAACCCGGGCGATAGCGCGTGGTCAGCGCACGCCAGGGTTGACGATGCCTTCGTAGACCTTCAGGTAGCCGTCCACCATCCGGGCCACCGAGAACCGCTCTTCGGCCCGACGACGCACTGCCCTGCGGTCAAGCATGACGGCCTCGGCCACCGCTTCCGGGAGCTGGTTGGTGTCAGCCACGACCATGCCAGTGACACCGTGATCGACGACCTCCGGCGCGGCCCCGATGGCGGTCGTGACGACCGGCGTACCGCACATCATGGCCTCGATGAGCACGAGGCCGAACGGCTCTGGGGAGGTGTACGGAGCCAGCAGCGCAGCGGCGCCGCCCAGGAGGTCGGAGCGGGCCGTCCCAGTTACAGGACCGACGTAGCGGACGGCCTCACCATCGATCAAGGGAGCCACGTTCTCGGTAAACCATCCGTTCTCGGGACCAGCCAGCACCACAGGCATCTCGGCGGCCCGAGCGACGGCTATTGCCTCGAGTGGGCCCTTGCCGGGCCGGAAGCTTCCGAGATAGCACGCGTAACCGTCCGACTCTGTTCGAGCGGGGAAACGGGTGGGATCGATCCCGTGCGGAACCACGCACACCGGATGTAGGTCGGGGAAGTCGCCCCACTGGGCATGTGAGAGCGCCGTGACGCGCGCCTTCGGATAGGAACGCCACAGGAAGGCATCGTCCTCGTAGGGCCAGATGTGCAGGGTGTGCACCATCGGCGCCCGGCTCAGTGGCTCGAGCGGCAGGGCCCAGAGGTAGGAATGGAAGTGAACGATGTCGAACCGCTGGGACTCCTGGACGGCGCGGCACAGGTTGATCCATTCGCACAGGTGCCAGTCCCCGGGGGACCCTTCTCTGGCGTAGGGGCCGGGAAGGGTGGCAACGAGCTCACCGGCCACTTCCGAGCCGGCGGCGGCAAAGACCGTCACATCGTGTCCGGCTGCGGTCAGCCCCTCGCTCAGGGCCCAGACCAGTGACTCGACGCTGCCGTGCCCCCCCGTATCGGCGGATACCGGGCTTGCCATGCTCGCAACTTCAGCGATGCGCATGAGCTATGCGGCCCGGGCGGCTACCACCACTCGGCGTCCTTGTGGACCACGCGGGCAGGGTTGCCGACGGCCACACACCCGTCGGGCACATCCCGGGACACCACGGCTCCGGCCCCTACGACGGCGCCGTCCCCGATGCTCACACCCTTGAGGATCGTGGCCCGTGCCCCGATCCAGACATGGTCCCCGATCCTGACTCCGCCCCCCGAACGGGCCTGGCCCTCAACGACCAGAAGGTGCGCGTCGTTGTCCATGATGATGACGTCCCACGATATGGCGCAGTCCCGGCCGATCTCCACGGAGTCCCGGCAGTCGATTTCCGCCCGCCGGGTGAAGCAGGTGCCCTCACCGATCTCCAGCCGCGCCCCCGGGCCGATCATGAGCTGGCTCCCTTCCCCGAGGACTACCCATCCGCCGGTCCGGAACCTTCCACCGGCCTGGATCGACAGGCCGGCGCCCACGCCCTGGTCCATTCTCCGGGGACCGGTCGCGTGATGGACATATCCGAGGAACAGCGTGCCGCCGAGCTCGACCCTCGCCGTCGGGTCCAGGTCGAACACCGACTGCGGCCCGGCCAGGATCGGGAATTCGAGGGCATCGAGCCCGGGGGCGATCTTCGAAGACACCCGGAGGCTGCGATAGACGACGGCTGGCGGAAGGTGGCGCACGCCGAGCGCCCGGCGGACGAGACCGGGACCGATTCGCGCCATCTCGCCACATTGCACCGGATTCCGCCCTGCCGGCGCAAGAGCCGCCACGGCCAGGGCCGCTCCGCTGCCCGGCGCCCCCGCCCCGGCACTCCGGAGGGCGAGCACCGCTCCAGGCGCTACCGCTCCGAGCGGCGGGTGGCCCGGACAAGGGAGGCGCTCAGGCCCCCCGCCACGACGAGCGGGAGCAGCCACCACACCGTGACCCCGCTGTGGGCCAGGCCGTAGGTGATGGCCAGCGCCACCACGACGCCGGCCGCGATGGTCCAGTCGTCGCCCACCACGAACTCGTACAGGAAGCGGCCCAGGGCCGAAAGGGCGCGCACGTCAGCGGGCTGCCACGGGCACGGCGCGGCGTTGGCGCAGAGCGGCCACGAGGGCGGAGGAGACGGCCAGGGTGAACACCAGCACACCGAGGATCGAGGCGTCCGAACCGGGCCAGTGCACCCCGGCCCCCTCCGCCGACCAGAAGGTGCCGAACGTCGTCAGCATCACGCCGACCGCGTACTTCATCGTGTTCTCCGGCACCCGGGACAGCGGGGCGTGCACCGCCACCCCGACGATCCCGACAATCACGAGCGCGGCCGCGGCCGCCACCGCCGCCAGCGGCAGGTTGTGCTGGTTGGCCCCGAAGGTCAGCACGATGAAGGCGACCTCGGTGCCCTCGAGGAACACGCCCTTGAACGCCACGGTGAAGGCGTAGCCGTCTATCCCGGCGGGGCCGCCGGCTCCCGCCGCCTGCCGGGCCCGGTCCAGCTCCTTCCGGTAGATGGCGTCCTCGTCGTGGAGGGCCTTGTAGCCGCTGGCCCGCAGGATGGCCTTACGGAGCCACTGCAGGCCGAAGACCAGGAGCAGGGCGCCCACTACCAGGCGCAGGGCGTTGATCGGGATGTGGGTGAGAGCCGGTCCGAGGGCCGCCACCAGGGCCGCCAGCGCCAGGGTGGCGGCGCCCACGCCGGCCATGGCCGACCGCCAGCCGCGCGTGACGCCGACCGCCAGGACGATGGTCAGGGCCTCGACCATCTCGACGGAACACGCCAGGAAGGCGGCCAGGAACAGGAAGACGGCCCGCACCCTCCCATTCTGCCCGGCGCGGGGAGCAGGCCGGCGGGGGCCCGCCCGTGGGGTCGCGCCCCACGGCCTCGGGCCCGATGGGGATCGGCGCCCGGACGGTCCCAGCCCCGCCCGGACTTCCGCATCCTCTTGTCCGGTAATTCGACGGCGGAGCCCCGGCACCTGCCCGGTGACGACCCCGGCACGACTTAGGGTGGTCGTGGTGACGGCAGGTTCCGGTGAGGCCGGCAGGTCCGGAGAAACCGGTGGGGCGGATCCCGCCTCCCCCGTCTCCGACGAGGCGGCCATGGAACTGGCGCTGGAGGAGGCGGCGGCGGCCGTCGGCCACGGGGACGTCCCCGTGGGGGCGGTGGTGCTGGTCGGCGGACGGGTGGTGGCCCGTCGCCACAACGAGCGGGAGCTGCAGGGGGACCCCACCGCCCACGCCGAGCTGCTGGCCATCCGGGATGCGGCCGGGGCCGGGCCGGGCTGGCGACTCGACGAGGCCACGGTCGTGGTGACCCTCGAGCCCTGTCCGATGTGCGCGGGCGCCCTGGTGGCCGCCCGGGTGCGCCGGTTGGTCTTCGGCGCCGCCGATCCCAAGGCGGGGGCCTGCGGCACGCTCTACAACCTGTGCGTCGACCCCCGGCTCCGCCACGAGGTGGAGGTCCGTGCCGGCGTCGCCGCGGAGCGCGCCGGGGCGCTGCTCACGGGGTTCTTCGCGGCACGGAGAGGCGGTTAGCCTTGACGCCCGGAGGGATGCGAGAGCGGCCGAATCGGACGGTCTCGAAAACCGTTGTGTCCTTTGGGCACCGTGGGTTCAAATCCCACTCCCTCCGCAGTCGCGGCCCGGGTCGTCCCCACGGGGTGGCCCGGGCCGCCGCCGTCTCCGGCACGGCGGCGGCACTCCTCCTGGCCGCGCTGCTGGCGCCGTCCCCGCCGGCCCGTGCCTCCACCCCGGTGCCCGGTGCGCCGTCGTGCCCGCTGTTTCCGGCCGACAACGTCTGGAACACGGACATCTCCAGCCTCCCGGTCGACCCGCACTCCGCCCAGTGGCTGGCGTCGATGTCGGCGGCCACCACCAACCTGCATCCCGACTTCGGTCAGTCGGGGGATCCGCAGGCGCCCTACGGGATCCCCTACACGGTCGTGGACTCGTCCCATCCGAAGGTCAGCGTCAGCTTCACCTACGCCGACGAGAGCGACCCCGGGCCGTACCCCTTCGGCCCCGACACCCCGATCGAGGGCGGCCCGAGTGCCACCGGTGACCGCCACGCCATCATGGTCGACTCCTCGTCCTGCACCCTCTACGAGCTGTACGACGCCCACTACTCGGCGTCGGGCTCGACGGCGGGCTCCGGCGCCATCTGGAACCTCAATTCCGACAAGCTGCGACCGGCCGGATGGACGTCTGCCGACGCTGCCGGTCTGCCGATCCTTCCCGGCCTTCTGCGCTACGACGAGGTCGCGGCCGGCCCGGTCACCCACGCCATCCGCTTCACCGCCGAGCGGACCGATCGCTCCTACGTCTGGCCCGCCCGCCACCAGGCCGGTGCGGCCAGCGATCCCACCCTGCCCCCGATGGGCGCCCGCTTCCGGCTGAAGGCCGGCTTCGACATCTCCCGCTACTCGGCGCCGGCGCAGGCCGTGCTCCGGGCCATGCAGCACTACGGGTTGATCCTGGCCGACAACGGCTCGAACTGGTACTTCACCGGCGCGGCCGACAATCGCTGGGACAACAGCCTGCTCGACGAGCTGAAGACGGTCCCCGCATCGGCCTTCGAGGCCGTCGACGAGTCCTCGCTCATGGTCGATCCCAACTCCGGCGCCGCCCGCCAGGCGACGCCCACCCAGGGCTACCGGATGGCCGACTCGGCCGGCGGCGTCTACGCCTTCGGCACCGCCTCGTTCCACGGGTCGGCCGCCGGCATCCACCTCGCCCGTCCCGTCGTGGCGATGGCCTCGACCGCCGACGGAGCCGGCTACTGGCTGGTCGCGTCGGACGGCGGCATCTTCACCTATGGCGATGCGCACTTCTTTGGCTCGACCGGCGCCATCCGTCTGAACCAGCCGATCGTCGGCATGGCAACCACGCCCGACGGCGGTGGGTACTGGCTGGTGGCGTCCGACGGTGGGATCTTCACGTTCGGGGACGCGTCGTTCCACGGCTCGACCGGATCGATCCGTCTGAACCAGCCGATCGTCGGCATGGCGCCCACCCGTGACGGCGCCGGCTACTGGCTCGTGGCCCGCGACGGCGGGATCTTCACCTTCGGGGACGCCGGCTTCCACGGCTCAGCGGGGTCGATCCCTCTGAACCGGCCGATCGTCGGGATGGCCCCGACCCCCGACGGAGGCGGTTACTGGCTGGCCGCCGGTGACGGCGGCATCTTCACCTACGGGGACGCGCGCTTCTTCGGCTCCACCGGAGGCCTGGGCCCGCCGGGTGGGGTGGTGGCAGTGGCCCGGACGGCGGACGGTGCGGGGTACCGGCTGGCGGGCGCCGACGGGTCGGTGCTGGTGTTCGGGGACGCTGTGAACGAGGGTGCCGCCTCCGGCTATCCCCCCGCCGCGCCGATCGTGGCCCTGGGTTGACTCCTGTCGTCGGAGCGGGCGCCATCACCTCTGTCTCGTCACGGCAGCCCAGCCGCGGGGAGCGATCAGGCGGATCACCAGAGCGCCGAAGAGGAACCCCGCCACGTGGGCGAAGTACGCCACGTCGGCGCCCTGAGCCACCCCGTTGCCCGACGAGTAGGCGTACTGCAGGAGGAACCAGAAGCCGAGGACCAGCCACGCCGGTAGTCGGAACGGAAGGAAGAACAGGAACGGGACCAGCGTCGTGACCCGGGCGCGCGGATACAGGACGAGGTAGGCGCCGAGCACCGCGGCAATGGCGCCCGAGGCTCCGATCAGCGGTGCCGTCGAGCTGGAGAACGCGAGGGCATAGCCGTAGGCGGCGACGTAGCCCCCCACCAGATAGAACAGCAGGAAGCGGATGCGGCCCAATCTGTCCTCGACGTTGTTGCCGAAGATGATGAAGAACAGCATGTTGCCGAGGAGGTGGGCCCACCCGGCGTGAAGGAACATGGCCGTGAGCACCGACAGGGCCGGGATCTTCGACCAGCGTTCGGGCGGGCAGGCCATGGGGCCGACGTTCGTCGGGATGGGACCGACGACGTGTGGCGGCAGCTGGTGGTCGCTGGTCAGCTCCCGGGGGATGGCCCCGTAGTGGTCGAAGAACTCGATCTGCTGGCAGGCGGATGCCAATGTCTGGGTGCTGTTGGCCATGGGGAGCTTGCCGATGGGCTCGGCCAGGAAGAGGGCCACGTTGACCAGCACCAGCAGCCAGGTGACGACCGGCCGGCGCCGCAGCGGGTTCTCGTCGTGAATCGGGATGACCACGACCGGGAGTCTGCTTGACGTCGCCCATCGGCGCTCGGGCGCGGGTGGCCGTGCTGGCCGACACCCACCTCCGGTCGGGCCTGGATCGACTGAGCCCGGCGGCGCGGCAGGTGCTCGGACGGGCCGACGTCATCCTGCACGCCGGTGACGTCGTGAGCCGTACGGCGCTCGGCGAGCTGTCCGAGCTGGGACCGCTCCATGCCGTGCTCGGCAACAACGACGGAGAGCTGACCGGCCTGCTGCCCCTCACCGTCTCGGTGGAGATCGGTGGGGTGCGGATCGGCGTGGTGCACGACAGCGGGGCGCGGGCCGGTCGGGCCGGGCGGATGCGCAGGCTGTTCCCGGACGCCGATGTCGTCGTCTTCGGCCACAGCCACATCCCGTGGGACGAGGAGGGGATCGACGGCCAGATCCTGTTCAACCCCGGGTCGGCCACGCAGCGCCGGCGCCAGCCGGTGTGCACGATCGGTGAGCTGGAGCTCGCCGACGGAAGGGTGCGGGCGCACCGCATCCTGCCGGTCTGAGCGCGCCCGTCCCCGCCGGTCCGGGGGCCCAGGCGGTACCTTCGCCGCTCGTGGCCGGGACCGATGGGACAGCGATCCTCGTGGAGGCGGCCGGGCGCGAGGTGCCCATCACCCACCCCGACAAGATCTTCTTCTCCGAACGTGGGGACACCAAGCTCGACCTGGTCCGCTACTACCAGGCCGTCGAGGGCCCTCTGCTGGCCGCCATGGGAGGCAGGCCCGTGCTTCTGCAGCGCTTCCCCCACGGCGCCGAGGGTTCCTCGTTCTTCCAGAAGCGGGTCCCGGAGTCACGACCGGATTGGCTGGAGACGACGACGGTCAGCACTCCGAACGGCACCACGTCCGAGGCGCTGGTGGCGGCCGACCTGGCCCACGTCCTCTGGGCGGTCAACCTCGCCTGTCTCGGGTTCCACGTCTGGCCGTACAGGGCCGCCGACCCCGACCACGCCGACGAGCTGCGCATCGACCTGGACCCCACCCCCGGGGTCGACTTCCCGATGGTGCGCGAGGCGGCCCACGAGGTCGAGGCGCTCCTCGACGAGCTGGGCGTGAGGGGCCGGCCCAAGACCACCGGCAACCGCGGCATCCACGTATATGTGCGCCTGCTGCCCCGCTGGGACTCCTACCAGGTGCGCTCCGCCGCCGTGGCCCTGGCCCGGGAGCTCGAGCGCCGCCGGCCCGAGCTGGTCACCGCGTCATGGTGGAAGGAGGAGAGGGGTCGGCGGGTCTTCGTCGACTTCAACCAGAACGCCCCTCACAAGACCGTCTTCGGGGCGTGGTCCGTGCGGTCCCGGCCCGGGGCCCAGGTGTCGGCCCCGTTCCGCTGGGACGAGCTGGACGACATCCATCCCGACGACCTGACCATCGCCACCGTCCCCGAGCGGGTCGCGGCCCAGGGTGATCCCTGGGCGGGCATGGCCGACGACCAGTCGCTGGAGCCGCTGCTCGAGCTGCACGAGCGCGACCGGGCCGCCGGGCTGCAGGACGCGCCGTGGCCGCCCGTCTACCCGAAGATGCCGGGAGAGCCCTCCCGAGTGGCCCCGTCGAGGGCCCGCAAACCGAAGTAAGGGGCGCGCCGACGAGTGGTGTGAGGTCGGTCGTGGGGGATGGGGTCCCCACGACCAGTGGCGGGCGAGGTCCGAAGGACCCGGGTGCCCGCCGCTACGAAATCGTCTTCACGACCAGGGCGTCACCCTGGCCGCCGCCGCCGCAGAGGGCGGCCACGCCCGTGCCCCCGCCCCGTCGGCCCAGCTCGAGCAGCAGCGTGATGGCCAGGCGGGTGCCCGACATCCCGACCGGGTGGCCGAGGGCGATGGCCCCGCCGTTGACGTTGACGATGTCGTCGCTGATGCCGAGGTCGTCCATGGACGCGATACCGACGGCGGCGAAGGCCTCGTTGAACTCGAACAGGTCGACGTCGGACACCTTGAGGCCCACCTTGTCGAGGGCCTGCTTCGACGACCGGGAGGGCTGGGTCAGAAGCGACGGGTCCGGCCCCGCCACCTGGCCGTAGGAGACGACCTCCCCGATGGGGGTAACCCCCAGGGCCGAGGCCTTCTCCTTGGACATCACGATGACCGCCGCCCCACCGTCGGAGATCTGGCTGGCGTTGCCGGCGGTGATGGTTCCGTCCGCCTCGAAGGCGGCCCGGAGCTTCCCGAGGCTCTCGGCCGTGGTCCCGGGGCGGACGCCCTCGTCGGTGTCCACGATGATCGGGTCCCCCCGTCGTTGGGGCACGGCCACCGGCACGATCTCCTCGGCCAGCTTGCCGTCCTTCTGGGCGGCCGAGGCCCGCTCGTGGGAGGCGGCGGCCAGGGCGTCCTGGCGGTCGCGGGCGATGGTCTTGGCGGCCTTGGTGTAGCGCTCGGTGGCGGCGCCCATGGCGCACAGGTCGAAGGCGCAGAACAGGCCGTCGTACATCATCGAGTCGACGACCTTGGAGTCACCCATGCGCAGCCCGGCCCGGGCCCCTGGCAGGAGGTAGGGCGCCTGGGTCATGGACTCCATGCCCCCGGCCACCACGATCTCGGCGTCCCCGGCATTGATCATCTGGTCGGCCAGGTAGATGGCGTTGAGGCCCGACAGGCAGACCTTGTTGACGGTGGTGGCCGGCACGGTCAGGGGGATGCCGGCCTTGGCCGCCGCCTGGCGGGCGGTGATCTGGCCCGTGCCCGCCAGGATCACCTGTCCCATGAACACGTAGTCGACCTGGTCGGGGCTGACCCCGGCCCGCTCCAGGGCGGCCTTGATGGCGAACCCGCCGAGGTCCACGGCGGGCAGGTCGGCGAAGGCGCCGGACATCTTTCCGATCGGTGTGCGGGCTCCTGCGACGATCACCGTGCCGGGCATGGGTAGCTCCCCCTTCGCGAGGCCAAAACGGTAATTCTACGGTTACCGCCTGGTAACCCGTCCAAACGGGACGGCGGATAGCTTCGGGACCGTGCAAGCGTTCCTAGAAGCGATCCAGAACGGGGCCTCCGGCGAGGACATCGCCGCCATCCCCGTCCCCGAGTCCTACCGGGCCGCCCTCGTCCGCAAGGAGGACGTGGGAATGTTCGAGGGGGTGGCGTCCGAGGACAAGGACCCCCGCAAGTCCCTCCGCGTCGAGGACGTGGCCGTCCCGGAGCTGGCCCCCGACGAGGTCTACGTGGCGGTGATGGCCAGCGCCATCAACTTCAACACGGTGTGGACCTCGATCTTCGAGCCCCTCCCCACGTTCGGGTTCCTGTCCCGGCTGGGCAAGGAGTCGCGCTGGGGCGCCCGGCACGACCTGCCCTACCACGTGGTGGGCTCCGACGCGTCCGGGGTCGTGGTCCGCGTCGGGTCGGCGGTGCGCAGCTGGAAGCCGGGGGACAAGGTCACCATCCACTGCAACTACGTGGACGACCAGGACCCGAGCTCGCACGACGACGCCATGCTGGCCAACAACCAGCGGATCTGGGGTTTCGAGTCGAACTTCGGCGGGCTGGCCGATCTGACGGTCGTGCGCGCCAACCAGCTCATGCCGAAGCCGGCCCACCTCACCTGGGAGGAGGCGGCGTGCAACGCCCTCACCAACTCCACCTCGTACCGGATGCTGGTGAGCCGCAACGGCGCCAACATGAAGCAGGGTGACATCGTTCTGATCTGGGGTGCCGGCGGCGGCCTCGGTGGCTACGCCGTCCAGTACGTGCTCAACGGCGGGGGCATCCCCGTCGGCGTGGTGTCGAGTCCGGAGAAGGTGAAGCTGCTCGAGGACCTCGGGTGCGAGGCGGTCATCGACCGCAAGGCCGCCAACTACCGGTTCTGGTCCGACGAACACACCCAGGACGAGTCGGAGTGGCGCCGCCTGGGCAAGGACATCCGGGGCCTGGTGGGTGACGACCCCGACATCGTCTTCGAGCACCCGGGCCGCACCACCATGGGGGCCTCGGTGTTCGTGTGCAAGCGCGGCGGCACGGTGGTCACCTGCGCGGCGACCAGCGGCTACATGATCGAGTACGACAACCGCCACCTCTGGATGAAGCTCAAGTCCATCAAGTCCAGCCACTTCGCCAACTACAGAGAGGCGTGGGACGCCAACCGGCTGATCTCGCTGGGCAAGATCCAGCCGATCCTGTCCGCGGTCTTCCCGCTCACCGAGACGGGGGAGGCGGCGTACCAGGTGCACAAGAACCTGCACGAGGGCAAGCTCGGTGTTCTCTGCCTGGCCCCCGAGGAGGGCCTCGGCATCGACGACCCCGAGATGCGCGCCCGCGTCGGCGAGGACAAGATCACTCTGTTCCGGAGGCACGGGGCGTGAGCGGGGGCAGCTCCGGGCTGCTCACCGAGATCGACCACGTGGCCATAGCCGTGCGGGACCTTGAGGCGGCCATCGCCTACTACCAGGAGACCTTCGGGGCCACCGTGGCCCACCGGGAGCGCATCGAGTCCGACGGGGTCGAGGAGGCGCTGATCAAGGTGGCCGACTCGTACATCCAGCTGCTCACCCCGGTGTCGGACACGTCACCGGTGGCCAAGTACCTCGAGAACAAGGGTGAGGGCATCCACCACGTCGGCTACCGGGTCGACGACTGCGCCAAGGCCCTCCAGGCCGTCAAGGACCAGGGGGGCCGGGTGATCGACGAGAAGCCCCGACCGGGGTCCCGCGGCACCACCGTGGCCTTCGTCCACCCCAAGGCCGCCTTCGGCACCCTGATCGAGCTGGTCCAGGAGTGATCCGGCCCTGATCGGGCGCCGACCCCCCAGCGGGCCGGCGACCGATCAGTGGGCCGCCCCGATCAGGCCACGAAGGTCGGGCGCACAACCGTCGACAGGCGCCACACGACGCCTCCGAGGGCCAGCAGCGCCCCCGACACCAGCACCCAGAACTCGATGGGCGCCCCGGTGAAGGGCAGGTTCCCGCCGTTGGTGTGAGAAGGGGTCACGGCCACCGCCGGGCCGGCCTGCACCACCGGAAGGTCGATGGTGGTGGCCGTCGAGCCGGAGGGCCCGGCCGTGCCCACGTAAGCGGGCGAGCCCGACGAGGTGGCAACCGCCGGCACCGCCCCGGGGGCGCCGGAGCCGGTGGCGTCGAGGAGCAGGATGCTGAACGCCGAGCCCCCGCCCGTGCCGCCCGGGCTGGCGGCCTGGCCCACGAAGGCCTCCCCGCCCGAGGCGACCACGCACGCCAGGTGGAGCAGGCTGTTGGACAGCGACGAGCAGATCTGGCCCACGTCCTGCGAGGACCCGATCTGGTTCCCGTTGATCGAGGCCAGGTAGGCGCCGGCGCCCGACGTGCTGTCGGTCTGCGAGTGCAGGAGGTCGAGGGTGAGGCCCCCGGACCCGCCGGCGTTCACGACTGCCCCATCGGTCGAGCTGTGGCCGCTGCTCCGGCTCGAGTCGTAGCGGGCCGAGGAGTCCGACCGGAGCACGTCGGCGCTGACCCCGGAGCTCCCGCCGGCGGCGGCGTGGGCGGCGGCGGCGTGGGCGGTGGCGGACCCGGGGCTGGTGGACGCCGAGTAGGGCGTCACCTCGGCCTCGACCGGGCTCCCGGCCGGGGTAGACAGGGCCGAGCCCTGGGAGGAGGCCGGCTGGCCGTTCTGGCTGGAGCCGCCCGGGGTCACGTTGTTCCCCGCCACCTGCACGGTGTAGGCCGAGGCGCTGGTCCCGCCCCCGCCTGCCGAGGCGCTGGTCGGCGAGACCGAGGCGACGGGCTGGCCGCCCAGGCTGAGGCTGGCGCCGGTTCCCGAGGCGGTGCCCGGCGGCGCGGTGTCGGCATGGGCGGCCAGGGGGGCGGCCAGGCCGATCCCCAGAGTTCCGCTTGCGGCGGCTACCACGATCCGGCTTCTGCGCATCTGTTCAAACCCTTTCGTCTCGGGGCGAGTTCGGCTACATGACGCCGGACCACCCCGGCTATGACGCGGAATGACTAGATATTTCTCATCCGGCCCCGACCTGGGAGGATCGGGCCGTGCGGGTCCACCTGGTCGACGGGACCTACGAGCTGTTCCGCCACCACTTCGGGGCGGCCGCCGCCCGCCGCAAGGCCGAGGCCGGAGATGCGGTGGGGGCGCCCGCCCCGGCGGGCGCCGCCGAGTCCAGGGCCGCCACCCGGGGGGTCGTCGCCAGCGTGCTCGGGATGCTGGCCGACGGGGCCACCCATCTCGGGGTGGCGACGGACCACGTCATCGAGTCGTTCCGCAACGACCTGTGGGCGGGCTACAAGTCGAGCGCCGGGGTCCCCGAGGAGCTGCTGGCCCAGTTCGGCCCCGTGGAGGAGGCCCTGGCCGCCCTCGGGGTCACGGTGTGGCCGATGGTCGAGCTGGAGGCCGACGACGCCCTCGCCTCGGCCGCGGCCGTGGCCGCCGCCGACCCCCGGGTGGAGCAGGCCCTGATCTGCACTCCGGACAAGGACCTGGGCCAGGCGGTGGTGGCAAGCCGGGTGGTCCAGGTCGACCGCCGGGCGGACAAGGTCATCGACGAGGCCGCCGTGGTGGCGCGCTTCGGGGTGGGGCCCGCCTCGGTCCCCGACTGGCTGGCCCTGGTGGGGGACAGCGCCGACGGGTTCCCGGGGATCCCGGGGTGGGGCGCCCGCACCGCCTCGGCGGTCCTGGCCCGCTACCGCCACCTCGAGGAGGTTCCCGACGACGTGGCGGCCTGGGACCCCGCCCTGGTGAGGTCGGTGCGGGGCGCGGCGAAGGTGGCCGCCAACCTGGCCGCGGCGCGTCCGGCGGCGGAGCTGTTCAAGGACCTGGCCACCCTCCGGGTCGACACCTCGCTGGTGGGGAGGGTGGACGAGTGGGAGTGGAGGGGACCAGCGCCCGTCTTCGGGGAGGTGGCCCACGAGCTGGGCGCGCCCGGGCTGGCCGAGCGGGCGGCCCGGCTGGCCGACCAGCGCGCCGGCTGACCTACCCTTCACGGCCATGTCGGACCACCCCATGAAGGAGCGGCTGGAGGAGCTGGCCCGCCGCAAGGAGGAGGCGCTGCACGCCGGCCCGCCCCACGCGGTCGAGCGCCAGCACTCCAAAGGCAAGCTGACGGCCCGCGAGCGGATCGAGTACCTCCTCGACGAGGGCTCGTTCCAGGAGCTCGACATGCTGGCCCGCCACCGGGCCCACGGCATGGGCCTGGAGGAGAACCGTCCCTACACCGACGGCGTGATCACCGGGTTCGGCACCATCGACGGCCGCAAGGTGTGCATCTTCAGTCAGGACTTCACCGTGTTCGGCGGGGCGCTCGGGGAGGTGTTCGCCGAGAAGATCCACAAGGTCATGGACCTGGCCGCCTCGGTGGGCGTACCGATGATCGGCCTCAACGACGGCGCCGGCGCCCGCATCCAGGAGGGGGTGGTCTCCCTCGCCTCGTACGGCGGGATCTTCCACCGCAACGTGATCGCGTCCGGGGTCATCCCCCAGATCAGCGTGATCCTCGGGCCGTGCGCCGGTGGGGCCGTGTACAGCCCGGCCATGACCGACTTCATCTTCATGGTGCGCGAGACCAGCCACATGTTCATCACCGGTCCCGACGTGGTGAAGACCGTCACCGGTGAGGACGTGACCCTCGAGCAGCTCGGCGGCGCCATGAGCCACGGCTCCAAGTCGGGCGTGGCCACGTTCGTGGCCGGGGACGAGAAGGAGTGCCTGGACGACGTCCGGTACCTCTTGTCGTTCCTCCCGTCCAACAACCTCGACGAGCCCCCGGTGGCGGTGACCGGGGACGATCCGGAGCGGCTCACGCCCGAGCTCAACGACCTCATGCCCGCCAGCCCCAACCTTCCCTACGACATGAAGAAGGTCATCGCCATCGTCGTCGACGACGGTGACTACATGGAGTACTTCCCGAACTGGGGCATGAACCTGACGTGCGGCTTCGCCCGGTTGAACGGCCACGTCATCGGCGTGGTCGGGAACCAGCCCCAGGTGCTGGCCGGGGTGCTCGACATCGACAGCTCGGAGAAGGGGGCGCGCTTCGTCCGCACGTGCGACGCCTTCAACATCCCGCTGATCACGTTCGTCGACGTGCCCGGCTTCCTGCCCGGGACCGACCAGGAGTACGGAGGCATCATCCGCCACGGCGCCAAGCTGCTGTACGCCTACTGCGAGTCCACCGTGCCGCGCATCCAGGTGATCACCCGCAAGGCCTACGGCGGCGCCTACGTCGTCATGAACTCCAAGTCGATCGGCGCCGACCTGGCCTACGCATGGCCCTCGGCGGAGCTGGCGGTGATGGGACCGCAGGGCGCCGTCGACATCGTCTACCGCCGGGAGCTGCAGACCGCCGCCGATCCGGTGGCCAGGCGCAACGAGCTGGTCGAGGAGTACGTCGAGACCTACGCCAACCCGTATGTGGCGGCCGAGCGGGGATACGTCGACGACGTCATCGACCCGGCCGAGACCCGCCGGGTGCTGATCCGCAGCCTCGAGATGCTGCGCACCAAGCGCGAGGAGCTGCCCCGCCGCAAGCACGGCAACGTGCCCCTGTGACCTACCACCTCCAACCGCCGTCGGAGGAGGAGATGGCGGCCATCACCGCCGTCGTCGAGGCGGCCTGGCCCCGTCCCCGGCCTGCCGGCCAGGACGACGAGACCCCGCCCACGGCGTGGCGCTTCTCGGGTCGGTGGTGGTCCCGCCCCCTCGTGGCCCGCCGGGAGCGCCCCTGGCGGTGGTAGAGCTCACCACCGTCACCGACTCCGAGGCCGTCTTCTTCGTCCCGGCGCAGCCGGAGAGAGGCATGGCCGCCGACGTGCGCCGCTACGAGGGGCTGGCGCCGGACACTGAGCACGAGCTCGAGGGCGTCACCTTCCGGACCCTGCCCCGCCCGGCCGGGGAGCTGCTGTGCCGGGTGGCGACGGTGAACGACCTGCACTTCGGGGAGCTGGAGGCCGGCCACCTCGAGGGCCTCCCGGTGGGCCCGGTCCTGCGCTCCGAGCCGGGGGAGGACCCCTATCCGGAGGTGATGAACCGGGGGGCGGCCGAGGAGATAGCCGCCCTCGACCCGGCCCTGGTCGTGGTCAAGGGGGACCTGAGCGACGCCGGCGGCCGGGCCGACCTGGAGGCCTTCGCCCGCTGCTACTCCGGCTTCGCCGGCCGACTGGTGCCGATCCCGGGCAACCACGACGTGGCCGGCGGGGACCCCGGGGGGCCCCTGTCCACGGCGCTGCCCGCCCGGCTGGACCTGCCCGGGGTCACGGTGGGGCTGCTCGACACCACCATCCCGCGCTGGCACACGGGCCGGGTCCCCGCCGACCAGCTGGAGTGGCTCGACGAGCTGGGAGCCGGCGCCGACCGGCCCGTGCTCGTGATGGGCCACCACCACCCCTGGGGGCCGGGATCGAACAGCCGGCCCGAGGGCTACTTCGGGATCAACCCCGACGACTCCGAGGCCCTGGTGGGGGTCTTCTCCCGCCGGCCCCGGCTGGCCGCCTACCTGGCCGGCCACACCCATCGCAACCGGGTCCGGCGCTTCGCGGCCACCGGGACCGTCCCCTGGGTCGAGGTGGCCAGCGTCAAGGAGTTCCCGGGCTGCTGGGCCGAGTACCGGGTCTACGAGGGGGGGATCCGCCAGGTCGTCCACCGCATCTCCGGGGCCGCCGCCCTCGCCTGGACCGAGCGCACCCGGGCCCTCTTCGGGGGGATGTTCCCCGCCTACGCCTTCGGAGAGCTGGGGGACCGTTGCATGGCGGTGACCGGTCCGTGAACGGCTGGGGACAACCCTTGGGAAAACCACTTGTGGTGGGCGCTACACGGGTTGCTGGCGCCCCGGAGGACCTGGTCCAGGTCCAGCTAGGCGGCCCGCCCGCGCCGAGCGCGTTATCCACGCCTGTGGACAACCTTGGGGACTAGCCGGCCCGAGACCACGCAGGGCGCGTGTTCGGTGTCATGGGGCGGGTATTGACACGGGATCTGACCCGAACTAGCCGGTCCAGCCAGCAACTACCAGGCTAGTCAGACCCGGATCCGGACGGGCGGCCCCGACAGTTCAGCCCGGGCGCCGGGACCCGATCAGGTCCGCCAGCTCGTCCATGATCCCGACCAGCTGGAAATCCTTCGGGGTGTAGACGGCGGCCACGCCGAGCTCCAGCAGGCGGGGTCGATCGGACTCGGGGATGATCCCCCCGACCACGACCGGGGCCTCCACCCCCTCCGCCCGCAGCCGCTCGACGACCTCGGGCACCAGCTCCAGGTGGCTTCCCGACAGGATCGAGATGCCCACCAGGTCGACGTCCTCGTCCCGGGCCACGGCGGCTATCTGCTCGGGCGTCAGGCGGATCCCGGGGTAGACGACCTCGAAGCCGGCGTCCCGGGCCGCCACCGCGATCTGCTCGGCGCCGTTGGAGTGCCCGTCCAGCCCGGGCTTGGCCACCAGCAGCCGGGGCGGCCCCCCGGGGAGGGCCTTGACCTTCTGGACCACGGCCGCCATCTCCGCCCCGCGGTGGCCGACGGCGCCCCCCACCCCGGTCGGGGCCCGGTACTCGCCGAACACCTCCCGCAGGGCGCCGGCCCACTCTCCGGTCGTCCCGCCGGCGTGGGCCAGCGAGATCGTGGCCGGCATGACGTTGGTTCCCTCCTCGGCTGCCCGCCGCAGGTCGTCGAGGGCGGCACGGACCCGGGCGGAGTCCCGGGAGCTGCGCCATGACGCCACGTCGGCCCGCAGCTCGGCCTCGCCCGCCGGCTCGACCTTGAGGAAGCTCTCCTGCCCGGCCAGCAGCGGCGAGGGCGCCCCCTCGGTGAACGCATTCACCCCGACGACCTTCAGCTCCCCGGTCTCGATGCGCCGGGTCCGCTCGGACTGGGAGCGCACCAGCCGACCCTTCAGCTCGTCTATGGCCTCGAACGCCCCGCCCAGCTCGAGGACCTCGTCGAGCTCCACCTGGGCCGCCTCCTCGAGCTCGGCGGTCTTCTTCTCCACCACGTGGGAGCCGTCGAAGATGTCCTCGTACTCCAACAGGTCGGTCTCGTAGGCCAGCACCTGCTGGATCCGCAGCGACCACTGCTGGTCCCACGGCCTCGGCAGCCCGAGCGCCTCGTTCCAGGCGGGCAGCTGGATGGCCCGGGCCCGGGCGTCACGAGAAAGGGTCACGCCCAGCGTCTCGAGGACGATGCGCTGGATGTTGTTCTCGGGCTGCACCTCGGTGAGCCCGAGGGAGTTCACCTGCACGCCGTAGCGGAAGCGCCGCAGCTTCGGGTCCTCCACGCCGTAGCGGTCCCGGCAGATCCGGTCCCACATGCGGGTGAAGGCCCTCACCTTGCAGGTCTCCTCGACGAACCGGATGCCGGAGTTCAGGAAGAACGAGATCCGGCCCACCACCTTGGGCAGGTCGGCGGGATCCACCTGCCCCGACTCGCGCACGGCGTCGAGCACGCCCACCGCGGTGGCCAGGGCGTAGGCCAGCTCCTGCACCGGGGTGGCCCCCGCCTCCTGCAGGTGGTAGCTGCACACGTTGATCGGGTTCCACTTCGGGACGTGGTGCAGCGTGTAGGCGATGGTGTCGACGATCAGGCGCCGGCTGGGCTCGGGCGGGAAGATGTAGGTGCCCCGGGACAGGTACTCCTTGACGATGTCGTTCTGCGTCGTGCCCTGGAGCTTGGCGGGATCGGCGGCCTGGTCCTGGGCATTGGCGATGTAGAGGCCGAGCAGCCACGCCGCCGTGGCGTTGATCGTCATCGAGGTGTTCATGGCCTCGACCGGGATGCCGTCCATCAGCTGGGCCATGTGGCCGAGATGGGCCACCGGCACCCCGACCTTGCCGACCTCCCCGGCCGCCTCGGGTGAGTCGGGGTCGTAGCCGGTCTGGGTGGGCAGGTCGAACGCGATCGACAGCCCGGTCTGGCCCCGCGCCAGGTTGGTGCGGTACAGCTCGTTGGACGCCCGGGCCGACGAGTGGCCCGAGTAGGTCCGCATGACCCACGGCTTGTCCACCGGCGTGGTCATGACGCCCTACCTCCCCGCTTACTTCTTCTTGTAGTCGTAGAAGCCCCTGCCGGTCTTGCGACCGAGCTGCTCGGCCGCGACCATCCGCCGCAGGAGCGGCACGGCGGCGTAGTTCGGGTCGCGGAACTCGTCGTACAGGGCGTCGATGATGGCCAGGCTGGTGTCGAGGCCGACCAGATCGAGCAGCGCGAGCGGCCCCATCGGGAAGTTGCAGCCGCCCTTCATGGCGGTGTCGATGTCGTCACGGCTGGCCACGCCGTTCTCGAGCAGGCGCACGGCGTTGTTGAGGTACGGGAACAGCAGGGCGTTGACGATGAAGCCGGCCTGGTCCTTCACCTCGACGACCTGCTTGCCACAGCCCTCGGCAAAGGCCCGCACCGCCGTGAGAGTCTCCTCTCCGGCCGTGAGGGGTCGGACCAACTCGACCAGCGACATCATCGGAGCCGGGTTGAAGAAGTGGACCCCGCACACCTTGTCGGGGCGCCCCGTCTCCATGGCCATCTCGATGACGGGCAGGGTCGAGGTGTTGGTGGCCAGGATGGCCCCCTCCTTGCACACCCGGTCGAGCTCGGTGAACAGGTGCTTCTTGACGGCCAGGACCTCGACGACCGATTCGATCACCAGATCTACCTCGGCCAGCTCCCCGAGGTCGGAGGTGGCGGTGACCCGGCTGACGGCGGCGTCCCGCTCGGCGGCGGTCATCCGCTCCTTCTCCACCGCCCGGCCCAGGGACTTCTCCAGGCCGGCCACCATGGCGTCGGCGCTGCTCTGGTTGCGGGACCGCAGCACCACCTCGAAGCCGTTGACGGCGGCGCATTCGGCGATCCCCGAGCCCATGATCCCCGAACCAACAATCCCCACGCGCTTGATGGTCATGGCCGGAAGGCTACCGACCGGTAACGACTTGAGGCCAAGTGCGGGGACGGGCCGTCCCCCCGTCGGCCTCCTGGTCAGGTCGGGTCTCCCCGCCTGACAACATGTCGGCGGCCATGCGCGACCACCGTCTCTACGCCGCCGTCTACGACCGGATGACCGCCCCCGCCGAGGCGGCCGGGCTGGCCGAGCGGCGCCGGCGCCTCCTGGCCGGGGCCACGGGCCGGGTGCTCGAGGTGGGCGGGGGGACCGGCCACAACCTGGCCCACTACACGGCTGCCACCGAGGTCGTCGTGCTCGAGCCGGACGGGGCCATGCGCCGCCATCTCGAGAACCGCCTCCATACCTGCCCGGTACCGGTCCGGGTGGTGGCCGCCGGCATCGAGGATCCCGGCCTGGGGGACCTCGGCGTGGCGGACGGGGCCTTCGACACCGTGGTCTGCACCCTGGTCCTCTGCACCGTGCCCGACGAGGACGCCGCTGCCGGGCGCATCGCCCGCCTGCTGGCCCCGGATGGACGGGTCCTGTTCCTCGAGCACGTGCTGGGTCCCGGGGCCCGCGGGCTGGTCCAGCGGATGGTCACCCCCCTGTGGCGGGTGATGGTGCCCGGCTGCCACCTCGACCGGGACCCGGTCCCCGCCCTGCGCCGGGCCGGGCTCCTCCCCTCCGACTACGAGCGGGTCCACCTCCCCCTCGGCCCGCTCGCCTCCCCGGGTGTGGTCGGCACGGCGGTCCGGAGCAGGTCGAAGCCCCTCGTCGAGCCCGGGAGCTACCCCTTATGAGCGGCCCTCTGCTCCTCGTCGGCGGGGCCGAGTGGCGTGAGGGCTGCGCCTTCGACGCCGAGGCCCTCGAGGCGGCCGGCAACCCCGAGGTCCTGATCCTGCCGACGGCCGCCGCCTACGAACACCCCCAGCGGGCGGTGGAGTGGGCGCAGCGTTGGTTCTCCTCCCTCGGCGGGCGGGCCCGGGGCCTGGAGGTGCTGCGCCGGGCCGACGCCGAGCGGGAGGACCTGGCCGCCGAGGTCAGGGCCGCCCGGTTCTTGTACCTGGGGGGAGGATCCCCTCTGCACCTGCGGTCGGTGCTCAAGGACTCCCCGGTCTGGGACGCCCTGGTGGCGGCCTGGGGGGACGGAGCCACGGTGGCGGGCTCGTCGGCCGGTGCCATGGTCCTCACCGACCCGATGGTCGACCCCCGCGGCGGCGCCTTCACCCTGGGCCTCGGCCTGTACCGCCAGCTGGCCGTGATCCCGCACTTCGACGGATGGTCGGAGGACAAGGCCCGCCGCACCCTGGAGCTGGCGCCGGCCAGCCTGCCCCTCGTCGGCATCGACGAGCGGACCGCCCTCATCAGGGACGCCGGCGGCTGGCGGGTCGCCGGGGCCGGCCGGGTGCAGGTCTACGTGGACGGGAGGGAGTCGGACCTCACTCGGCTTCCGTGACGGTCACCGACTCGATGAAGACCTGCTCCTTCGGGGAGCCGGAGCTGGTGCCGACGGCCTCGATGGCCGAGACCACGTCGAGGCCGTTCACCACCTTGCCGAACAGCGAGTACTGGGGCGGCAGCTGCACGCCCTGGGGCCCCGAGATGATGAAGAACTGGCTGCCGTTGGTGTCGGGGCCGGCGTTGGCCATGGCCAGCGAGCCGATCTCGTAGCGGCCCGGCTTGGGCAGCTCGTCGGCAAAGCGGTAGCCCGGCCCTCCCCGCCCGTTGCCGTCCGGGTCCCCGCCCTGCACGACGAAGCCGGGGATGATGCGGTGGAAGAAGATCCCGTCGAAGTAGTGCCACCGGGCCAGGAACACGAAGTTGTTCACGGTCCGCGGCGCCGCCACCGGGTCGAGGGAGATCGTCATCGACCCCTTCGAGGTCTCCATGGTGGCGGTGTAGCGCTTGTCGGGGTCGATCACCATCGGGGGCGCCTCCTTGAAGCGCCGCTTCTGGGGGCTCGAACCGTCGGGGTTGGGGGCTTCCTCGGGCATCAGCTCTCCTCGATCGTCACGTGCACCATGTGGTGCAGAACCTTGGGTGTGCCGCCGCTCGTCCCGTCCTTCTCGATGGCACTCACCACCGACATACCCGTGGTGACCTGTCCGAACAGCGAGTACTGCGGCGGCAGCTGCACGCCCTGGCTGCCGGTGATGATGAAGAACTGGCTGCCGTTGGTGTTGGGTCCGGAGTTGGCCATGGCCAGGGACCCGATCTTGTACGCCCCCGCCTTGGGCAGCTCGTCGGCGAACTGGTAGCCGGGTCCACCCGTCCCCGTCGGGTCCCCGCCCTGCACCACGAAGCCCGGGATGACCCGGTGGAACACGATGCCGTCGTAGTAGTGGTACAGCGACAGGAACACGAAGTTGTTGACGGTCTTGGGCGCCGCCTTGGGGTCGAGGGTGATGTCGAAGGTCCCGATGTCGGTCTGGACCACGGCCGTGTAGGTCTTGGCCGGGTTGATGCACAGCTTCGGCGCCGAGCTGAACTTGGTCTTCCGGCTCGGGTTCCCGCTGATCCCGAAGCAGGAGAGCTCCGATGCCGCCACCGCCGACGCCGGCGCCGGCGTGGACGAGGTGGTGCTGGTGGTCGAGGACGTCGAGGACGTCGAGGACGTGGTCGTGGAGCCCTTGGTGGCCACCCTGGTCGGCTTGGAGCTGCCGCCGTTGATGTTGAGCACGGCTATCAGCACGCCTATGCCCACCGCCAGCGCCCCGAAGACGTAGGCCTGGCGGCGCCGGCCGCGCCGCTTCTGGGCGGCCTGGATCTGGGCCCGGCGGTACTGGCGGCCCTCGCGCTGTCGCTGTCGCTTGTCGGTCGGCACGGAGGAAAGACGGTAGTGGAGCCGGGGCGGGGGTCGGGAGCGCCGACCGGGCGCTGGTAGCTTCGTGGCGTGTCCCTGATCGTGCAGAAGTACGGGGGCACGTCGGTGGGCGACGCAGACCGGATCCGGGCCGTGGCCGACCACGTCGCCCGCACCCGGCGCCAGGGCCACGACGTCGTGGTCGTCGTGTCCGCCATGGGCAAGGAGACCGACGAGCTCCTGCACCTGGCCGACCAGGTGGCGCGCTCGAAGCCGGGGCGGGAGATGGACATGCTGATCACGGCCGGTGAGCGCAAGGCCACCGCCCTGCTCACCATGGCCCTGATCGATGCCGAGGTGCCGGCCGTCTCGCTCACCGGCAGCCAGGCCGGGTTCATCACCGACACCGCCCACCAGAACGCCAAGATCCTGGAGGTCCGGGGGGACCGCATCCGGGACGCCATCGCGGCGGGACGGGTGCCGGTCGTCGGCGGGGCCCAGGGTGTGTCGGGGGAGAGCCGGGACGTGACCTTCCTCGGCCGGGGCGGGTCCGACACCACCGCGGTGGCGCTGGCGGCGGTGCTCAAGGCCGACGGCTGCGAGATCTACACCGACGTCACCGGGGTGTTCACGGCCGACCCCCGGGTCGTGCCCGACGCCCGGCGCCTCCACCGGCTCTCGTTCGAGGAGATGCTCGAGATGACCGCGACCGGCTGCCCGAAGCCGGCCATGAGATCAGTGGAGTTCGCCCGCAACCACGGCGTGCGGCTGCACGTCCGCTCGGCGTTCACCTGGGAGCCGGGCACCTGGGTCGAGGAGGAGGATCCCGACATGGAGCAGGCCATCATCTCCGCCGTCACCCACGACACGTCGGAGGCCAAGGTGACCGTGACGCATGTGCCGGACCAACCCGGCATAGCCGCCCGCCTGTTCAGGGCCCTGGCCGACCACGATGTCAACGTGGACATGATCGTCCAGAACGTCTCCGAGCGGGGCACCACCGACATCTCGTTCACCACGCCGAAGGAGAGCCTGGCCGTGGCCCTCGAGGTGGCCGAGGGGCTCCTCCCGGAGATCGGCGCCGACACGGTGGCCGCCGACGCCGACGTGGCCCGGGTGTCGCTGATCGGGGCGGGCATGAAGACCAACCCCGGGGTGGCCGCCACCATGTTCGAGACCCTGGCCGGCGAGGGCGTGAACATCGAGATGATCTCCACGTCCGCCATCCGGATCTCGTGTGTCGTCCGGGCCGGGGAGGTCGAGCAGGCCGTCCAGGCCCTCCACGACGTCTTCCAGCTGTCGGCCTGAATTATGACGGGGGCCTGATTCCGCCCTGCCTCTACGATTGAGGGCATGCGCGTAGCGATCTTCGGGGCCACCGGCCAGGTGGGCGGGGTCATGCGCACCGTGCTGGCCGAGCGCCGTTTCCCGGTGGACGACATCCGCTTCTTCGCCAGCGCCCGGTCGGTCGGCCGCCGCCTGCCGTGGGCAGGCGGGGAGGTGGCGGTCGAGGACGCCGCGGGCGGGGACTACCGGGGGATCGACATAGCCCTGTTCTCGGTCGGCGCCCAGGCGTCCCGCGAGCTGGCCCCGGCCGTGGCGGGCGCCGGCGCCACCGTGATCGACAACTCGTCGGCGTGGCGCATGGACCCCGAGGTCCCCCTCGTCGTGCCCGAGGTGAACGCAGCGGCGCTGGGCCGCATCCCGAAGGGCATCGTGGCCAACCCCAACTGCACGACGATGGTCGCCATGCCTCCGCTCCGGGTCCTCCACGACGAGGCCGGGCTGCGCTCGATGGTGGTGTCGACCTACCAGTCGGTCTCCGGTGCCGGCCTCAAGGGGGCCGAGGAGCTCCAGGAGCAGGTCGACAAGGTCGGGCCGGACGCCCACCGGCTCACACTCGACGGTTCGGCCCTCGACTTCCCGGCGCCGGTGGTCTTCGCCAAGCCCATCGCCTTCAACGTCCTGCCCCTGGCCGGCTCCCTCGTCGACGACGAGACCAACGAGGAGCACAAGCTGCGCGACGAGAGCCGCAAGATCCTGGAGATCCCCGACCTGGCGGTCTCGGCCACCTGCGTCCGGGTGCCGGTCTTCACCGGCCACAGCCTGTCGATCAACGCCCGCTTCTCCCGGCCCATCACGCCCGAGCGGGCCCGGGAGCTGCTGGCCCGGGCCCCGGGGGTGGAGCTGACCGACGTGCCGACGCCCGTCGAGGCGGCCGGGAAGGATCCGACCTACGTGGGCCGGGTCCGCTCCGATCCCACCGTCGACAACGGGCTGGCCCTGTTCTGCGTGGGGGACAACCTCCGCAAGGGTGCGGCCCTCAACGCCGTGCAGATAGCCGAGGAGCTCCTGGCCCGGCGCTGACCGGCCCCCTAGGGGCACCCGCACGGGAGCCGTCCACAGCGGGGGCATCCCCCCGCGTAGCGGGCGGCGGCGTCCTCGAGCGACAGCCCGAGCTGTCCGGCCAGAGAGGCCAGCCAGGCCAGCACGTCCCCGAGCTCGTGGAGCTGCTGGTCCGGGGTCCCCTTGCGGACGGCCCGGGCCAGCTCACCGAGCTCCTCGGCCAGCCAGGCGACCGTGGCCTCCCGCCCCCGGGCCCGGTCCCTGGCCCCGTAGGTGCGCTCCATCAGGTCCTGCAGCTCGGCCAGGTGCACGTCGCCACGGTAGGGGCCCCGGCCCTTCCCGGGGCCGGGCCGGGCCGGGGCCGTTCCTGGGAATATTCTGTGAATGTCCCGGGAGCGATCCTCTTCACAGACGACTCCCAGGATCAGGCCCGAACATGGGAGCCATGTCCGCCTCCACCGCCGCCCTGTCGGCCCACGCCAACCCGCAACCCAAGGTGCTCGTGGTCGACGACGAGCAGTACATCCGGGACCTGGTCGGCACCGCCCTGCGCTACGAGGGCTTCGAGGTGACCGAGGCCGACAGCGGGCGGGCCGCCCTCAACGCCGTGCTCTCCTCCCGGCCCGATCTGGTCGTGCTCGACGTGATGCTCCCGGACCTCGACGGCCTCGAGGTCACCAGGCGGCTGCGGACCGACGGGGTGAGGGTTCCGGTCGTGTTCCTGACGGCGCGCGACGCGACCGAGGACAAGGTCGTGGGGCTCACGGTCGGGGGAGACGACTACCTCACCAAGCCGTTCAGCCTGGAGGAGCTCGTGGCCCGGGTCCGGGCGGTCCTGCGCCGCACCCAGCCCGCCGCCGCCGAGTCGCAGCTGCGCTTCTCCGACCTGGTGCTCGACGAGGACACCCACGAGGTCTGGAGGGGGGACACCGCTGTCCATCTCACCGCGACCGAGTTCAACCTCCTGCGCTACCTCATGCTGAACCCCCGCCGGGTGCTGTCCAAGGTCCAGATCCTCGAACACGTGTGGCAGTACGACTTCGACGGTGACCCCAACGTGCTCGAGACCTACATCAGCTACCTGCGCAAGAAGCTCGATCCCCTCGGGCCGCCGCTGATCCACACCGTGCGCCGGGTCGGCTACAGCCTGCGCCTGCCGGACGGTCAGCCGGGCCGATCGTGACATCCGGGCTGGGCGCCGCCGCCCGCGCCGGCCGGTCCTGGGTACGCGGGCCGTGGTCGCTGCGCCGCCGCCTCCTCGTGGTACTGGCCGCCCTGGTGGCGGTGGGCCTGGTCGTGGCCGACGGCGTCACCTACCACACCCTGCGGTCCTACCTGCTCAACCGGGAGAACCAGCAGCTCGACGCCCTGGCCCACGGGAACATCAACCGACTGCTCAACGACTTCGGGCCCGGTCCGCCCCGGGTGGGCGGCGGCGCCACCCAGGCGTTCGTGCAGCTGCGGGACCAGTCCGGGACCCCGCTGCGGACCATCTCCGCCTACCAGTCCGACGGGACCGCGCTGGCCGCGCCCCGGCTGCCGGCGGCGCTGCCGACCCCGCCGGCCGGCAACGGCCCCGACGGGGGTGACGCCGCCGACTACCTGACGGTCCCGTCCACCGCCTCGGGCCAGGGCCCGTACCGGGTCCGGGTGAGCCAGGTGGTCGTGGTCAACGGCCCCTTCAGCGGGGAGCCCGCCACCCTGGTGGTGGCCACGCCGCTCACCGACATGGTGGCGACGCTGCACAAGCTGGTCTGGACCGAGGTCGGCGTCAGCCTGGGGGCGGTGCTCGTGGCCCTGGCGGCGGGGGCATGGCTGGTCCGCGTGGGCCTGCGCCCGCTGGAGGCCATGGCGGACACGGCCGACGAGATAGCCGCCGGACGCCTGGACCGCCGGGTCGACGCCGCCGACGCCACCACCGAGGTGGGGCGGCTCGGCACCGCCCTCAACTCCATGCTCGGGCGGATCGAGCACGCCTTCGCCGAGAAGGAGGAGTCCGAGCACCGGCTGCGGCGGTTCATCGCCGACGCGTCCCATGAGCTGCGCACCCCCCTGACGTCGATCCGGGGTTACGCCGAGCTGTTCCGCCGCGGCGCCGACCGCAGGCCCGAGGACCTGGCCAAGTCGATGAACCGCATCGAGGCCGAGGCGACCCGGATGGGCCTCCTGGTCGAGGACCTCCTGTTGCTGGCCCGCCTCGACCAGGGCCGTCCCCTCGAGGCCGAGCGCCTCGATCTGGGCGCCGTCGTCGGCGAGGCCGTGGACGCGGCACGCGCCGTCGAGCCCGACCGGGCCATCAGCGCCGAGCTCGACCCGGACGTGACCGTGGTCGGGGACCGCAACCGCCTCCGCCAGGTGGTGGACAACCTGCTGACCAACGTCCGGCTCCACACCGCGCCCGGCGCGCCGGCCCGGGTGCACCTGGCCGCCACCGGTGGCCTGGCCGTCCTGGAGGTCGACGACA
Source organism: Acidimicrobiales bacterium (assembly GCA_035695125.1). Taxonomy (GTDB): domain Bacteria; phylum Actinomycetota; class Acidimicrobiia; order Acidimicrobiales; family JAJPHE01; genus DASSEU01. The sequence continues at coordinate 28,651 of DASSEU010000018.1, forward strand.
GTGGTCCCGGTCTCGACTCCGAGGTGGCCTCGAAGGTGTTCGAGCGGTTCTTCCGCGCCGATCCGTCCCGGTCCCAGGACACGGGCGGGGCCGGCCTGGGGCTGTCGATCGTGCACGCCATCGCCACCGCCCACGGAGGAAGCGTGGAAGCGGGCAACCGGCCGGACGGACCGGGCGCCCGCTTCGTGCTGCGCCTGCCGCTGGCGCCGGTCGAAGCCGGCGGGTGGGCCGCGCCCGGTGACGCCGGGACCACTGCGGCTTCGCCGGGCGCACCCGGTGACGCCGATGCCCACGGGCGTCCCGGCAACGGGGCCGAGGCCGAGCGTCGGGAAAAGGGTGGCGTCGATCCCCACCGCACTCCCAGGATCGGCTCAGGGAGATCCCAGGCCTGACGCCGAGAGTGGGGCCATGTCCTATCCCCCGCCCGGCCTGGCGCTGGTCGAGATAATCCGCCTGGCCCGCCGTCCCCGCCCCGGCCCGATCGCGGGTAGACAGGGAGGCCGTGAGCGACCGCCAGTCCGACCAACCCCTCCAGCCGGGGAACGAGGCCGACCTGCAGGAGCAGGCCCAGCCGGTGACCGGCGAGGAGCCGGCGCGGCGGCCTGAGCGCGTCCCGCTGGAGGCCAACGACGCCGACGTGCTCGAACAGTCCATCGAAGAGCCCCTGGACGAGGAAGAAGACGTCTGATGGGCCGGCTCGACGGCCGCGTGGCCGTCGTGACCGGAGCGGGGTCGGGGATCGGACTGGCGTGCGCCGAGCGCTTCCGGGCCGAGGGGGCGGTGGTGGTCGGCATCGACCTGCAGGACGGGGACTGGGACGGTCCCATGCACCGCCTCGACGTGCGCGACGAGGACGCGGTGGCGGCCGCCGTGGTGACCGTCGGCTCCGACCACGGGCGGATCGACGTGGTCGTCAACTCGGCCGGCGTGGCGGGCGGGGGGCCCGTGCATACGGTGGACGCCGCCGACTGGGACCGCGTGATCGACGTGAACCTCAAGGGCACCTTCCTCGTGTGCAAGCACGTGCTGCGCCGGATGGTGGCGCAGCGGTCGGGCAGCGTGATCAACATCTCCTCGATCGAGGGGATCCAGGGCACCGAGGGCGGCAGCTCCTACAACGCGTCGAAGGGCGGCGTGGTGCTGCTCACCCGGAACATGGCCATCGACTACGGGCGCGTGGGCATCCGCGTCAACGCCATCTGCCCCGGCTTCATCGACACCCCGTTGATGCGCGCCGTGATGGGCTCAGAGGGGATGGCCCCTGTCAGGGACCACTACCGGGACCTGCACATGCTCGGCCGCTTCGGCCGGGCCGACGAGATAGCCGGCGCCGCCCTGTTCCTGGCCTCCGACGACGCCTCTTTCGTGACGGGCCACGCTCTGGTGGTCGACGGCGGCTTCACGGCCGGGACCCGCAGCGCGCTGGCCGACCACATGGGGATCGGCTGACCGGACCCCCTAGCGGGGGGTGAAGCCGGGCCCGTTCAGCAGGTGCTGTGCCAGGCGCAGTCGGAGAATCCGTCACCCTCGGCATCGGGAGCGGACGGCGCGCCGATCACCTTGCCGTTGCCGTCGATCAGACTGATCTTCTCCGCCGCCACGAGATGCGGATCGGCACCGTTGACGGTGGCCGAGTCGAAATGGGTGGTGGTGAGGTTCGGCAGATCGGCCAGAGCGGCTCCGCTCGTGTCGATCACGAGTGGTGTCTCGTCGATCCATTCGGCGGTGTCGTAGCTGGACGAGTACGGCACCTGGTTGGTGAAGGTCTCACCGCGCGTCAGGTCCTTGACGGTGATGTTCCAGATCTCGGAGTTGGGCCTGGCTTCGGCAATGTTGACGCTCATCTGGTCCCCCGCCGCAACCTTCATCCCGCTGATCGTGAAGCTCGGGCCCGGGATGATCTCCCACCACGCCGAGTAGCTGCGGGCCCCGCTGGCCGACACGTCCTGCTCGGTGCCGGCCTGGATGAGCGTGTTGTCCCCCACCAGGCACCCGGAGTCGACACATCCGCCGCCGATGCCGATCCAGGTGGAGGAGGACTCGGCCTGGCCCTTGGTGTGCTGGCTGGCCGTGGGCACGACCCACCTGGCCGAGATGGAATGGAACGTGGTCCCGCTCCGCTCGAGGGAGCCGATGTTGTAGCCGAACCAGTTCATCGACTGGTTGCCGCTGGGCGAGGCCTGCTTGGACTGGGCCACCTTGATGAGGCCCCCGGCGCGAGCGGCCGCAGCATGGGCGGGCGAGGCGGCGGTGCCCGGGGCCGCTCCGAGGGCCAGGCAACCGGCAAACGGGAGGACGAGAAGGGATCGGCGACGCAACACCACACACACCTCCGGGAGGGTCGGCGTGCCGGTACTTCGCTGCCGGGCCGCCCGTTCCCTGCCGGCGGTTGAGAGAGGTCTTACCGGAGCCGGTACACCGGCTGACCCTCACCGGCCACGACCTCGACGGTCTCACCGACGAGAGATGTCCCGTCCAGCTCGGCGGCCAGCTCGGGATGGGCCACCCGCGCCGCCGTGCGGGTGCCGTCGGGGAAGCGGGCGAAGACCGGGGCCTCCCTCGGTCCCCGGTCGCGGTCGTACAGGACGGTCATGGCCTCCACCCGGGCCGGTCCCGAGCGACCCAGGTCCAGCTCGACGCCCGGATCCTCGCCGCTGCGCCCTTCGGTGCCTGTCGTGTCGTTGTCCCATTCCCGCTCGGGACGGGCCGCCGAGTACAGGCCGACGGCAAAGCGTCCGGCCATCCCCCCGAGACCGATCACCACGCCGGTGCGGCCGCGGCCCGCCCGCAGCTCCTCGACCATGGTCACCAGGGCGTGGCACCCGTAGGAGGCGCCCGGACCCCCGAAGTAGGGGAGGCCCCCGGTGACCGTGAGCGGGCGGCTGAGCGGGTCCACGCCGAGCGCCGCCGCGCCCAGCTGCACCGCTGACGGGAAGCACGAGTAGATGTCGACCAGGTCGATCTCGTCCGCCCCCAGGCGGGTGGCCCGGAGGACGTGGCCCGCCGCCTCGGTCAGGGCCGGGGTCCGGCCCACATCGGGGCGCTGCGACGGGAAGTGGGTCTCGCGGGCCGAGGCCGCCGCCCACGGGTGGACCCGGCGCTCCGGGGGGACGCCGGCCCGGTCGGCAACCTCCTCCGAGGTCACGAGCACCGCCGCGGCCAGGTCCACGGTCGGGAACGACGTCATCAGCTTGGGGTAGGGCTGGGCCACCATCCGGTTGTCCGCGGTGACCTCCGACAGCTCCTCCGGACTCCGGGGCGTGGGGAACCAGGCGAGCTGCGGACGCCGGGCGGCCACCTCGGTGAACGGGGCCATGAGCCGGCCCAGCCACCTGCGCCGCTCCCCGGGACCGTGGCCCGCCTCGGCCGCCAGGGCGCTCTCGATCATGGCGAAGTGGCCGACCGGGTTGTCGAGGCCCGCGGCCATCTCCCCCCGGGGGCCGTGGCCGAGGTCGAAGCGGGGGTGGCGGGCGTACTCCTCGACCTGGCTCGAGCCCTGCGACCACACCGCCGTCGGCGGGGCGGCGGGGTTCCGCCCCGCCTCCCGGGCCCGGCGGAACGACGCGTCGGCTATCCCGCCGGCCACGACGGCGGCCCGCACCCGCCCAGCCGCGATGGCGTCGCACGCCGCCGCCAGCATCTGCTGCGGGGCCGACCCCGAGTAGGACGACTCCACCCGCTCCCCGGGGGCCAGGTCCAGTCGCTCGGCCAGCTCGTCCGCAGGTCGGCTGGTGCTGAACACCGAGACGGGCGTGGTGTAGACGGCGTCGATCCGGTCCAGCAGGCCGGCGCCGGCGTCCTCGAGTGCGGCCCGCACCACGGCCTCGATGAGGTCGATCGGATGCACGATCCGGTCGGGGTCCTTGTTGGCCGCCTGGGCCACCCCCACCACCACCGGCCGAGTCACGGCGGGCACCTTACGCGGGCGCCGCGTAGCGGGGCGGCGAGCAGGTCGGGAACACACTACGTGGCCGGGAGGACGCTGAGAGAAAAAAATTAGAGATTTCTAGAAGGGACGATTGGGCCATAGGTCGAAACTTCGGACTGCCGGCTAGGAACTTCTAACCGTTAGGAGTCGTCCGCTAGCCGCGGCGGAGGTGGGGACCATGGGTGCAGGGGCTCGTGGCTCCCGGACGGCGAGCGCCGACCGGGGCCGGGGGAGAGGGGTCAACTGGATGGGGAGGTCGCTCCTACCGGGCCGGGGGGCCCGCGGGCGCGTCTCCCGACTGGGGGCGGCGGGAGCCTCGCTGGCCGGACTCCTCATGATTCTGGTGGCGGGTACGGGGTTGGCGATGGCCTCGGCCAACGCCCCCAACCCGAGCGGGGCGGTGACCGGCAGCTCCGTCCAGAACCGGGACGGGAGTGTGACCGTGAGCGTCTCCGGGCCGTGGTCGTGGGACGAGCTTCCGTCCACGACGGCCGACGGAGACGCCAAGTCCAGCCCCCAGCTGAAGTGCGCCGACCGATACGCCATCGGCTGGGCGGTCGACTGGTCGGATGCATCGACCCCGTACGTCATCGAGCACAACGGCGTGGTGTTCCACGTCGGGCGGAACTACGACGGCCAGGACACCAACCTCTGCGCCGACACGGCACCGGACGGTGCGCCCGAGGGCACGTGGTCGGCCAGCCACACCTACACCGATGCCGCCGCCGTGCCGGCGGTCCTGTGCGTGAACGTGTACGACATGCACGGCAAGCAGGGTGAGCCGTCCAAGTCCGCGTCCGACTACCTGGCGGGCGGTCCCGGTCACGACTCCGACAACTCGATCGAGACCAACGACTACAACCCGAACATCGGTGGGAACTGCTTCGCCACTCCGAAGATCACTCCGGCGCCGAACACCTCACCGAGCCCGTCGATCTCCGTCCAGAAGCTCAACAATGCAAGCGGCGGCGGCTACCAGCAGAACGAGAGCTCCACCGGGCCCGGGGAGGACGTCCCGTTCCGGGTCTCGGTCAGCAACACCTCGGCAACCGCCTTGGTGATCGACTCGATCACGGACGCCTACGCCGGTCGGACGATCACCCCCTCCTGTGCCGCCAGCTTCGTGGGACGCACCCTGGAGCCGGCCGGTCAGTCCGGAGACTCGGCCACATGTGACTTCACGGTCGCGGGTTACGCGCCCGCAGCGGGCCATTCCCTCACCGACACGGTGAACGTCGGCGGTCATTCGTCCAGCTCTCCCGGCCAGACCACGTCAGGCAGCGCCACCTCGACGGTGACGACGCCGGCGTCCAGCCAGACCGTGGCGGGCGCCGTCATGGCCTGTGGCTCCAACGGGCAGCCCACCTCCACCCTGGTGCAGGGCGGCAGCCTGTCGGTCCTGTCCGGCTCGACGTCCGTGGCGAGCGCGCCGGGCCAGCTGGCGGCCACCGCCGTGCCCGCAGGTGACTACACGCTGTCGGCCACCGCGCCCTCCGGCTACCAGTTCGTCTCCTGCGGGCAGCCCGGCGTGGCCGTCGGGTCTCCTGCCACCACCGCCACCCAGCCTGTGCACGTGCCGGCCGGCGGCGCCGGGGCGGGCACGTTCTACGTGGCGCCGGTGTCGGGTCCGCAAACGATCGCCGGTGCGATCCTCTCCTGCGGCAACGGCCAGCCCACGTCGACCATCGTGCAGGGCGGCACTCTCTCGGTGCTGTCGGGATCCACGACGGTGGCCACCGCACCTGATCAGCTGCCGGTCACCGACGTACCCGCCGGTGACTACACGCTGTCGGCCACTGCGCCCTCCGGCTACCAGTTCGTAGCCTGCGGCCAGCCCGGCGTGGCCATCGGGTCTCCTGCCACCACCGCCACCACGCCTGTTCACGTGCCGGCGGGCGGAGCGGGGACCGGAACGTTCTACGTCACGCCGGTACCGGCCCCCGCCACCGGCAGCTCCGTGCTCGGCGAGCAGCTGACGCCGCCCGCCGCCCCTGCGCCGGCTGCCCCGGCCCCGGCCTCTCCGGCGCCGGCCTCTGCGGCCCCGGCGCAGCCGACGACGGCGGTCCTCGGCACCCAGCTGTCTCCGGCCCCGGCCGCCCCCGCTCCGACGGTGGCGCCGGCGGCCCGGTCGCTGGCCTTCACCGGCGCCCCGACGGCGATGCGGTGGATCCTGGCGTCGGGCCTGGCTCTCATGGCGGGGGGCTGCTTCCTCCTGTGGTTCACCCGGCCCGACGGTGCCGCCGAGGTGCGCAGGTGACGAGGTTGTCGAAGTCCAGCGGCCCCCGTCGGGGGCCGCTGGACGCCCTCACCGATCTCCGCTTCGCGGCCGGCCTGTTGTGCGCGGGGGCGGCGGCGGTGGCCGCCGTCGACCTCGGGGCCACGCCCCTCGCCAGCGTGGTGCCTGATGTGTCTGCGGCCGGGGCCTGGCCCGGCTTCGCCAAGGGGCCGGCCGGCGCACCGACGGCACCTCCGGGGGCTCCGGCCGGGGCCGCCATCGGTCCCGCTGCCGCCGTGCACGCGGGTGCCGGCCCCGGTGTCGGACGGCCGGGGCCCGGTCCGGCCGGCCCGACTGGGGGTCGGCGCACGACCGTCTCCCTGCCGGTGGGCGTCGTGCTCGGCACCGCGGGGCCCCTCCTCGAGGGCGTGCACCCCGGGGCGGTACGTGGCGGTGTCGAGGGCACCGGTGGGACCCCGCCCGGGCTGCAGCGAACCGGTGGAACCCCTCCCGGGCTGCAGCGAACCGGTGGGACCCCTCCCGGGCTCACCCGGTCGCATCCCGGTGGCGGCTCGGGTTCCTCGGCCTCCTCCGCTCCGCCGCGGCGCCCGGGTGTCACCGGACCCCCTGCGTGGTCCGGCTCCGGGGGGTCCGGGGGAGCGTCCCCTCATCCCCAGCAGTCGGGTCGGGCGGGTTCGAGCCAATCGGCGTCGTCCACCCCCGCCTCGGGCCCGGGGTCGGCCTCGACCGCCTCCAACGCGTCGGGCACCACCGCCCCCGCCCGGCACGCACCGCCGCCGCAGACCAAGCCGCCGCAGACCAAGCCGGCGCAGACCAAGCCGGCGCCGCCCCCGCCGAAGCCGGCGCCGGCCCAGCCGGCGCCGCCACCCCCCAAGCCGGCGCCGAAGAGCCACACTTCCCCGCCACCTCCGCCGCCCAAGCCGGCGAAGTAAGACAGGCGGTCAGGCCCGGTTGGAGCGCACGTACTCCGCCGTCCCGGCCAGGAAGCCCTCCACGTTGGCGGCCTTGCCCGACGCGTACTGGGCGAAGTGCTCGGGCACGTAGACCTGGAGGGCGTCACGCGCCAGCCCGTCGAGGATGGCCCTCACCGCGTCCTCGACGGGTATGGCCTCGACCCCGCCCATCAGCGGGTCGTTGTCAGGAAGCTGGAACAGCTCCGTGTCGACCACCCCGGGGTAGACGACCATCACCTTCACGCCGCTGTCCCAGAGGTCGACGGCCATCGACTCCGAGAACACCGCCAGCGCCGCCTTGGAGGCGCTGTAGGCCGCCTCTCCCGGTGAGCTGAGCGTGGCCGCCACCGAGGAGATGTTCACGATCCGGCCCTGACCCCGCTCGAGCATCTCCGGGAGGAGCGCCAGGGTGAGGCGGGCGGCCGAGAGGTAGTTGACCTGCATGACCAGCTCCACGGTCGCGGCGTCGAGCCGGGTGACGTGGCGCCGCTTGGGCATCCCGGCGCAGTTCACGAGAACGTCGACGCCGCCCAGGTCGGCGACGGCGGTGGCGGCCAGCCCGTCGGCCGCCCCCGGGTCGGAGAGGTCGGCCGTCCACATCCGGGAAGCGGGGCTGTGCTCGCGGCACTGCGCCAGCACCTCGCCCAGGCGGTCGGCCCTCCGGGCGGCTATGCCCACGGTGGCGCCCGCCCGGGAGAAGGCCACGGCCAGCCCGGCGCCGATCCCCGACGACCCTCCCGTGACCAGCACCCTCTTGCCCGATACGTCGAATCCCATGTCGGCCTCCCGGTTGCGACGCTACCTGGTCGCATCCGTCGCTAACGTGCCGCGATGCGGGTGCCCGACGCGGCGTTGGACGAGCTGCGCGAGCGCGGCTTCACCCTGGTCGAGGGCTTCCTTTCGCCCGCCGAGCTGGCCGCCGCCCGGCAGGCGCTCTGGCTCCATTACCCGGCGCCGGAGGACTACTTCGCCGATCCGGCGCGGCACGGGCACTACGGGACCAGTCAGTTCGCCGGGGTGGAGGAGTTCCCCTACCGCTCCCGGGACCTCAACCGTCTGGCCTTCCATCCCGATCTGGTCGACGCCGCCGAGCGCTTCCTCGGCACGACCGAGCTGCACCTGTACAAGGTGGAGCTGTGGGCCAAGTACAGCGGCGCCGTCAACTACGACCAGCCCCTCCACCGCGACTACGGCAGCCACAGCCTGGTGGTCCCGCGCGTCGACCACCGCTACCAGCAGATGACCACGTTCATATTCCTCTCCGATGTCACCGAGGAGGACGGCCCCACCCGCCTCGTCCCCTTCCAAGACGGCAGGGACGTCCCGTTCACGCCGCTGTACCTCGAGTTCGGCGCCCTGGCCGACGTGGAGGTGGCGGCAACCGGACCGGCGGGAAGCCTTCTCGCCTACCGGACCGACATCCTCCACCGCGGCTCCGACATGACGGGGTCCGGACGGTCCCGGTTCTCCCTGCTGGCCGACTATCAGGCCCGGGGAACGACCTGGGGCGGCAAGATGGCCTGGCCGAAGCAGGCGCCGCAGCGCTGGGCCCGGCTCATGCCGCAGTGCACGGTTCGCGAGCGCGACCTGTTCGGCTTCCCGAGGCCGGGAGATCCGTACTGGAACGAGCAGACCCTCGCCGACGTGGCGGCCCGGTACCCGGGTATGGACATGTCCCCCTACCGGGGGGCGTCCGGACCTCGCCCGTAGAGCGGCGCCCCGCCCGGGCCCGATCGGGCATTTCGGCCCTGGTGCCGACCGGTTCGGAGGGCGACGATCGCGCGCGAGGACTAGGAGGATTCGCGATGGGAGCGTTCTTCGGGCTTCCGGCCGCCGGGCCGATGTTCTTCGTCAGCGCCTGGGTCCTGATGATCTTTGCCGGGATCGTCGGAGCTGACGTGGGAATCCATCCCTTCGGCTACGTCACCTCGATGGTTGCGACGATCGGGATCTGGTTGTGCATCGCGCCCGCGGCGGGGGCCATTGCCGGCACCAGGCACAAGGGCCGGGGCGCCGCCCGGCGGGACCCGGCCCACCACTCCGTGGGCTGATCCTGACGGCGTCCCGTTCGGGGGCCGTGGATTCAGAGGCCGCGTCGGTACACTTCGGCTCAATGTGACCTGACGGCGCTTCCGCCGCTCGGCGAGGCGCGGTATCCCGAGGAGCTGCTGATGCCGGCGACCAAGTCTGTGGCCAAGCGCCGGAGCGCGAGCACCGCCGCAAATCCGACGAATGGGAGCAAGCAGGTCCCGGCCTCGACCAGCGACGCCAAGGCGGGGCCCGCCGGCGCGTCCTCGACCGAGGATGCTTTCCTCACCGATCTGCTCCGCGCCCTGCGCGGCGCCCGCAGCGGGGACTTCTCGGTGCGCCTGCGCTCCCGCCGCAGCGGTCTCGCCGGGGAGATCGCCAAGGCGTTCAACGAGCTGATCGAGATGAACGCCCGCTCGAACCGGGAGCTGGCCCGTGTGGCCCGCCAGGTCGGGCGCGACGGGCGGATGACCGAGCGCATGTACCTGGCCGATGCCGCCGGGGCCTGGCGTGACTCGGCGGACTCGATCAACAACCTCATATCCGACCTGTCCCGGCCCACCACCGAGGTGGCCCGGGTCATCGAGTCGGTCGCCAAGGGGGACCTCTCCCAGAAGGTCGCCCTGACCATCGAAGGCCAGCAGGTCCGGGGGGAGTTCCTGCGCATCGGCACCGCCGTGAACTCGATGGTCGACCAGCTCTCGTCCTTCTCCGCCGAGGTGAGCCGGGTCGCCAGAGAGGTGGGAACGGAGGGGAAGCTCGGCGGCCAGGCCCGGGTGGAGGGTGTGTCGGGCACCTGGAAGGACCTCACCGACAACGTCAACTCGATGGCTTCCAACCTGACCAACCAGGTCCGCAACATCGCCGAGGTGACGACAGCCGTGGCCCGGGGTGACCTCAGCCGCAAGATCACGGCCGACGTCAAGGGGGAGATCCTGGAGCTGAAGGACACCTTCAACACGATGGTGGACCAGCTCTCCGCCTTCGCCGACGAGGTCACCCGGGTGGCCCGGGAGGTCGGCACCGAGGGGATCCTGGGCGGGCAGGCGCACGTGCGCGGCGTCTCCGGGACGTGGAAGGACCTCACCGACAACGTCAACTACATGGCGTCGAACCTGACCAGCCAGGTGCGGAACATCGCCCAGGTGGCCACGGCCGTCGCCACCGGTGACCTGTCGAAGAAGATCACGGTCGAGGCCAAGGGAGAGGTGGCCGGTCTGGCCGACACCATCAACTCCATGACCGACACCCTCCTGGCCTTCGCCGACGAGGTCACCAGGGTGGCCCGCGAGGTGGGCACCGAGGGCAAGCTCGGTGGCCAGGCCCGGGTGGAGGGGGTGGCCGGGACCTGGAAGGACCTCACCGACAACGTCAACAACATGGCCTCGAACCTCACCAGCCAGGTGCGCAACATCGCCCAGGTGGCCACCGCCGTCGCCACCGGTGACCTGTCGAAGAAGATCACTGTCGAGGCCAAGGGAGAGGTGGCCGGTCTGGCCGACACCATCAACTCCATGACCGACACCCTGCGGGCCTTCGCCGACGAGGTCACCAGGGTGGCCCGCGAGGTGGGCACCGAGGGCAAGCTCGGTGGCCAGGCCCGGGTGGAGGGCGTCTCCGGGACGTGGAAGGACCTGACCGACAACGTCAACAACATGGCCTCCAACCTGACCGGCCAGGTGCGCGACATCGCCCAGGTGACCACGGCGGTGGCAACCGGAGATCTGACCAAGAAGATCACTGCAGATGCCCAGGGAGAGATCCTCGAGCTCAAGAACACGATCAACACCATGGTCGACCAGCTCTCCGCCTTCGCCGACGAGGTCACCCGGGTGGCCCGTGAGGTCGGAACCGAGGGCATGCTCGGCGGACAGGCCCACGTGCGCGGCGTATCCGGGACGTGGAAGGACCTGACCGACAACGTCAACTACATGGCCTCGAACCTCACCAGCCAGGTGAGGAACATCGCCCAGGTGGCCACCGCCGTCGCCACCGGTGACCTGTCGCGGAAGATCACGGTTCAGGCCAAGGGAGAGGTGGCCGGTCTGGCCGACACCATCAACTCCATGACCGACACCCTGCGGGCCTTCGCCGACGAGGTCACCCGCGTGGCCCGTGAGGTGGGCACCGAGGGCATCCTGGGCGGCCAGGCCCGGGTCGAAGGTGTGTCGGGCACCTGGAAGGACCTCACCGACAACGTCAATTACATGGCCTCGAACCTCACCACCCAGGTGCGCAACATCGCTCAGGTCACGACGGCGGTGGCCCGGGGGGACCTGACCCAGAAGATCACGGTCGAGGCCAAGGGAGAGGTTGCCGTCCTGGCCGACACCATCAACTCCATGACCGGCACCCTGCGGGCCTTCGCCGACGAGGTCACCCGCGTGGCCCGTGAGGTGGGCACCGAGGGAATCCTGGGCGGCCAGGCGCAGGTGGAGGGCGTCTCGGGGACCTGGAAGGACCTCACCGACTCGGTGAACTACATGGCGTCGAACCTGACGGGCCAGGTCCGCAACATCGCCCAGGTGGCCACCGCCGTGGCCAACGGGGACCTCACCCAGAAGATCACCGTCGACGTGCGCGGCGAGATCCTGCAGCTGAAGGACACCATCAACACCATGGTGGACCAGCTGTCCTCGTTCGCAGACGAGGTCACGCGCGTGGCCCGGGAGGTGGGAACGGAAGGCATCCTCGGAGGCCAGGCCCGGGTCCGGGGCGTCTCGGGTACGTGGCGGGACCTCACCGACTCGGTGAACTACATGGCGTCGAACCTGACCGGCCAGGTCCGCAACATCGCCCAGGTCACCACAGCCGTGGCCAACGGGGACCTCACCCAGAAGATCACCGTCGACGTCCAGGGGGAGATCCTGCAGCTCAAGGACACGATCAACACCATGGTCGACCGCCTCTCCTCCTTCGCCGACGAGGTCACCAGGGTGGCGCGTGAGGTGGGTACCGAAGGCAAGCTCGGCGGGCAGGCCTGGGTGCGCGGTGTCTCCGGGACGTGGCGGGACCTGACCGACTCGGTCAACTCGATGGCCGACTCGCTCACCGCCCAGGTGCGGGACATCGCCCACGTGACGACGGCGGTGGCCAACGGTGACCTGACCAAGAAGATCACCGTCGACGTGCGTGGGGAGATCCTCGAGCTGAAGAACACCGTCAACACGATGGTCGACCAGCTCTCCTCCTTTGCCGCCGAGGTGACCCGGGTCGCGCGCGAGGTGGGCACCGAGGGCCGGCTCGGCGGTCAGGCCCAGGTCCGAGGGGTTTCGGGGACCTGGGAGGACCTGACCGACAACGTGAACATCATGGCGTCGTCGCTCACCACCCAGGTCCGGGCCATCGCCGAGGTGGCCACCGCGGTCACCCAGGGAGACCTGAGCCGGACCATCGCCGTCGAGGCGCAGGGGGAGGTGGCCGAGCTCAAGGACAACATCAACCAGATGATCTCGAACCTGGCCGAGACCACGAAGGTCAACGAGGAGCAGGACTGGCTCAAGACCAACCTGGCCCGGATCTCGGGACTGATGCAGGGCCAGCGCGATCTGAAGACGCTGTCCCGGCTGATCATGAACGAGCTGACCCCGACGGTGTCGGCCCAGCACGGGGCGTTCTTCCTGAATCAGGGACTCGAGACGACCAAGGGCACCGAGCCGATCTTCCAGCTCATCGCCAGCTACGGCTACCAGGCCCGCAAGAACGTCCCCAACGCCTTCAAGATGGGGGAGGCCCTCGTCGGCCAGTGCGCCCTGGAGCGGTCCCGGATACTGGTCACCGAGGCGCCGTCGGACTACGTGAAGATCGCCTCGGGCCTGGGTGAGACCGACCCGGTCAACATCGTCGTGCTGCCGGTGGTGTTCGAGGAGCAGGTGCTCGGCGTCATCGAGCTCGCCACCCTCAGGGCCTTCAGTGAGGTCAACCTGTCGTTCCTCGACCAGGTGATCGAGACCATCGGCGTCGTCCTCAACACGATCATCGCCACCACCCGCACCGAGGAGCTGCTCGAGCAGTCGCAGCGGCTGACGCGCGAGCTGCAGCAGCAGTCGCGTGAGCTCCAGAGCCAGCAGGAGACGCTCGTCCGTCAGGAGAGGCTCTCGGCGGTCGGTGAGATGGCGACGATCGTCGGCCATGAGCTCCGGAACCCCCTGGGCGCCACGACCAACACGCTCTACCTGATCCGCAACAAGCTCGGAGACAGCATCGACGGGGAGCTGGAGACCAACCTGGCCCGGGCGGATCGGGAGATCGCCCGAGCCGCGGCCCTGGCCGAGGACCTCACGGCTTACGTGCGGGAGAAGAAGCCGATCCCGGTCGAGCTCGACCTGCGCCAGCTCGTGGACGAGGTCCTCGAGTCGACCCCGGCACCGACGGGCGTGACCGTGACCCTCCCCGACTCCGGGATCCGCCTTCTGGCCGACAAGGAGCAGATGATCCAGGTGCTGGTCAACCTGGTGACCAACGCCTATCAGGCGATGCCCCACGGGGGTGCTCTGACCGTCGCCGGATCGGTGAAGGACGGCGTCACCGAGATCGTGGTCCAGGACACGGGGGAGGGCATCGACTCGGATGCCGAGCCGGGTCGCCTGTTCGACCCCTTTGTCACGACCAAGCCCGTCGGCACCGGCCTGGGACTGGCGGTCGTCAAGAGGATCGTCGAGGGGCACCGGGGAGATGCGACGATCGAGAACGCGCCCCAGGGCGGGGCGCGTGTCCTCCTGCGGATACCGAGTTGAGTAGTCGCCTGCAGTGACTCCACCGGCTCGGGTCCGCGTCCTGGTGGCCGACGACAACGACGGCATCCGCGAGACGACCGTCTCGATACTGAAGGGCGTCGGCTACGAGGTGACGGAGGCCGTAGACGGCCAGGACGCCATGGAGAAGCTGGCCGCGGGGGACTTCGACGTGGCCGTCATCGACGTGAAGATGCCCAAGCGGGACGGGGTGTGGGTGGTCGAGAACGTCGATCCCGTGCCCCCGCCGCCGGCGTTCGTGATGGCATCCGCCTACAACTTCGACGACGAGATGCGGACCCGCCTGGGCACGAGGGTCCTGGACTTCCTGCGCAAGCCGATACCGCCCCGTGACCTCATCGAGGCCGTCGGCCGGGCGGCCGAACGCGTGCGCGTCCTTCCGCGTCGCTGACCGGCTCCGGGCGGCGGGGCGGGGGGTCCCGGATGCGGGCTCGAGCCGGGTCGGCCGGGCCCCGGTTTCCGTCCGGAGCGTCCGGGGTACCCACCGACCACGGGCAGGGGCATCGGCTCCCCCTCCAGGTGCCACCCGAGTGCGCGTGCACGGCTGTCGCCTGGCGCTGGATCGTCACCAAGGAGGCACGCTTTGAGCACACACGCAGACCAGATCACCCGGGCCGTGGCCGAGGGGCGGGCGGAGCTGGCCGAGCTGGCGGAGACCCTCGGAACGCTGGCGCGGAAGGTGGAGCTCGGGGCCCGCCTCCACGACGCCACGGAGATGGCAGGGGGGATCAAGACCAAGGCCGGTGACCTTTCCGGCCGGGCGGCCGAGGGGATGGCCCGGCTGGGGGAGAAGGTGCCGGACGTGATCCGGTCCACGCCCCCGGTGAAGCGCGGCTTCCTGGCCCGCCATCGGATCCCGGTCATCGGCGTCGCAGTGGTCGTTGCGGTGGCAGCCGCCCTGCGACTCCGCAGCCGTCGGGTCGACGACCGGAGCAACGAAACGCACGAGGCGGCGCCGGGCTCCATGACCTCGGACCGGCCGTCGACACATCAGTCCGCGTAGGCGGGTCGACCCGGGTGAGTCGGGAAGGCGGGATTTGAACCCGCGACCTCAGCGTCCCGAACGCTGCGCGCTAACCAAGCTGCGCTACTTCCCGTCGGCCGGAGATTCCCCGGCCTCCCCGATGGTACCCGATGGGGCCTTGACCACGACCTTGCCGACCCGCCGGCGGTCCATCTCGGCCACCCGGAGCTCCCAGCCCTCGTAGGTGAGGGTCTCCCCCTCCTCGGGGATGTGGCCGAACCGTTCGAACAGGAAGCCGCCGATCGTGACGTACTCCCCTTCGGGTATCCCGATGGACAGCTCCTCGTTGACGTCGTCGACGGGGCAGTCCCCTGCGACCAGCCAACGGCCGGCGTCGACGCGCACGATCGGGGCCTCCTCGTCCCGGTCGAACTCGTCGGGGAGCTCGCCCACGAGCTCGCTCACGAGGTCCTTGATGGTGAGGACCCCCTCCACACCGCCGTACTCGTCCACGACCACAGCGAAGGCGTTCCTTCTCGTGCGCATCTCCGACAGCACGTCGAGCACCTGACGGCCCTCGGGCACCAGGAACGGCCGGCGCAGCTTGCGGATCGGCGCGTCGGCCAGCAGCGGCGGACCGTCGTTGTCGACACCGACGACCAGAGTGTCCGGGTCCCCCTGGGTGTCCCACCACCCGGACCGGAACAGGTCCTTCACGAACAGGACGCCGACGAGGTGGTCGAGGTTGTCCTCGTACACGGGGAAGCGGGAGTGGCCCGACTCGCGGACGGCGCGGACCACGTCCCCCACCGAGACCGGTGCCTCGAGGGCGACCACGTCGACGCGGGGGGTCATGACCTCCCGGGCGGTGCGGTCCCGTAGGGCCGTCAGGCTGGCGAGGATCTCGCGCTCCTCCTCGCTGGGAGCGTGGACCTGGTGGTCGGCCCGGCCCTTCCGCCTCGGGCGGAGCACGGACTACTCGGCCGGGGTGGTCAGGATCGGATTCGGCGCGTAGGAGGAGTCGTAGTAGGTCCCCCCTGCGAGCAGGGTGGTCACCGCCCTCCGCACCCGTATCGGGTCCAGTGGCTTGACCAGCCAACCCTCGGCGTCGACCCGCTTGGCCAGGAACACGTCGGCCCGGCGGTCGAGGAGCATGAGCACGGGGATCCGATCGAGGCGGCCGGCATCCTCCTCGAGGCGCAGCTCCTGGCACACCGCCATGCCGCCCATGTTCCCGATCTGCAGGTCGAGAACCACCAGGTCGGCGTCGTTCTCCTGGAGCCACGGCAGCACGGCCAGGCCCCGCTGGATCTCGACCACCTCGTGGTCGGGCCCGGGCAGGGCCGCCGCCACCTCGTCGACCACCCAGTGACCGTCGGTGGCGATGACTGTCCGCGGCACCCCCGGGAAGGTAGTCCCCCTCATCCGGTGGGTACCATCCTGCTTCCCGAGGTGCACCCTCGGGCGAGAGGAGCGAATTGCTCGAGATCCAGATCGAGGATTCCCGGGACTACGTCGTCTGCCGCC
This sequence comes from Acidimicrobiales bacterium, assembly GCA_035695125.1. Lineage (GTDB taxonomy): Bacteria > Actinomycetota > Acidimicrobiia > Acidimicrobiales > JAJPHE01 > DASSEU01. The sequence goes on from DASSEU010000018.1 coordinate 45,041, forward strand.
CCAAGGGGGAGCTCGACGCCTTCACGGTCAGCCAGTTCCGGGAGGTCCTGGCCGAGCTGTCGACCCGTCCTCGCCTGGTCATCGACCTCTCGGAGGTCCCGTTCATGGACTCCGCCGGCCTCGGCGCCCTCATCGGCGGGATCCGGCGGACCCGGGAGCAGGGCGGGGACGTCTCGGTCGCCTGCAACCGGCCCACCCTGATCCGGCTGCTCCGCACGACCGGGTTCGACCGGGTCGTTACGGTGGCCGACACCGTGGAGGAGGCCGCCGCCGCCCTGGCCTCCGCCGCCGGCACCGCCTGATCGCGGGCCGGCAGCACCCCCCACGGGCGGGCCGTCAGGCCCCGAAGAGTTCTCCGGCCACCAGGCCCAGCCCGATCAGGTCGTGGACGTCGGCCGGCAGGAACGGGACCCTGGCCACCGGCGCCGGTTCCACCCGTCGGGCCAGCTCGGCGAAGTTCGCCTCCTCGGTATCGGCCACCGCCTCCAGCTCGGCCAGGTTGGCGACGGCCGCCGCCACGGCTCCCTTGCCCCCGTCCAGGCTCTCGGCCAGCCGGGCCGCCGTCCCCGCCGCGCCGAAGCGGGGGTGCAGGCGGTTCACGACCAGGGCGGCGGTCTCGTAGCCGGACTCGTCGAGCCGGTCGACGAAGAACAGCGCCTCCTCGACGGTGTCGCGGCGGGGGGAGGCCACGACGACGAACGCCGTCCCCGGCTCGCCCAGGAGGCTCTCCACCCGGGCGGCGCGCTCCCGGAAGCCCTGCTCCATGCCCTCGAACGCCTTGAAGAAGGCCACGGCGTCGTCGACCACCTCGGCGCCCACGACCCGGGAGACGGTGCGCAGGAAGGTCTGGGTGGCCAGGCTCACCGCCTTGAGGTAGGCGCGGGTCGGCATGATCAGGAGCCGGAAGATCCGGTTGTCGAGGAAGCGGGTGAGCCGGCGGGGGGCGTCCAGGAAGTCGAGGGCGTTGCGGGTCGGGGGGGTGTCGACCACGACAAGGTCGTAGCGGCCGTCCTCGTGCAGCTCGTAGAGCTTCTCCATGGCCATGTACTCCTGGGTGCCGGACAGGGCCTGGGAGAGATTGCGGTAGAGGCGGTTGTCGAGGATCCCCTGGGCCTGCTCCGGGGTGGCGGCGTAGCGGCTGACCAGGTCGTCGAAGGTGCCCTTGGTGTCGAGCATCAGCGCCCACAGCTCCCCCGACCAGTCCCCGGCCACCCGGGTGGCCCGGTTGGACAAGGTCTCGACCCCGAGGGCGTCGGCCAGCCGCTTGGCCGGGTCGATGGTGACCACGCAGGCCCGCCGGCCCCGGCGGGCCGCCTCGAGGGCCAGGGATGCCGCCACCGTGGTCTTGCCGACCCCGCCCGAGCCGCAGCAGATGACCGTGCGTCGATCGGTCACCAGCGGGGTGACGGCGCTCACTGCCTGACCGCCGGCTCGGGCAGGGCCGAGATCCCGGCCGCCAGGGCCTCGGCCAGCCGCTCCACCTCGGCCGCACCCAGCTCGCCCGAGAACAGGTAGGGCAGGCGGAGCTGGGGCAGGGGCAGGGCCTCGGCCAGGCGCCCGATCTGCTCGGCCTGGAGGGCCTGGCGCCCGAGCCGGAAGGAGGCGGCGGCCTGCAGCGCCTCGGCGTCCTCGGCGGCCACGCCGGCGACGGTGGCCCGGTCGGGGCTGAACTCGGCCAGCCCCTCGGCGGCGGGGTAGACCCCGTTGACCACCAGGGGGGTCAGGCTCACCCCGACCCGGTCCTCGATCTTGAACGCCGTCTCCACCGCCTCGTTGACCGGGGTCTCCTCGGGGAGGGTCACGAGCAGCACCTGGCAGCGCCTCGGGTCCGAGAGGAGGTTCACGACGTCCTGGGCCTGGGTGCGGATGGGCCCCACCCGGAAGGCGTCCAGAAGCCCCCGGGCGCTGGTCAGGAACGTCACGGCGTGGCCGGCGGCGGGGGCGTCCACCACGATCAGGTCGGCGGCCGAGGCCCGCTCGAGCGACTTGACCTTGCCCAGCACGAGGATGTCCCGCAGGCCCGGGACGGCGGTCGCCACGACGTCGAGGGCCCCGGACGAGACCAGGCGCTTGGAGACCCGCTTGAGGCCGTGGTCGACCAGGTACTCGACCAGGGCGTCGTCGGGCGTGAGGGTGCGGGCCCGGACCTCGGCCCGCCCCCCTTCGGCCGGCAGCAGCACGACCTCCTCGTAGGTCAGGGGGTCGGGATGGCCGAAGGTGGCCCCGAGGCCGCTTTTGCCCTCGATCTCGACTATCAGGGTCGAAAGCCCCAGACGCGAGGCCATGCGGGCCACGGCCGCGGTGACGGTGGTCTTTCCGACCCCGCCCTTCCCCGCCACGATCAGCACCCGGGCGGACTGACAGAAAGAGGCGGGGTCCATCTCCCGCGGGAGGCTACCCACCGCCCCGCGCCGCGTCGGGTCTGGAACCCGTTCCCGTTCCGGGAGCGGCATTGGCCCAGGTCAGGCCTAGTGCCGTCCAGATTTGACCCTTGTTTGGGGCCCGTGGGGCCGGTAACTTCACCATCGGATCGGGGGATCGGGGGTTGGTGCTGTGACCATCCAGCGTGTCGAGGAGACCTGGCAGCTCAAGGCCGCGTGCCGAGGTCCCCAGGCCGTCGTCTTCTTCCCCCCGTCCCATTTCGAGCGGAAAGAGGAGAAGGCGGACCGCGAGGGCCGGGCCAAGTCGATCTGCTCGACCTGCTCGGTCCGCAAGCCCTGCCTCGAGTACGCCCTGCGGATCCGGGAGCCCCACGGCATCTGGGGTGGCCTCAACGAGCTCGAGCGCAAGGTCGTGCTCGGGCGCCAGGCCGTCTGACCCCGGGGTTACACGCCGGCGGCGCGCCGGTGGCTTATGGTTCGCGGATGGCGGACCCTGTAGATCCGGGCCAAATTGCCGATATCTCAGCTGTGGGGGACGGGGGGCCCATCCTGCGTTGGGAGTCGACCGAGGTCGACGGCCGCCGCACCCGCTACGGGGTGGCCGATCCGGCCCACCACGATGAGCAGGGTCCACCCGTCGTCTTCCTCCACGGCTGGGGCCTGACCGCCGGCGCCTACTCGGGTGCCATCCACGAGCTGGCCCGGTCGGGCCACCGCGTCCTGGCCCCCGATCTGCCCGGGTTCGGCGGCACGGCCGGTCTGCCCGGCGGGTCGACCAGCTTCCCCGGCTATGCGGCGTGGGTCGAGTCCTTCTTGGCCGAGACCGGGATCACCGGGCCCGTCCGCCTCGTCGGGCACTCCTTCGGAGGGGGGGTCGCGGCCTGCGCCGCCCGGGTGCTGGATCGCCGGGCCCGCCACGTGGTCCTCGTGAACGCCGTGGGCGGGGGCACCTGGATGGCCGGTGCCGACGGCCGGGTCCGGGGCATCGCCGAGCGGCCCTGGTGGCAGTGGGGCCTGTACTTCCCGGGTGATCTGCTGACCCCGAACGGGTTCGTGACCCTCCCGCGGGTCATCGGCGGGGCCGTGCCGAACTTCGTGCGCAATCCCAGGGCCGTCATGAGCGTGGCCAACCTGGCCCGCACCGCCGACCTCGGCCAGGAGCTGTCGCACCTCCGGCGCCGGGGCGTGCGGGTCTCGGTCGTGTGGTCCGAGCGCGACCGCATCGTCCCCCGGGCCAACTTCGAGGCCATGTGCCAGCTCCTCTCGGTCGAGGGCCGGATCGTCAGGGGCACCCACGCCTGGATGCTGGGAGAGCCCCGCCGCTTCGCCCGGGTCGTGGCCGAGCTCCTGGCGGCCGAGCCGGCCGGATCCCGCCGCCTCCCCGCCGGGATGATCCGCCGGCTGACCCAGCGCCGCTCGACGGCGCCCGCCGCCCAGCTCGGCTAGGGACTGCGACCGCTGGACCTCTCCTCCCCGCCCTTTCCGAAATGCTTTTGGGCGGCCGTATAAGAACATTCATATACGACCGGTACTTTTCCGCCCAATGCGGTCGCCCCGGCACGCCCAGCGGGTAGATGCCCGGTAATCCGTGACGGACTGGGACCTGTCGACCGCCATCCGTGGTATCAGGCCGGGCGTATAAGAACTTTCATATACGCCCGGTAAATTTGGTTTTCAACAGTCGGGGAGGTCTCCCCGGCGGCAGCGGAGGGTCACCGGCGGAGATCAGCGCTCGGCCCGGGCCGGTGCCTCCCCGGAGACGTCCGGGGCGGAGACGGCCGGGGCGGGGAGGCGGGGGCCGGCGATGCGCACGTCGCCCCGCCTGCGGGTGACTCCGGTGGCGTCGAGGTGGCCAAGCAGGGGCAGCAGGTACTTGCGGGTGGTCCCCAGGGCCTCCCGGATCTCTGAGGCGGTCACCCCCTCGGGCTGGCGGGCCAGGAGCGAGGCGACCACCTCGGCGGCCCGGGCCACCGCATTCGGGGCGAAGTGGATCCCGTCGCGCTCCACCACCTGCCCCCGCTTGACCAGCTCGCGGACCAGCGCCCGGTCGACCCCGTCCGGGGGCGGGGGGGAGAACGGCTCCGCCTCCAGGGCCGACAGCCACGGCACGTCCAGCTCCGGCGCCGGCGCCGGCGTGCCGACCCGGTCGAGCACGGCCCGCTCCCGCTCGGTGAGGGAGGCGGGGTCCAGGCCCAGCGGACCGGCGCCCTCGGACTTGGCCCGCACGGAGGACACGACGGCCTCCAGGGCCTCGGGGGAGGCGACCCAGCGGCCCCCGACGTTGGGCTCGACCCGGACGCCGGTCAGCCGCTCGAGGAGGGAGGCCTCGACCCAGCCCCGCTCGGTCACGACCCGGTCGACGGAGCGGTCGGGGCGGGCGCGGGAGGCGGGCAGCACGGGGGAGACGTCGAGGACCTCGCCGCCGCCGACCGTCTCGGCCCGGCCCGACTCCCGCAGCACGAAGCGGTCCCCCGGTAGGAGCGGGAGGGCGAGGGGGAGGTGGATACGGGCGAAGCCGGCCTCGCCCGGGGAGAGCACGCCGCCGCCGAGGAGCCGGATGGCGACGGGGTGCTCACCGGCGCCGGCGTAGAGGTGGTAGGCGCCCCGCCGCGTGACCTCGTGGCCGAGGGAGGCCAGGACCGTGAGGGAGGCGTCGAAGGCGCGGGTGGGGGCCCACTGCCCGGGGCGGACCACGGCCTGGCCCCGCCAGAGGCGGTCGTGGGGGACCCCGGCCAGGTTGACGGCGGTGCGATGGCCGGGGCCGAGCCGGTCGACCCGGCGCTGGTGGGACTGGAGTCCGCGCACCCGGGCCGTGAGGGGGGTGGCCCCGGAGGCACGGCCGTGGCCGGCCGGGACGATCTCCACGGCGTCGTCGGTGCCGAGGGGCCCGCCGGCCAGGGTGCCGGTCACGACGGTGCCGGCTCCCCGGACCGGGAAGACCCGGTCGATCCAGAGGCGGGGACGGCCCCGGTCGGCGGCGTCGGGCGTGCCCGCCAACAGGCGGTCGAGGGCGGAGCGCAGCTCGTCGAGTCCCCGGCCGGTGGGGGCGTCCACGGCCACCACCTCGGCGTCCTCGAGGAAGGTGCCGGCCACCTGGTCGGCCAGCTCGAGGCGGGCCAGCTCCTCGGTCTCCTCGTCGACCAGGCCCACCTTGGTGAGCGCCACCATGCCGTGGGCCACGCCGAGAAGCTCGAGGATCCGGAGGTGCTCCTCGGACTGGGGCTTCCAGCCTTCGGTGGCGGCCACGACGAACAGGCAGGCCTCGACGGCGCCGGCCCCCGCCAGCATGTTCTTGATGAAGCGCACGTGGCCGGGGACGTCCACGAAGGACAGCTCCCGCCCCGACGCCAGGGTGGTCCACGCGAAGCCGAGGTCGATGGTGAGGCCCCGCTCCTTCTCCTCCCGGAAGCGGTCGGGGTCGGTACCCGTGAGGGCGTGGACGAGCGTGGACTTGCCGTGGTCGACGTGCCCCGCAGTAGCGACGACGGTCACTTCAGGGCAGCGGCTATGACGGCGTCATCGGCGGGGTCGACCGTGCGCAGGTCGCAGATCGTGCGGCCGTCCCGCACGCGGGCGATGACCGGTACGGGACGGGCGGCGCGCAGGGCCTCGGTCACGTCTCCACCTACGGCAACGCCGGCGGACGGGATGTCGGTACCCGGTAGAGAGCCGCCACCGGGCACCGATGCGCAGTCGACGACGCTCACGTGCGTGCCCGCGGCCGCCGCCACCCCGCCCGCCCGGCGCCGCAGCTCGGCCACCGGCACCGCCGCCATGCGCCAGAACGGGACCGGCTCCCGGCGGAGATAGGTGAGGGCCACCTCCTGCAGGGCGGTGAGCACGAGGCCGCCGGGGCGCAGGGCCCGGGCCAGGGGGTGGCGGGCGCAGGCGGCCACCAGGTCGGACCGGCCGGCGATGATCCCG
>DASSEU010000019.1:0-30413 GCA_035695125.1 Acidimicrobiales bacterium
AGTGTCGGCGTCGGCTGAAAACTGACCCACTATCGACGGCCGAAAACTGACCCACCCCTCCCCGGGTCCACCACTGACCGTGCTGGGACTCGGACCCTGGCTCCAGACGAGCCAGGGGGAAGGAAGGGTGATCAACGTGGAGGACTGGGCCGAGATCCGTCGGCTCCACCGCGCCGAGGGAATGGGCATCCGGGCCATCGCTGGCCACCTCGGCATCGCCAGGAACACGGTGCGCGAGGCCCTGCGCTCGACCGGCCCACCCCGCTATGAGCGGGCGGGCGTCGGCTCGGCGGTCGACGCCGTGGAGACGGAGATCCTCGAGCTGCTCCGTCAGTTCCCGACGATGCCCACGACGGTGATCGCCGAGCGCATCGGATGGTCCCGGGGCATGACGGTGCTCAAGGAGCGGGTGCGCGAGCTCCGCCCGCTGTTCGTCGCACCCGACCCCGCCCAGCGGACCGTGTATCGGCCCGGACAGCTCGCCCAGTTCGACCTGTGGCAGCCCGCCGTGGAGATCCCCCTCAGCCGGGGCCAGGCCGACAAGTGCTGGGTGGTGGTCGGCTCCGCCGCCTACTCCCGGTTCCTCGGGGCCTGGATGGTCCCGTCTCGGGCCGCCCACGACGTCCTCGCCGGCCACCTCCAGGTCCTGCACCAGTTCGGCGCCGTGCCCCGTCGGGTGCTCTGGGACCAGGAGGGCTGCATCGGCGCCTGGCGCCAGGGACGGCCCGCCTTCACCCGGGAGTTCAACGCCTTCCGGGGCACGCTCGGCATGGGGGCGATGCTCTGCAAGCGCGCCGACCCCGAGACCAAGGGCGTGATCGAGCGCAACAACGGCTACCTGGAGACCTCCTTCCTGCCGGGGCGGTCCTTCGAGGACATGGCCGACTTCAACCACCAGCTGACGACCTGGCTGCGCCGGGCCAACAACCGCATCCACGCCACCACCAAGGTGCGCCCCGCCGAGGCGATGTGCGAGGACCGGGGCGCCATGTTGGGCTTCCCACCGGTGCTGCCCGACGTGTCGTGGCGCTTCGGGTGGCGGGTGGCCCGGGACCACTACGTGCGGGTCGACACCAACGACTATTCGGTGAACCCCCGCTATGTGGGACGCCTGGTCGAGGTCCGCGTCGGCCTGGAGTGGGTGGTGGTCACCTGCCAGGGAACCGAGGTGGCCCGCCACCGGCGCTTCTGTGGCCGCCACGAGACCTTCTTGGCCCCCGACCACGCCCGGGTCCTGCGGGCGATGCGCGCCGAGGCAGCCGTCGAGGTCGCCCTCGGCCACGCCGTCGAGGAGCGAGACCTGGCCGTCTATGACCGCATCACCGGGGTGGCGTGATGGCCACCGCTGCCAAGTCCCGCCCCGCCGCCGACATCGCCTTTCTGTGCCGGGCGCTCAAGGCCCCGACCCTGGCGAGGAGCGTCGAACGCCTGGCCGAGCGAGCCCGGGCCGAGTCCTGGACCCATGAGGAGTTCCTGGCCGCTGCCCTGGAGCGGGAGGTGGCGGCCCGACAGTCCAACGGTGGCGAAATCCGCATCCGGGCCGCCCGCTTCCCAGCCCGCAAGACCCTCGAGGACTTCGACTTCAGCTTCCAGCGGTCCTTGAAGCGCGACGACATCGCCCACCTCGGCGCCCTGGACTTCATCGAGGCCAAGGACAACGTCGTGTTCCTCGGGCCTCCCGGCACCGGCAAGACGCATCTGGGGATCGGGGTGTCGATCCGGGCCTGCCAAGCCGGGCACCGGGTCCTCTTCGCCACCGCCGCGGAGTGGGTGGACCGCCTGGCTCTGGCGCATGCCGGCGGCAAGCTCCACGAGGAGTTGCGCCGGCTGGGTCGCTATCCGCTGATCGTCGTCGACGAGGTCGGCTACATCCCCTTCGAGGCCGAGGCGGCCAACCTGTTCTTCCAGCTGGTCTCGGCCCGCTACGAGCGGGCCAGCCTCATCGTCACCTCCAACAAGCCCTTCGGTCGCTGGGGAGAGGTGTTCGGGGACGCCACCGTGGCCGCCGCCATGATCGACCGCCTGGTCCATCACGCCACGGTCATCTCCCTGAAGGGCGACAGCTACCGGCTCAAGGACCGAGACCTGGGGAGGGTGCCTAACGACGACGCTGCGTGAGCATGGGACCCGGGGGGTGGGTCAATTTTCGACCGACGCCACTGGGTCAGCTTTGGACCGCCGTTGACACAGAGAGTCCTCAAGTCTCTTGAAGGGAACAGAGCGAGCCGTGGCGAAGCCAAGGGACTCAAAGGGGTGCAGCTTCGCAGCAAGGCTTCGAGCGGTTCCCTGCCCGGCCGGACGGTCGGGGGCCACCGGGACCAGATGTCCGGCATCGGCCAGGGAAGGAGGGATTGCTCATGGCTAACGGAACCGTGAAGTGGTTCAACCCCGACAAGGGGTTCGGTTTCATCACCCAGGACGATGGACCTGACGTGTTCGTTCACTTCAGCGCCATCGAGGGGGCGGGGTATCGCAACCTCGAGGAGAACGACAAGGTCGAGTTCGAAGTGACAGCCGGGCCCAAGGGCCCGAATGCGTCGAATGTCCGCCGAGTCGGCTGATCCGACCGCCTGATCCGACGGATCAGGGCTCTCGTAGGAACCCGCCAGACGGCGGCTCCTTAACTCGTCCAACGCCAGGTGCCGATGACCCATCTAGGACGGGACTGAACAGGTCACGCCGGGAAGGCAGCATGATCCTAGACAGTCCTTCGGTTGTCACCACCGGCCCGCTTCCGTCCACCAGCCTCTGGTCCCGGGCGGTCGTCGCCGCGCCGGGAGTAGTTCCTGATGGAGATCCAGTGATCGATGAGCGTCCTTCCTCCGATCGGCCCCCCGAGTTGTCCCGCCGGGCGGTGGTGGGCACGGTGGCCCGACGTGGCGGACCGAAGCTCCTCGAGGCAACCGTCATCCCTGCCGGTGTCTTCTACCTGAGCTTGGTCCTGGGCGGCCTGGGAGTCGCCTATATCGCCGCGCTGTGCTGGATCTACAGCTGCCTGGTCTGGAGGCTGGTCCGGCGTCGGGCGGTTTCACCGCTTCTCGTGCTTGCGGTCATCGCCCTGACCGTTCGTACCGTGGTCGCTATCGGTTCCGGTAGCACGTTCATGTACTTCCTGCAGCCGATCCTGGGGACCCTCGTAATCGGCGCTGTCTTCCTTGGCTCTCTGCTGTGGGGACGCCCGCTCATCGCCCGCATGGCCGGGGACTTCTGGCCGATCTCCCCTAAGATGGCCGAGAACCCCGGCGTGAGATCGCTGTTCCGAAGACTCACGGCCCTGTGGGCGATCGTCAACCTCACCACTGCGGCGACATCGTTTGTCCTGCTCCTGTTCCTCCCCCTTGCGACCTTCGTGGCAGTGAAGCAGGCGTCCGCCCTGGGGATCACCGTCATAGGGGTGATCCTCACCATCCTTCTGTCCCACCGCACCGCCTGCCGTGAGGGTTACCTGAGGGCTCCCAAGGACAAGCTTGCTCTCATGAGGCCCTGAGGCCGACAGCCGCCGTTGCACCGTCGCCCAAGCCCCTCCAGATCATTGTTGCTCCGCACGGAGTAGCATGGCGGATGTGGATTTCCGTGAACGAGCGCTGCGTCCGAGCGAGGCACCTACGAGCGCCGAGATAACCACGGAGCGCCGCAGGATAGAGGCCGAGGTTCAACGCGTGATTTGCGCGAAGGTGATCGACCTCCGCGACGATGGATCGCCGTTCCTGTGCTCGCTGGCCCTTCATCATAAGGGACCTCACGTGGGTGTTCCCTCATCCCGCTAGACACACCGGCATTGACTTCAACCGCTTCGGCGCAGCGGGTCAGTTCCCCGATGCAGGCGACGCTGGCCACACCTCCCGCACCGAATAGCGCCGCTCCGGGCTGGGTTCGCGGTCGTAGTCCCATGAACGTTGTGTAGGTGTCAAGTCATACCACGGGCCCGGGGACCGTTAGTAGCCAGGCCTGGCAGGGTGCGCTGAGCGCGCTCGAGTCGGCGTCCGAGATCGACGGTTCTGGAACGGGATCACCTGCCCAGCTCGCGCAACCAGATCGCAGGAACGGACTGTCGACCCTGGGCGGATCGCCTCGGCCTGTCGAGGCGTTCAGGCAGCCGGGCGCCGGGGCGGCTCCCCTGCGGTGCCCATCGGTACCGGGGGGCCTCTTTGTGCCTGTGGCGATGAACTCCACGCTGCTCGATAGGTAGCCCGCCAACGGGTTCGGGGGCCAACATCGCGGACTGGACCTCGGCGAGGGTGGGAGCGGCGGGATCGAGCCCAGCCGGTCCGACGCTGCGGGCCCAGGCGTCACCGAGGGACCTGCAACCAGGTGGCCGACGATGGCCGGCAGCGCCTCGGGATCGCTCAGCAGCCACGAGTGCCGCCCGCCCTCCACGATCACGCTCCGCGAGTACTCGGAGGCCTGGCTGCGCGGTCGGGCCAACCTGGCACCGCGGACGCGTGAGATCTACGCCGCACAGCTGCGCGTGTACGTGTTGCCGAAGATCGACCCGGAGATCCCGGCCTTAGGGGAGGTCGCGATCGCTGATCTGACCCCGGAGCTCATCCGGAGTTGGTACGGGGCGCTCAAGAGGCGGTGCCCGACCGCTACCGGGCGCTCATCCGGACTGCCGGGCTCGGCGGGTTGCGCCAAGGGGAGTTGTTCGCCCTGCGGCGGAGGGACCTGGACACCGCCACCATCACCGTCCGGCGGAAACGATTGCGTCTGGCATCGGGCGATGTGATCGAGGATCACCCCGAGAGTGCCGCCGGTCGCCGGGTGGTTGCCGTTCCTCCGCAGCCTGTGACGGAGCTTCGTCGTCACCTGGCCACCTACGTGCCCGCGGCCCCCGATGCCTACGTGTTCACCAGCCCCGAGGGCACTCCCATCGAACGGAGCAACTTCCGTATCCACACCGATGACCAGGACGAGGGCCGTGATGCCGGCTGAGGCTTATGGCACATGGATGGCACGGAGTCGGGCATGGAAGAGCCCAGGCCCCGGGATCCCCCGCCTGACTGGGCTTTGTTGGTGGTCGGGACCGGCGTCGATCCGGTGACCTCGCGCTTTTCAGGCGCGCGCTCTACCAACTGAGCTACCCGACCTCGGCCCCCGGGGGGACCTTGCGGACCTGACGGGATTTGAACCCGCGACCTCCGGCTTGACAGGCCGGCGTGCACTCCAAACTGCACCACAGGTCCCTGGGCTTACCAGGCGCTCCCGAAGGAGCGGGGTTGAAACCTTATCCGTGTTGCGGGATCCGGTTCGCCCGGTGAAGGACCCGATGAAAGACACGGGTCCTCGCCCGGGCCCCGGCCCTGATCTGTCAATCCGGGGTTACAGACGGGAGCCCGGCTGCCGGCAGGGGTCAGGGGGTCCGCCGGAGGGCCATGACCGCGATGTCGTCGGTGGGCTTGGCCCCGCCGATGAGGGCGGCCATGACCCGACGGCACACGAGCTCGGGAGTGTCGGCCGTCACGACGCTGGCCAGCTGGGCCAGCCCCACGTCTATGGACTCGTCCCGGCGCTCGATCAGACCGTCCGTGAAGAAGAGCAAGAGAGCCCCCTGAGGCAGGTCGAACTCGGCCAGCTCGGGCTCGTACCGGGTCACGCCGAGAGGTGGACCGGTGCTCACCTCGACCAGCTGCGCCTGCCCTTCAGGAACCGCAAGGACAGGCGGAGGATGGCCGGCTGTCGCCATCCGGGAACGGTCGTACGGGGGAGGGAACAGCGCACACACGACCGTGGCCATCTTCCCGGGGTCGAAGAACTGGAACTTGCGGTCAGCGAGTGCGAGGACCTCGGACGGGGAGCCGCCCTGCAGGGCGTACGCGCGCAACGCCGACCGGAGACGGCCCAGGGTGATGGCCGCCTCCAGGCCGTGGCCGGCAACGTCTCCGGTCATCACCCACAGATCCCCCGACGGCAGGACGAAGGCGTCGTACCAGTCTCCACCGACCCCGCCCTCCTCGGCAGGGACATAGCGGGTGGCGAACTCGAAACCGGGACAGTGAGGGAGCCTCGAGGGCAGGAGGCTCCGCTGCACGATGCGGGCCGCAGCCCGTTCGACCTCGAGCTGGCGGGACTGGACGGCTCCGGATATCCGGGCGGCCACGAGCTCCAGGAGGAATTCGTCGTCGTCCGTGAACGCCACATCGGCCACCCGGCCGACGTGGAGGACGCCGAGAAGATCGGGCCCGACGAGCAGAGGCACGCCGAGCATCTTGACGATGCCCTTCTCCCAGAGAATCGGGTTCCACACCGTGGTGGCGTCGACGACGTCCAGCCTGATCGGGCGGCGATCGGCCGCCACGTGTCCGGCAAAGCCGACTCCCAGCGGCACCCGCACGCCCTGGCGGACCTCCTCCTCGATGCCGAACGTGGCCCGAGCGGCCAGGTAGCCGCCGGACTCGTCGAGGAGCAGCACGGCGGCGGTGTCGGCCTGCAGGAGCTCGACGACCCGGGCCAGCAGCTCCTCGAGGAGGTCGTCGACGTCGAGGTGCCCGATGGCCGAGTCGGTGACGACCGCGATGGCCCGGAGCCGGTCATCCGGGGAAGGTGCGTCGGGGGTCGTCATGGCGCTGGTGTCCGGATGGAGGGGATGGCCCAAACCAGCGGACGGGGCTTGGCGCCGAGCACCCCCAACGGGATTCGAACCCGTGTTACCGCCTTGAAAGGGCGGCGTCCTAGGCCACTAGACGATGGGGGCCCGCTCCCGCTGAAGGTGGCGGCAAGAGTACCAGGGGGGTGCGGGAGCCCCCACCGGCCGGTGGCTCTTCTGGCGCCGGTCCTGCCTGGTCAGGGGGCGTCCTTGAGCTCCCACGTCGTGCCTGTCGGGCCGTCCATGACCTCCACGCCGAGCGAGATCAGCCCGTCGCGGAGGATGTCGGCCTCGGCGAAGCGCCGTTCCTCCCGCGCCGCCCTCCGCCGCCCCAGGACCAGCTCGACGTAGGGGGCTACGACGTCCCGTGGGTCCTGCATCCCACCGGCGGCCGCCTCCCCGAGGCGGACCACCATCGCCCGCAGAGCGCGGCGCGCCCGGTCCATCTCGTCCGACTGGGTCGTGTCGGCCGCCCAGGCGGCCAGATCGGAGTCGAGCCCGAGGATGGCGGCGGCCGCCCCGTCGGCGTCCCGCCGCTCCAGTGCCCCGTCGAACTCCCGCTGGCGGGTCTCGACCGCCTCCATCAGCGGGGACCGGGCCCGCCGCCCGGCGGTCGATCCGGGATCAAGTGGAACCGACAGCGATGCCCGGCCGTCCTCGCCGAGCCCGAGGTTGGCGACCCCGCCTTCCCCCACAGGCGCTCCTTGGACCCCGGTGGCCAGCCGCTCGGCCGTGGCGGCCAGCTCCCCGATCGCCACCATGGTCCCGGAGGGGAACTCCTCGGACCGGCCCCGGGACCGCACCGTCACCACGCCGAGTCCCACGACGGTGGCGGTGCCGTCGTCCAGGTCGAAGACGCAACCGGTGTGCTCGTCCACCCCCAGAACGAAGGTCCCGTCGGGGAGGCTGGGCTCGATCTGGCGCAGGCGCCGCTCACCGAGGTAGCAGAACCGGGTGTCGTGGTTCCCGCCCTCGGCGTTGTTGTAGTGAGGGATCACCGCCGCCCGGAGGCCGGCGGCCGAGAGGAGGTCGAGCCCTTCCAGCCACTGGGGATCCTCGCCCACCTTGTAGATCTCGTAGACCGGCACGGTCGCCACGCCGAGCGTGAGGGCGGCGGCACTGGCGAAGCAGACGCACCCGCCGCCCCCCAGCTTCTCGGCCAGGGCGTCCGGGATGGCCGATCCCCGCCACTGCCGCAGGGAGTAGGACGGGCTGCCCGGCCCGGCGAACACGTAGCGCGCCCGCCGCAGCCGGTCGAGCATGCGCTCGTGGGCCACGGCGTCGGCGGCGTCGGCGCTCGACCGGAACGAGGCGACGTCGAGGTGCGCCCCCACGCTCTCCGTGAAGTAGTGCACGGCCCGCTCGGTGATGTCGTCCGCGTTCTCCTGGAAGCCGAACGGGGTGTCGAGCAGAACGGCGGGGACGGGGGCCGGGCCGAGGCGCTCGAGGAGGGCGCGGTGGGTCTTCACCATCGTCGGGCTCGTCTCTCCCGAGCCCATCACCACGAGGAGACGGGGGAGCCGGGCCTCGGGCCCCGGAGCCGCCGTCATGCCAGGACTCCCCCTGTCGCCTCGGCGTGCAGGAGCTCGGCCAGCTCGTCGGGGAACTGGGCGTGGATGTCGTGGTCGGCGGGGCTGAACCAGTGGGCGGCGGCCCTCGGGATGGCCCGCACCGCCTCGTCGACCGACTCCCGCTTCCCGGTGGAGATGTCATCGGATCCGCCGCTGTCCGCCGGCACGAGCAGCACCGGGACCTTGATCTCGGGGTACCGGGTCGACGGGTGGTGCTCCCACAGGGCGCGGAGCAGGAGCATGTGGCGCTCGAAGCTCAGCCAGGGCGCGACCGTGCCGTCGGCCCGGACCTCCAGACTGGCGAGCGTGGCCCGGATCCCCGACTCGGGCCAGTGCGGATGGGACCGGCGCAGGAAGGCCTCGATCTCCTCGAGGGGCGTGCCGGCCAGGGGGGGCGGGGCCAGCGCCCGGGCGCACTCCTGCCAGACGGGGAAGGGCCGGGAGAGCTCGATGGTCCCGCCGTCGACGCCCACCACCCCCGCCAGCATGTCGGGGTCCCGCCACGCCAGCTCGAGCACCACGTTGCCCCCCCACGACTGACCGGCCACCACGATCCGGTCATCGAAGCCCGGGACCTCCCGGCGCAGGTGGGACAGGACCGCCGCCAGGTCGGCGCAGGCCCGGTCCACGGTGTATCCGTCGTCGGGCTTGTCCGACCGGCCGTGGCCCCGCTGGTCCACCGAAGCGCAGGCGTGGCCGAGCTCGTGCAGGCGCTCGGCCGTCGCCCACCACAGCTGCGAGTTCGAGGCCAGGCCGTGGGCGAGGAGGAACCCGGCGCCCTCCCCGCCCGGCCAGATGTCGACCGCAAGCGAGACGGCGCCGTCGACTGGCAGGCGGGCGGTCCTCACCGGCCCCATCCTTGCAGCGGGGTCCACTCAGAGGGCCTCGGAGAGGGCCTCCACCGCCTGCTCCTGCAGCCAGGTCAGGTAGCCGTACAGGGCCATGGCGGGAGCATCCGGATGGCCCGGGTCCAGGGGCTGCTGGTCCTCGCTGACGTCGAGCCGGGTGCCCAGCACCAGCCGCAGCTCGTTGAGCCCGGTCAGCCACGCCGTCAGCTGCTCCTCGTCGAGGTGGGGCTGGTCGAGAGTGGCGGCCATGATCCGCAGCGCCTCCTGGTGGCTCTCGAGCAGCTCGGACCCGACCATGCCGCGGTACTCGGCCTCGGCCTCGCGGTCCCGGGCGTAGGCGGGCGGGAACAGCCGGTGCAGGTCGGGTTCATCACTGCCGCCGCCCAGCAGGGCCAGGAGCTGGCCCGGGAGCGATCGGAGCATCTCGCGCTCCTCGGACGGGAGCCGCAGCTCGAACTCACCGCGCCGGTTGCGGCGGATGCGCCGCCCGATCCTCACCACGTCAGCGCCCGGCTCCGGTCGGCTGCGCCATCGTTCAGTCGCTCTGTTCCATGGTGGCCCACAGACCGTGCTTGTGGAGGCGGAACACGTCCATCTCGGCCCGTTCCCGGTTGCCGCTCGACACGACCGCCTTTCCGTCGTGGTGCACCTGCAGCATGAGCCGGGTGGCCTTGTCGTGGCTGTAGCCGAACAGCTTCTGGAACACGTAGGTCACGTAGGACATCAGGTTGATCGGGTCGTTCCACACGATCACGAGCCAGGGGCGGTCGGGGCGGACGTCCTCCCCGCCGATCGGCTGGTCGATCCGGGTCGGTGACGGCGCGGTGGGGGTCGGCACCGCCGGTCAGACCCCGGCCAGGGCCCGTCCGTCCCCCGCCGGCACGGGCTCCGCCGCCACGGCCACGACCGGCGGCACCCGGGCGGTGAGCGACAGGTGGAGCCGGAGGACGGAGAGCCAGACCGCCAGCGCCCCGACCACGTGGAACTCCACCAGCACCGCCGGCACCCCCGAGAAGTACTGGGCGTAGCCGATGGCGCCCTGGACGGCCAGGGCGTAGACGACGATGCGGCCGGAGCGCTCCACGTCGGGCGGGACCCGCGGGCTGCG
This sequence comes from Acidimicrobiales bacterium, assembly GCA_035695125.1. Classification (GTDB taxonomy): domain Bacteria; phylum Actinomycetota; class Acidimicrobiia; order Acidimicrobiales; family JAJPHE01; genus DASSEU01. Next base: position 10,111 of record DASSEU010000019.1, read on the forward strand.
CAGCAGAACCGCCGCCGCGAGGGAGAAGCCGACCAGCATCAGCACCAGCCCGCTGTGCACCTCGGCGGCGTCGCGAGCCGAGATCGGCAGCCGGCCCACGCCCCGGGCCCCCGAGTGCGGGCCCGCCCCGGTCACGACCGTTCCGAGCCCGAGGACGACCGTCGTCAGCGCCACGAGGGCCCGCCCCGCCCACACCACGTCGGGGCCGACCCGGGGACGGCGCTCACCCTCGGGCTGTCCGGACCGGCGCACCAGGACCACCCCGACGGCTATCACCGCCATGGAGAGGAGGAAGTGGGCCATGACCCACCCGGGGGCCAGCTTGGCGAGGACGGTGATGCCTCCGAGCACGGCCTGGGCCACCACCCCCGCCACCAGCCCGGCGGCCAGACCCACCAGGTCCCGGCGCCTCGGCACCCGCAGCCAGGCGGCGGCCAGGGCAGCCAGGACCGCCACCGTCACGGCCACGGTGACGACCCGGTTCCCGAACTCGATGACGGCGTGGTAGTGCCAGGCGGCTACCAGCCGGCTGCCGGAGCAGGTCGGCCAGTCGGGACAGCCCAGTCCGGACTGGGTGAGCCGGACCCCCGCGCCGGTGACCACGATGAGGCAGAGGGCACCCAGGGCCACCCGGAACAGGCGCGTCGCCGCGACCGGGGCGACGGCGGGGGCTCTCACGACCGGGAAGGCTAACCCCGTCGTTGGCCCGCTTTGGAGGCCGCCGACCCCGCCTCGTAGTGTTGGCGGGTCATGTCCGTCGACGCGCTGGCCGTGCCCGTGGCGCTGCGGCGCAGCCTGACCGCCCGGGTCGGCGCCTTCGTGGCGCTGACCAAGCCGCGGATCATCGAGCTGCTCCTGGTGACCACCGTGCCCACCATGGTCGTGGCGGCGCGGGGCGTCCCCTCCGGATGGCTGGTCCTGGCAACGCTGGTCGGGGGGGCGCTGGCGGCCGGCGGGGCCAACGCCGTGAACATGTACGTCGACCGCGACATCGACGCCCTCATGAAGCGGACGCGGAACCGTCCGCTGGTCACGGGGGCGGTGACGCCGCGGGCGGCGCTGACCTTTGCCGTCATCCTCGAGATCGCCGCCTTCGCCGAGCTGTGGTCGGCAGTCAACCTGCTGTCGGCCGTGCTGGCGGTGAGCGCCACCCTGTTCTACGTCTTCGTGTACACGCTGTGGCTCAAGCGGACGTCGAAGCAGAACATCGTGATCGGCGGTGCGGCGGGCGCCGTTCCCGTTCTCGTCGGTTGGTCGGCGGTGACGGGACGGTTGGCGCTCGCTCCCGTGGTGCTGTTTGCCGTGATCTTCCTGTGGACCCCTCCACACTTCTGGGCCCTGGCGGTGCGCTACCGCGAGGACTACGCCGCCGCCGAGGTGCCGATGCTCCCGGTGGTCAGCTCCCTCCGCGTCACGGCATGGCGCATCATCGGCTACACGGCCGCACTCTGGGTCGCGTCGCTGGTGCTGGCCCCGGTGGCCCACCTCGGATGGCTTTACCTGAGCGCGGCGGTGATCCTGGGCGCCGTGTTCCTGGCCCGGGGCGTCGTGCTGCTCCGGTCCGGCTCGCCCGGCCACGCCATGGGGCTGTTCGGCTACTCGATCACCTACCTCACGGTGCTCTTCGTGGCCATGGCGGCCGACCAGCTGATCTTGCGTTGAGCGACCCGCCCACCGGCGGTCCCCGGCCGTCGCGAGGCTTCCGCTCCCTCCCGCGCCGGACCCGGATCATCATCGGCGTCTCGACCATCGGCACGATCGTCATCCTGGGCGCCCTCTACGGCCTGAACCTGGTACCCCAGCCCCCCAAGCAGCCCGACGACAAGGTGGTCGACGCCGGGGCCGCCCCGGCGTTCACGCTGCCGTCGGTCTACGGCGGGGGGGCAGTGGTGGACCTGGCCGCCCTGCGAGGCCGGCCCGTCGTCCTCAACTTCTGGGGATCGTGGTGCGTGCCCTGCCGGACCGAGCTGCCGATCCTGGCGGCATCGGCGCGCGCCGAAGGTGGCCGGGTCCACTTCGTCGGCGTCGACCTGGAGGACACGCGGTCGGGGGCGCAGGGCTTCCTCCGGCGCTACCACATCCCCTACCCGTCCGGCTTCGATCCCGGTGACTCGGTGGCCAGCCGGTACGCGATCGGCGGGACGCCCACGACCGTCTTCATCGACTCGCGCGGTCACCGGGTCGGCACGGTCCCCGGAGCCCTGACCGCCGCCCGCCTGTCGTGGTGGCTGGACCACCTGCACTGACCGTCACATTCCTGTCCGCCCCCGCCGTGGGGCACCGCCCCGGACAGGTGGCAGAGGCCTGTGCGAACGTCCTGTATGTTCGGCGGCTCGGCGGACTGAGGGAGACACAGATGCACAGATGGATCGGCGGGCCGTTGCTTCTCGGGTCCCTCGCGGTGGGACTGGCGGCGTGCGGAGGCTCGGGCGGTTCAGGCAGCGCCGGCTCGGGACCACCGGACAACGGGGAGGCCGCCAAGCCGGTCCACCAGATCGGCCAGGACGTCGAGGCGGCCATGAAGGGCCTCAAGAGCTTCCACATCGCCGGCTCGGTCACCGACACTGGTCAGACGATCGGCCTCGACCTGGTCGTCGAGAACTCCGGCCCGGGGGGCGGGAAGATGACCATCGACGGTTCGGCCTTCCAGCTGGTGGTGAACGGATCGAAGATCTACTTCAAGGGGGACCAGTCCTTCTGGCAGAAGGCGGGGGGCGTCAACGCCAGCGTCGCCGGTCTGTTCGCCGGTAAGTGGGTCACCGGCGTGCCGGGCTCCTCGGACCTGGAAGGTCTGGCCCAGCTGACCAACGTCAACAGCTTCGTCAGCGGGCTGGCGAGCGGGTCGGACAGCGGAACCAACGCGACCAAGGGCGCGGTCTCGACCTTCCGGGGCCAGCGGGCCCTGCCGATCCGGTCCTCGGAGGGCACCGCCTGGGTGGCGGCCACCGGGAAGCCCTACCTGCTGGCCCTCGAGGGCGGGAGCCAGGCCAACCTGACCTTCGACGAGTTCAACTCCGCCCCGGCGCCGGCGGTCCCCTCCAATGCCGTCGACTTCGGCAACCTGAGCGGCTCGTAGCCGACGCCCGGGTCTCTCACTCCCAGCGGAAGCTGAGGGCCGCCGCTGCTGGCGCCCCCAGCGCCCACGCCGCCAGCACGATCCAGTCGTGAGCGACCACATGACCGGTACCCAAGCCGCCTGAGAGGGCTCCCGACAGCGCCGCGGCGGGAAGGGCCCGGGAGACGGCACGGAGGGCACCGGGGAGCTTGGCCAGGGGCACGACCATCCCGCCGAGCAGGAGCAGCACGAGGTAGAGCCCGTTGGCGCCGGCCAGTGTCGCCTCGGCGCGCAGCGTCCCGGCCATGAGCATCCCGATGCCCGCGAACGCCACCGTGCCGAGAAGGGCCGCCGCCACGGCCAGCCCGGCGTCCCCCCCGGGCCGCCAGCCCAGGCCCACCGCCACCGGCACGAGCACGGCGGTCTGCAGCACCTCGACGACCAGAACGGCGGTGGTCTTGGCCGCCAGGAGCGCCGGGCGCCCGAGGGGCGTCGTGCCCAACCGCTTGAGCACGCCGTAGCTGCGCTCGAAGCCGGTGGCGATGCCGAGCGACACCATGGCGGTCGACATCACCGCCAGCGACAGGATTCCGGGAGCCAGGAAGTCGACCGGATGACGGGTCCCGGTGGGCAGCACGTCGACGACCGAGAAGAACACGAGCAGCAGCACGGGGATGCCGAGGGCCAGCAGCAGCGAGTCTCCGCGCCGCAGCGTCATCCCGACCTCGGCCCGGGCCTGCGCCACCACCGGCCGGAAGGCGGTACGCATCCCTGCTCCGGGCGCGGCCTCCGTCACCGCCTCCTACTCCTCTCCCGGTCCGTCTCGGCCACGCTCCGGCCCGACGTGAGCTGGAGGAAGACGTCCTCCAGGGTGTGGCGACCGGCGCGCAGATCCGCAAGGGGCAGGTTCTTCTCGGCCAGCCATGCGGTCAGGCGGGCCACCGCCGCCGGATCGGCGGGCGCGTCGACGCGGTACTCGCCCGGTTGCTCCTCGAAGACCGCGGCTCCCATCACCTCGGCCAGGCCGGCCCGGTCCAGGCCGGGCGGGGCGCCGAAGCGGATGCTGCGGGAGCCGGCCGCCATCAGCTCGGTCGGCGTACCGACGGCCACGACCTTCCCACCCGCGACGATCACGACCCGGTGCGCCACGCGTTCCGCCTCCTCGAGGTCGTGGGTGGTGAGCAGCACGGACCGGCCCGCCGCGCCCAGGTCGCGCACGACCTCGCGTATCGCGATGCGCCCGGCGGGGTCGACGCCGGCGGTGGGCTCGTCGAGGAACGCCACCTCGGGCCGGCCGACCAGGGCCAGGGCCAGCGACAGACGCTGCTGCTCGCCACCCGACAGGCGCCTCCACGGCGTGCGGTCGACGCCCCGTAGCCCCACGCGGGCGATCAGCTCTTCGGGGTCCTCGGGATCGGGATAGAAGGCGGCAAACAGGGCCAGCACCTGCCGGGCGGTCATGGCCGGGTACACGCCGCCGCGCTGCAGCATCACCCCGATACGGGGGACGAGCCGGACGCGATCGGTGCGCGGATCGAGACCGAGCACGCGCACCCGCCCGCCGGCCGGACGGCGGTAGCCCTCGAGGCTCTCCACCGTGGACGTCTTCCCGGCCCCGTTCGGACCGAGCAGGGCCACGACCTCGCCCGGGTCGACCGAGAGCGACAGCCCGTCGACGGCAACGGTGCTGCCGTAACGGACGACCAGGTCGACAGCTTCGATGGCCGCCACGGCGGGACAGTACCGTCGAGGCCATGATCGACCTCCACCGCGTGCGCGCCGATCCCGAAGCCGTCAAGGCGGCGCTGGCCCGCCGGGGCGTGCCCGGAGCCGAGGTCGACCGGGTCGTCGAGCTCGACCGGCGCGACCGGGAGCTCAAGGGCGCGAGGGACCAGGTGCGGGCCCGGGTCAAGGAGCTGTCCCGGGAGGTCGGCCGGGCCCGTCGCGCCGGGGAGGAGGGTGGGGCCGAGCAGGCGATGGCCGAGAGCCGGGCCCTGGGAGACAACGAGAAGGAGCTCGACGCGCAGATCGACGCCCTGTCGGTGGAGCTGCGTGACGCCCTGCTCGGGATTCCCAACACGCCCTCCCCGGAGGCTCCCGACGGGAGCTCCCCCGAGGACAACCCGGTCGTGCGGTGGTGGGCTCCTCCCGACGTCCGGATCGGCGAGGACGGAACTCCGGATTACCCCGTCCACCAGCAGGTCCCGCACTGGGACGTCGGCACCGAGCTCGGGATTCTCGACCTGGAGCGGGGCGCCAAGCTCTCCGGATCCATGTTCCCGCTGTACCGGGGCACGGGATCGGCGTTGATCCGGGCCCTCACGAGCCTGGCCCTCGACCACCACACGCCGACCTTCGAGGAGATCCGCCCGCCGACCCTCGTGCGGACCGACACGATGATCTCGACCGGCCACCTGCCGAAGTTCGTCGACGACGCCTACCACCTCGAGCGCGACGATCTGTGGGCCATCCCCACCGCCGAGGTGCCGCTGACCTCGCTGGCGCGCGACGAGATCCTGAGCGAGGCGGAGCTGCCGGTGCTCCTGACCGCCGCCACGCCGTGCTACCGCCGGGAGGCGGGTTCGGCGGGGCGGGACACACGCGGTCTGCTGCGCGTGCACGAGTTCGACAAGGTCGAGATCCTGGCCTACTGCACGCCCGCGCAGGCTCCCGACATCCACGCCGACCTGCTGGCACGCGCCGAGCAGCTCCTGCAGGCCCTCGAGCTCACCTACCGCGTCGTGGATCTGTGCACGGGGGATCTGGGCCAGTCGTCGGCGCGCACGTTCGACCTGGAGGCGTACGCCCCCGGTGTGGGCGCGTGGCTGGAGGTGTCGTCAGTCTCCTGGTTCAGCGACTATCAGGCCCGCCGGGCCAACGTCCGCTACCGGCCGGCGGCCGGCGGGGGTACCGCGTTCGTGCACACGCTCAACGGCTCGGCGCTGGCGTGGCCGCGGGTGTGGGCGGCGCTGGTCGAGACCCACCGCCGCGAGGACGGCACCGTGTCCGTGCCCGCCGCCCTGCGTCCCTACCTGGGCGGGCGCGAGGTCATCACGGCTAGGACCTGACCCCGCCGCTCCCTGTCGGGCGGCAGGCGGCGCAGCGCCCCAGCACGGCGAAGTGGTTGGGCCGCAGGGCAAACCCGTACTTCCCCATCAGCTCGGCCGACAGCTCCCCGAAGGTGCTGTCCGGTACCTCGATCACCACTCCGCACTGCTCGCAGACCAGGTGCTGGTGGGGGTCGTCGGTCAGGTGGTACACGGCCCGCCCGTGGCCGAGGTGCACGTGGTCGACCAGACCCAGCTGCTCGAGGGCGTCGAGGCTGCGGTAGATCGTCGACAGGTGCACGTCGGGCTGGGCCGCCTGCACCTGGATGGCCAGCTCCTCGGCGGTCAGGTGACCGTGGGCCGACACCAGGGCGGCCAGGACGCCCCGGCGGGCCCCGGTGACCCGCCCCCCCCGGGCGCGCAGCTCGGTGATCAGGCCGTCGACGCGATCGGGCACCGTTCTCCCCGCTGCTTCTGCGATCGCGGGAGGCGCAGGACGAAGGTCGAACCGCAGCCCTCGACGGACTCGACCAGCACCTCCCCGCCGTGGTCGTCCGCCACCCGCCGGGCTATCGGGAGCCCGAGGCCGGTTCCCCCCGGATCCTCACTGCCGGGGCCGGCCACCCGGGATCCCCCCCGGTAGAACCGCTCGAAGACGCGCTCGAGCTCCTCGGCGGGGATGCCGACGCCCTCGTCGCTCACGACCACCTCGACGTGGTCGTCGTCCTGACGCGCCGTCACCCGCACGGGGTGGCCGGGCGGGGAGTACTTCACCGCGTTCTCCACCAGGTTGAACACGGCCGAGCCGAGCTGGCGGGGATCTCCGCGCACGGCGGCGTCGTCGGGGCCCTCGACCATCTCGACCGGGACGCCCCGCGCCTCGGCCAGTGAGCCGACCCGGTCCACGGCTTCGGCCACGACGGCGCCGATCGGCACGGGCTCCGGCCGCTCCCCGCCGACTGCGCCGAGGCGGCCGAGGGTGATGAGGTCGTCCACCACCCGGTTGGCCCGCTCCGCCTCCCTCCGCAGGCGCCCGGCCAGCCTCCGGACGACCTCGCGCGAGCCCTCCTCGGCCAGCATCTCGGCCAGCACGGCCAGGGCGCCCACCGGCGCCCGCAGCTCGTGGCCGGCGTTGGCGATGAAGTCCTCCTGCAGCCGGTCGGCACGGCGGCGGGCGGTGACGTCCTCGGCCACCACGACCGTTCCCACGACCCTGCGGCCATCGTCGATCGGCGCGCTGCGCAGCGACACGGTCCGGGCCGGGGGCCCGAGCAGCTCCACGGTCCTCTCCTCCCCGCCGGGCCGCGCCAGTTGCTCCTCCAGGGCCTGGAGGACGATGGCGTCGCCGCGCCGGCCCGAGACGAGGGCGTCGGCGGCCCGGTTGCGGTAGCTGGGGCGGCCGTCCTCGTCGCACACCACCACGGCCCAGGGCACGGCGTCGAGCGCCCCCGCCAGGCGGGCCGACCCGGCGGCGGAGTCGTGGCTGCGCTCCAGGCTCGAGTCGACGGCGCGCTCGACGAGGGCCAGCAGGCCCTCGAGGCGCGAGCTGACGCTGCGGGGGTCGTCCGCCAGCCGGAGGGCAAGGGCGGTCAGGCGCCGGCGCAGGCTCCGCCGGCTGCGGAGCCACCCGGAGCCCACCAGCACGAGGGCCAGGACCGCCGCCCCCAGTCCGGCCACGTACCCAAGGTCGTGCCCGTGGGGAAGGTGCACTCACGCAACGGTACGCCCCGCATTCCCGCCGGTCGGGGACCGGTGCTCAACCTTCCCTGTAGGCCGAGGCGTAGGCGGCGGCCCACCCGAGCACGTCGGAGACGTAGCCGAGCGAGTGGTTGTAGGCGAACACCGCGCCCGGAACGCCCGTCAGGCTGGCCGCCCCGTCGGCGCACAGCATGCGTGCCGCCGCGTAGACGGCGTCGGCGGGATCGTTGACGTCGGGTGCACCCGTGCCGCGCACGTCCACGCCGTATTCGGCCCACGTGGCCGGCATGAACTGCATGGGCCCTTCGGCGCCGGCCGACGAGACCGCCACGTTGCGCCCGTGGTCGGTCTCGACCCGTCCGATGCCGGCCAGCACCTCCCATGCCAGTCCGGGACAGGTGGCCGCGGCCGCCCGGTACAACTCGAGCATCCCGGACGGGATCTCCGCCGCCCCCGCCGCGCCGGCGTCGACGCCCGCGGCCCCCCCGCTCAGGGCGAAGCCGGCCGCCCCCTCCCCGCCGCCCCCGCCCCCGCCCCCGGCCGCCGGGCCCCCCGCCGCCGCCAGCAGCGAGCCGACCAGCACGACCGCCGCCACCGGCCCCACCGCCACCGCCCCCATCACCGCCTTTCCGATCATGCCGGTACCGTACGCCATGAAATAGCTTGAAACAACATGAAACATAACATACGCTGGCTCCGAGCGGGATCGGCCCGCAGGGAGGAGGTCCGGGGCGGATGGGGGTTTCCGTGGTGGGGATCCAGGTGGTGGCGTCGGCGTCGACGATCCTGAGCGGGGACTGGAAGCCGCACCCGACGCTGCCGGGAACCAGCGAGCTCCAGCGCCTGGCCCAGGGCCTGGAGTGGATCGGAATCGCGGTGGCGCTGATCGGTCTCCTGGTCGGGGCGGCCATGTGGGTGGTCGGGTCCCACTCGCAGAACTTCCACCAGTCCGTGTCCGGGCGCCGGGCGGTGGTGACCTCGGCGCTGGCGGCCCTCCTGATCGGCGCCGGCCCCGCCCTCATCCGGCTCTTCTTCGACCAGGGCCAGTCCCTCCATTGACCGGGCCGACCCTGGCCCTGCCGGTCATCGGCCCGCTCATCCGGGACACGATCGGCACCGCCGTCCACGGGATCGTCGACGTCATCGCCGCCCCGGTCGCATCGGCGGCGGCGTGGGTCCTCAGGGGCGTCGGGGCCCTGATCGACGCCACCACCCGGCCCCAGCTCGACAGGGGGTGGTTCCAGGCCCGTTACAGCGTGATGGTGGCCCTGGCCGTCATCACGCTGGTCGGGGTCCTGGCCGTGTCGGCCGTGCACGCCGTGGTGCGCCAGGACCCCGGGCTCGTGCTGCGGGTCATGGTCGTGCAGCTTCCGATGGCGGTGATCCTCACGGGTGCCGCCGCCGGCATCGTGCAGTGGTCGCTCTCACTGGTGGACCTGTTGTGCAACGCCGTCACGGCCGACACCGGCCACGACGTCCAGCACCTCTTCGTGACCATGGAGACCTACCTGCTGGCGGCCGGCGTGGCCAGCGGCGGCGCCGTCCCGCCTTTCGTGATCCTGGCCGTCTCCCTCCTCGTCGTGGTCGGCGGCCTGCTGCTCTGGATGGAGCTGCTCCTGCGCTCGCTGGCCGTCGACGCCGCCACGCTCTTCCTCCCGCTGGCGATGGTCACGCTGGCGTGGCCGGCCGCTTCACGCGTCGCCCGCCGCCTGGCCGAGACCATCGCCGCCCTCGTGCTCTCCAAGCTCGTGATCGTCGGGGTCCTGTCGCTGGCGGTCGGCGCTCTCTCCGCCGGTGGCTTCGGGGCCCTGCTCACCGGGATGGGTCTGCTGCTGCTGGCCGCCGGTGCCCCGTACACGTTGCTGCGCCTCATCCCGATGGCGGAGTTCGGCGCCGTGGCCCACATGGAGGGCCTCACCAGGCGGGCCACCGTCCGCCCGGCCATGACGGCGTGGAGCGCCCGCTCCCTGCTGCCGGTCGGCGGGGGCGGCCCGGGGCCCGGATACGTCGGTCCCGAGGAGGACGCCCCAGCGGGCGGCTCGGCGGTGCCCGCCGACCTGTCGTCGTCGGGGATCCGTCAGCGCCAGGGGGACTTCAGTGGCCCCCTCTACGACGCCGTGTCCACCCTCAGGGTGGACGGTGGCCCGGACGGAGGCGCCGGAGCGGGAGGCCCGGACGGGCGGGACGAGCCCCCGGCCGCCCTGCCGTGACCGCCCCGTCCGCCGAGGCCAGGTACCGCTTCGGTCCGCTCGAGCGGAAGGGCCTGATAGCCGGCCTCACCGCCGGGCAGGTGATCTGCATGGGCGGCGGCCTGGTGGTGGCCGTCCTGGCTCTGCGGACGGCGCCGACCGTGGTCGGGCTGGTCCTCGGGGTCGGTGCCCTCCTCGTGGGGACGGCGGCCGCCTTCGTCCCGGTCGGGGGCCGGACCGCCGAGGAGTGGACGCCCGTGCTCGTGCGCTGGTGGGCGGGACGGGTCTCGGGCGCAAGGAGGTGGCGGGGAGCGGACGCCGCCGCCGGCCGGCGGGCGCCGTCTCCGCCCCCGGTCCTGCGTGGCACCCGCCTCCTGGCCCACGACTCGTCCGAGGCGGGACGGCTGCTGGGGGTGGTTCACGACCGGCTCGGCGGTGTCTACAGCGCGGCGGTGGCGGTGGCCGGCTCGGGCTTCACCCTGTCCGACGGCCAGGAGAAGGCCCGCCGGCTGGCGGCGTGGGGATCGGTCCTGGCCGGGCTGGCCCGGGAGGGCAGCGTCGTGCACCGCATCCAGTGGGTCGAGCGGTCGCTGCCCGGGGACAGCTCGGACCTGCAGCTGGCCCTCACCGAGCGGCTGGTCCCCGATCCGCCGGCCGAGGCGGCCGAGTCGTACCGGGACCTGGTGGCCGGGGCCGGACCCGTCACGCCCAGCCATCAGACCCTGCTGGTGGTGGCGGTGGCGCCGGGCCGCTGCCGGCGGCAGGTGCGCGCCGCCGGCGGAGGAGAGGCGGGGGCCCTCACCCTCCTCGGGCGCGAGGTGGCGGTGCTCGAGGCCAACCTCCGGGGCGCCGAGATCGACGTCTCCGGGCCCCTCGGCCCGGGGGCCATGGTGGGCGCGGTGGCGGCCGGCTTCCACGGCGGAGCCGCCCAGTGGCGCACGGCGTGGCCGGTGGCCATGGAGACCCGTTGGGACGCGGTCGGAGTCGACGGGCAGTGGCATGCCGTGTACTGGGTGGCGGAGTGGCCCCGCTCCGAGGTGGGCCCCGACTTCCTGATCCCTCTCCTCCTCCTGGCTCCCGGCGTGCGCGCCGTGGCCGTGACCATGGAGCCGGTCAGCCCCCGGCGCGCCACCCGTGAGGTCGAGGCGGCCCGGACGTCGGGGGCGGCCGACGAGGAGCTGCGCCGGGGGGGCGGTTTCCTCGCCACCGCCCGGCGGGCGCGCCAGGCCGAGGGCATGGCCCGGCGCGAGGCCGAGATGGCCGACGGCCATTCCGACTACCGGTTCTCGGGCTACGTCGACGTGGTCGCGCCCACCCCGTCCGCCCTCGACCGGGCCTGCTCGGAGGTCGAGCACGCCGCCGCACAGTCCCGTCTCGAGCTGCGCCGCCTGTACGGCCAGCAGGACCAGGCCCTCACCTACGTGCTGCCGATGGGGCGGGGCCTGCGTTGATCCCGCCCGCCCACCGGGCCACGACGGCCCACCTGGCCGCCCTCTACCCGTTCGTGGCCGAGCCCGCCCTCGGGGTCAGCGCCCCCTACATCGGCCGGGACCTGCTCGGCGGGTCGTTCTGCTTCGACCCCTTCGACCTGTACGCCACCGGCGTGCTCACCAACCCCAACCTGCTCGTCGTGGGCCAGATCGGCCGGGGCAAGAGCTCGCTGTTGAAGACCTACCTGTGGCGCCAGTCCCTCCTGGGGTGCCAGGCGTGGGTGGTCGACCCCAAGGGGGAGTACGGGGGGCTGGCGGCGGCGTGGGGCGTCCGCCCTCTCCGGCTGGCGCCGGGCGGCCGCCTGAGGCTGAACCCGCTCGACGGTCCTCCCGGTCGGCGCCCCCGGAGCTCGCGCTCGGGCGCGGCCACCGCCAACCGGCGCCTCACCCTGCTGGCCTCGCTGGCCGAGGCCTGCCTGGGCCGGTCCCTCCTGCCCCGCGAGCGGGCCGCCCTGGACGTGGCCCTGGGGGACACCGAGGCGCGCACGAGCGGACGGCCCCTGCTTCCCCACGTCGTCGACGCCCTGTTCCGCCCCGACGCCCGCCTGGCTGCTCAGATCGCCAGCGATGCCACCACCCTGGCCGAGGACGGGCGGGAGGTGGCCCTGGAGCTGCGCCGGCTGGTGACGGGGGACCTGCGAGGGATGTTCGACGGGCCCACCACCGCCGGCCTGGCGGTCGACGCTCCCCTGGTGGTGCTCGACCTGTCGGCCGTGTACGGATCGTCGGCGCTCGGGATCCTCATGGCCTGCGCCACGGCTTGGGTGCAGGCCGCCCTCGACCGGAGCCAGGAGGCGGGCCGCCCGGCGCGGCGCATCCTCGTCGTCGACGAAGCCTGGGCTGTGCTGTCGAACCTCGGCATAGCCAGATGGCTGCAGGCGTGCTGGAAGCTGTCGCGCGCCTACGGGGTGTCGAACGTGGCGGTGATGCACCGGCTCTCCGACCTGCGGGCGGTGGGGCCGGCGGGATCGGAGCAGGCCCTCCTCGCCGAGGGGCTGCTGTCCGACAGCGAGACCCGCGTCGTATACGCCCAGTCGTTCGGGGACGCCGAGGCGTCGCGGGAGGTCCTCGGGCTGACGGGGACAGAGGCCGACCTCCTCCCGCGCCTCGGGCGCGGCGTCGGTCTGTGGAAGGTCGGACGGCGCTCCTTTCTCGTCGAGCACCGACTCAGCCGCTTCGAGTCCGCCCTGGTCGACACCGACGCCCGCATGACAGGTGTGGCCCGGTGACGGGTGCGCCCCGATGACCGGCCGGCGCCCCACCGCGCCGGGCCGGCAGCCGCCCGCAGGTCGCGCCGGCGCGGTCGGCGGCCCGGGTGTGGGGCTGGCGACGGCGGGGGTTGTCGGCGCGCTGGCGCTGGCGGCGTGGTGCGGGGCGGCCACGGCCGCGGCCGTCGGTGGGCCCGGCTGCCGGGTCCCGCCGCTCGGCACCGCCCTCGAGGTGGCGGTCACGGCCCTGTCCCGGACGGCGGCGCCGGTGGCGGCCGGTCCGGGATGCAGTCCCAACCGGGCGGTCTTCTGGACGTCGGCGGCGGTCGTGCTGGTCGGAGCCGGGGGCGTCGGCCTGCTGGTCCGCGGCCTGACCGCGGCGCGCACCGGGAGCCGGCCGCGGCACCGGCGCCGGGCGGGCCGGCGCCCGCTCCGTCTGCACCGCCCCGACCGGCCCGGCTCGCCGGGGACGGGGTCGAGGTGGGCGTCGCGCGCCGACCTGGCTCCCCTGGTCGTCAAGGGGCCGGAGACGGGACGGCTCGTGATCGGGCGGGCGGGACGGCGCCTCCTGGCCGCCGAGCCGCGCCAGTCGGTACTCGTGGTGGGACCGACGCAGACGATGAAGACCGTCGGCTTCGCCGTTCCTGCCCTGCTCGAGTGGCGGGGGCCGGCGCTGGTCACGAGCGTGAAGACCGACCTCCTGCATGCGACCCGTGCCGCACGCGCGTCGATGGGGCGCACCTGGATCTACGACCCCGCCGCCGTCACCGGCCTGGTGCGCGACGCATGGTCCCCGCTGGGCGCGGCGACGACGTGGAGCGGGGCGCGCCGCGCCGCCGCGGCCCTTGTGAACGCGGCGCGCTCCGGTACGGTCGGGCCGGCCGACGCCGACTTCTGGTACGCGACCGCGGCCAAGCTGCTGGCGCCGCTCCTGTTCGCGGCCGCCGTCTCGGGCGGGACGATGGCCGACGTGGTGCGCTGGGTCGACACCCAGGAGACCGCCGAGGTGATCGACGTTCTGGCCGCCGCCGGCGTGGAGGAGGCGCTGCTGGCGGCCGAGGCCAGCTTCGGGCGGGAGGAGCGGGCGCGCAGCTCGATCTTCACGACGGCGGAGACCGTGCTCGACCCCTTCGCCGACCCGGAGACGGCGCCGCCCGTCGGCGCCGAGGAGATCGACCCCGCCCCCCTCCTCGACGGCGGCCGCCACACCCTCTACCTGTGCGCTCCGGCCCACGAGCAGAGGCGGCTGCGCCCACTGTTCAGCACCCTCGTCGAACAGGTGGTCACGGCGGTCTACGACCGGTGCTCGGCCACCGCCGCCCCTCTCGATCCGCCCCTGCTGGTGGTGCTCGACGAGGCCGCCGCCGTGGCCCCGCTCGAGGATCTCGACGCACTGGCGGCCACCGGCGCCGGCCAGGGCATCCAGCTGGTCACGGTGTGGCAGGACCTGGCCCAGGTCACGGCGCGCTACGGCACCAGGGCGGCGTCGGTGGTGAACAACCACCGGGCCAAGGTGCTCCTGTCCGGGGTCTCGGACCCGGCCACGCTCGAGCAGCTGAGCGGGCTGGTCGGGGAGTCGGGCACCGCCACGGAGTCGGTGACGGTCGACGAGCACGGCGGGCGCAGCACCACCGAGTCGACGGCCTTCCGCCGCCTGGCGCCCACGGATGCCCTGCGGCGGATCCCGCCCGGCCACGGCCTCCTCGTCTACGGCCACCTGCCCCCGGCCCGGATCCGCCTTCGGCCCTGGTTCGACGAGCCGGCCCTCCGCGGTCTGGGCGCACGGCCGCCCGGGGCGCCCTGATACCGCGGGGAGGCGCGAGGCGGCCGTAGGGGTAGCGTTTCAACGTGTACGGGACTGTCGCCACGTCCCGTCGGCGGCCGGGCCCGGCCGACTTCCTGATCGGCCGGCGCCGCCTGGTCGCGATCTGCGTGGCGCTGGCGGCGCTCGAGGCCGGGATCCTCGAGCTGCTCCACGCCGGGTGGGCGGCCGGCATGGCGCCCCAGGTGGTGGCGCCCGCCCCGTTCGGCGTGTTCCACGATCTGCGGTGGCTGGTCGTCTACCACCGGTCCCTGCCCGCCTTCTTCCTCGAGCTGACGGCCCTGCTGGTGTTCCGCAGTGCCCTCGACGCCCTGCTCGTGCGCGAGGCGTGGCCGGCGGGCCTTCCCCGGCCGTCCTACCTGCGGGCCTGGTCGCGCACCCTGGCGTTCACGGGCGTGGCCGCCATCCTGCTGGCGCCGTGGGTCGTGCTCCTGTTCGGGCTGGCGGTGGTGTCGCTGTCGTGGCTGTTCTTCTCGGCCGTCCCCCCGGTCCTGGCCGTGGCCCTCCTCACCAACGGAGGGGCGGTCAGCGCCGACTGGTGGCGGCGGACGGTCCCGCTGGCCGCCGTGGGATGGATGGCGCTCACCTTCGTGGTGATGAGCGCGTGCGGGGGAGTGGTGTCCCACGATCGGGGCGTGTGGGCCGTGCCGGTGGCGGCGGCGGGCGGGCTGTTCAACGCCTGGGCCTGGAACGGGATCGTGGGGGCCATGACGTCGGAGCGGAGATCGAGGCGCTTCGCCCCGGTGGCTCCGGCCGGAATGGCGTTCCTCCTGGCGGTGGTGGCCGGGGGAACCGAGATCGGCTTTGCCGTCACCTCGGCGCGCGCCCACGACCAGCGGGTGCGGGCCCAGCAGCTGGCGGAGGCGCCGCGCCCCGCCGCCGGGCCGCCCGTGCTCGTGGCGTCCGGTTACGGGACCAGGTGGGACGGCCGGAGCGGGCCGTGGCTGGCCGGGCCCTTCGACGAGCAGCGCTTCTCCTACAGGGGCCTCGGCCCCGGCGGTCGGCCGCTCGCCTACGCACCGTCGGACACGTCGGTCAGCCTGGTCGCGCTCGACGGCCAGATGGCGGCCCAGGTCGACGCCCTGGCCCGGCGCGACCACCGCCGGGTCAGCATCGTGGCGGCCAGCGAGGGGACGCTCGTGGCCGAGACCTACCTGGCCCGCTACCCCGGCGCCCCGGTGGACCAGGTCGTGCTGGTCAGCCCGCTCGTGACCCCGGGCCGGGTGTACTACCCGCCGCCGGGCAGCGACGGCTGGGGAGTGGTCGGCCGGGAGGGCCTGGCCGCCCTGAGCGGGGCGCTCGGCGGGCTCTCTCCGCTGCGGGTGTCCCCGGCCACGCCGCTGTTCCGCTCGATCGTGGCCGACGCGCCCTTGATCCAGTCCGTGCTCGCCTGCCCGCCGGCCGGGGTGCGCCTGGCCGCCGTCGAACCGGTGGCCGATGCGGTGGCGTCCCCCGACAGTCCCGACCCCGAGCTGCCGACCGTGGTGGTGCCCGCCTTCCACAGCGGCTCCCTGGGGAATCCGGACGCCGATGCCGCCGTCCGGGCCATCCTCGAGAACAGACCCCTGCCCGGATCGGGCGGCTGGTCGACCTTCGAGCACGTGCTGCGCCCGGTGGCGGCGGTGTGGGGTGTTCCGCAGCTGGCCGCCAGCGTCAATCCGGCGTGGGCGTCGCGCTCCGGTAGCTGCGGTAGACGCTGAGCAGCGCCTCCTTCTGGCCGTCGGTCAGGCCCGGGTCGGCGCGCACGGCCTCCTCGACGGTGGTGGCGGGGCGGGTCGGATCGGTGCCCTCGATGAGACCGGCCTGGGCCAGCAGGCTCTCGGCCGACACGTTGAGGGCGTGCGCTATCGAGCGCAGCACCCGCACCGAGGGCTCGTGCAGGCCCCGCTCGATCTGGCTCAGGTAGGGGTTGGAGACGTTGGTGCGCTCGGCCAGCTCGCGGAGCGACAGGTTGGCCAGCGTGCGCTGGCTGCGGATGAAGCGCCCCAGTGCCTCGACCTGGGCGCGCGGCGAAGGGACGGCCCGGGGGGTGGACCGTCCCTTCGCGTCGGGGGGAGGAGGGTCAGGCGGCGTTGCTGGTGCCGGCCTTGGGAGCGGCCTTGGGCGCCGGCTTGGCGGCCGGGGCGCCGTTGTCGGGGGTGAGGGCGGAGAGGACCCGGTTGACGAAGTTGTGCTGGGCGTCGAGGACCTTCCCGGCAAAGCCGAAGGCCTGATCGGCGGCCTCGCTGGCCAGCGGGAGGTTGAGCGCGAGGGTCCCCTTGGCGGGCTCGGGGATGACCCGCTCCACGGTCCCGGCCACGGTCGTCACGGTGTCGACGACGGCGTCCTGGCCGGCCCGGAGGGCCTCGAGGACCTGCTCCTGGACCTTGGTGGTGATGTCTGTAAGGGCGGTAGGCATGTTGCTAAGTATATTTAGCAGCCGCTTGCGAAGTCAAGAAGACACGGTGAGACACGTGTCACACGCCGAGCGCCTCCCACAGCGGGGCCAGGTCCCCGTCCGCCGCCAGGACCAGGTCGGCCACGGGCCGGCGCGCCGCCACCAGGGCCGCCACCTTTCCCTTGGCGTGCAGCACCCCCGGGTCGCAGCCGGCCGGCGCCGTCAGGGCGGCGTTGCCGGCCCACACGTCGGAGCGCCCCGACCCCGGCGGGGCCACGACCGCCAGCAGCCGGCCCTGCTCGACGGTGAAGCGCGCCGTGTGCATCGTCCCCGATGCCAGATCGGTCTGCACGACGACGGTCGCGCCCGACAGCCCGGACTGGATGCGGTCCCGGGCCACCAGCGTCCGGGCGCTGGACGCGGTGCCCGGCGGCACCTCGGCCACGACGCCGCCCCCGCCGGCCAGCATCTCCTCCACCAGGCGGGGATCACCCGGCGCCGCCGCCAGGTCGACGCCGCAGCCCACCACCGCCCACGTGGCCCCGCCGCCGCCGAGAGCGCCGCGGTGGGCGGCGCAGTCGATCCCCGGCGCCAGGCCGGACACCACGCCGAGGCCCCGTCGGGCCACGGCGGCGCCGATGGCGCGGGCCAGGGCCCGCCCCGCTCCGTCGGGGCGGCGCGTGCCCACCACCGCCACGCATTCCGCCGGCGGGTCGCTGCCGCGCAGCCACAGCTCGGGCGGCGGCCGGCGCAGTGCCGCGAGGGCGGCGGGGTACCCCGCTACGTTGGGCGTGATGGCCCGGATCACGTTGGCGTCCTACAACGTGCACTGGAGCCGCGACAAGCAGGGCCGGGTCTTCGACGCCGTCGAGGTGTGCCGCGCCCTCGACGCCGACGTCATCGCCCTGCAGGAGTCGTGGCTGCCCGACGGGGAGAAGAGTGACGCCGACCGCGCCGCCGCCGAGCTCGGCTACTCGGTGAGCCACGCCGTCATGGGGCCGGGCCGGGTGACCGGGCGCCGCCCCCGCCTGTGCCCGGCCGAACGGGCCCACGGCACCCTGGCGGTGTCGCTCCTGGCCCGGGTGCCGCTCCTGTCGATCACGGTGCAGGACCTACGCGTCATGCCGATGGACACCGCTCCCCGGCGCCTGGCCGTGCACGCCGAGGTCGAGGTCGACGGGGAGAGGTTCACCTTCGTCGCCACCCATCTCGACCATCTCTCCCACGGCTCCCCGTGGCAGCTGCGCCAGCTCGTGCGCCGGCTGCCGGGGCCCGACCGTCCCGCCGCCCTGGTCGGGGACATGAACATGTGGGGACCGGTCATCTCCCTGCAGATGCCGGGGTGGTCGCGCGCCGTGCGGGGCCGGACCTGGCCCCGCCCCCGCCCCCACAGCCAGATCGACCACATCATGGTCAACCGGGCCGTGCGGGTCGTCGACTCGCGGGTCCTCCACGCCGGTCGCTCCGATCACCTCCCGGTCAGCGCGACCGTCAGCTTCTGACCGTCACCCCCCATGACCCCTCCCACCGCTCTCCCGGAGCCAGGACAACCAGTCCGTCCCCGGACTGCAGGGCGTTGGGGGCACACGACATCGGCTCGACGGCCAGGGCCCGGCGGCGCTGCGGCTCGAGCAGGGTGTCGGCGCTGAACACCATCACGAAGGGAAAGGCGCCATCCATCCACACCGCGGTCTCGGCGCCGTCAGGGTGGCGGAGCCGGACCTCGGCCCGCCCCGCAGCGTCGCGCGCCAGATCGGTGAAGCAGGTGTCCAGCTGCACGGTCCCCACCGGCCGGCGCACGCGGAAGTCCTGCGCTGTGCCGGACACGTCCTCGCGCCCGACCGGTATGCCCCGCCCGTCGGTGACCAGGGTCGTGCGGCCCGGGCAGTGCAGCACGATGTCGTCGACGGGCCCCCCGCCGAAGTAGGGATGGAAGCCGGCGCCGAACGGGCAGGGGTCGACGCCGGCGTTCACCGCCACCGTCCGCACCGAGAGCCCCTCCCCGTCCAATGTGTAGGTCACGGCCAGCTCGACGAGGAAGGGATATCCGTCGCGCGGCCAGATCACGTGCCGGAGGGTCACCCGGTCGGGCCGGGCGTCCTCGACGGTCCACTCCTGCCAGCGCACGAGACCGTGGATGGCGTTTCCCCGCTCGGGCTCGTCGAGGGGCAGCTGGAGGTCCCGGTCGGAGAAGCGGTAGCGCCCGTCGCGCAACCGGTTGGGCCACGGCGCCAGCACCTGGCCCCGCCCGAAGGTGCTGCGGTCCCGTTCCCCGAACCCGTCGGCCACCGGCCGCTCCCGGAACGACAGGCCCCGGAGGGTGGCGCCGACCGACGTGACCACGGCGCGGTAGGGGCCGGCGTCGAGCTCGAACTGGTCACCGGAGGGGAGTCGGGTCACCGCCCCGACGGTAGGCGCCGGCGGTACGCTCCGCGCGCCGATGTACGCCGCCGAGCACGCCCGCACCCATCCCGACCAGCCGGCGCTGATCATGGGGTCGACGGGTGAGACGGTCACCTATGCCGAGTACGAGGCGCGGTCCAACCGGCTGGCCCAGCTGTTCCGGGCCCAGGGCCTGCGCCGGCGCGACCACGTCGCCTACTTCCTCGAGAACCACCCCCGGTATCTCGAGCTGCAGGGTGGCGCCGAGCGGACCGGCCTCTACTACACGCTGGTTAACTCCTACCTCAGCGCCGAAGAGGTCGCCTACATCGTCAACGACTGCCGGGCCCGGGTGTTCGTCACCTCGGCGGCCAAACGGGAGGTGGCGGTGGCGGCGGCGGCGGACTGCCCGGACGTCGAGCGCTTCCTGATGGTGGGGGTGGGGGCCGGGGAGGCCCCGGCCCCGTTCGAGTCCTACGAGGAGGCGGTGGGAAGGTTCCCCGCCGAGCCGGTGGCCGACGAGCAGCTGGGCGCCGCCCTCCTCTACTCCTCGGGGACCACCGGGCGCCCCAAGGGCATCCTGCGTCCCCTGCCCGAGGACCCGCCGGGGACGCCGCTCCCGGTGATGCAGTTCGTGCGCCTCCTGTTCGGGATGCGCGAGGGAATGGTGTACCTCTCACCCGCTCCGCTGTACCACTCGGCCCCCCAGGCGAGCGTGGCGGTGGCGCTGCGGATGGGGTCCACCGCGGTCGTCATGGAGCACTTCGACCCCGAGCAGTACCTGGCCCTGGTCGAGCGTTACCGGGTGACCCACTCCCAGGTTGTGCCGACGATGTTCTCCCGCCTCCTCAAGCTGCCCGAGGAGGTGCGCAGACGCTACGACGTGTCCTCGCTCGAGAGCGTGGTGCACGCCGCCGCCCCGTGTCCGGTCCCGGTGAAGGAGGCCATGATCGACTGGTGGGGCCCGATCATCCTCGAGTACTACGGCGCCACCGAGGCCAACGGCTTCACCTTCTGCAACTCGGAGGAGTGGCT
>DASSEU010000020.1:0-40764 GCA_035695125.1 Acidimicrobiales bacterium
GATTGCGCTCCACGGTTCCGCCGACCACGAACCAGGCCGAAGGAGGGCCCGAAATGCAGGGTCTCACCAGACGATAGGTGGACAAGCTCCGCTCATCTGCGCGTTACGGCCACCGGGTCAGAGCACAGCGCCGGCCGGGCCTACGGTTCAAGTAGGCGCAGCCCGCCGCGGCCCGCACGGGGTGGCCGGCGCCGGGCCCGGCTCCTATGTTGGGCCGATGCCCACGACCGTCAACGACCTTCCGGAGCTCAAGCGCCTCGTCGGGGAGCACCTCGGCCACAGCGAATGGCGGCAGGTGACCCAGGAGGCGGTCAACCAGTTCGCCGACGCGACGGGTGACCACCAGTGGATCCACGTCGACGTGGAGCGGGCCAAGGCGGGTCCGTTCGGCGGGCCCATCGCCCACGGCTACTTCACCCTCTCGCTGGCGCCCGTGCTGCTCCCCGAGGTCCTCCAGGTCGGCGGCATCACGATGGCGGTGAACTACGGGTGCAACAAGGTCCGGTTCCCGAGCCCCGTCCCGGTCGGCTCCCGGGTGCGGCTCGGCGCCACCCTGGCCGGGGTCGACGACGTGGCCGGCGGCGCCCAGGTCACCGTCGACCTCACCTTCGAGGTCGAGGGCCAGGACAAGCCGGCGTGCGTGGCCCAGGTGGTCTACCGCTACCTCACCTGAGCGTGCCCGACGACCCGGACGACCTCGAGGCCGCCGTCTCCCGCTGGGCCGTCGACGAGGAGGTCCGCGAGATCGCCCGGATCCGGTCCTCGACCCGCCGCCTGGCGGACGAGGCGGCCGGGGAACGCGACCTCGTCGGGGTCCTGCGCCACCTGCAGCTCCGGGGTGGGCCGGTGCTGGTCACGACCGCTCCGGGCCGGTCCCACGCAGGCTCGCTGCAGGCTGTCGGGGACGACTATCTGGCCCTGGCCACGGCCCGGGCGTGGGGCCTGGTGGCCCTGCCGGCGGTGGCGATGGTCCGCTCCGACGGGCCCCCGGGGCCGGCCTCCTGGGCGAAGGGACCGGACTGGTCGCACCTCCCCCCGCCCCGCCTGGCCGACGCCGTCGAGCGGCTGGCCGGCCGGGACCTGCCCGTGCGGGTCCACATCCGCGGGGACCAGGTCGGATGCGTCGGCGAGCTCACCGTGGCGGGCGCCGACCACCTCCAGCTGGCCTGCGACCCCGAGCAGCCCCTCCGGGCCGCCGGGACGGTCTACGTGCCGTTGGGCTCGCTGGCCGAGCTGTGGCTGCTCTTCAGGTCGGGATAGAGGTGCTCGAGGCTCCCGGGGGCGATCCGCGAGGCCTCGATGAACCGCTCCACGTCCTCCGCCTTGAGCCGGATGACCCGGCCGAAGCGGTAGGCCGGCACCATCCCCTCGTCGATGAACCGGTACAGCGTCCGCAGGGTTATCCCCAGCTCCTCGGCCGCCTCCCGAGTCCCTAACCATGTAGTGGACATCTCGGTCAACGCTAACCGGCATCCCATGGAATTTGGTGGATCGTCATTACGCGCTCCGCGTATCCGAACACTCACGGAGAGAGTCAGCAGAGGGCCCGGTGGGGGACGGCCGTCCCGGCGTCCCCGGCCACGGTGGCGGTGGCCCGGGCACGGACCGTCGTGGTCGACCCGAAGCCGGGCACGGCCCGTCCGAAGACGGGCCGGACGGACCCGCTCAGGCTGACGCAGACCTGACGGCCGACGACCTCGACGACCGGGGCGTCGGTGAGGGTCACCCCCGAGAGCCGGGCGTCCCCGACCGACGCCAGCGCCACCCGGGTGGCGGCGGCCCGGTCGAGGACCACCCGTCCCGACGAGTAGTAGGGGGCGTCCGCCACCGCCGAGGTGGCGTCCGTGGCCGCGACCGATGCCGCGTTCTGCAGCTCCCGCTGGCCCAGCCAGACCGAGGCGCTGTCGACCACCAGGGCGCCGAGCACGAACAGGACGAGCACCGCCGCCGGGACCAGCATGAGGGCGCTGCCCCGCTCATCCCGTCGCACAGGAAGCCACCCCCGGGAGTCCGCTTCGGTAGGGATCGACCAGCTCGCTCTGGCTGGCGTGGACCGTCAGGAGGCGGCCGGGGCCGCCGACCCACGGCAGCCCGACCAGGCTGACCGGGTAGGCGACCGACACCGTTATCCGGGCACAGCGCGCCAGGGTCCCGGTGACGTCGAAGGTGGCGCGCCTCGCGTCCCGGCCCTCGGACGCGAGGGCGTCCCGCCCCGCCGCGTCGGCCGCGGCGGCGGCGCCGGCGGCGTCCGTGGACTGTACGAACGCCCGGGCCGCCTCGCGCGCCGCGTCACCGGCGGCTATCCGGGCGTCCACCACCGCCCAGGCATTGCCGATGACCAGCACCCCGACGACGAACACGAGGACCCCGAAGAACACCATCTCGAGCCCGGCCACCTGGCCCTCCTGGCCCCGTCGCCACCGGTGCGACCCGATCCCGGTCATCGCACCCTCTCCCAGCGGACGCGCGCCCCGTTGCTGACGTCGGCCAGGCCGACCGCGCCCGTCAACCGCTCCGGCAGGAAGCGGGTGGCCGGCACCGAGATCGTGAGCTGGACGGCATCGGCGCCGGTGGACCACCGGAACCGGGCCGCCTGCCCCTCGCGACCGAGCTCGCGGCGGGCGTCGGCCTCGGCGGCCTCTATGGCCTGCGGGCTGGCGCCCGTGTCGGAGCCGGCCACGATGCGGGCGGCGTCGGCGGCCACGGCGCCGAGCGTCGACCGGGCGTAGAGGTCGAAGGCCACCTGCACGGCCAGCAGCAGGAAGCAGGAGAAGATCAGGAACCCGACGACACTCGAGATGATCCCGACCCCGGCGTCGCCGCGCCCGGACCGGCACCCGTCACTGCCCGAGCTTGGCAACCTGCTGGTTCACGTTGGTCGTCGCGCTGCCGAGGGTGGCCTTGAACGCCACCCACAACAGCACCCCCAGAAACGCCATGATCACGACTCCGATGGCGAGCGAGACGACGCCCTCCCCGTGCTCGGCCCGCCTCACCCGCCCGACCAGCGCCGACCTCGTGGCGAGGGTCAGCACCGACGCCGCCACCCACGTCCGCACCACCACGGCCCTCACGTCCTTCATGCCGTTCTCCCCTCTCGATGTCCTCACGTCACTGCCACCGCATCACTGCCATCGCGTCGCTGCCCTCGAACACTTCGACTCACCCCCCGGCAAACAGCCGCAGCGCCGCCACGAACGGCACCGCCAGGAAGATGACGCCCGGCACCAGCGCCGCCACGGTGACCGGCACCCACACCTGCTGGGAACGCCGGTCCATGATCTCGACCGTCCTGCGTTGGACGCTGCGCCGGATCGAACGGGCCTCCTCGGAGAGCAGCCGCCCGACGTCCCCCGTCTCGCCGTTGAGGGCCAGCACCGCCACCAGACGGTCCACTCCGGGGGAGCGCGCCTGGTTGGCCCACTCGAGCAGCGCCGTGCGTTCGGTGACGCCGTGCTGGATGCGACGGTGCACCCGCGCGATGTCGAGGGCGCACGCTCCCGTTCCGCGGGAGGCGACCCGGCCCAGCGCCGAGCCCAGCGAGTAGCCGGCGGAGACGAGCATGGCCAGCTGCTCCGCCACCACCGGCATCTCGAGGGTCCGGCGCTCCTCGAAACGCCTGCACTCCCCGTTGAGCTGCATCTCGGTCACGGCGTAGGCACCTACGGCCGCCGCCGGCCCGGCCAGGAGGACCGCGGACGCGGGCACACCGGCGGCGGAACACGTCGTCACCGCCAGCGCGACCGCGGCCAGCGCCCAGCCCAGCTGCCGCAGGCGGAAGGCGGCGACCGATCGGGAGGAGTGGATGCGGAACAGCCGGGCTTCGACGTCGTCAGCCATCCCCAGGGCGCGCCCCAGCCGGGCGCCGACCTCGAGGGCAACGGGGACGAGCACTCCCCGGACACCCGCCCCCTCCACCCGCGTCGGCGCGGAGGCGCCGGCGGTGAACGGGCGCAGCCGGTCCACCAGCCGCACCCGGGAGAAGGTCGGGACGTGGAGGAGCAGGAGGCTGACCCCCAGCCACAGGGCCAGGCCGGAGAGCACGAGGAGCCGGTCCTCAGTCACGGAAGACCCGCTCGTGCTCGGGCAGGCGCATCAGGCGGCCCGCCCACACC
Organism: Acidimicrobiales bacterium; assembly: GCA_035695125.1. GTDB lineage: Bacteria > Actinomycetota > Acidimicrobiia > Acidimicrobiales > JAJPHE01 > DASSEU01. The sequence continues at coordinate 4,116 of DASSEU010000020.1, forward strand.
CAGCACGCCAGGATGGAGGCCAGGCCCACCGCCACCGCCAGCTGGCCACCGGCCGTCTGGTACGCCGACCTCCCGTCCCCGATCGCCAGGCCGGCCAGAGCCATCCCGAGGGGGACGACCAGCACGAACCTCCGGGCGAAGCGGGCCCCTGCCTGCTCCGCCATCGCGTCCCTCCGACCGTCGAGCTCGAGGATGCGGTCCTCGACGAGGGCGCCGAGCTGGCGGTCGAGCTGGCCGGCACCCACCTCGTGCGCCACCAGCAGGGTCTCGCAGACGGTGTCCGCGGTCGGGTCGGCCAGGCGGCCCTTGAGCGTGGCCAGGCTGCGGGCCAGGTCGGTCGACACCAGCCACTCCTGCTCGGCGGCGGCGAAGGCGCCCCGCATCGGCTCGGGCGCCCTCCGACCGACCTCGAACAGGGCCTGGGGTATCGACCGACCCATCCCCCCGGTCTGGAGGCGCACCTCCTCGATCATCCGGGGCCAGGCCTCGCGCGCCTCTTCGCGCAGCCGGTTGCGCCGGGCCCGGTACGACGCCAGCGGGACGACGCCCGTCAGCACCCCGGCCACGAGAGCGGGCACCGATCCGCCGAACAACAGGAACCCCAGGGTGGCGCCGGCGACCGTGAGCACCAGGACGGCCCCGGCGAACTGGCGGGGATCGACGTCGGCCAGCCCCGCCTGCACCATCCAGTCCCGCACGTTCCGCCCGGGACGGCGGCGGGCCGGACCGTCGGGTCGGAACAGGCCCCGCCGGTCGAGCACCACCCCGCTGTAGAGGAGATAGACGCCGGCACCGCCAAGCACCGCCAGCGCCACGCCGGCCCCGCGGCCCATCAGGCCCGGGCTCCGCCGGCGAGGGCACCGGAGGCGCCGACCAGATCGACCACGTCACAGCCGGCCGCCTCGAGCAGGCGCCCGGTCCGTTGGGGCACGTTGCCGGTCCACGCCAGCGGCTGGTCGGGCTCGGACCGGGAGAACACCTCTGTCACCGTGAAGGCCCCGGCGTCGGCCGGGCCCTGAAGGTCCTCGACCGCCATCACCTCGCGCACCCAGGGCCGCCCGCCGGTGCGGGCGCAGTGCACCACCAGGTCGACCGCCTCGGTGACGAGCGCGCTGAGCGCTCCGAGGGGGAGCGGGGAGCTGGTGTCGGCCAGCTGGCACATGAAGCGCAGCCGGGTCAGGGCCTGGCGGGCCGAGCCGGCGTGGATGGTCGTGTACCCCTTGACGCCGGACGACAGCGTCATGAGGAGCGGCAGCGCCTCCCGGTCACGCACCTCACCCACGATCGCCACGTCCGGGGCCATCCGGAGGAATCCGGTCACGAGCCGGCGCAGGTCCACCTCGGCGCGGTCTCCCCGCTGGGGGCGGGTCTGCATGTGAGCGACGTTCGGCAGGGGCAGGTCGGTCTCGAATACCTCCTCGGCCACGACCACGCGCAACGACGGGTCGAGCTCGGCCGCGCAGCATCCCAGCAGCGTGGTCTTGCCCGCCCCCGGCGGTCCAGAGAACACGATCGACATGCGGGCGCGCACGCAGGAGCGCAGGAACCGGGCAACGGGGCCGTCCAGGGTGCCGTTGCCGACCAGCTCGTCCAGTGAACGGAGCGGAAGGCCGGTGAACTTGCGGATGTTCACGATCAGATGGCCGCCGCGGCCCACGTCCCCGTGCACGATGTGGATGCGGGATCCGTCGTCGAGGCGGGCGTCCTGCAGACCCTCGGTGGGATCGAGCTTGCGGTGCGATCCGGAGGACTCGTCCAGGATCTTGGTGAGCGTGCGGGCCACGTGGGCGTCGTCGTGGAACACCTCGTCGTGGTAGCCGGACGGTCCGCGGTGGCGGCGCACGAACACCTCGTCGGGCGCGTTCACCATGATCTCCCAGACGTCGGGGTCGGCCAGCAGGGCGTCGAGCGGCCCGTAGCCCGCCAGGTTGCGGTAGGCGCGCTCGGCCACCAGATCGGGCTCGACCAGATGCACCGGCCGCAGTCCCTGCTGGGACTGCGCCTGCCACCGGCGCACCTCGTCGTCGATCAGCGCCCGCAGCCGCCGCTTGCCCGCATCGTCGGACGGGTCGAGCGAGATGCTCTTGGCGCGGTCGTGCACCGCCGCCTCGATCTCGCGCAGCGGGGAGATCCACTCCCTCACGCCGGCAGCGCTCCCTCGGCCTTGCCCCAGTAGACGAGCGAGCCGGGCTCGACGGGCTCGGGCGTTTCGTTCGGATCGGCGGCTGGCCCGGCTCCACCGACGCGGTCCGCGACGACCTGCACCGCGGCCGTGACGGGATCGACCAGCCATCCCGGCAGCGGGGCGGCGTCCACCAGGGCCCGCTCGACGTCGCGCTCGGGAAGGTGCACGACCGGATGGCCCGCTCCGGAAGGGAGGAGGGCGGCCAGAGCGGCATCGACCTCTGCCCGCTCCGTCCGGCCCGACCGGCAGCGGTTGACCACGGGGACGATCCGGTCGGGCGCCACGCCGAACTCGAGCAGGTCCTCGACGGTACGGACCAGGGAGTAGGCGCCCTTCACCCCCGCATGGCCGACCACCACCGCCGCCGTGGCCCGGCCCAGGGCGCAGCGCGACATGGCGTTGCGCTCCTCCACGTCGAGGGACCCGCTGTCGGGCTCCCCCTCGGCGTCGCTGTCGGTGTCGGCCACCACCCACGGGAACCGCCGCAGGAGCCCCTCGATGGCGGCGTGGAGGGCGCGGGGCCGCATCGTGGACCACGCCCGCCTCCTCCGCAGTCCGGTCACCAGCAGGTAGGACCGCTCCTCGACCGCCAAGAGGAAGCCGTCGAGAGCAGCGGGATCGAGTCCACCGCGGCGGTGGGCCTCGACCAGACCGGGCAGGCCGGGGGTGCCCGGAGGAGCCCCGTGGAGGACCGCCAGCTCCCCGTTGAGCGCCAGGTCGACCAGGGCAACGGGTGTCCGGGCCTCCCGATCCCGTCCGTTCCGCCGGCGCCCCGCCTTCCTGCCTCCCGTCGTGACGCCGCCCGCCAGGCCCTGCGCCAGCGCGCACGCGACCGTCGACGCCCCGGCGCCGCCCGGACCACAGACGGCCACGAGCCGGCCGCCGGGAGCCGCCTGCTCGAGGGCGGCCGTGGCGGCAGCGTCGTCGAAGGCGCCCACGGGCAGGGCCCGCGTCCGTAGCAGCTCGGACAGCGTCGTCAGCTCGAAGTCCTCCGCCAGGCACGCATCGGCCCCCAGCGCCAACCAGTCCCGCCGGGGCTGGGGACCGACGACCACGACGGCCGTTCCGCCCGCGGCGCGCACCGCTCCGAGAAGGTCACGGTCGGCGTGGCGCGACATCTCGTCGACCAGCGCCACCGACACGCGGCGGGACCGCAGGGTGGCACGGAACTCCTCGATGGTCAGGCAGCGCACCAGCTCGCCAGGCAGGGATCCCGAGGTCACCCACTGGGACAGACGCGCCAGCCAGGTGCTGCGGGCGGTGGCCAGGCCGACCAGGACGAAGCGGTCCCCGGCGCGCCTCATGGCGCCGAGGAGCCGGCCGGGTGGAACGGCTGCGTCCCTGTGGCGGGAACCTGGGTGCGGACCAGCTCCATCTGGCCGGCGTCGGCGGCGTTGGTGACGGCCAGGACGTCGGCGGCGCTGGTGAGCCCGAGGGTGACCGTCTCGGAGGATCGCGACCCGAAGGTGCCGCCGCTGTCCCCCACCGAGACGACCTCGGCCAGCGGAACGACGACCTCGGTCACGGCCTGGGCCCCTGTCCCGTAGGTGGCCACGACCGTGACCGTCTCCCCCGGCTGCAGCGTTCCTCCGACGGCCCGCGAGGGATCGATCGGGAAGGACACCTCCTGGAGGGCGGGCGCAGCGGCAGCCGCCACCACGTCGCTGGCCTGCAGCAGCTCGCCGGCGCGCAACGGCGCCACCATGACCGCCCCGTTCAGCCGCGCCGGGTCACGGAACGCGTAGGAGCCCGCCAGGTCCTGTGGCAGCACCATGCGGCGGGTGGCGAGGTCGGCCGGGGTGATCCGCTCCCCCGGGGCCAGGTCGTGGCCGGCCACGACGTAGGGGAGCCCGTGGTCGGCCCCGGCCCGGGTGTAGGCGGCGAACAGGCCGACCGCCGCCACCGTGACCAGCAGGCCGCCGAGCAGGGCCCGTGAGTTGAGCGGTGCCCGCCGGCGCCGTACGACCCGGAGGGCCGGGGCGTCGAGCCCGTCGAACGGCCATGACGCCGAACCGTTGCCGCCGTGCAGCCCGTTGCCGACGGCTGACCCGCCGCCCGGACCCGGCGCGCTCCGCGTCCCCCGCAGTGCCACCCCGCCCTCCCCAGCTGAACCCGGCCCCCTACCACCCTCGGTGGCCATCTTCTTCGATAAGGCCGATTTGCGCAATACCTCTTGTGCGTTCGGCGCCTGGCATGTTATCTCGTATATCTCAATGGTTCCTGTCCCCTTTCATACCACAGTCCGTCAAGGTGACCTGCTGGGTCCGGGGCACCTCGGCGCGACGTGGGCGGCCGAGGGGCCCGACGGGGAGCACCTCGTCGTCAAGCGCCTGGCCGGCCTGGCCCCCGCCGAGGCGGAGGCGAAGGAGATGGCCGAGCGCGTGGCTGTCCTGCCCGGCTGCGTCGCCCCGGTGGGCGTCGAGGCCCGGAACGGGGACCTCTGGATCCTCTATCCGTTCATCCACGGGGCCGGACCGGTCGAGGCGGCCGCGACGATCGGCCCATCATTGGGTGCCGACCTCGAGCAGGCCGTGGCCCGGCTCCACGCCGCCGGGTTGGTGCACGGGGCGCTGCACGACGCCAACGTGCGCGTCACGGCCGACGGGGAGGTCCTGCTCCTCGACACCGGCCTGGCCGGTCTCGGCGCCGTCGGCGCCGTCGGCGCCGCCACCGCCCAGACCGACCGGCGCGACCTGGCCGCCCTCCTCGAGCGGATGGCGGCGCGGCCCGACCGGGTCGGGGAACGGCGCCGGGCCGGGCCTGCTGCCCTGGTGCTCGTCGTCATCGTCGTCGTGGTGATACTGGCCCCGGTCGAGATGGCGCGGGCCGGAAGGGGCGGCGCGGCGGTGGCCGCCGCGCACCTCGCGCGGCACGCAACACGAGCGCATCCGTCGCCGTCCGCCTCCCGCTGCGCCACCGGATCACTCCCGGGCCTGGACGGGGCCACGTACCTGGCGGTGGACATGACCGGGAGCGGATGTGCCGAACCGATGGCGTGGGCGGCCGGTGTGATCTCCACCGTGTCCGCCGACGGTGCACCGATGCGCTTCTCCCTCGGGGGTCATGGTGACGTGCTGCTGGTGGGACACTGGTTCTGCTCGCGTGCGGAGCTGCCGGCGCTCTATCGCCGCGCTACAGGCCAGGTCTTCTACATCCCGGCCTGGCCCGTCGACGGCGGCGTCGTCAGCAGTGGCCCCGCCGTCGAGACGGGAATACGCGATGGAACGGCGCGCAGCGCGGTGAGCGGTGGGTGCGCGCGCGTCGAGGTGCGCCGGTGAGACCGCGCCTGCGTCTCGCTTCCATGGGGTTGGTCGTCGGCGTATCAGGCTGGGCCCTCACCGGTCCACTGGCGCGCGTGCTGCCCACGCCTTCCCTGCTCGCGCCGCGGCAGTGGCGCCTGTGGCTCGAGGGCACAGATCCGGTCACGGCCACGGCGGCGCTGCTGCGTCTCGGAGGCGTGGCCGGGGCCGGATGGCTGGCCCTCGGGCTCGTCGCGACCGCGCTGATCGAGGCGACGGCCAACGCGTCGGTGACGGCGCGCCGCTCGCCCCGGGCGCTGCACGCGGCGGGACGCGCCCTGCACGCCGCCGTTCCCAGGCCGCTGCTCACCACAGCCGCCCTCCTTCTCGGCGCGGCGTCGGCGGGCTGCGCCCGGCCCCACGGCGGCGGGGGCGCTGCGCCGCCCGGCGGGCGCGGTCCGATTACGGCCGCCACGGTGACGATGGCCCCGACAGGTGTGGCCCCGACGGATGTGGCGCCGGCATACGCCCCGGTTGCAGCTCCTCCGCCGAGATCCCCTGTTGCCGCCCCGCCTCCGCCCGCGTGGGTGGTGCGCCATGGAGACAGCATGTGGAAGGTGGCCGAGGCCGTAGTCGCCTCCCACGGAGGGAGCGGGCCCGAGGTCGGCCGGTACTGGATGGCGCTGGTGCGGGACAACCCCCGTCCCGATCCCGACCTGGTCTACCCCGGCCAGGTGCTGGACCTGCCCGCATACCCGCAGTAGGCGGCCGGGCCGGGGCTGCCCGAAACGGGAGTATCCCAACCGCCTTCCGGGTACACAGCGGCCACCGATGGCCGCTCCCGTTTGGCGCGACGCGACCGCGGTGGGTCCCGAGCTGGGGGAACCCAGATCCCCGGTTCGCCTGCTGCGCCCCAACCCCGCCCTGGATGGGCTGCGGGGTCTTGCCGTCCTGCTCGTGATCGGGTACCACTTCCGGCCCGGGTCCGGGTTCAGCGGCGGGTGGATGGGGGTGGACGTCTTCTTCGCCCTGTCGGGGTTCCTGATCACGTCGCTGGTGCTCGACGAGCTGGCCACGACCGGGCGCTTCTCGTTCCTGCGGTTCCACATCCGGCGGGCCCTGCGGCTCCAGCCGGCGCTGTGGCTGTTCCTCGCGGTGTGGCTGGTCGGCCTGCTGACGCTGCGGCAGTTCTACTGGTTCCACACCGTGCCCGGCTTCGCCCCCGCGCCGGGGCCGCCGACGCCGCTGTGGGTCGGGGCACGGGGGGTGCTCACGGCCATGGGAGAGGTCAACAACTGGTTCAGCGTGCGGCACGTGGCCATGCCGCCGATCGGGCATCTGTGGTCTCTGTCGATCGAGGAGCAGTTCTATCTGGTATGGCCGGCTCTTCTGCTGGTCGTGGCGCGGTTCCGACCGCAGTGGATGCTGCGGGCCACTGTCGGACTCGGTGTGGCGTCGGCACTCGACTGCCTGGTCCAGTGGAACGGCGGCGCCGGCACCGACCGCATCTACTTCGGGACCGACACGCGCGCCCAGGCCCTGCTGGCGGGGTGTCTGGTTGCCCAGCTGTGGACGTCGGGACGGCTGGAGCGGATGCTCACGTCGCGCCTGACACGCCGGCTCCTGTTCTCCGGCGCCGCCGTCGTGCTCGCCGCGGTGGCGTGGTTCGCGACGGACCGCTCGGCGTTCCGCTACCGGGGCGGGTTCACTCTGATCGCGCTGGCCGCCGCCATCCTGGTGGCCGTCCTGGCCGTCGAGGAACCGGCGGGCCGGACGGGAGCCTCGGTCCCGGCCGGAATCCGGGTCCTGTCCTGGGGCCCGCTGCGCTACGTCGGGTCCCGCTCCTACGCCGTGTACCTGTGGAACTACGTGTTCGCCACCTGGTTCCACCCCCTCGGCGCCTGGTCGATCGTCCCCGGGGTGGCGGCCACCTTCCTGGCCGCCGAGGTGTCGTGGCGGCTGGTGGAGCGGCCGGCGCTGGCCCTCAAGAGCCGGTGGGCGCCCCGTCCCGGAGCCGCAGCGCCACCTCGTTCGCGAGGAGCCGTCCCCGCCGGGTGAGCACGGCGCGGTCCCCCGCCGTCGCGATCAGCCCCTGCTGCACCAGCTCCCGCCCGGCTTCCAGCGCCGCCATAGGGACGCCCCGACGCGTGCGCAACGTCAGCTCGAGCCCCTCGACCCAACGGGTGCTGTCGTCCAGGGACTCCCCCGCCGCCTCCACCGGGCGGCCCTCCTCGACACAGCGGATGTAGCGCTCCGGCGTGCGCACGTTCCACCACCGCCGGCCGTCGGCGTGGGAGTGGGCGGCGCAGCCGAGACCCCGGTAGTTGCCCTGCTCCCAGTACAGGAGGTTGTGGCGGCACTCGTGTCCGGGGCGCGCCCAGTTCGACACCTCGTACCAGTGGAGGCCGGCCCCGGCCAGGGCCTCGTCGGCCATGACATACATGTCGGCCTGGAGATCGGGGTCGGGGTACCGGGAGGGATCGGCGGCCAGAGGCGTTCCCGGCTCGACCGTCAAGGCGTAGGCGCTGACGTGGGGGGGATCGAGCTCCAGGACGTCGTCCAGGGTCTCCCGCCACGACCGCAGGGTCTGGCCGGCGGCGCCGAAGATCAGGTCGGTGTTGAACGTGGTGAAGCCGGCGGCCCGGACCGCCGCCACCGCCGCCGGTACCGCCTCGGGACGGTGGGCCCGGCCGAGCGACCGCAGGACCTCGGGCGAGGTGGCCTGCACCCCCAGGCTGATCCGGTTCACCCCCGCCCGCCGGTACCCCTCCAGAAGGGACGGGGAGACGGTCTCGGGGTTGCACTCGACGGTCACCTCGGCGCCGGGGCCAAGGGGCACGGCGGCCAGCACCGCCCCCACCTGGTCCGGGGACAGGAGGGAAGGGGTGCCGCCGCCGAAGAACACGGTGGCGGTCTCGGGCAGGTCGGCCGCCCCGGCCTCCGCCACCAGGGCGCGGACGTAGCGGTCGATCAGGTGGTGGCGGTCGTCCCAGGTGGCGAAGGCGCAGTAGTCGCAGCGCCGGGTGCAGAACGGGACATGGACGTAGACCCCGAAGGGGCGGGTGCCGCTCAGGGGCTGGAAGCTAGCGGTGGAGGCAGAGCCCCAGCGTCTCCAGGCGGTCGCGCATGGCCTCGGGGTTGAGGTCGAAGAAGCGCCCGATGGCCTCGATGTCCTCGGTCCGCACCGTGAGCATCCGCCCGTTGAAGTCCTGGCGCTGGACCTGGATGGAGGCCAGGTACCGGCGCAGCAGGTCCCGCTCCGGCCCCTCGATCTCCTCGAGCTTGGTCAGGTCGATGACGACCTTGCCCTCCTCCCGGAGCCGGCTGACCGCCTCCAGGCGACTGACGTCCTCGCTCGTCAGGTCGATCAGGCCCGAGCCCCACCCCGGGTCCCCGTCGGTCCGGGGCAGCAGCTGGTCGACCGGCACGTTGTAGATCCGCGCCAGTCTCTGCAGCCGGGGCACCGAGATCGACCGCTCCCCCCGCTCATATGCTCCCAGCACCGAGGCCTTGAACTCCTTGCCGGACTGGGCCTCGACCGCCTGGAGCGAGAGACCCTTTTGCTTACGCATCGCGCGTAATCGTTCGCCGACCTTGCGAGCGTAGCCAGGGTCCTCCCACTCGTCGCTCATAGCAGGGAAGGTACCACGGACGGTCACGATTTGCGCGGATATCTTTCCGGCAGGCCAGGGAAATGTGCCGTTTGCCGGAAAAATCCGGAAAGTCGACCACGCAACGCGGTCAACCGGATGTCAACCCGACATCAATGGGCGGTCAACGGAGTCCGGGAAGGTCACGGCGGAGGCTCGCCGAGGCCTGTCGGCGGGGCGGAGGACACCAGCCCCGCCCGCAGAAGGCCGAGGGCGGCGCCCGCCACCAGGGCCGCCGTTTCGGTACGGAGAGTGGTCGGACCCAGCCCCACTCGGGGGAGGTCGTCGGGCAGCTCCCCCCGCGCCCAGCCGCCCTCGGGGCCGACCAGCACGACGGGACGCTCCAGGGCGGGCGGCCCGCCCCCCGGCTCGGCGGCGGCGGCCGCGCCCGGGTGGGCGGCCGTGATCTCCGCCACCGAGGCCGGCGGGGCGATCTCGGGCAGACGGGCCCGGCGGGACTGCATGGCCGCCGCCCGGGCCACCCGGGCCAGGCGCTCGAGGCCCCGGCCGGTGCGCTCCGCCGTCCAGCGGACCACGGAGCGCTCGGTCACGAGCGGGATGATGACGTCGATCCCGACCTCGGTGAGCTTCTGGACCGCCCAGTCCCCCCGGTCCCCCTTGGGCAGGGCCACCGCCACGGTGAGCTCGGGCCGGGCGGGGGGCTCGGAGACCACGGGGCCCTCGGCGTCCAGGCCGGGATCGGCCCCCGGGCCCAGCCGCAGCCGGGCCGGCCGCCACGAGCCCAGGCCGTCGGCCACGGTAACGGGGTCCCCGTCCCGCAGTCGGAGCACGCGTACCAGGTGATGGGCGTCGTCGGGCGCCAGCACGATGGCGGCGTCGGCCAGGTCGGCCGGCCCGACGAAGACGTGGGCCGCGGCGGGGGCCACCGCGCCCGGGGCGCTCAGCGGAAGGCCGAGCGGAACCGGCCGAGGAGCCCGCCCGCTCCCGGAGGGGCCACCTCCTCCCCCCGCTCCTCGGCGAAGCGGCGCAGCAGCTCCTCCTCGGCGGGGGCCAGCTCGGTCGGGATCTCGACCTGGGCGTGCACCAGCAGGTCCCCCCGGCCCCGGCCGTCGACGTGGGGCACGCCGCGGCCGCGGAGCTTGAAGACCCGGCCGTTCTGCGTACCGGCGGGCACCACGAGCTCCTCGGTCCCGTCCAGGGTCTCGAGGGCCAGACGGGTGCCGAGGGCGGCCTGCACCATCGAGATTCTGAGGACGTGGACCAGGTCGAAGCCGTCCCGCTCGAAGCGCTCGTGGGGCTTCACGAAGAGGTGCACGTAGAGGTCCCCGGGCGCCCCGCCGCGCGGCCCGGCCGGGCCCCGGCCCGGCAGGCGCAGGGTCACCCCGTGGTCCACCCCGGCCGGGACGTCGACGGTCCACGTACGGGACTCGACCCGACGTCCCTCCCCGCCGCAGTCGGGGCAGGGGCTGCGCACCTCCTCCCCCAGCCCCCCGCACCGCGGGCACGGTGACGCCGTGACCACCTGGCCGAGGATCGACTGGCGCACCCGACGCACCTCCCCGGTGCCCTCGCACCCCGAGCAGCTCGTCGGCGTGGTGCCGGGACGGGCGCCACTGCCGTTGCAGGTGGCACAGGCGACCGCCGTGCGCACATTGACGTCGCGCTGGGCCCCGAACACGGCCTCCTCGAACGACAGCTCGAGCGCCACCTCGGCGTCCTGGCCCCGGGGGGGCCCGGAGGCCCGGCGCCCCCCCGCCCTGTCGAAGCCGCCCCCGAAGAAGGCGTCGAAGATGTCGTTGATACCGCTTCCGAAGAACGAGCCCATGTCGGGTCCGCCGGCCGCGCCCGCGCGCACGCCGTCGGGCCCGAACATGTCGTAACGCCGGCGTCGCTCCGGATCGCGCAGCGTCTCGTAGGCGGTGGTGATGAGCTTGAACCGCTCCTCGGCCTCGGCGTCCCCGGGGTTGGCGTCGGGATGCAGCTCGCGGGCCAGCCGGCGGTAGGAGCGCTTGATCTCGTCCTCGGACGCGCTGCGATCGACACCGAGCAGCTCGTAGTAGTCCGTGCTCATCCGCGTCCCCCGCTCATCAGCCCTCTTCCAGGCGGTGGCCCAACCGCTGGCTGACCACCGCCACCGCCGCCAGCGCCTGCGGATAGTTCATGCGGGTGGGCCCGAGCACGCCGATGCTGCCGCGGCTGCCCCCCTCCCCACCGTAGGGAGCGACCACCACTGCGCACTCCGAAAGCGGCTCGAGGCCGTGCTCGTGGCCGATTGCAACAGAAAGGCCGCGGTCGAGGACGTCGCGCAGCAGGGAGACCACCACGTACTGCTGCTCGAGGGTGTCGAGCACCGAGCGCACCGTCTCGACCGCGTCGAATGCCGCTGCCATGCGTGCCGCCCCACCCACGAAGACGTGGTCGGGCTCCTCCCGCGCCGTGACGCGCAGCGCACCCGTGGCCTGGTTCGTGACCGTGTCGAGAACGGCGTTCCCGCTGGGCGGCACGTCGGCGAGGTCCACCAGGCTGCGGCCCACGACGTGGGGGGCGAGGTGGGCGGTGACGGCACCCAGGTGCTCCTCCCCCACCGAGTCGTCGAGCTCGATGGTGTGCTTGACGACGGCACCGTTCGAGAGCACGGCCACGACCATGGCGACCCGTGCCCCCAGTCCGACGACCTGCACCGACCGGATCGTGGCGGTCTCGGCCGGCGGGCCGACGACGACGGCCGCGTACGACGTGAGGCCGGACAGGAGGCGGGAGGTGTCCTGGAGCATCTGCTCGAGCTCCCCGTGGGCCCGGGCGAAGAACTCCCTCACCTTCTGACGCTCCGCCGGCCCCAACGGTCCCGGCCTCACCAGCTGGTCCACGAAGAACCGGTAGCCCTTGTCGGTGGGCACCCGGCCCGCCGAGGTGTGGGGCTGGGCCAGGAAGCCGTCCTTCTCCAGGGCCACCATCTCGTTGCGTACCGTGGCCGACGAGACCGACACCTCGGTCCGGTCGGCGACGTTCTGGGATCCCACCGGCTGCGCCGTCTCGATGTACTGCTCGACCACGGCCCGGAGGATGGCCGCCTTTCGGTCGTCGAGCTCGGAGTCCACTGCCGCTGCCTCCCGGGTGATTAGCACTCGATTGTACCGACTGCCAGGCGGCTGGCCCGCCCCTGACGGCGCGGGACGGCGGCCCGTTTCCGGGCCGCCCGGTGTGACGCCGGTGTTACTGCCCGGCGTTACGCCGGTGTTACAGAGCCCCCGGGAACTTTCTCGACACAGTTGGGGCGGCCGTATAAGAGGATTGAGATACGCCCGCTTTTTCCCACGTGGGGCATTCAGCCGGATACACCCAGTGGGGTGGATTGCTTCCAACACCCACGATGTGCGGCCCTTCGGTCACAGAACGCGTAGATCAACCCGGTCTTATAAGAACATTCATATACGCCCGGTATTTTCTGTTTTTTCAAGTCGGGGAGGTCTCCGTCGGCACCAACCCGGCACCGGCCCGGGCCCGACCCGCGCCGCTACTGTCCGGGCGTGGGCAACCCGGTGGTGCTGGTGCACGGCTTCGGCTCCTCGTTCAAGCACGGATGGGCCGACGACGGCTGGCCCGATCTCCTGGCGGACGAGGGCCGGGAGGTGATCGGGGGGGACCTCCCCGGGCACGGTGACAGCGCCAAGCCGACCGACCCCGAGGCCTACGACGACCTGGAGGAACAGGTTCTGGCCACCTTCGACGACCGGCCCCAGGTCGACGCCATCGGGTTCTCGCTCGGCGCCCGCATCCTCCTCACCATCGCCAGCGACCACCCCGAGCGCTTCGGGCGCCTCGTCGTCATGGGCGTCGGGGCCAACCTGTTCCGCGACGACCAGCACTCCGCCCTGGCCGACGCCATCGAGAAGGGGGCGGCCCCGGACGAGATCGGCATGCGGGTCTTCGACCAGCTGGCGGCCGATCCCCGCAACGACCGGGCCGCCCTTGCCGCCGTGATGCGCCGGCGCCCCCCGGCCCTCGACGCTGCCCGCCTGGGCCGGATCACCTGTCCGGTGCTCGTCGTGATCGGAGAGAGGGATTTCGTCGCCCCCGCCGACGAGCTGGTGGCGGCCCTGCCCGACGCCAAGCTCGTGACGCTGCCCGGAGTGGACCACTTCGCCACCCCGAAGGACTACCGCTCGATCGACGCGGCCCTGCGCTTCCTGGCGTCCTGACCGCCGGCGGGGTCGGGCGCCCCGACGATCTCCCACTCCTCCCAGTCCACGAGCCGGGTGGGAACGGCGGCGTCCCACGCCGCTCCGGCAGCCTTCCAGGCGTCGGGCTCCGACCCCTGCCAGCTCGGCCCGGTGGCCACGGGCGGGACGTAGTCCGGCACGGGGACCATGGGGTGGCTCGGTGCGCCGACCGCGGGAGGGGACACTGCTGTCGGCGCGGGCCGCGCCGCAGGACGGCCCCGCCGGCGGCGGGAAAGCGCCCAGACCACGGCCGCCGCCGCCCCGAACAGCAGCACGCGGAGCAGGCCCGAGCCGCCGGCGCCGCTGGTGGCGGCCCGCACGTGGGTCGGCGCGGGACGCGGGCTGACCGTGGGGACGGGCGTCAGGCCCGCCGACCCCGTGCGCTGCAGCGAGGCCGCCAGGGCCGCCACGTCCGGGACCCGCACAGGGGGCAGCCGGTCGGCGGTCGGCTCGGCGTCCACGGGCGTGGCGAACCCCTGGCCGAAGAGGTACTCCGCACCCCCGTACATGGTGGCGGGGGCCACCCCGAGCTCGACCACGATCATGCTGCGCCCGTCGCGCTGGGCCTCGGCCACGTAGGTGTCCCCGGCCGCCCGGGTGTAGCCGGGCTTGACTCCGACCAGGGTCGGGTCTCTGAGCAGGAGCTTGTTGTGGTTGCGCAGCACGTGGTGCACGCCGTCGGGGCCCACGAAGTCGTAGATGGGCAGTCGGACCACCGAGCTGAACGACGGGAAGCTCATGGCCGCCCTGGTGAACAGGGCCAGGTCCCAGGCCGAGATCAGGTCACCGCCACCTACCGAGAACGAGTCGTCGAGCCCGGCGGGATCGTTCAGCACCGGGTTGTCGACCGCTCCGAGACGCTGGGCCACGACCTGAGCCAGTCGGGCGAAGCCGCTCGTCGAGCCGCTCACCCGGTCCGCCAGCGCCACGGCGGCGTCGTTGGCCGAGACCATCAGCAGCGCGTGCAGCGCGTCCTGGAAGGGCCACACCTGCCCGGCCTTCATGTTGATCTTGGCCGCCTCCTGCCCGGCCGCGTCGGCACCGACCGGGACGGAGGCGTCGGGCGGGAGGGCGGCCACCGCCAGAAGGCCGGTGACGATCTTCTCGACGCTGGCAGGGCGCATGGCGGCGTGGTCGTTGAAGGCCTGGACCACCGCGCCGGTGTCGGCGTCAACCAGCATCCACGCGCGCGCCTGGGGCGGTGCCGTCCCGGGGGGCGGCAGGGCACTCGGCGCGGCACCGGCGGACATGCCCGTGCCGGCCGCCAGAGCGGCGAACGCGAGGACAAACGCGGCGAGCGGGACAGCAAGCTGTCGGCGCATAGGGAGAGAGTAAACATTCCCGGCACGACCCCGGCGCATCCCGCCCCGATGCACCCGGTATGCCGGAATTGGGTTACTGTGTCGGGCTCAGTCCTCGAGACGGAGGGCGGATATGAACGCCTCCTGGGGTACCTCCACCCGCCCGATGGCCTTCATCCGCTTCTTCCCCTCCTTCTGGCGCTCGAGGAGCTTGCGCTTGCGGGTGATGTCACCGCCGTAGCACTTGGCGAGCACGTCCTTGCGCTTGGCCTTCACCGTCTCGCGCGCCACGATCCGCCCGGCTATGGCGGCCTGGATCGGGACGTCGAACAGCTGGCGCGGGATGAGCTCGCGCAGCTTCTCGGTCATCCGCCGGCCGTAGTCGTAGGCCTTGGAGCGGTGGATGACACTCGAGAAGGCGTCGACGGGAACTCCGTTCAGCATGATGTCGATCTTCACCAGCTCGGACGCCTCGTAGCCGGCCGGTTCGTAGTCGAGACTGGCGTAGCCCTTGGTACGGCTCTTCAGCTGGTCGAAGAAGTCCATCACGACCTCGGCCAGCGGGATGCGGTAGACGAGCTCGACGCGCTCCGGTGACAGGTACTCCATCTTGGTCATGTCACCGCGGCGCGTCTGGCACAGCTCCATGACCGTTCCGATGTACTCCGTCGGCAGGAGAATGGTGGCCGTCAGGTAGGGCTCCTCGATGGCCTCGACCTCGTTGGGTGCCGGCATGGCGGAGGGGTTGTCCACCTCTACGACCTTGCCCGTGACGAGGTGGGCGCGGTACTCGACCGACGGGGCCGTCGCGATGAGGCTGAGGTCGAACTCGCGCTCGAGCCGTTCGCGCACGATCTCCATGTGGAGCAGCCCGAGGAACCCGCACCGGAAGCCGAAGCCGAGGGCGCCCGACGTCTCCGGCTCGTAGGTGAAGCTGGAGTCGTTGAGCCGCAGCTTCTCGAGCGCCTCGCGCAGGTCGGAGAACTGGTCCCCCTCCACCGGGTACAGACCGCAGAAGACCATCGGCTTGGGATCCTGGTAGCCCTCGAGCGGCTCGGATGCCGGGTGGGCAAGGGTGGTGACGGTCTCACCGGAGCGGGCTTCGCCCACGTCCTTGATGCCGGCGATCAGGTAGCCGACCTCTCCCGGGCCGAGCGACGCCACCGGGACCGGGGTGGGGGTGCGCACGCCCAGCTCCTCGACGTCGTGGGCCGACCCCGCCTGCATGAACCGCAGGCGGGAGCCGGCGTGCAGGGTGCCGTCCATCACCCGCAGGGCGCTGACCACGCCGCGGTACTGGTCGTAGTAGGAGTCGAAGATCAGCGCCCGGAGCCGGGCCTCGGTGTCCCCCTGCGGGGCGGGGATGCGCTCGATGACCGCGTCGAGCAGCTCAGGCACCCCCTGGCCGGTCTTGGCCGAGATGTGCAGGATTCCCGAGGCGGGAATACCGAGGACCTTCTCGATCTCGGCGGCGTGGCGGTCGGGATCGGCCGCGGGCAGGTCGATCTTGTTGAGGGCGGCCACGATCTCGAGGTCGTGCTCGAGGGCCAGGTAGCAGTTGGCGAGGGTCTGGGCCTCGATCCCCTGGGAGGCGTCGACGAGCAGGACCACGCCCTCGCAGGCGGCCAGGCTCCGGCTCACCTCGTAGCCGAAGTCGACGTGGCCGGGGGTGTCGATCAGGTGCAGCACGTGGCCCTTCCAGCCGACCCGGACGTTCTGGGCCTTGATCGTGATGCCCCGCTCCCGCTCCAGCTCCATCGAGTCCAGGTACTGGTCCCGCATCTCCCGGGGGTCGACGGCTCCGGTCAGCTCGAGGACGCGGTCCGACAGCGTCGACTTCCCGTGGTCGATGTGGGCGATGATCGAGAGGTTGCGGATGTTGCCCGTGGACAAGTGGCCCATTCTCGCGGACCGGAGGCCCCTTCCGGACTGCTAGCCTCCTGCGGTTCCTCTATGGCCAATATCAAGAGTCAGATCAAGCGCAACCGACAGAACGAGGCCCGGCGCCTGCGCAACAAGGGCGTGCGCTCCGAGCTCAAGACCCGGGTCAAGACGGCGGTCCGGGCCGTCGAGTCGGGGGCCGACGACAGCGCCGACGCCCTCCGGCTGGCCATCAAGCGCCTCGACAAGGCGGCCCAGAAGGGCGTCATCCACAAGAACCAGGCGGCCAACCGGAAGTCCCGGCTGATGCGCCGGGTGGCGGCCCTCGGCGGCACGGCCGCCCCGGCCGTCAGCGCGAGCTCGCCCGGGCCCGCTTCGTCGGACGAGGCCTGACCGCCGGCGCCAGGCGCGCCAGCCGGGCCACCAGCACCTCCAGGACCGTCTGCTCGGGTAGCGCCGTGCGCCCCTTGAGGTCGAGGTCGGCGTCGGCCAGCAGGACGATGGCCCGGCCGATCCCGGCCCCCTTCAACCGGGCGGCCTGAGCCCGGGCCTTGGCCGCCGGGTAGGTGCTGCGGATCCCGAGCAGCGCCGCCGCCTCCTGGTCGCTCGAGACCTCGGCCCCGTCGAGGCGCAGCATCGCCAGGTAGTGCCGGTGCAGGCTGGCCAGGACGACGAGAGGATGGCGGTTGCCCCCCTCGGTGAGCCGGTGCAGGGCGGCCAGGGCGCGGGCCACGTCACCGGAGTCGATGGCGTCGGTGAGCTCCCAGGGGGCACCGGCGCCGGCTTCGCCCAGGAAGGGCTCCAGCTCCTCGGGGCCGACGGTGGCGTCCCCGTAGGCGGCCGCCAGCCCGGTGAGGATGCCGTCGAGGCGACCGACCTGCTCACCCAGGTGCTCGGTCAGCACGGCCGCGGCGCGGGCGTCGAGCCTGACCGGCGCCTCCTTCAGCCGGGCGGCCAGCCACTGCCCCCGTCCCCGTCCCGCCGGTGCCGAGGCGTCCACCACGTGGCCGACGGCGCGCACCGCCTCGACCAGGCGGGCCGGCACCGCCGCCGTCGACGCCAGCACGAGTGAGGCGGTGTCGCTCGGGGCCGCCAGGTAGGCCACGAGGCGGTCGACGTCCTCGGCCCGGGCCCGGCCCAGGTCGCGCACCACGAGGATGCGCCGGTCGGCCAGGAACGGCGGTGTGAGGGCGGCGTCGATGAGCGCCGGCACGTCGGGCTCGTCGCCGGAGTGGTCCTCCAGGGCCATGCCCCCGGCCTCGGCGGTGAGCTCGGCCAGCACCTTGGCGAGCGCCTGGGCCACGAGGGCGTGGTCCTCCCCCTTGACGAGGTAGGCGGCGGCGGGCGTCGCGGTCATCGGGCCTCCAGGAGCGCCGCCATGGTGTCGCGCACGCGGCGGGCACCGCGCACGTCGTGCACCCGCAGGATGCGACAGCCGCGCCCGATCCCGATCGCGCACGCGGCCAGGCTGGCCTCTCGGCGCGAGTCGATGTCGAGGTCGAGCATGCGGCCGAGGAACGTCTTGTTCGACGCCGAAAGAAGAACGGGATAGCCGAGGGCGGCCAGCGCCGGCGAGGCGCGCAGCAGCAGAACCGACTGCTGCCACGTCTTGCCGAGGTCCAGGCCGGCGTCGACCATGATCCGCTCCGGCGGGATTCCGGCGTCCTCGGCCGCCCGGGCCCGGGAGCGCAGCACGTCGACGACCGTGACGACCACGTCGTCGTAGTGAGGCTCGGGGTCGGGCACGCGTGGCGCCAGGCGGATGTGGGTGGCCACCACGGCGGCACCGGCGGCCGCCGCGACCGGCAGGTAGTCCGGGTCGGCGAAGGCGCTGATGTCGTTGCCGACGACCGCCCCCGCCTTGTAGCTCGCCTCCGCCACCGCCGCCCGCCACGTGTCGACCGACACCGGGAGGTCGAAGCGGGCCGTCAGCGCCTCGATGGCCGGGACCACCCGCTCCAGCTCCTCCTCGAGCCCGACCTCGGGCCCGGGCCCGGCCTTGACCCCGCCGACGTCGAGGATGTCGGCGCCCTGGTCGACCAGCTCGGCGGCGCGGTCCAGGAAGCCGCCCATCGAGAAGTAGGTGCCCTTGTCGTAGAAGGAGTCCGGGGTGCGGTTGAGGATGCCCATGACCAACGCCCGGCTCGACAGGTCGTAGCGGCGCCCGCCCAGGTCCAGGATGGCGGCCACCACCGCGCTCGGACCGCCCCGATCGCTCAGAACAGCCGGGACGTGAGCGCCCGGCGCGCCTCGGCGGTCCGGGGGTCGTCGGGGCCCATGGCCTCGAGGATGTCGACGTATTCCTGGCGGGCGGCGTCGTCGTCCTTGACCCGGTCGAGCAGGGCGGCCAACCGCTGCTCCAGGTCGTCCCCGGTGGCCACGGCCCCCTCGCCGCCGAGCCGGGCCAGGGCGGCGATGCGGCGCACCTCGGCGTCCTCGGGTATCCGGGCCAGCAGACCCAGCGCCTCCTCCGCCTCCCCCTTTCCCACCATCAGCTCGGCCAGGGCCAGGACCGCCTCGCGGTGGTCGGGCTCGAGCTCCAGGGCCCGGCGCAGCGAGGCCTCGTCCCCGGCCTGGGCCAGCCGGTCGGCCTCGGTCTCGGCCGGCGCCAGGCGCGACACGAAGTCGGCCACCGCCGGCTCCGGGAGGGCGCCGATGAACGAGTCCACGGCCTGGCGGTCCTTGATGGCGTACACGGCGGGGATCGACTGCACCCGGAAGGCGTTGCCGATCCCGGGGTTCTCGTCGACGTTGACCTTGACCAGGGCCACGGCGCCGTTGGTGGCGCCGACCACCCGCTCCAGGATGGGCCCGAGCGTCTTGCACGGGCCGCACCACGGCGCCCACAGGTCCACCACCACCGGGACCTGCTCCGAACGGACGAGGACCTCCTGCTCGAACGTGGCGTCGGTGACGTCGGTCATCGGGCCGGACCTTACCGGCCGCCGCTAGGTTTCCGGGCATGGAGGGGACCGGTGGGCCCGGGGGCGTGGAGGGGATCGATGCGCCCCGGGTGACGGCCTGGCTGGAGGAGAACGTGGCCGGGGCCCAGGGCCCCTTCGAGTTCGTGCTGATAGCCGGCGGGCGGTCGAACCTCACCTTCCGGGTCACGGGGGCGGACGGCACGCGCTACGCCCTGCGCCGGCCGCCGGTCAGCCACGTCCTGCCCACCGCCCACGACATGGGACGCGAGCATCGGATCATCTCGGCCCTCGGCCCCACGCCGGTGCCGGTGGCTCCCGCCCTGGGGTTCTGCGCCGACGAGACGGTGAACGGCCGGCCCTTCTACGTCATGGGCTATGTCGACGGGCACATCGTGCGGGACCGCGCCCAGGCGGAGTCGGCCCTCGACGATCACGGCCGGCGCACCGCCAGCGAGGATCTGATCGACGTGCTGGTGGCCATCCATGCCGTCGACGTCGACGCCGTCGGCCTCGGGGACCTCGGGCGGCGGGAGGGCTACATCGAGCGCCAGCTCCGCCGGTGGTACGGCCAGTTCCTCTCTTCTATCGACGGTCGGGACCGCAAGGTCCCGGTCGTCGACGAGGTGCACGCGCTGCTGGCGGCCCGCGTCCCCGAGCAGGGCCGTCCCGCCCTCGTGCACGGGGACTACCGCCTCGACAACACCATGCTCGGGCCCGACGGCAGGGTCCGCGCCGTCCTCGACTGGGAGCTGTGCACCCTCGGGGACCCCCTGGCCGACCTCGGCCTGTTGAACGTTTACTGGGCCGAGAGCCAGGACCAGACCGTCGCCCTCGCCGGCGTGGCCGCCACCGCCACTCCCGGCTTCCTGTCCCGGGAGGAGATCAACCGGCGCTTCGCGGCCCGGTCCGGACGCGACATCTCGGAGCTTCCGTTCTACGTGGCCTTCGGCTACTGGAAGCTGGCCTGCATCGTCGAGGGCGTGGCGGCCCGCTACGAGGGCGGCGCCATGGGCGGGGACCGGGGCTCGGGCTCGGAGAGCATGGGCCAGCAGGTGGAGTCACTGGCGGAGATGGCGCGCCACGCCGTATCCCAGCTGTGAGCCCGAGCCTCCATCAGCGCCTCCCCTCCCGCGACCCCCGCGACCCCGTCCTCGTCGTCCAGCTGGAGGGATGGGTCGACGCCGGCCTGGGGGCCGCCACCGCCCTCGCCTCGCTGGTCGAGGGCCGCGACCCCGAGGTGGTGGCCGTCTTCGACGGGGACGAGCTCATCGACTACCGGGCCCGTCGTCCGGTCGTCCGCATCGAGAACGGCCGCAACGCCGGGCTGACCTGGCGCCAGCCCCGGCTCCTCCTCACGACCGACCGCGCCGACCGGGACGTGCTGCTGCTGGTCGGGCCCGAGCCCGACATGCGGTGGGAGGCCTTCGTCAAGGACGTGGTCGACCTGGCCACCGAGCTCGGCGTGCGGCTGGCCGTGGGGCTCGGCGCCTTTCCCGCCCCCGTGCCGCACACCCGCCCGGTCAAGGTGGCGGCCGTGTCGACCGAGGAGTCGCTGGCCGTGCGGGTCGGGTTCGTGGCGGGCATCATCGAGGTCCCCTCCGGCGTCGAGGCCGCTCTGGAGCTGGCCCTCCACGACCGGGGCATCCCGGCCGTGGGGCTGTGGGCCCGGGTCCCGCACTACGTGGCCGGCATGCCGTTCCCCGCCGCCAGCGCGGCCCTCCTGTTGGCTCTGGCCGAGGTGGCCGACCTGTCCGTGGACACCACGTCGCTCGGCACCGCCGCCGACGTGTCCCTGCGCCGCATCGACGAGCTGATCGCCAACAGCGACGAGCACCGGGCCATGGTCAGCCAGCTCGAGTCGGCCGTGGACAGCTCGGAGGGGAACCCCCTCGACCTCGGGGAGATCCCGAGCGGGGACGAGATCGCCGCCGAGCTGCAGCGCTTTCTGCGCGGCGAGGCCGGACCGGGTTAGGTTCCCGGTCGTGCTCGTCGACGGCGCCGTCCCCAGCGATCTGGACCGGGTCCCGGACGCGGTGAGGGCCGCCGAGGCGGCGGGCTATGACGGCGTGTGGGCGGCGGAGACGGCCCACGATCCCTTCCTGCCCCTCCTCTTGGCAGCCGAGCACAGCCGCTCGCTCGAGCTCGGCACCGGGATCGCGGTGGCCTTCGCCCGAAACCCCATGAACCTGGCCGTCCTCGCCAACGACCTCCACCGCTACTCGGGGGGCCGGTTCATGCTCGGCCTCGGCTCACAGATCAAGCCGCACATCGAGAAGCGCTTCTCGATGCCGTGGTCCCACCCCGCCGACCGCATGCGGGAGCTGGTGCTGGCCATGCGGGCCATCTGGGACGCCTGGAACAACGGGACCCCCCTGTCGTTCCGCGGCGACTTCTACACCCACACCCTGATGACACCGTTCTTCGACCCCGGCCCCAACCCGCACGGCGCCCCGAAGGTCTTCCTGGCCGCCGTGGGAGGCCGGATGACCGAGGTGGCCGGGGAGGTGGCCGACGGGATGCTGCTGCACAGCTTCACGACCGAGCGCTACCTCCGGGAGGTGACCCTGCCCTCCCTCGAGGCGGGGTGGGAGAAGGCCGGGCGGAAGCGGGCCGACTTCCAGATAGCGCTCACCTCGTTCGTGGTGACCGGCGCCGACGAGAAGCAGATGGCCCGGACCGACCAGGCCGTCCGTCAGCAGATCGCCTTCTACGGCTCGACCCCCGCCTACCGCAGCGTCCTCGAGCTGCACGGCTGGGGGGACCTGCAGTCGGAGCTGAACTCGCTCTCGAAGCAGGGACGCTGGGAGGACATGGGGCGCCTGATCGAGGACGACGTCCTGGACGCCTTCGCCGTGGTGTCCGAGGACCCGGCCCGGATCCCCGCCCGGCTGGGCCAGCGCTTCTCCGGCCTGGTCGACCGGATGAGCTTCTACGGCCTGGCCGGCGTCGACTCCAGCGCGTTGACCCCCCTGGTGGCCCAGCTGAAGGCGGCCTGAGGAGGTCCCGGGTGGAGGTAAGGGGATTCGAACCCCTGGCCTCCGCCATGCCATGGCGGCGCTCTACCAACTGAGCTATACCCCCGTAGGGATCCAGGGACTGTAGCAGCCGCCTTGGCTGTTCTGGCCGGGTCCACGGTGGCCCTTATGGCCGAATCGCCCGCGCCAAAGGACCCCGGGCCGAGCAACCGGTCGCATACCTTTGGCCCCCATGGCCGACGCGCCCGCCTACCGCTACACCGCCGCGCTGGCCGGCCGCATCGAGCTCGAGTGGCAGAAGCGGTGGGCCGAGGAGGGCACCCAGCACACCCCCAATCCCGAGGGGGACCTTGCCGACGGCTTCCAGAGGGTGGCCGCCCGGCCCAAGCTCTACGTGCTGGACATGTTCCCGTACCCCAGCGGGTCCGGTCTCCACGTCGGCCATCCCCTGGGCTACATCGGCACCGACGTGTTCAGCCGGTTCAAGACCATGACCGGCCACAACGTCCTGCACCCGATGGGCTTCGACGCCTTCGGCCTCCCGGCGGAGCAGTACGCCGTCCAGACCGGTCAGCACCCCCGGGTCACCACCGAGGACAACATCGCCAACATGCGCCGCCAGATGGAGCGGCTCGGGCTGGGCTTCGACTGGCGCCGCTGCATCGCCACCACCGACGTCGACTACTACCGCTGGACCCAGTGGATCTTCCTCCAGCTGTACAACGCCTGGGTCGACCCCGCCACCAACCGGGCCCGGCCGGTGAGTGAGGCCCCCGACGGTGACGTCGAACGGCTCGTGTACCAGGACGACGCCCTGGTCAACTGGTGCCCGGCCCTCGGGACCGTGCTCGCCAACGAGGAGGTCACCTCCGAGGGCCGCAGCGAGCGCGGCAACTACCCGGTCCACCGCGTGCCTCTGCGCCAGTGGAAGATGCGTATCACCGCCTACGCCGACCGCCTGCTCGAGGACCTCGACCGCCTCGACTGGCCCGAGCCGATCAAGGCCATGCAGCGCAACTGGATCGGGCGGTCGACCGGCGCCCGCGTGTTCTTCCCGACCGACGGCGCCGCCGTCGAGGTGTACACGACCCGCCCGGACACCCTGTACGGGGCCACCTTCATGGTCGTGGCGCCCGAGTACGGCGGCCTGGATGACCTGGTGGCGCCGGAGTGGCCGGCCGGAACGCCCGCCCGGTGGACGGGCGGCGGTACGACCCCCGCCGAGGCGGTGGCCGGCTACCAGGCCGAGGTGAGCGGCATACGCGACGTCGACCGGCTGAGCGCCGCCCGGGACAAGACCGGGGTGTTCACGGGCTCGTTCGCCACCAACCCGGTCAATGACGAGAAGATCCCGATCTTCGTGGCCGACTACGTCCTGGCCGGGTACGGAACGGGCGCAATCATGGCGGTGCCGGCCCACGACCAGCGCGACTTCGAGTTCGCCCGGGAGTTCGATCTCCCGGTGGTGGGCGTCGTGGAGACGCCCGAGGACTGGCAGTGGGACGAGGCGTACGAGGGGCCGGGGCGGGCGGTGAACTCGCCGCTCATCGACGGCCTGCCGACCGACGAGGCCAAAGCGCGCATCACGGCCTGGCTCGAGGCCGAGGGGCGGGGCCAGGGCGCCGTCGCCTACAAGCTGCGGGACTGGCTGTTCAGCCGCCAGCGCTACTGGGGAGAGCCCATCCCCGTCGTCTACGACGACGCCGGGAACGTCCACGCCGTGCCCGAGGACCAGCTGCCGGTCGAGCTGCCCGAGCTCGACAACTACGAGCCCGAGGTCTCCGACGACCCGGACGACATGACCGTCCCCCAGCCACCCCTGGCCCGCGCCCGCGACTGGGTGGAGGTGACGCTGGACCTCGGGGACGGCCCCCGTCGCTACCGCCGGGAGACCAACACCATGCCGCAGTGGGCCGGCTCGTGCTGGTACTACCTGCGGTACCTCGATCCCCACAACGACCGCGCCCTCGTGGACCCCGCCATCGAGAGCTACTGGATGGGAGACGAGGCGGACAAGCAGCCGGGCGGGGTCGACCTCTACGTCGGCGGCGTGGAGCACGCCGTGCTGCACCTTCTGTACGCGCGCTTCTGGCACAAGGTCCTCTACGACCTCGGCCACGTCACCACGCCCGAGCCGTTCCAGCGCCTGTTCAACCAGGGCTACGTGCTGGCCAACGTGTTCCGCGACGAGCGGGGCCAGCCCGTGCCGGCCCTGGACGTGGTCGAGGAGGATGGCGCCTTCTTCTACGAGGGCAAGCCGGTCACGCGCGAGCAGGGCAAGATGGGCAAGAGCCTCAAGAACTCGGTGACGCCCGACGAGATGTACGAGGCCTACGGCGCCGACACCCTGCGCCTGTACGAGATGTTCAGCGGCCCGCTGGACACCAGCCGGCCGTGGGATACCGAGGCGGTCGTCGGCGTGTACCGCTTCCTGCAGCGCGTGTGGCGCCTGGTCGTCGACGAGGACAGCGGCGCCCTGCGGGTGACCGACGCGCCGCTCGACGACGAGAGCCGCCGGGAGCTGCACCGGACCATCGAGGCGGTGCGCGACGGAATGGAGTCGCTCCGCTTCAACGTCTCGATAGCCCGTCTGATGGAGCTGACCACCGCTCTGGCCCGGGCGAACCAACCCAGTCGGGAGGGGGTGGAGCCCCTCGTCCTGATGCTGGCGCCGCTGGCCCCGCACATCTCCGAGGAGCTGTGGGGGCGCCTGGGAGGGACCGAGTCGGTGACCCGCCAGGACTTCCCGGCTGCCGACCCGGAGTGGACCAGGCAGGATCGCATCACGATCCCCGTCCAGGTGAAGGGGAAGCTCAGGGGAACGGTGGACGTGGACGCCGGCGCCACCCAGGCCGACCTGGAGTCGGCGGCGCGGGCCGAGCCCAAGGTGGCCGGCTACCTGTCCGAAGGCAGCTGGCGGGCCATCGTCGTTCCGGGCCGTCTGGTCAACTTCGTACCGGCGTAGCCCGCCGACCCGCAGCCGCCGACGGCGGACCTTGCCGTCCGGCTCAGCTCGCCGCCGCAGCGACGGCGGCGTCCTCGACATCCCGCGAGCTCGGACGCACATAGGTCCTGAGCCTGGGGACGAGCACCGCGAACAGTCCCGCCACGACCATGCACGCCGCGCCTCCTGACACGATCGCGAAAGGGATCCCGGCCAGCCCCCCGACCACGCCGGCCTCCACGTCCCCGAGCACGGGACCACCGGCGTACACCGCGAACTCCACACCGCTGACGCGGCCCCGCAGGGAGTCAGGCGTTACGTCGGCGGCCATCGTGGAGCGGAACACGCCGGAGATCATGTCGGCGCCGCCGGCCACCGCCAGCATGGCCAGCACCACGAAGGTGCGACGGGTGAGGCCCGCCACCGCGATGGCCCCACCCCATCCCGCCACGGAGAAGAGGACCGCCGCCCCGTGCCGGCGGATGCGCCCCGTCCACCCGCTGGCCAGTGACGCCACGAAGGCACCGCAGGCCACCGAGGACAGGAGCAGGCCGTAGAGACCGGGGCCGCCCCCGAGCCGGTGGGTCAGGGCGGGGAACAGGGCCCGGGGCATGCCGAAGACCATGGCCAGGAAGTCGATGGCGAAGATGCTCGTCACCAGCGAGCCCCGCAGGAACCGCAGGCCCTCGAACAGCGACGCCGCCGAGACCCGGGCCGCCCCCGACACGGGGGGTGACGGAGACAGCCCGGAGAACACGAGAAGGGCGATGACGTAGGTACCGACATCGGCCGCGTAGGTCGGGGTGAGCCCCGCTGCCCCGATGACCGCGCCCGCGATGGCGGGGCCGATCATCATCCCGAACGACCCGTAGGCGGACTGCAGGGTGAACGCGGCGGGCCGCAGCTCCTCCACCAGCAGCAGGGGCAGGAGCGAGCGCACCACCGGGAACGTGGCGGCCATCACCGCGCTCGAGACCGCGCCCAGGAGGAAGACGACCCACAGCTGGGGGTGCGACAGCGAGGCGTTGAGGGCCAGGCCTCCGGAGCAGAACATGGCGCTCAGCGTCACGACCAGCAGCAGGCGGCGCTTGTCGAAGCCGTCGGCGAAGGTGCCCGACACCACCGAGAAGAGGAGCAGGGGCGCCAGCTGGGCCATGCCCAGCAGCCCGACGTCCAGCGACGAGCCGGTCTGGTGGTACACCTGGTACGGCAGAGCCGCCGTCGTCATCGTGCTGCCGATGAACGACACCGCCTGGCCGCACCACAGCCGCCGGAAGTCCGCCGACACCCGTAGCGGCGTGGTGTCCATGAGCAGGGGCACCGCCCGACGTTACGAGGAACGGCGCCGTACCGGTCCGAGAATTCGAGCCACGGGAGGACCCGGGCCCGGGGGCCCGCCCCCCCGTCCTCGCTGATCGGGCCATTCGGCCCTGGCCGCCTCCCCCGGCCCGTCGGAGGATAGGGAGGACACCTCGGCCCGCAACAGACCGCGAGGAGGGGAGGTTTCGGGCGGAATGACGACTGTCCTCGAACATCCGGCCCCGGAGGTGGCGCAGTCGGGCGCTCCTCTCGTCGAGATGCGGGGGGTCGAGAAGATCTACCGGACCGGCGCCTTGGAGTTCGCCGCCCTGCGCGGCGTCGACCTGGTGGTCGGGCCGGGGGAGATGGTGGCGGTGGTGGGGCCGTCCGGGAGCGGCAAGACCACGATCCTCAACATGATCACCGGGATCGACCGGCCCACGTCGGGCCGGGTGGTCGTGGCCGGGGCCGACCTCAACTCGATGTCGGAGGAGCGTCTGGCCCGGTGGCGGGGGGAGACCGTGGGGATCGTCTTCCAGTTCTTCCAGCTCCTCCCGACCCTCACCGCCCTCGAGAACGCCGCCCTCCCGATGGACTTCGTCCGGCGGTGGAAGCCGGCCGAGCGCTGGGCGCGCGCCCGGGGCCACCTGGACGCCGTCGGCCTCGGGGACAAGGCCGACCACCTGCCCCTCGAGCTGTCGGGTGGGGAGCAGCAGCGGGTGGCCATAGCCCGGGCCCTGGCCTGCGATCCCCGGCTGGTCGTCGGGGACGAGCCGACCGGGAACCTCGACAGCGAGACGGGCGCCGCCATGCTCGACCTCCTGGCCGGGCTGAACGCGGCCGGCACCACGGTGCTGTACGTGACCCACGACATGGGCCTGGCCGCCCGCGCCCGCCGGATCGTCACGATCAGGGACGGCCGGGTGGTGGCCGATGAGACGACGTAGCCGCCTGAGCGCGCTGACCCGGAAGTCCTGGACCGACCTGTCCCGCCGGCCGAGCCGGGCCGTCCTCACGATCCTCACCGTGGCCCTGGCGGTGGCCAGCTTCGGGATCCTGGCGCTGCCGACGCTGATGAACCGGGCCATGGCCTCGGAGGTGGCCCAGGCCCGCCTCTACGACGTGCGCGTTCCCGTCGACCAGGTCGTGCTGACGAACGACCAGCTGAGCCGGCTGGGTCGCCTGCCCAACGTGGCAGCCGTCAGCGCGCGCACCGCCTACGTCACCCGGGCCCTGATCGGCACCAAGCGGGTGGACACCGAGATCTGGGGTGTCCCGAGCTTCGCCGACCAGCCCGTCGACCGGGTGACCACGACCACCCCACCCGGTCCTGGCCAGGTGCTGGTCGACGTCCGTGACGCCATGGCGGGGATCACGGATGCCGCCGCGGGTGACACCCTGAGGATCCAGGCCGCCGACGGGTCGTACCGGACGGTGCCCGTGGCGGGGACGGCCCGGGCCATGGCGTTCAACGGGGAGGCGATGAGCGGCCACCTGATCCTCTACGCCAGCCAGGCGACCGTCCAGGAGCTGGCCGGGTTCAGCGGGGTCAATCTCCTCGAGTTCCGGCTGGCCGACGCCCGCTCGCCCGCCGCCCAGGCCACGGTCTCCACCGTCCGGTCCTTCCTGGCGGCCCAGCCCCATCCGACCGCCTTCGCCAACCTGCCCGTCGTACGCACGCCCGGGGACTGGCCGCTCAAGGACGTGTTCAACTCCCGGGCCAAGATCCTCGACATCCTCATCTTCCTGGCCGTGATATCGGCGGCGTTCCTGCTCACCAACACGATCCGGACCCTCGTGGCCGAGCAGAGCCGGGAGATCGGCGTGATGCGCTGCGTCGGCGCGAGCGGTCGTGACGTGCGCAACAGCTACCTGCGCACCGCCGCCCTCGTGGGTGGGCTGGGAAGCATCGTGGGGGCGGCGCTGGGGATAGGCCTCACCTACGCGCTGGTGAAGCTGTTTGCCCGCATGGTCTACGGCATCAGCCCGTCGTTTGCCGTCGACTGGCCCATCGTCGCCATCGGAGCGGTGGCCGGGCTGGGCGGAGTGCTCCTGACCGCATGGCCAACCCTCCACCGCGTCCTGCGCGTGCCGGTCCACGACGCCCTGGCCGCCGAGGGCCTGGCCGCCGGGTTCGGCGGGGGTCGTTTCGACCGACTGATCCTGCATGCCGGCGGCCTGCCCTCGCCGATCCGGATCGGGGTGCGGAACATCGCCAGGCAGAAGGGCCGCAGCGCCACGACGGTCGTCCAGGTTGCCCTGGCCGTGGGAACCCTCCTCGGCCTGCTCTCTCTGGCCCTGGCCGTCTCCCGGGTCACCGACCAGTCGTGGAACGTCCTCGACTACGACATCACCCTGTCCGCCCAGCCCGGCGGCAGTCTGTACACGCCGGCCGTGGTCGATGAGGTGGGCGCCCAGCCCGGCGTGGCCGGCGTGGAGGCGGCCGACTGGTCACAGACGACGTACCGGGGGGAGACCCTCTACGCCCTGGGCGTCCACGCCGACACGTTCATCCGCGAGCCGCTGGCCGGCGGGCGGTGGCTGTCCGCGAGGGATGAGGCGTCGGCCGCGCCGGTCGCGGTCGTAGGGGCCAGCGCGGCGCGGCGCTGGCAGCTGCAGCCCGGCTCCCGGGTGACGCTCCGGACGTCGGCGGGGCCGGCCACCTTCACGGTGGTCGGGATCGGCGCCAGCCAGGCCAACAACGGCTTCAACCTGTACACCACGCTGCCCGCCCTCCAGCGCATCACCGGGCACGCCGGAACGGCCAACTCCCTGTTCATCCGGGTGACCGACACGGACCACCACGCCGTCGACGCCATGGCCGTCCGGCTCGAGGCGCTCGTGGCCCGGTCCGGTCACCCCAGCCGGTCCCAGGTCCTGTACGCGGGTCGGGCCACGGACAAGGCGACCTCCGGAAGCATGATGGTGATCGTGGAGGGCATCGGCCTTCTGATCGTCGCCATCAGCATGCTCGGCCTGGTCAATGCCATCACCATGAGCATCATCGAACGGACGCGGGAGATCGGCGTCCTGCGCTGCCTCGGCGCCCGCGCCCGCGACCTGCGGCGCATCTTCCGCACCGAGACCGTCACCCTGGCCCTCTGCGGCTTCGTGGTGGCGGTCCCGATCGGGTGGCTCATCGCCAAGGCGCTGCAGTGGCTGGTGCTGCACGTCGCCGGCGGGCAGCTCCCCGCCCCTTACACGCTGGGCAACCTCGGCATCGCCCTGCTGGGCACGGTCGTCCTGGCCGTGCTCGTGGTCATCGCCCCCCTGCGCCGTGCCACCCGGATGCATCCCGGAGACGCCATCCGCTACAGCTGATGGCGCTAGGCCGTCACCAGTGCCTCGGCCCGGGCCAGGTCGGTGGCTGTGCCGAGGCGGGCCGCCTCGGCGCGGGCGTGGGCGACCAGCTGGCGGGCGCGCTCGGCGTCACCCGGGCCCCCGCGCCGGAGCAGGCTCTCCCCGAGGTCGATCCCGTCCTTCAGGGCGAAGGCGGCGGCCGGGGCGCGGGAGTCGACGGCCAGCCCCCGCTCGAGGGCGGGCACGGCGTCGTCGAGCTGGCCGAGGGCCAGGTGGAGCCGGCCCCGGTGCGCGGCCCGGGACCCCATGTAGAAGACGCCGACGTGGTCGACGACGGCCGGTGAGTCGCGGTCGTCGCCTATCAGGCGCAGCGCGTGGGTGCACAGGTCGCGCTCCCCCACCTCGGCGCAGGCGACGGCCAGGGTGGCGGTCGTGCCGCTGCGCAGCATGCTGGCGGGGGCCCGGTCCAGCTCCGCCAGGCTCAGGCTGTGCAGCCGGGCCCGGGCCTCGTCGGTCCGACCCGCGTTGACGAGCGCAAGGGCGTGGGCCGGACCGAAGGCGTGCAGGTTGTAGGGCTGGTCGACGATCGCCTGCGCCAGCACCTCGGTGAGCTCGCCGATGCGTCCCCACAGCCAGTACATCGACGCCAGCTGTCCGCTGTAGGCGTCGAACGCCTCGTGGGGGTTGAAGCGGGCGGCCGCCTCGTAGTTGGCGGTTATGAGCTCCTCCGCTTCGCTGAACCGTCCGTCGAGAATGGTCGACAGCGACCGCCGCCACCGGATCATGGCCTCGAGGGCGGGGTGGCGCCGGGTGGCGACGAGACGCCTGACCTCGCCCATCACCCGCTCGGTCTCATCGGGGTCCACCGCCTCCAGCGCCGTCGACCAGCGCAGCATGAGCGTCCGGGCCGGATCCAGCCCGGCGCGCCGACCCAGGGAGTCCAGCTCGGCCACGAGGGCGGTCCGCTCGCTCAGAGTCTCGGGACCCCAGATGGCCACCCAGCGGGCCTGCAGGGCCCCCTGCAGGATGGCGGGGTCCCCTAGCCGGCGGGCCGCCGTGAGAGCCCGCCCGGCCAGCCCGGCCGCCCGGTCCGGATCGGCGGAGAAGACCAGCTCCCCGGCCAGGAGCGCGGTTCCCTCGACCCAGAGAGGCGGGTCGACCTTCTCGACCTCGGGAAGGGCCCACGCCAGCTGTCCGGCCAGGTGCTCGTCGACCGCTCCGAAGACCGTCGTGAACCCCCACGCGTCGCGCCCCAGTGCCAGCGCCGCTTCGACCACCCGGCGGGGATCCCCACTGCTGCGGGCCAGATCCATGGCTTCGACGACCGAGGCCCGACCGGTGTCGTCACCGAGGAAGCGCTGGGCGCGGGCCCTGAGGATCAGGAGGTCGATCACCTCCGCCGGGGGCACCGACCCGTCCGACCGGGCCAGGTCCAGCGTGCGTGCAACGCGCTCCATGGCGTCCTCGGCCGCCCATCTGCCGAGGTCCCGGCGGGCGGCCTCCTTTCCCCACCGGATCGCCTCGCCCAGCGTTCCCAGTGGGGCCGCCGTGGCGTAGTGGTGGGCCAGCGCCGCCACCGTGGAGTCGTCCGGGTGGGAGGAGAGCCGCGCCTCCAGGACCTCGGCCAGTCGGCGGTGGAGGTGGGCCTGGCGGGTGCGCGAGATGTCCTCCGCGATCGCATCGCGCAGGAGCGGGTGCGAGAACTGGAACCACCCGGCCCGGTCCGGGACCTCCCGCAGGAGCTTGGCGGCCAGGGCCTCCTCCGCCTGGTCGAGCAGCACGGGTGCGGGCTGGTCCAGCACCTCGGCCAGGACGGACAGATCGATGCGGTCGACGCAGCAGGCGGCGGCGCCCAGCAGCCGCTGGGTGGGCTCCGACAGTCGGCTCCGCCTGCGCCGGATGACGTCCCGGACGCCCTGGGGCACGCCGGCCACGCCGGCGGCGCCGAGCCGGACCAGCTCGGACAGGAAGAAGGGGTTGCCGCCCGAGCGCTCGAGCAGCGAATCGAGGGCACGGTCGGGAACGGCGTCCCCGGTCAGGGCGGCGACGAGCTCCTCGGCCGCCTCCCGGCTGAGCCGGCCCAGCGCCAGCCGTCCGATCACCTCCGAGCGGGCGGCGTCGCTCTCCAGGTCGGCCAGGGCAGCCGACTGGTGCTCCTCCCGGGCGGTGGCCAGCACGGCCACGGGAAGGGGGGCGTCCCCGGCGCACAGGTAGCGCAGCAGGCGCAGCGAGGCGACGTCGGACCAGTGGAGGTCCTCCACGACCAGAAGCGTGGGCCGCCGGGCGGCCGCCTGCTCGAGGAGGCGCCGGGCGGCCTCGTACAGCTGGAAGCTCCCCGGCGCACCGCCCTCCGGCTCGGCCCCCGGCACCACCGGGGGCGAATCCGATCGGAGCGGAGGCGGGAGGGCGCCGGCGTCGGGGACGAGGTCGCGCAGCAGCTGGACCCAGGGCCAAAGGGGCGGCGCCCCCTCCATCTCCGGTGAGTGGCCCCACGACACCGCCACCCCGTGCTCCTCGGCCCACCGGGCCGTCTCCTCGGCCAGCCTGGTCTTGCCGATGCCGGCCTCCCCCGTGACCAGCAGCAGGCCGCCCCGCCCGGCCCGGGCGTCCTCGACCAGCGCCCTGGTTCTCTCGAGCTCCTCCCGCCGGCCGACCATCGCCGGCCGACCGGGCCGGGACGCCGGCGCCCGGGCCTCGTCGAGCGCGGCCGCCGGCGTGAGGGCGGCGCCCGCGCCCACGGGGACGGGCCGTCCCGGCACCGTCCCGGGACGATCGAGACCGGGGTCCTGCTCGATGATCGTCTGCTCCAGCCGGCGCAGGTCGGGACCGGGCTCGATCCCGAGCTCCTCGACGAGCACGGAGCGGCCCTGCTGGTAGCAGGCGATGGCGTCGGCCTGGCGGCCGGACCGGTACAGGGCCAGCATCAGGAGGCCGCGCAGCCTCTCGCGGTACGGAGCGCGCCCGACCTCGTCGGCGAGCTCGGCCACGACCTGCCGGTGGTCCCCGAGGTCGAGCCGGGCCTCGGCCCGCTCCTCGACCGCCCACCATCTCAGCTCCTCGAGCCGGTGGACCTCGGACCGGGCGAAGGTGAAGTAGCGGAACTCGGCGTAGGGCTCACCCCGCCACAGCTCCAGGGCGTCGGAGAGCAGCGCCACCCGGCGGCCCGGTTCGATCCAATCACCGGCGGCTGCCTGACGGCAGAGCGATTCGAAGAGGAGGGAGTCGACCTCCGCCGTGGCGGCGTTGAGCCGGTACCCCCGTCCGGCCGTCTCGAGTGTCTGCCACGGGAGGTCCCGCCCATTGCGCCCGGGCTCGAGGAGACGGCGGAGTCGCGATATGTACGCCTGGAGCGTTCCGGCGGCCTGGGGCGGGGGCTCCCCGTCCCAGACGAGGTCGGCCAGCTGTTCGCTGGACAGAGGTCGGCCCCCCTCGCTCAGCAGCACGGCCAGCACGGCGCGCTGACGGAGTCCCTTGAGGTCGACAGGCCGACCCCCGGGACCTTCCACCGTCAAAGCACCCAGGACACGGAACCGCATGGCCTTGCAACAACGGTACCGGCGCGGTTGGCGCCGCCGAGGGGCAGATGTCCGCCGGATTGGGACTATTCAGGAGGAACACCGGCCTTCGGTCGCGTCTCTGGCCCGAAGCGCCTGCGCCACCGCCACCAGGAGGGGGCGGGCCCGGTCCGGCGGGCACAACCGCCGCAGCTGACCCGAGATCAACGCGTGGCTGACGGTCCGTCGTCCGTCCGGCCGCTGGCGGACGAGGCCGAGATCCTCCAGCACCCGGACCGACGCGTCGAACCGCTCGGCCGGCCAACCCAGCACGGCCACGAGCGTGGTCTCGGGCAGGAGGCCCTCCGTCACAGCCAGCGCCGTGATCACGATCAACTCGCTCTCGTCGAGCAGGCCGATCAAAGCGGCCAATTCGGCCGATGGCCCCGAAGCGGTTACCTCGCCCACGGCCCGAACACTGCCCGGGCGCTCTTGCGGTGCCCTTGCAAGCGCATCCGGCGCCCGACGCAAGGGCCGTGCAAGCGGTTGGCGGGAAGGTGGCCCGGACCGGGGACGTCGGCCGACACGGCCCCAACAACACAAAACGAACATCGCACTCACGGTTAGGAGCTGACATGCCCGACGTACCCGAGACCCGGTACGCGCTGGCCGGTGATCTTCACATCGCCTACCAGGCGCTCGGCGACGGGCCCATCGACCTGGTGTTCGTGGCCGGGTTCACCTCGCACTGCGAGCACCAGTGGCTGGAGCCCGCGCTGGCCCGTTCACTCCGGCGGATGGCGTCCTTCTCCCGCCTGATCTGGGTGGACAAGCGCGGCACCGGCCTGTCCGATCCGGTGCCGGTCTCGGACCCGCCGACGCTGGAGCAGAGGATGGAAGACCTCACCGCCGTGCTCGACGCCCTCGGCTCGGAGCAGGCAGCGCTGTTCGGCGCGTCGGACGGGGGCCAGATGTGCGCCCTGTTTGCCGCCACCTACCCCGAGCGGGTGTCGGCCCTGGCCCTGTACGGCACGTGGGCGCGCCTGGCCGAGGCCCCCGACTACCCGGTCGGGACCCCGAGAGAGGACGTGGAGGCGATCGTCGAGATGGGCCGGACGGGGTGGGGCCAGGCCGCCGTCCTTCCGATCCTGGCGCCCTCGATGGCCGACGACGAACGGTTCCGGAGCTGGTGGGCCCAGTGGGAGCGGCTGTCGGCCAGCCCCGGCATGGCCGCCGCCCTTCTCCGGGTCGCGTTCGAGGGTGACACACGCGGCGTGCTGTCCTCCATCACGGCTCCGACTCTCGTGATGCACCGCAAGGGGGACCGGTTCATCGACGTCGAGCACGGGCGCTATCTGGCCGACCACCTGCCCGGGGCCAGGTACGTGGAACTGGAAGGTGACGACCACCCCCACTTCGTCGGGGACACCGAGTCGGTGATGGACGAGCTCGAGGAGTTCCTCACCGGGTGCCGGGGCCACCGGGAGCCCGACCGGATGCTGGCCACCGTGCTGTTCACCGACATCGTCGGGTCCACGGAGCGGGCCGCCGCCATCGGGGACCGGCGCTGGCGCGACCTGCTCGAGGCCCACCACTCCGTCGTCCGCGGCGAGCTGGACCGTTTCCACGGCCAGGAGATCGACACTGCGGGCGACGGTTTCCTGGCCGCCTTCGACGGCCCCGCCCGGGCCATCCGCTGCGCCGAGGAGATCACCGCCGCCGTGCGCCGGCTCGGCCTGGAGGTACGCGCCGGCGTCCATACCGGAGAGGTCGAGCGCCGCGAGGGCGGGATCGGCGGGATCGCCGTGCACATCGGCGCCCGGGTGGCCGCCCTGGCCGGCCCGGGTGAGGTGCTGGTGTCCCGGACGGTCAAGGACCTCGTCGTCGGGTCCGGGATCCGCTTCGAGGAGAGGGGGACGCACCAGCTGAAGGGCGTCCCGGACCAGTGGCAGCTGTTTGCCGTCACGAGATGAGCGGTCGCGAGATGAGCCGTCACGGCACGAGGAAGAGGTGAGGAGCATGCGCATCGAGGGTTCGGTCACGTGTCTGTCCTGGATACCGTCCGAGGCCATCGCGGGGATGACCCGGGTCCCGTTCGACCGGGGGGTGGCGCGCTACGACGACCCGCCGCCGGAGACGATCTCCGACCTGGAGGAGCTGGGCCGGGCCGGCCGCTTCCGGGTCGCCAACGAGCTGCGGGCCTGGGTGGAGGTGAGCGACGGCCGGATCGTCGACCACGGGCAGGAGGGAAGGGGCCACATAGCCGGCACGGTCCTGCAGCTCGGACGCCGGCCCGTCACCTTCCACCCCCTGCCGCTGCCGGACATCCGGCCCGCGCCCGAGGTGGGCGCCACGAGCGTCACGTTCACCCAGACGTGCGGCGGCCGCACCGGCGTGCCCGCTCCCCGGCGGGTGCGCAGACCGCCGTTCGTGCAGTTCACCGCTCCGGTGGCATGGACCACTCTGGCCCTCACCATCCACGCCGACGGCGCCGTCCACCACGAGCTCGTCGGCGCCAGCCCGTTTCCCCGGCACTGGGTGTACGACGGGGCCGGTCGGCTCGTGGCCAAGAGCGGCACCATCGACTTCCGGTCGTGGTACCGGGGGGCGTTCGGCAGGTGGACGCCGTGGGGCGCCCGCGACTCGCGGATCCTGACGGCGGCGGC
Organism: Acidimicrobiales bacterium; assembly: GCA_035695125.1. Classification (GTDB taxonomy): domain Bacteria; phylum Actinomycetota; class Acidimicrobiia; order Acidimicrobiales; family JAJPHE01; genus DASSEU01. Next base: position 40,155 of record DASSEU010000020.1, read on the forward strand.
CGAGTCCGCTCTGGAGCGGGAGCTGTCGGCGCTGATCATGCACGGCTCGGCCCCGCCCGTGATCCGCGCCGTCGCTCCCGGTGACCGCGTCCTCGTCCAGGCGGAACCGGGGGACGAGATGGTCCTGGTCCTGGACGGCGTCGTGGTCGTCGAGGTGGACGGTGTCCCGGTCGCCGAGTACGGGCCCGGCTCCGTCCACGGTGAGCGCGCCGCTCTGGAAGCGGGGGCCAGGACCTCGACGGTGCGCGCCGTCACGCCGGGGCGGGTGGCCGTGGTCCCGGCCCGGAGCCTCGGGACGGAGGCCCGCACTGCGCTCAGCGCCGGCCACCGCCGGGAGCTCCTCGTGTGAGAGCCAGCCCGTCGGGACCGCCGGACCCGGTCGGGGCGTCGGTCCCCGTCGCATAGATTCGAGGCCGTGACCGTCCGATCCATCCGGATCTTCGGGGACCCGGTGCTGCGCCAGAAGGCTACGCCGGTGACCGACTTCGACAAGTCGCTCGAGCGACTGGTGGCCGACCTGTCCGACACCCTCGTCGACGCCGGCGGCGCCGGCCTGGCCGCCCCCCAGATCGGGGTGGGCCTGCGGGTCTTCGTGTACGGGGTGATGGAC
>DASSEU010000021.1:0-24706 GCA_035695125.1 Acidimicrobiales bacterium
CGCCCGTTCCTGTCCACCCCGTAGGTTTCGCTCCACGACCCCGCCGGACCTGTTCAACCGGCACGTATGGCGGTGCCGGCCTGGAGGCCGCGGATGATGGTGTCGACCACGGCCTCCGCCTCCGCCCGGGCGGCGGGCGGATCGGGGGAGCGGGCGACGTACAGAGCGGCGCCGTACAGGCCGCCCAGGGCCACGTGCACCAGGGCTTCGACCGTGAGTCCGGGCAGGGTGTTCTCGACGAGGGGGGCGAGGACCGTGGCCAGCATCGGCAGCTCGATGTGCTCGATCGGATCCGACCACAGGTCGCGGTGCAGGACGGCCACGCTGTCGATGATCACGACCCGGCGGAACTCCGGCTCCAGGCAGGCGTCGAGGAACGCCCGGAGACCGGCACGCGCCGCCTGCCAGGGGTCCTTGGCCGTCACGGCCGCCGCCACGACCCGCGACGCCGTTTCGGCCTGGACCGCCTGGTAGACCGCCAGGAACAGAGCGTCCTTGCCGGGGAAGTGGTGGTACAGGGCCCCGCGGGCGACCCCGGCCCGCTGGATGATCTCCTCCACCGAGGTGTCCGCGTAGCCGTGCTCGGCGAACAGGCCCCTGGCCACGGCCACCAGCAGCTGGCGGGTCGCCTCTGCCTGGCGCTCCCTGAGCGTCTTGACAGCCACGGCCGCCAGTGTAGAGACTGACCATCAGTCGGTGACCGATCATCGGTCGGTGAAACGGAGGTCGCCTTGGGCGTGAGTCCGCTGCAGGTGCCGGCCAACCGGCCGGGGACGGGAGATCCCGCCAGCCCCCTGCCGCCCGGTCAGTCCCGGGCGGAGGGCTTCCCCCGCTTCGGCACGAGCATGTACCGCCCGCCCCCGGTCGTCCCCGCCCATCCTGTGATCGAGGTGGTCGGCGCCGTGGGCCAGCCGATCGAGGTGCCCGTGGCGGACCTGGCGAGGCTGCCCCGCCGGGAGGTCGCAGCCGACTTCCACTGCGTGGCCGGCTGGTCGGCGGTCGGGCTGCGCTGGGAGGGCGTGGCCTTCGAGACCTTCTACCGGGCGGTCATCGAGCCGCCGTTGGGCTCCGGTGCCGCCGTCACCCACCTCGTGTTCGTGGGCAGCGACGGATGGCGCTCGCTGGTCCAGATCGAGGACGCCATGGCCCCTGACGTTCTCATCGCCGATCGCCTGGACGGTCGACCCCTCGACCCCGACCACGGTGCGCCCGCCCGACTGGTGAGCCCCGCCCAGTACGGCTTCGTCAGCACCAAGCATCTGTGCCGCATCGAGGCCCATTCCGGGCGGCCGGCGTGGCGGGACCCGACCGCCCTCCGGATCGGTCGGCTGAACGTCCCCAATCCGTTCGTCAAGACGCATCCCCGGGCCCGGGTATGGGAGGAGGAGCGCCACCCCGTGCTTCCTCCCTGGGCGGCGCGGCGGCTGTACCGATCCTTGGCGGCCCCGATACGCGTGGCCCTGCGCGCCGGCATGGGCCGTTCTGAGACCTGACCCGTCAGCTCAGCGGAGGCATCTCGCCACCAGCGTCTCCTCCACGGCCCCGAGTGACGCGGCTCTGACGCTGTACGCCGCCGCCCCCTCGCGGTCGGCAACGACCTCCACCAGTTCCGTTCCTTCGTAGACCAGGGCGGCGCCGTCGTCGGTGGCGTACCCGGGGGTCAGCGTCCCGTCGGCAACGAGGCGCTGGTACAGGGGCCGGCGCTGCTCCTCCGAGTCGTAGTGGGGGCAGTTGGACCACGGCAGGAGTCCCAGGCAGTTGGTGATGGGCACGAGGGCGGGCCCGAACGAGTCGGTCGTCCCTCCGCTGTGCCAGCAGAGTGATCCGGCCGACACTCCGCCCAGGACGACGCAGATCACGTCCCGCGACAGAAGGTGCTGGCGAACGTCGTCGACACTCGGCATCGGGAAGAGGGACAGCACCGACACGTCGAAGTCGGTCCCCTCGAAGGCGGACTGGATGGCCGCTCGGATAACGGGGTCGTCGCCGAGCGCGGTGGTCACCAAGCACAGCCGCGGGCGGGCGCCGGCCCGGGCCCGCTCTGCCGCGTAGGAGAAGATCGGCCCCGGCCGCCAGTCGTACGGGCCGCGTGCGCCCCGGTCGAAGCCGATGCTCGAGGCGATGATCGTCGGTACTGCTGCAGCCATACCGCCTTCCTAACAGCTGCGATCGGAGCGGCAGAGGGCCCGACTAACCGGGGGTGTTGAGGAGGGCGGCCAGGGCCTTCGCCTGTTCGGCGGTGAAGTCACCGGTGATCTGGCCGCTCCCGTGAAAGGAGGTGGCGTTGATCTGGGGGGCCTCGAGGACCAGATCCCCGACGACGAGAGCCACCTGGTGCTGGTACTCGGTCAGCGCCATGGCGTCGAAGGCCCGGGAGCCCTGCTGGGTCGTGACGAACTCGACCTGCCACAGCCCTTCCTGGTTCTGGACGGCGGTGGCGTGATCCAGGATTCTCCCGTCCAGCAGGACGGGCCCGAGCTCGTAGCGCCCGGTGACGTGACCAGCGGCGTCCCTGCCGTCCAGGACGACGGTCGCTCTGCTGGTCACCTTCCCGGCCGGTGTCGTGGACGGGAGGCCGGTCAGGGGCAGCCCGCGGATGACAGGGCGAAAGGTGAGCTGAGACCTCCCGCCGACGACGGTCTCCCCGTCGATCACGCGGGTGGTCCCCCGGGTGGTGGTGGAGGCCGACCCGCACGCCGCCAGTGCGGCGGCGCCCGCGGTCAGACAAGCCAGGAGGGCCCGCCATTTCGGCATGGCCCAATTGTCGTCTCTACAGCGGGAGCACGCCGCTCTGAACGGAGCCGCCGGCGCCACCTCGGGTGTCGAGGTCCAGGTCCACGCAGATCGTGACCGGCCTCGTCACTCCGCAGTTGGCGCTTCAGCAGCTACGCGACCAGGTCGCGGATCCGGTCCAGGATGCTGGCCCAGGGACCGGCTATGAGCTGGGCGGTGGCGGTGCCCGGCACCAGCGGGTGGGGGTGCGTCGGCACGACCGACTTGGCCTTCTCGACCAGCGACCCGAGGTTCTCGCGGAACTCGGCACCGGTGGCCGCCTTCAGCCTGGGCAGGACGTCTCCCTCCTCTTCGGAGACGTGCTCCCGCACGGCAGTGACGACCTTGTCCATCTGGGCGCTGAACTCGGCGTTGCCGGGCTCGAGCTTCTCCAGGTCGGCCAGGAGACGCTTCACCTCCTGGTGCTCGTCGATGGCGTGGTCGGCCAGGCCGCTCCCGTCGTCGACCTTCAAGCGCAGCACCGGGTACACGAGCTGCTCCTCGACGGCGGCGTGGACTGACAGCTCGTGGATGATCTGCTTGGCCAGCTCCTTCAGCGTCTCGGGCTTGGAGGAGCGGGAGAAACGTCCGAACAGCTGGTTGACCTCGGCGTGGTCCTGGGTGAGCAGTTTCACAATGTCCATGCCCCAGGGATACCCACTCTGGCCCCGGCCTCACCCGGCCGCTCAGGAGAACAGCGGCTCGAGGGCGGCCCGGCTGGAGACGCCGAGCTTCACGTACGCCTGCTGCAGGTGGCCCTCGACGGTGCGCACAGAGGTCGACAGCTCGGTCGCGATCTGCCGGTTGCTCAGGCCGCTGGCGGCCAGACGGGCCACCTGCTGCTCCCTCCGGGTGAGACCGCTCGGCTCCGTCAGCCGGGCCAGCGCCGGCGTCCGGGCCCCCTCGCACCTTTCGGCGTCGGCCAGCGCCCGGCGGCGGGCGGCGGCGGCCCGGCGGACCAGTCCGGCGTCGAGGGCCAGGTCGGCGGCGTGGAGGAAGGCGTCGAGGGAAAAGAGGGGGCATCCCGCACCCCGGAAGGCTTCGCCCGCCTGTTCCGCGGCGGCCCCGTCCCGGTCGCGGACGCCGCGTGCGTAGAGGGAGATGGCCGCCGCCAACCCCCCGTCGATCTCCGAGGTCAGCTCGGACAGGGGAGCGGCCGCCCCGTCGGCTCCGAGGCGGACGGCGTCGTGCAGGCAGCGCATCGCCTCCCACCGCTGGCCGGCCGCCGCCAGGCGCTGGCCCAGGTCGACGAGCTCGGCCGCCGCCGCCGGCGGGTCACCGGCGGCCACGTGGTACCAGGCCCGGGCGCGGGATGCAGCGGCGTCGAACACCCGCACGCCCGTGCCGGACAGCGAGCGCGCCTCGTCACGGGCGGCGCCGGCCGTGGGCGCATCTCCGAGTAGCGCCGCCGCCTCGACCTGCTGGGACAGGCACCACCCGAGGAAGCCGCCGGCGTCCTGCTCGCGCAGCAGGGCCGCCCCCTGGCGCAGCGCCCTCATCGCCGAGCGGGGCCGGCCCTGCAGCAGGAGCACGTGACCGCGGACGGTCTCGATGAGCGCCACCTCGCCCGACCGCCGCCTCCCGTCGATCAGCAGACCGCAGAGCGCCGTGGCCACGGCCGCCGCTTCACCGGTCCTGCCGTCGGCGGCCAGGGCCAGGACCTGCAGGGCACGCAGCGGCACGGGGATGTCCCCGAGGCGGTCGGCCAGCGCCAGGCACTCGTCGACCAGGGCCACGCACCCCCCGATCTCACCCCCGAGCAGCCGGGCCATGGCCACGTTTGGCAGGCCGATCATCCGGCAGGCGTCGTCGGAGGAGGTCACCAGGGCGGCGGACAGCTCGGCCGCCTCGGAAAAGCGGCCGGCGTGAGCCAGCATCATCGCCCGCAGCCCCCGCACCGCCAGGCGGCAGGCGTCGGTCGTGGTGGCCGCCTCGATCTCGAGCAGGGCCCGGTCGGCGTCGTCGAGCCGGCCCAACCCGTAGAACAGGGCGCGCATGCGCCGGTAGGCCAGGGCCTTGCGGGCCGCCTCGTCGAGCTCCGCCGGCACCAGCGAGCCGAGCACGACCTCGGCCTCCTCGAAGCGGCCCTGGTCGACCAGCGCCGCCCCGAGCTGCAGTGAGGCCGCCCCGCTCGTCTCCAGCTGCAGCGAGGCGCGCGCCAGCGTCTCGGCGCTCTGGGTCTCGTGGAGGCGGTTGGCCTGTTCCGCCGCCCGCGCCAGCCGGCCCGCGTCGGCGGCCGTGCCCGAGCGCACCCGCCAACAGGCCAGGCGCAAGAGGTCCCCGGCCCGGCGGCATCCCGTCTCCTCCAGGCGTTGGGCCAGCGCCTGGCACCGACGCCGGTGCTGGTAGGTGCCCATGCGGGCCCGGACCACCTCGCCGTAGAGAGGATGGGCCAGCTGCACCGCCGTACGCCGGCCGTCCGAGGTGCTGGTCAGCACGCCCGCCCGTTCGAGATCGGCCAGGCGGCAGCCCGGCGCGAGCTCCTCCAGTGTCGAGGCGTCGAGCGCCTCACCCGCCGCCAGCAGCTCGACGACGGCGATCTCGGGCCCGACGAGACCGGACAGGCGGGTGCCGATGACCTCGGACAGCCGCGCCGCCGGCCCCGCCCCTCCCGCCCACCGCCACAGGCCCCCCCGCTCGGCCAGGGTGCCGGCGTCGAGGGCGTCGAGCACCAGCTCCTTGAGGTACAAGACGTTGCCGTTGCTGGCTGACCACAGGGCGGCCAGGGCCTGCTCGTCGAGCTGGCCCCCGAGGACCGCCTCGAGCAGGGCGCCGACCTCGATGCGCGACAGGGCCTGGACCTCGAGCCGCTCGACGAGGCCGTCCTTGTACAGGGCCGCGACGGGGCCGGGCACCGGCTCCCCGCTCCGGATGGTGACGATGGCGACGGCGGCGCCGGTAGTGACCAGATGGAACAGCGCCGCCGCGGACGCCTCGTCGAGCAGGTGGGCGTCATCGACGACGAGAACGGGCGCCGGCCGGCCCGGCGCCGCCGCCAGCTGGTCGGCGAGGAGAGCGGGCACGGCCGCCCCGTCCAGGTGGCGCCGGTCCCGGGAGAGCAGGTGGGACACGGCCCCGTACGGCACGGCGCGGGCGGCCTCGGTGGCGGCCACGACGACGGCCGAGCGGCCCTGGCCCCCGGCACCGTCCACGGCTTCACGGGCCAGGCGGGTCTTGCCCACCCCGGCCTGGCCGGCCAGGATCACGCCCCGGCGCGGCGCCACCAGCGCCTCGGCGACGAAGGCCAGCTCCTCCTGCCGGCCCACCAGGGGCCAGGTCCGGAGCAGGGCTGGTCCACCTGCCGTTGCCGCCATTCCTCTCCTCCAGCCCTTCCGCCGTTAGCAAAAGCTTAACGATCGGGTGCGGGCACGCAAGGCCCGGAGAAACAGGTAGTCGGTACGCGGGTCAGGGCTCCGGGCCGTCCGTACCGTCAGACGGGATGGACGTCGACGAGCGGATCGCGGCGCTGCCGCGCCCGTACGCCCTGGCCCTGCGGCTGGAGGCGGCAGGCGTGGACACCGCGCTGATCGCCGACTGCCTGGGTGTGGAGCCGGAGGGGGTCGGCCCGCTGCTGCGGATGGCCCACGAGAAGCTCGACGCCCTGTCCGTACCCGGCAAAGAGGAGAAGGCGTGACCAGATACCCAATCCGAACCCGGCTGGGGGGAGCGGCGGCGGCCGCGACCCTCGCGGGAGCGCTCGTCGCCATGGCGGGTGTGTCCCCGGTGGCGGCGGCCACCGCCCCGACGCCGCTGAAGATCGGCGTGGGGGCCGCCCCGCCGTCGGGCCACAACATCGAGTACACCGACTTCTTCCCGCGCACGGGCATCAACGTGCACGCCGGGGACGTCGTCGACTTCTCCGTGCCGAGCGGGGCGTCCACCGACGACACCCACATCGTGGCCATCCTCAAGCAGGGCCAGACGGCATCCCAGGCGATGTCGGATCCGGCCGACGCCCTGGTGCTCCCGGACAGCGACGAGCCGGGCAGCCCGCCCGTGCAGAACTTCGCCGTGTTCGCCGGCACCAATCCCCCCGCAGGCAGCGGAGCCCCCGGCGCCTGCGGTGACGCCACCGCGCCCTGCACCTACGACGGGAGCTCCGAGCTGATCTCGGGGCAGTTGTCCTCCGGCGGTCCGCAGGCAGGAGGACCCTCGGACTTCTTCGTGAAGCTGGCCCTGCCGGCCGGGTTCACGGGGACGGTCACCGCCGTCGATCTGGGCCATCCGATCAAGGGCCCGTCCACGTCGATCAACGTGGTGGCGGCCGGCAGCGCCTCCTCGGCGCAGTCCGACCTCGACCAGGCGTCCGCCGCCCAGTACCAGTCGGACACCTCCGACGCCCTGGCGGCTGAGTCGGCCGCCAACAAGGACACGGTCACGACCAACTCCAACGGCACCCACAACCACACCGTCACCGTGGGCCCGGCCACCCAGTACACCGAGTCGATGGGCTTCTTCCCCCAGAGCCTCCACGTCGCTGCCGGTGACACGGTTACGTACAAGTACGCCGGGATCAGTGATCCCCATACCGTGAGCTTCCCGGGCAACCCCGACCTGGCATTCCCGGTGTCCCCCTTCACTGGCCCCGTCCAATGCGAAGGAGCCAGCGGGGACACCCCGGCCGACGAGAACTCCCCACCCCCGTTCGGCTGCGCCAGCCTCCAGGCGGTCGAGTTCGCCATCCTCCCGCAGGCGATGGGGCCCAGGGCCGTGCGCAGCCCCGCCTACCGCATGGTGGCCGCTGACGGCGGGATCTTCGACTTCGGGCAGGCCGCCTACCACGGGTCGGCGGGGAGCCTGCGGCTGCGCTCTCCCATCGTCGCCACCGCGTCGACGGGTGACCAGCGGGGCTACTACGAGGTCGCAGCCGACGGCGGAGTGTTCACCTACGGCAACGCCCGCTTCTTCGGCTCCCTGGCCGGGAAGAAGCTGAGCGCTCCCATCGTGGCGATCGAGGTGGCCCCCGACACCAGCGGCTACCTCCTGGTCGGTGCCGACGGGCAGATGTACGGCTTCGGCAACGTCCCGCCGCTCCCGCCGGCCCCGCCCGCCCATTCGCCGGTCGTTGGCGTGGCGGTGCAGAGCAACCCCAACGGTCCTCCGGGGTTCTGGCTGGCCACCGCCAATGGTGGTGTCTTCAGCCTGGCCGGGGCCCCGTACTTCGGGTCGATGGGCGGTAAGCACCTGGCCGCTCCGATCATCGGGATCGTCGGCACCGTCGACGGTGGCGGCTACTGGCTGGTGGCGTCCGACGGCGGCGTCTTCGCCTTCGGTGACGCCCGCTACCTCGGCGGGATGGGGGGCAAGGCGCTGGCCGCCCCCATCTCGGGCATGACGCCGACACCGTCGGGCAACGGCTACTGGCTGGTGGCCAAGGACGGCGGGGTGTTCTCGTTCGGGGACGCCCGCTTCTCCGGGTCGATGGGCGGCCACCGCCTCAACGCCCCGATCGTGGGCATCGACACCGCCTTCACCGAGGCCAGCTCGGGCGTGCTGATCAACGTCCCGGCCGGGAACCCCAACGCCTTGCCCAGCAACACGTCCTACACCTACACGTTCCCCGACCGGGGCACGTTCTCGTACCTGTGCGAGTTCCACGAGATGATGACGGGGACCGTCGTGGTCGGCTGACGCCGGCGGGACCTCTACGAAGTGGTGGCGGGGCCCGGGGTTGCGACTCCGGGCCCCGCCGCGTCACCGATCCACTCGTCCACGGTCACCACCGCCGCCTGCCTGGGGAAGACCTTGTCCATCAGGACCCGGTGGACCTCGGGGTCCCCGTCGGCGCAGGCGTCCCGCAGAACGGTGAGCCGGTAGTCGAGATCGGCCGCCTGGCGGAGGGTCGACAGAACGACGCCACTGGTGGCGATGCCGGAGAGCACCAGCGAGTCGACGGCCAGCGAGCGCAGCACCACGTCCAGGTCACTCCCAGCGAAGGCGCTGACCCGCTTCTTCACCACCACGACGTCGGCCGGCTCGGGCGCCACCGCGGCGTGCACCTGGGTGGCGGGGTCGGCGTCCCCGAAGCCCGAGGCGCCGGCCAGGGCCGAGAAGGCCCGGTTGTTCGGGCTCACCTCGGGGGCGCCCTCCCGGAAGGCGACCCGGACGTAGATCACCGGCATCCCCGCGGCGCGGGCGGCGTCGATGGCCCGACGGAGGGCGGCCAGCAGCTCCTCGGACCCCTGGGCGAAGCGCTCGACGATGCCGGCCTGGACGTCCATGACCAGAAGGGCGGTCTTGGTGGTGGGCATGGTGCATCCTGGCCGACGACCCGGGCCACCACCAACGCCGGCCCGGCGCCCACACCGACCCAGTCACCGACGAGGAAGGCCCGCCCAGTGAGCAGCCCGATCCCGACCGACCACATCACCGACGACTACATGCGCGACCGGATCGGCCGGGCCCGGGCCTACAGCCTGGTGGTCCTCCGGCCCGCCGCCGGCTACTCCGATCCCGGAGCGCGTGAGGTCATCTGGGAGCACGGCCGACGGAACATGGCGCTGCAGGCGGCGGGGATCATGCCGATCGTGTGCCCGGTCGGGGACGAGCAGATCTCCGGCATCGGGATCTTCAACACCGACCCCGAGGAGGCCCGCGCCATCATGGCCGACGACCCGGGCGTCCGGGCCGGGATCTTCACCTTCGACGTCCATCTCTGTCGCGGTTTCCCGGGGGACGCCCTGCCCTCCTGAGACGGCCTGCCCTCCCGAGGGGGGCAACCGGGGGTGGGGGCGGCCGCGCTGGCGGCCGCTTGGCAGGTGACGGTCAGGCCGACCGGGCGCCGAAGCGCCGGCGCAGGAGCACAGCGACGGCCGCAGGATCGGGCATGGCGCCGATCTCCGCCGCCAGGAGCGCCGCCTGCTCCCGGCACGTTGTACCGGTGAGCACGTCGTCGAGGGCCTTCCTGACCGCGTCGGCTCCGGCCTCGCCCGGCATGAGCGCGCGCGCCGCCCCCGCCGTCCCCAGCCGCCGCCCGATCGTGAAGTTGTCTGCGCTCTGGGGCAGGGCCACCGACGGGAGCCCGTGGGCCAGGATGCCGAACGTCGTGCCCGCCCCGGCGTGGTGGATGACCGCCGCGCAGTGCGGGAGCAGCTCGGCCTGGGGGACGAAGCGCTCGACCACGGCGTTGGCCGGCCACGGCTCCAGCTCGGCGGGGTCCTTGTCCGCCCCGATGGTCGCCACCACGTTGACGGGCTCGTCGGCGAGCGCGTCCAGGAGGAAGCGGAACAGGTCGAGGTTGTTGGAGAAGGTGCCGAGCGTGACGTACACGAGGGGCTGGCCGGGACGGGGCAGCTCGAACGGGAGGGGGCCGGCGGCGGCGGGCATCGGGGCCGGCCGGAGCGCCTGCACCCCTGGCAGCGAGGCGGCGGCGGGATCGAGCGACGGCGGGCAGACCGTCAGCGTCGCGCCCCCGTACAGGCCGGCGGCCGGGGGGACATCCCGGCCGAACTGGCGCCAGATGGGGCTGACGGCGTCGGCCACCAGGTCGAGAACGGCGGGATCGGTGAGCGGGCCGATCGTGTGGTGGACGAGCGGGATGTCGAGCAGCGATCCGACCAGCGGCGCCGCGAACAGCAGCGGGTCGAAAACCAGGAGGTCGGGCTCCAGGGCCCGGGCCGCATCGAGCAGTCCGTCCACCATCAACGCCATGCCCACCTCTCCGAAGAGCCGGGGGAGGAAGTAGCCCTCGACCCTGTCGGGGGCCAGGCCGTCTCCCGGCGTTCCCCGGGTGCGGGCGCGGAGGGCCTCGAACCATTCCCCGAATCCGGGCGCCACCGGCCGGAAGGCGAGCCCGGCCGAGGTCGCGGCCGCCTCCGCATCGGGCCCGCTGGCCACGACGACATCGTCACCCTGGGCCGCCAATGCTTCCGCCAACGGCATCAGTGGCGCGATGTGTCCGGTCTGGGGGATGCAGGTGACGACCACGCGCAAGGGCCGGCACAGTACCGCCCGGACCCGCCGACGGACGCGAAGCGGGGCCCGGGCACGAGTGCCCGGGCCCCTCAGTCTCCGTCGGACGGTTCCGTCCTACTGCACTCCGAGGGCTACGAGATCCCGAGGATCGTCTTGGCCTGCTGCATCGCCTGGTCACTGACCGCTGCGGTGCCGCCGAAGATCACGACGCCGGCGCTCATCCCGGTCTTGATGCTTCCCAGGTACTGGCTCACGATCGTGGGGATCGAGTTCGGATCGGTGAGCAGCATGGGCCAGCCGGCGGCCAGGTAGGGGCCGGCGGTCAGGGCGTCGGGGAAGTCGAGCCCGGTGGCCATCCCCGCCCCGGTGGGGTTGGTGAAGAAGGCCTGGGCCACCATCACCGAGGTGGCGTAGCGGTCGGCACCGACCAGCTTGGTGGTTGCATTGGGGTCGGCGGCGGCGGCGGGGCCACCGACGGCGACGACCGATGCGCCGCTGTTCGAGCCCAGGAGCTGCGTGGTGGCGTCGGGCATCGAGGTGCCGGCGGTGAGTGCGATCACCGTGCCGGCCGGGCCGCACGCCGCTGCGGCGGAGACGGCGTCGGGGAAGTTGGTGCCGTCGGCCAGGAGGATCTTGGTGACCGAGCCGATGCTGCCGGCTATGTCGGCGGCGGTGGCGAAGCGGTCGGCCCCGCCGATCCGGTTGACGTGGTAGCCGAGCTGGGACACGGCGTTCTCGACGTCAGTCGACAGTGCCGAGGTCTGCCCGAGGAGGTACACGGTCCCGCCCGGCAGCAGCACCCGGGAGATCTCGGCCGCCGTGCGGGCATCCAGGCTCTTGGGGGAGGTGAGCAGGATCGGGGCCGTGTTCTTCACCGCCAGCGGGGCCGCCGCCAGCGAATCGGGGAACAGGTCCGAGCGGGCCAGGATCACGGCCCCGGCCGCTCCGTCGTTGTAGTCGGCCTGCGAGGTCAGGATGGCGGTGTGGATGCGGTCGGTGCCGCCCACCCGGTACACCCCGGAGCCCTGGGGGGCTCCGCTGCCACCGGTGGTCGTGCCGCCCGAGCCGCCGGTGGTCGAGGTGCCGCCACCACCGCCGCCGCCCGACGGGGTGGGCACCGATCCACCGCCCGAGGTCGACGGATCGGCAGCGGTCGAGATCGTGAAGCACTGGGCCGGATCGGAGCTCGTGCCGTTGTCGTCGGCGGCCAGGTACCTGGCGTTGCCCGAGTAGAAGGCGCTGAAGCACCAGGTGGCCGACGAGCCGGCGGCCGGAGCGGGCGGGGTGAAGGACAGCGAGGTCGCCGTTGACCCCGCCGTGGTGCCCTCCGCCGTGCCCTGGGCCGCCGAGCACGTCCCGTTGAGCTGGCACACGTAGAACGAGATGCTGGCCCCGGTCACGGCGTCACCGTTGGTTCCCGTGAAGGTGGCCGTGTCGGTGACGGCGGTGGGAGTGCTGAAGGGACCGGCGGCCGACAGTTGGGCCGAGAGGGTGCCGGGCATGGGGGTGGCCGGAGTGCCCGCCCCCACCGCGCCCCAGATGTGCGAGTCGGTGTCCCCGTCGCTGTCGGCGACCTTGAGGATCAGCGGGCTGCTGCCGGAGGGGGTGAAGGTGAGCGCCATCTCGTGGGCCGTCGTCTTGGAGACCGAGCCGCCGCACGAGTCGAGGGCGGTGAGGTTGCCGGCGCTCGACGCCGTGGCGGTGATCTGGTTCCACGTCTGGCCGCCGTCGTTGGAGTAGGAGCCCGAGGCGAAGGCGGCGTCGTCGTCGTAGTACAGCGTCATGGCCGTGCCGGCGGTGGGGGTGGGGGCAGCCCCGGAGGAGTAGAGGAGCGTCTCGCACTGCACGGCGAAGTTCGGGGAGCTGGCCGTCAGCCCCGCCGCGTCCGTCATCTTCACCGGGTAGTTGCCCGGAGCGAGGCCGAACGGAACGGTGAAGGTGGTGGTCACCGAGCCGGTGGCGTTGGTGGTGTTGCCCGAGGTGATGCTGGCGTTGGCGCCACCCATCGAGATCGTGATGGCCGAGTTGGCCGTGAAGTGGCTGCCGGTGACCTGCACGCTGGTCCCCGCCCCACCCTTGGCCGGGTTGGGGGCGCCGACCGTGGGTCCGGCGGCCAGGGCGGGCGCCGCCGCGACCAGACCGCCCACGCCACTGATGACGGCTGCGCTCACGGTCACTGTCGCGGTGGCCGACAGGACGCGACCGACCAGACCCTTGGATTCCATGTGCTTCGGCTCCTGGTGAAGATGGTGGCGTCCGGGGGGTGAACGCCTCGTATGAGCAGGGAACCACGAAGACGCTCCCGGCGTACCGGGCGATGCGCCGGTATCCGGGGGCCAATGGTCCTACGAGGAAGCCGGTCCATCGTCTCCCGGTGCCCGGGTTGGGGCGGTATCGACCGGTTCTTCGGGGCCGGAGGTCTGAGGGCTCGGACCCCGGGCCGGGTGGGCGCATCGAGAAGGAGGTCAGGCCCGCCGTCGGGAAATGGTGGTCGTGACCGCCGAACCTCCGCCTGGCCGGCAGGAGCCTCGGCTGCTCGTCAGCCGGCGACGGGTCCTCCAACTGGGCCTCGCGGGCGGGGCCGCCGCCGCGGTCGGCCCCGGGTTGGCGGGGGTGGCCCGGGGGGAAGCCGTCCCGGCCCGGCGCCCGCCCCGGGCGGCCGGGGCGGGTGAGGGCCCCGGGGCCCCGACCGGCCTGCGGACGTCGGGTCTGGTCGAGCCCCTGGGACTGGGGGCGGACGACGTCTTCTTCTCCTGGCACGTGGACGACGCCGGCCGTGGGGCGGTGCAGAGCGCCTACCGGGTGGTCGTGACCGGACCCCCCCGGGGCGCGGTGTGGGACAGCGGGCGGGTGGCGTCGGACGCCCAGGCCTTCGTTCCCTACGCCGGGCCACCCCTACGGCCCGATTCCGTCTACGCCTGGACCGTTCGGACCTGGGACGGGACCGGCCGCCCCGGTCCCTTCTCGTCGCCGGCCCGGTTCGAGACCGGCCTGGCCGACGCCGACTGGGGGGCGCAGTGGGTGAGGCGGCTCACAGTCGAGGCGCCCGACGACCCCGCCACCTTCCAGGCCGAGGAGCAGTTCGGTGTGTGGCCGGCCCGCGCCGAATACACCTATGTGCGCCGGGAGGCGGTGCTGGGACCGTCACCCGTCGTCCGGGCGCGCGTCTACGTGTCCGCCGACCAGCTCTACGAGCTCTACGTGAACGGCTCGATGGTCGGCAAGGGCCAGGCCTACCAGTTCCCCGACTCCCAGTACTACGAGACGTGGGACGTGACCCACCTGCTCCGCCCGGGCCGGGCCAACGCCTTCGGGATCCTCTATACGTGGCAGGGGCCCGCCAAGGGCCACCCCGCCGGCGCCCCGGGAGTGATCGCCCGGGTGACGGTCGACCATGACGACGGCGGCCGGGAGGTGGTGGTCACCGACGCCTCGTGGCGGGTGCTGCCGGGCCCCTGGGTGGCGCCGACCCAACGGGACGAGGAGGGAGACCCCGTCGACTACACCGAGCACGTCGTGGGCCCCGCCGTCCCGACAGGCTGGGACCGGCCCGGCTTCGTCGACGCCGCCTGGGCCCCCGCCACGGTCATCGGGGAGCACCCGGCCCGCCCCTGGTCCCGACTCGTGCCGGTCCGGACCAGGCAGGCGTTCCGCGTCGAGCCGGCCGCCCGGTTGACCCGGCTGCCCGACGGCGCCGTCGTGGCCGACTTCGGGCGGGTCTACGCCGCTCTGCCCCAGGTGCGCTTCCACCATGGAGTGCCCGGACGCGTAGTGACGATGCATGCCGGTTATGTGCTCGACGCCTCGGGACGGGTCTCGACGTCGCACGGCAACCAGCACACCGACATGTCCTACGCCTACGTGCAGCGGGGCGGCGTGGAGACGTTCCGCTCGTTCGACTACCTCGGGTTCCGGTACCTGCAGATCGACGACCCCGGGGAGGCCATGGACGCCGCCGACGTGGCGGCCGTCACCAAGCACGTGGCCGTGCCCGACGAGCACGCCGCCACCTTCCGTTCGAGCGACAGCGTCCTCGACGCCGTGTTCGAGCTGGGCCGGCACTCGGCGCTGTACACCATGCAGGAGCAGTTCGTGGACACGCCCACTCGGGAGAAGGGATCGTGGCTCTGGGACGGGCGCAACGAGTCGATGACGGCGCTGGCCGCGTTCGGGGACCACAACCAGACGCGCAAGTCGCTGCTCGAGTTCGCCCAGTCCCAGGCCCGCTACTGGCCCAACGGCGCCATCAACAAGATCTACCCGACCGCCCTCGGAGCCCTTCAGCTCGCCTACTTCACCGCCATCTATCCCGAGTGGGTCTGGAACTACTGGCTCCACACCGGTGACCGTGCCCTCCTGACGTCGCTCTACCCGGTGGTGCTCCGGGTGGCCGGCTTCCTGCACGCGGCCGTGGAGCCGCGGACCGGGTTGATCACGGACATCCCGAGCGACACCGACGTCCCCATGCACCCGACCGACACGCTGATGAACCTGCTCGCTGTCAACGTGTTCCGCCGGGTGGCCGCCATGGGCGCGGTGCTGGGCCGACCCCGATCGGAGATCGACGGACAGCAGAACCGCCGGGTCGCGCTCACCACCGCCGTCAACCGCCGCCTGTCCCGCCCCGACGGCCTGTACTGGGACGGGCTGGACAGCACCGGCGTCCCCGTGCCCGCGTCGTCGCAGAGCACCAACGCCTACGCGCTCTCTTTCGGCGTCGTCCCCCCGGCCCGCGCCGGCGCCCTCGCCGACCACGTGGCGGGCCAGGGCCTGGCCACCGAGCCGATGATGGCCGCGGACGTCCTCGAGGCCCTGCGCACGAGCGGGCACGCCCAGGCGGTCCTCGACATGGTGACCGACGTGCACAGGCCGGGATGGGCCAACATCCTCGCTCGGGGCGGGACGTTCACGTGGGAGGTGTGGGACCCGACGGACACCGATGCCGCCGTGGCGCCGCTCGCCGCCCTGTATCCGGGCAACAGCATGTCGCACGGCTGGGGGTCGAACGTCCTGGCCGCCATCCAGCGCACCTTCCTGGCCGTCGCGCCCACCGGCCCCGGCTTCTCCACGTTCTCCGTGACCGTGCCCCGCACCACGCTGGGCGCCGCCGCCGGGCGCGTTCCGACACCGGCCGGCCCCGTCACGGTGGCGTGGACCAGGTCGGCGGCGGGTGAGATCGAGCTCGATCTGAGCGTTCCCGCCAACACGGCGGCGGAGGTGGTCCTCGCCGGGGCCGCCGGGCACAGGGTGGAGGAGGGGGGCCGCCCCCTCGCGTCCGCGGCGGGCGTCGGCGCGCCCCGGGCCAGCGGGGACGCCCTGGTCGTCCCCGTCGGGGCCGGCACCTACCGGTTCACGTCCCGATCGGGCTGACCGTCGCGGGACGGATACCGGGAGGTCAGGCGGCGAGGGACCCCGGCGGTCAGCCGCCGGTGAGGAGCCGCACCGCGAAGGTGGCGTAGGCGCGGGCCACCTCGTCCACGTCGAACTGGAGCGCGGCCGGCGCCTGTCCCCGTCTCCGCCCGGCCCGCCCCGCCCGCACCGCCCCCGGGCTGCCGGTCTGGTCCCACCACTCCGCCACCCGGATGCCCATCCCGCCGATGGCGGCCAGTCCCAGCCACGGATCGGGGACGTCGAACACGCCCAGCCGGGCGCCCCGCTCGATGACGTCGACGAAGAGCTGCTCGGACTGCCGGCGCACGGCCAGCACCCGTTCCTGGCTGGCAGGCGCCAGGGCGGCCAGCTCCCGGTTGGAGACGCGGGCGAGCAGCGGGAAGGTGGCGTGGAAGCGCACGTGCGCCTCGGTGAGGCGGCTCACCTGCTCGGTCGGAGAGGTGTCCGACTCGAGCAGGGCCAGGCGCAGCCGTTCGTGGTGCTCCTCGTGGCCGGTCAGCATCAGCTGGAAGAGCAGCTGCTCCTTGGACTCGAGGTGGGCGTAGACCGAGCTGGCCCGGATGCCGGCGGCGCCCGCTATCTCGCGCACGGAAACCCCGTGGAAGCCGCGCTGGCCGAACTCGACGAGGGCCACCTCGAGCAGCCGGCGGTGCGTTCCGTCGGCCGTGGCGCGCGGCGGGAGCAGCGCCGGGGCGGCCGAGTCGCGGTGGGGGACCGGGTCCGTCAACCGTCCGCCTCCTTGCGGCCCCGCCCGTTCGGGGCGGTGCCGTTGCCGTCCGCCTTCGTCGTCCGGGTGGTGCCGCGCGCCCGGGAAGCGCCGGGCGCCTTGGTGGCGCCGGCCGCCTTGGTCGTTCCGGCTGCTCGCTTGGTCGTCCGGGCCGGGCGGGGGGCCGGCGTCGGCTTCGGCGGGCCGAGCAGCTCACCGATGCCGAGCAACGCCGACACGCGGGCCAGGTCGAGCTCGCCGGCGGCGCCCCGGTAGACGACCCGGCCCTTCTCGAGCACGTACACGTCGTCGGCCAGCTCCAGGCCGAACCCGACGTTCTGCTCGACCATCAGCAGGGTGGTGCCGGTCTTGCGGATCTCCCCGAGCGTGTGCCCGAGGGCCTCGACCATGATCGGGGACAGGCCCGCCGAGGGCTCGTCGACCAGAAGCAGACGGGGGCCGGCCATGAGGGCCCGGGCCACCGCCAGCATGGCCTGCTCCCCGCCCGAGAGGCTGCCCGCCTGTTGGGACGCCCGCTCCCGCAGCCGCGGGTAGATCGTGTACACCCGCTCCATGTTCTCGGCCACCTGGCGCCGGTCGCGCACCGTGGCCCCGCCCAGCCGCAGGTTCTCGGCCACGGTCAGCTGGCCGAACACGGCCTTCGACTGGAGCACGTGGCCCATGCCGCCCCGGATGCGGTCCTCGGCCTCGAGCCCGACCAGCTCCCGGCCCGACAGGCGGATCGAGCCCGACCACGCCGGCTGGAGCCCCGAGATCGTCTTGAGCGCCACCGACTTTCCGGCGCCGTTGAGACCGAGGAGGAGGGTGGCCCTTCCCTCCTCGGCGTCGAGGTCGAGCCCGTTCAGGACCCGGTTGGCGCCGAAGCCCGTCGCCAGTCCGCGCACCTCGAGGAGGGCGGTCACACCCGCACCCCGCCCAGATAGGCCGTGACCACGGCCGGATCGGACTGCACCTCGGCCGGGGGGCCGCTGGCCAGGAGCCGGCCGGCGTCCATCACGTGGACGGTCGTGCACGTGGCCATGACGAGCGGAAGGTGGTGCTCGATCAACAGGATCGTCTGGCCCAGCTCGTCGCGCACCTGCAGGAGCCGCTCGGCCAGGGCTTCCGCCGCCGCCGGGCTCATGCCGGCCGAGGGCTCGTCGAGCAGGAGGACCCCGGGGGCCGTGAGCAGCGCCGCCGCCAGCTCGACGATGCGCTGCTGGCCGTGGGACAGCTGATCGAGGCGGTGGATCCCGAGGCGCTCGAGGTCGAGGGCCACCAGCGTCTCGCGCGCCCGTGCCGTCATCTCCCGCTCCCGGCGCGCCGCCCGCGGCAGATGACCCAGCGCCGACGGCGTGCCGTAGTCGGCCAGGCGGTGCTGGGCCAGCACCAGGTTGTCGACGACGGTCAGATCCTTGACCAGGCCGATCTGCTGGAAGGTGCGGCCCAGGCCGAGGGCGGCCCGGCGGTGGGGCGGCAGCGAGGAGACGTCGTGGCCGCCGAGCAGGATCGTGCCCCGTTCGGGGCGGACGAAGCCCGACACGGTGTTGAACAGCGTGCTCTTGCCCGCCCCGTTCGGCCCGATCAGGCCCGTGATCCGACCGGGATCGACGGCCAGTGACACCCCGTCGACGGCGGCCAGGCCACCGAAGCGCACCACGATGTCGCGGACCTCGAGCGTCCCTCCACCCGATGCGGCCGCCCCGTCGACGCCGACGGGCCGGGGCAGGGCCAGACGGGTGACGGTGGCCACGGTGTCCTCGTCCCCGCTGTCACCAGCGGCACCGTCACCTCCAGCGCCGCCACCTCCGAGGCCCGGGCCGTCCGCCACCGGCGCGCCCTGCCGCCCCCTCCCGACAGCGCGGCCGAACCGCGCCGATCTCAGCAGCTCCAGACTCTGGCCCAGGCCGCCGGGATGGCGCACCAGGCTGTAGAGGACCAGCGCCGGCGCCGCCACCAGCTCCCACCCGTGCAGGAAGCTGAAGTAGCGGGGGAGGAACCCGAAGAAGAACGCCGCCACCGCCACACCGGCGCGGGAGCGGGCGCCGCCCAGCAGCACGATCGCCACGAACAGCAGCGACACGTCGAACGTGAACGACTCCTGCTGGGCAAAGCCGATCACGGTGCCGAGCACCGCCCCGGCCACCGCCGACAGCGCCCCGTAGAGGACGAAGGCGTACAGCTTGTAGCGGGCCACGTCGATGCCGAAGCCGGCCGCCACCTCCTCGTCCTGGCGCAGGGCCAGGAAGGCGCGGCCCACCTTGCTGCGCACGACGTTGCGGTCGAGGGCCCAGACCAGCCCGAAGATCACCACGATCAGCGCCAGCAGGTCGGCGTTGCGGGAGAACACGAACGTCCCGGCCTCGGGGCGGGGCACGCCGACGCCGGCGTAGCCGCCGGTCACGGTACGCAGCCGGAACACGAGCGAGAACATCGCCAGGCCGAAGCCGAGCGTGACCAGCGCCAGGTACAGGCCGCGCAGGCGCAGGGCGGGCAGGCCGATGACGAGCGCGGAGAGGCCGCCCACCAGAGCGGACACGGCCAGCCCCAGCAGGAACGGCAGACCGTCGCGCCCGGTGATGATGCCGGTGGCAAAGGCGCCCAGCCCGAGGAAGGCGGCGTGGCCCAGCGAGATCTGCCCGGCGTAGCCCATGAGGAGGTTGAGCGGCAGCGCGGCCAGGGCGTAGGTGAGCCCGAAGCAGAGCATCAGCATGAGGTAGGGCGTGAAGGTCCCGGGGGCGACGCGGGACAGCACGGGAGCCAGCGCCGCCGCCGCTGCGAAGAACAGGACCACTACTCCGCCCTCCCCAGCAGGCCGATCGGGCGCACGAGCAGGAACACCACGATCGTCCCGAACATCACCGCCTCGACCAGGCCGGGCACCGAGATCCAGAAGTGGGACACGAGGGCCTCGGTGACGCCGATCACGATCCCGCCGAGCAGGGCCCCGGGCAGGCTGGTCATGCCACCTACCACGGCGGCGGCGAAGCCGAGCAGCATGATCCGGTTCAGGAAGAACGGGGCGAAGGCGCCGAGCGACAGCGAGATCACTATCCCCGCCATCCCGCCGAGCACGGAGGACACCCCCCACGTGAACGCCGAGAGATGGCGCAGGCGGATGCCGGTCAGGCGCACTCCGACGACGTCGTGGGCCGCGGCGAGCAGGGCCAGACCGAACGTCGTGCGCCGGAAGAACCACACCGACAGGAGGCCGGCGGCGGCGGTGATCCCGAGGGCCAGCAGCCGGGGCGGGGACAGGTACACGTCGGCCACGTGGAGGCCGCTGCCGTGGAAGGGGGTCGGGAGCAGCTTGGGGTCGATCCCCCAGAGCTTCACCTCGAGCCCGCCGAGGAGCAGGCCGAGACCGATGGTGGCCACGACCAGGGTCAGGCGGGGTGCCCCGACGAGGGGGCGGATCACGGCCCGCTCGAAGCCGACCCCGACGGCCGCCGCCGCCCCCAGCGCCAGGAGGGCCCCCAGGCCCCACGGGAGGCCGGCGTTCACGATGAGGGCGTAGGCGACGAAGGTCGAGAAGGCCCCGATCTCGGCCTGGGCGAAGTTGAGGACCCGGGTCGTCTTGTAGACGAGGACCAGGCCGAGGGCGAACAGCCCGTACACCGCGCCCGCCGCGATCCCGCTGACAATGACCGCAGCCACGCCCGTCTCCCCTCTCGGTCCCCAGTCGGGTTTCCGGTCCCCGGTCCGGTCCGGCCGAGCCGAACGGTCGTTAGTGTGCTTTAAGGTCCGCTTTCCGTCAACTGTCAGGTAATCGGCGCTATCAGGCGGTATTGACAGGAGCGATGTCCGAAGTGCACCCTTTCCCCGGGAACGAACGATCGTTAGGGATAACGACGTCAGGGGATACGGAGGCTGGGATGCGTCTGGGGGGACTGGGGAAGCCGGCTGGGGTCGTGGCGCTGCTGGCGCTGGTGGCTTCGGCCTGTTCGGGGAACCACACCGGAACCGGGACGGCGGCGCGCGGCGGCGCCACCGGCCAGGTGGCGGCCAATGGGACCACCACCAGCGTCCCGGGGGGGAAGGCGGCGCCGGTCACCACGCCCGGCGCCGCCCTTGCCTCCAACGGGTCCAGCTCCTCGGGAGGCAGCGGAGGTACCGGAGGCACGGCCGGCGGGTCGTCGTCACCGGGCGGCGCCTCGGGGAGCGGGCCGGCGGTGGCCGGTACCCACCAGAGCACGTCCAGCGGGTTCTCCTACACCGCCGCCAACCTGTACCCGGCCTCCCAGGACCGGATCGGGATCACCTCCTCCTCGCTGACCTTGTGCATGCACGCCCCGCTCGTCTTCGGGCCGGCGTTCCAGGACAGCGCCACCGACTTCCAGGTCTACTGGCAGTGGCTCAACTCCCAGGGCGGCATCAACAACCGCAAGGTCAACATGGTCTTCACCGACGACCAGTACACGCCCTCCGGTGGCGTCCAGGCCGCCCAGCAGTGCCAGCAGAGCAACCCGTTCCTGATGACGGCGGGCGTCGGGTTCGACACCGTCCCGGCCGTGCGCCAGTGGGCCGAGCAGAACCACATGCTGTACCTGTCGTCGTTCGCCACTGAGAACGGGCTCTACAACCTCAAGTACACCTACCAGCTCTCCCCGTCCGTCGAGCAGTTCGGCCGGGTGGCGGGGCAGTACGCGGCGTCGACCTATCCCGGGAACTTCGGCGTGATCTGGCGCAACTCCCCGAACTGGCAGGGCGGCCGCGACAACTTCGAGGCGGCGGTGAAGGCCAAGCACAGCAAGGTGGTGGCCGACGTGCCGGTCCAGGAGAACCAGGGGGACTACACCCAGGCGATCCTGGCCATGCAGGCCGCCCACGCCCAGACCGTGCTGGCGTGGGTGAACGTGCTGGAGTTCGCCCAGCTCGAGAAGCAGGCCGCCGCCCAGGGGTTCCATCCCCGCTGGATCACGGCCACCTTCAACCTCGTCACCCAGACACTGGGCCACGACATCGACGGCTCCAACGGCCCCGCCGCCCTCGGTCTGTGGGTCACGCCGGAGTACCACAACGGGGACACGACCAGCCCGTGGGTGCCGGAGGAGAAGCTCATGCAGGCGGCCTACGCCAAGTTCGACCCGAAGCACACCATCACCGACACGGACTGGCAGGCGTGGCTCCTGTTCAAGCAGCTCGACCGCATGCTCGTCGACTGCGGGCAGGACTGCACGCGCAACAAGCTGGCCGGGATGATGCTGGCCGGCTACAAGGTCGACCTGGCGCCGCTCTGCACCGAGGACTTCAGCCAGGGCCAGGGCCGGCTCGGGTCCAAGGAGTTCAACGTCATGCAGGTCGTGAACCGCTCGGGGACCGTCGGCTGGAAGCAGGTGGCCACCTGCGCCGCCTCCTTCTGAGCGGGGCGTCGTGGAGGACGGGGCGGGTGCGGCCGTGACCGCCGCCGGCGGGGGGGGCGGGACGGCCACCGCCGAGCAGCTCGACGTCGAGGTCCCCGGCGGCCGCCTCCGGGTGGCCCGGTGGGGGAGCGGGCCCGTTCCCGTGCTCGGCATCCACGGGATAACGGCCTCGTCGGTGTCGCTGCTTCCGGTGGCCCGCCGGCTGGCGGACCGCTACACGGTGCTGGCCCCCGACCTGCGGGGAAGGGGCGCCAGCGCCGGGCTGCCCGGTCCCTTCGGGATGAAGGCCCACGCCGCCGACTGTGCCCGGGTCCTGGAGGAGCTGGCGCCGCGGCCCGCCGTGGTGGTCGGTGAGTCGATGGGGGGCTTCGTGGCCGTGGTGCTGGCCGCCGCCCGCCCCGACCTGGTGGCGGGGCTGGTGCTGGTGGACGGCGGCATCCCGCTGCCGCTGCCCGAGGGCGTGGACGGTGACGCGCTGGCGGCGGCCGTGCTCGGGCCCGCCCTCTCCCGCCTGGAGATGACCTTCCCCTCGGTCGACGCCTACCTGGACTTCTGGCGGGCCCACCCCGCCGTCGGGGAGGACTGGAACGCCGACGTCGAGGAGTACCTGCGCTACGACCTGGTTCCCACCACCGGCGGGTACCGGTCGCGCGTCTCCGCCGAGGCGGTGCGCGCCGACTCGGTGCAGACCCTGACCGAGCCCGACGTGGTGGGGGACGCCCTGGGCGCCCTGCGCTGCCCGGTCCATCTGCTGCGCGCCACCCGCAACCTCCTCAACCAGCCCCCCGGGCTGATCCCCGACGGGGTCGTGGCCGACTGGCGCAGCCGGGTCCCGCAGCTGAGCGACGAGGTCGTCGACGACACCAACCACTACACCCTGATGCTCGGGGAGCGCGGCGCCAAGGTGATCGCCGCCCGCACGGACGGGATGGCGGCGGCGTGAGACCGCCCCGCCGGCTCGGCGCCACCGTCGCCACAGGCGTGCTGGCCGGCGGCGCCCTGGGCGTGTCCGCCCTCCTGGCCGGGCCCGGTCCCGCCCGGGCCGACCTCGCCTCCGCATCGGCGGCCACCGCGCCCACTGCCGCGACCACCGGCCCGGGCGGCACCGGCAGCTTCACCAGCGCGTGGTACCCGGCTGCCGGCGCGCCGGGCGCGCGGGAGTACTGGCTCTACGTGCCGGCCGGCCTCCCGGCCAGGTCCCCCGTCGTGGTGTACCTGCACGGCTGTACGCAGAACGCCGTCGACGGGGCGGTCGAGACGCAGTTCAACGTGCTGGCGGACCAGAGGCAGTTCGCCGTTGTCTACCCGCAGCAGACGGTGACCCAGAACTCCTCGGCCCCGCTGGCGGACGGTAACGGGGCCGGCTGCTGGAATTGGTTCCTGCCCCAGGACCAGGTGCGCGACCAGGGGGAGCCGGCCACCATCGCCGGCATCACCCGCAGCGTGATCAGCCAGCTCGGCGCCGATCCCGACCGCGTGTACGTCGAGGGGGTGTCGGCCGGTGCCGACATGGCCGTGGTGCTCGGCGCCACCTATCCCGACCTGTACGCGTCCATCGGCGCCATAGCCGGGTGTCCCTACGCGACGTGCTCGGATCTGTCGGGCCGGCTGGCCTACGCCGCCATGGGGTCCCACCACCGGGTCCTTCCGGTGTACGTCGAGCAGGGAACGGCCGACACGCTCAACGTGTACCCGCTCGGCCAGGACCTCGTGCAGCAGTGGCTGGGCACCGACGACCTGGCCGACGACGGGGCGGCCAACGGCTCGATCTCCCGCCTGCCGGCGTCGACGACCAACTACCAGTTCAACCAGACACCGGCGCCGGGGACCGGGGACCCCTGCATCCAGAGCCAGAACTTCCCGTGCGCCGGCGGCGTGGTCGGCTTCCAGGGCAGCTACCCCTACACCGTCGAGCGCTTCGCCGACGCCCACGGCTGCGACCTGGTCGACCTCTGGACGATCCACGGCCTCGAGCACGCCTACCCCGACGCCCCGACCGACGCCACCTTCTCGGACCCGCTCGGGCCCGACATCACCACCGCCGCCTACGACTTCTTCGCCCAACCACCCGATGGGGGGACCGTGCGTTCCCGCCACCGCTCCCTGACCAGGCCCTACCGCCTCGCGCCCACGGCCAGGAGGTGGCTGGACGCGCCCATCATCGTCGGCTCGGTCTCGACCAGTCGGGCCGCGGCCAGCAGCGCCTGGCGCCGGTCCGGATCCGACCAGCGTTCGGCGAAGTCGGTCACGAGGAACCCCGGCCCCTCGATGTTGAACACCCGCACGCCGGAGAAGCCCGCCGCCGACACCTCGGCCTCGAGATCCCCGGGCAGGTGGAAGTACGCCGTCGGCCCGCCAGCCACTCGGCGTAGACCCCCGGCCCCCCGCCCACGTCGAGCACGTCCAGCCGGCCGGGGCCGAGGTGGCGCCCGATCAGCTCCTGGGTGCGCGCCAGCTCGAGGGGGCCGGAGGGGAAGGAGCCGGCCAGGCGGGTCGCCTCGCCCCCCCGCTCGTAGTACGCCCGGATCTCGGGCTCGAGGTTCGCCATGTAGATGGTGAT
>DASSEU010000022.1:0-64573 GCA_035695125.1 Acidimicrobiales bacterium
AGCGCTACTACCGCGACGCCCCGCTCATGATCATCGGTGAGGGCACCAACGAGATCCAGCGCCTCGTGATCGCGCGCGGCCTGTTGAGACGGTACGGGGCGGAGGGGATACAGGGATGAGAGCCGTGAGGCCCGCCGTGGGGCTGGGCCCCCACGGCGGCCGGCGGGCGTGGTCCGGAGGACCCGGGTGCCCGCCGCCATGATGGAGCTAGATCTGCGCAACGACGTCTACCGGCGGCCGCTCGCGACCGCGCTCGACCGGCTGGGGCTGCGGGAGGGCTGGCGCTGCGTCGACGTCGGCGCCGGCGGTGGGGACGTGACCGTGGCCCTGGCCGAGGTGGTGGGCCGGGACGGCCGGGTCTACGCCGTGGACTCCGACCCCCGGGCCCGGGACGAGGTGGCGGCCGCCGCCGGCAGCCGGGCCCAGGTGCTGGCGATCACCCAGGCCGGTGAGGACCTCCTGCTTCCCGAGCCCGTCGACCTCGCCTTCTGCCGCTTCCTGCTGATGCACGTCGTCGAGCCGGTGGTGGTGATCCGCCGGATGGGGCGCGCCGTCCGGCCGGGCGGGTGGGTGGTCTGCCAGGAGCCCATCACGAGCGCGGGACGGATCGGGGGCCAGCCCCTGTCCATGCCCGACGCCCGCCACCCCGACATCGGCGCCCTCCTGCCGGCCCTGGCCCGTGAGGCCGGCCTCGAGGTGGTCGACGCCTGGGCCGAGGCTCCCGCCGCCGCCGGTCCCGGCCCGGTGGCGGCCTATCTCGAGTCGCTCACCGAGGTCGATCCCGGGGACGAGCCCGTCGTCCTCCCCCCGCTCGTGACTGTCGTAGCTCGTTCTCGTGGCGGCGGGCACCCGGGTCCGTAGGACCACGCCCGCCGCTGCCGGCGGGGGCCCGACCCCGCCGGCCTTACTCTGCGCACATGTCGGCACACGATCTGGACCGCGCCCAACACGCCCTGGACCTGGCCCGCACGGCGGTGGAGGGCGCCGTCAACCGCCTGGCCGCCGCGCCCGGGGGGACCGAGGACCACCAGGTGGTGGCCTACGACGTGGCCCACGCCGCCGCCGCCGTGGACGTGGCGTCGCACGTCCTGGCCGAGTACGCCCCCAAGGGAGACGACGAGGCCGCCCTGGCCCGCGCCTTCGCCGCCGACGTCGTCCACGACGTCACGAGCCGCACCCTCGGCCGGGAGGAGGAGTGGGGTCTCGACGCCATGGAGGGCGCCCTCGACGCCGCCCTGCCGTTCGTGCGGGAGGGCCGCTCCCCCGCCCTGCTGGCCCGGCTGGCCACTGTCCCGGGGGACCGCCACCTCGACGAGGACTTCCAGCTCGTGCAGGAGACCTTCCGGCGCTTCGCCGAGGACCGCATCACCCCCGTGGCCGAGCACGTCCACCGCACCAACGGGGACATCCCCGAGGAGGTGATCTCCGGGCTGGCCGAGATCGGCGGGTTCGGGCTGTCGGTGCCCGAGGAGTACGGCGGCTTCGCGACCGGTGGGGAGAGCGACTACCTCGGCATGGTCGTGGCCACCGAGGAGCTGGCCCGGGCGTCGCTCGGGGTCGGAGGGTCGCTGATCACCCGGCCCGAGATCCTCACCCGCGCCCTGGTCCGGGGCGGCACCGAGGAGCAGAAGCGCAAGTGGCTACCGAAGATCGCCACCGGCGAGGTGATGGTGGCGGTGTCGGTCACCGAGCCCGACTTCGGATCCGACGTGGCCGGCCTCAAGACCACCGCCACCCCCGCCGAGGGCGGCGGCTGGCTCATCAGCGGCGTGAAGACGTGGTGCACGTTCGCGGCACGCGGCGACGTGCTGATGCTGCTGGCCCGGACCGACCCCGACCGCTCGTTGGCCCACCGTGGCCTGTCGCTGTTCGTGGTGCCCAAGCCCCGCGGGGACGGCAAGGGCTTCGTGTTCCAGCAGGAGGGCCGCACGGGCAAGCTCGAGGGCCGGCCCATCGACACCATCGGATACCGGGGCATGCACTCCTACGAGCTGGCCTTCGACGGATGGTGGGTGCCGGACGACGCCCTGGTCGGCGGCCGGGAGGGCCTGGGGCGGGGCTTCTACCTGCAGATGGAGGGCTTCGAGAACGGCCGGCTGCAGACGGCGGCGCGCGCGCTCGGCGTGATGCAGGCCGCCTACGAGGTAGCCCTGGACTACGCGGAGAACCGCAAGGTGTTCGGCTCCGCCATCGTCGACTACCAGCTCACCCGGGCCAAGCTCGGGCGCATGGCGGTGATCATCCAGGCCTGCCGCCAGTTCACCTACCAGGTGGCCCGCCTGATGGCCAAGGGGGAGGGTGCTCTCGAGGCTTCGATGGTGAAGGCCTACGTCTGCCGGGCCGCCGAGTGGATCACACGCGAGGCGCTGCAGATCCACGGCGGCATGGGCTACGCCGAGGAGTTCCCGGTGAGCCGCTACTTCGTCGACGCGCGCGTGCTGTCGATCTTCGAGGGCGCCGACGAGGTGCTGGCCCTGCGCGTCATCGCCCGCCGCCTCGTGGAGCGCGCCCGCGGGAAGCAATAGCGAGTCAATGAGGGCTGCCGTGGGGTCGGGGCCCCACGGCACGCGGCGGGCGTGGGCCGCAGGACCCGGGTGCCCGCCGCCATGTCACGGCTGGGCGGCGACGGCTCCGCCATCGACCACGAGCGTTGTCCCGGTGATGTAGGCGGCGGGCTGCGAGCACAGGAACGCCACCGCCCTGCCGAAGTCGGCGGGGTCCCCCATGGGGCCGCCGCCCCCGCCCAGCTGGCGCATGCGCTCGGTGGCGTGGGCGCCGGGGCAGGCCAGGTTGATCGTGATGCCCTGGGACGACAGCTCGCGACAGGCGGTGCGCACCCACGCGTACAGGCCGGTGCGGGCCACGTTGGACAGCGACAGCGACGGCATGGGCAGCACCACGCTGTACGAGGTGATGCAGCAGATCCGACCCCATCCCCCCGCCGCCATGTGCGGGGCGGCGGCGCGCACCAGACGGACCGACGACAGCAGGTTGGCGTTGACGGCGGCCTCGATGGCGGCGTCGTCGAGGGACAGGGCCGTGCCGGCGGGCGGCCCGCCGTTGTTGGCGACGACCACGTCGAGGCGGCCCCAACGGTCCACCGCCTCCTGGACCAGGCGGGCCGGGACGGCGGGATCGTCCATGTCCGCGACCGAGACCTCACACTCACCGCCGGCGGCGCGGATCGACTCCTGGGCCTCGGCCAGGCTCTCGGGGGTGCGGGAGGCGATGAGGAGACGGGCACCCTCGCCGGCGAGGGCCCGGGCCGAGGCCAGCCCGAGCCCGCGCGAGCCGGCCGTCACCAGGGCCACCCGGCCGTCGAGCCCGAGGTCCACCCCGTCAGCCCTCGACCGTGAGGCGCCGCAGGTAGTACCAGTAGGTGCGCAGGTGCACGACGCGCAGCACCGAGAGCAGGTCCCAGAACATCCGCCCCGTGCGCCGGTACCCGTCGAGGAAGCCGAACTTGTCGCGCTTGGTGCGATGGGTGACTCCCCTCATCACCCGGGCCGTGGTCGGGCAGCCGCCCTCCGCCACCACCTCGTTGATCATCA
The DNA here is from genome assembly GCA_035695125.1 of Acidimicrobiales bacterium. Taxonomy (GTDB): domain Bacteria; phylum Actinomycetota; class Acidimicrobiia; order Acidimicrobiales; family JAJPHE01; genus DASSEU01. The sequence goes on from DASSEU010000022.1 coordinate 3,552, forward strand.
TCTCGATGGTGTAGCCGTCGCGCTTGGTGGCGGGCACGGCGTCGAACACCCACCGGGGGATGATCCGCTCGCCCGAGGTCGGCGGGAGGCGGACGACCAGGCGGTTGAGCCATCCGTAGTCGAAGCACCCGAGCGACATCACCGCCCGACCCTCGAGGTAGGGGCGGGCTATCTGGTCGAGGTGCTCGCTCGTGATCCCGAGCAGGTCGGCGTCGACGAACAGGATGGTCTGGGCATCGCTGGCCTCGACTCCGGCCTCCATGGCGTGGGCCTTCGACCCGTCGGGGCGTGCCCCGGAATAGCCGACGACGGCGGCGTCCCCGAGGTCACGCCGCACGACCTTGGCGCCGGCGGCCGCCGCCCGGGCCGCCGTGTCGTCGGCGGAGCCGTCGTCGACGACGATGACCTGGCGGATCCAGTCGCAGGCCAGGCACGCCTCCACGACGGCGGCCACCGTCCCCTCCTCGTCGCGCGCGGGTACGACCGCGTCGATCGACGGGATGGTCACGCGCCCGGGGGGACCGGTCCGGCGGCGGTCAGGCCGGGGAGCGGTGGAGGCCGGCGCGCTCGCCGCGTGCGACGAACTTGCGGGCCATCTTCCGGCTGGCCTCGTCGATCATCTCGTCCCCGAACATGACGGCGCCCTTGCGCTCCCCGGGCGCGCCCTGCGTCGTGGCCTGCTCGTAGGCGTCGAGGATGGCCCACGCCCGGTCGAACTGCTCCTGGGTCGGGGAGAAGACCTCGTTGAGGATGGCCACCTGGTCGGGATGCAGCGCCCACTTGCCGTCGTAGCCGAGGATCTTGGTCCGGTTGCAGTAGTCGCGGAACCCGTCGGGGTCGCGCACGTAGAGGTACGGACCGTCGATCACCTGCAGGCCGTTGGCCCGCCCCGCCATCAGAATCTTGGAGAACACGTAGTGGAAGTGGTCCCCGGGGTAGTCCGGCAGCTGCACCCCTCCGGTCAGCACCGGCATCTCCATGGAGGCGGCGAAGTCCGCCGGCCCGAAGATGATCGTCTCCAGCCGGGGCGAGGCCGCGCAGATCTCCTCGACATTGATGAGGCCCCGCGTGGTCTCGATCTGGGCCTCGATCCCGATGTGGCCCCGGCGCAGGCCCGCCTTCTGCTCCACCTGGGTGAGCAGCAGGTCGAGCGCCACGACCTCGGACGCGCTCTGCACCTTGGGCAGCATCACCTCGTCGAGGCGCTCCCCCGCCTGGCCCACCACCTCGATGACGTCGAAGGCGGTCCACTCCGTGTCCCATGCGTTGATCCGGACGCAGAGGACCCGCTCCCCCCAGTCCTGGTTCTTGATGGCGTCGACGACCTTGGCCCGCGCCGCCTCCTTCTCGAGAGGAGCGACGGAGTCCTCGAGGTCGAGGAACGTCATGTCGGCGGGGACGGTCGGGCCCTTCTCGAGGAAGCGCTCGCTCGAGCCCGGAACGGACAGACAGGAACGGCGGGGTAGGTCCCTCGTGCGCTGCGACATGCCCGAATGCTAAGGGGGTCCGGGCGGAGCGGACAAAGACACGTTCGGCGGAGCCGACAAAGACACGTTCGGCGGAGCCGACAGGGACAGGTCGGCCGGGACCAGCTGCTCGCTGATCAGCCGCGAGAACCGTTCGGGCCGTCCGCTGACGAACGCCCGGCACAGCCGGAAGCCCTCCACGTAGCAGGTGACATAGGCACGCCACGTCGGGTCCAGGAGGAAGGCCACCGACTTCTCGGCCCGCTCCCGGCTGGTGAGCGACCAGCGCGCCACGTACTCGACCACCTCGTCCGGCGGAGCTCCGTCCTCGTGCAGGAGGAAGGCGGCGTTGGCCCGCACCCAGCCGAGATCCTCGCCCGCCTGGGCCACGGCGGCGGCCACCTCGGCGTCGTAGCGGATGCCCAGCGGCCGGAGGTGGCCGGCCACCACCGGCTCGGGCCGCTCCCCCATGACGACCTCCAGGCCGAGGTCGGCCAGGCCCTCGGCCAGCAGGCACTGGGGGGTGCCCACGAGGAAGATCGACTCCTCCAGCCAACGCCGGCCCCGGACCAGACCGACCTCCTTGCGGCTGTGCTCGGTGTGGTGGCCGGGGTAGGCCTCGTGGGCCACCAGGTGGGCCAGCGAGGTCGACAGGACCGGCAGGTCGGTGTTCACCGCCACCCGGCTCTGCAGCTCGCCCAGATAGAAGTTGAACCCCGCCCAGGGCTGGCCGGTCACCAGCTCGAAGTCGACGTGCTCCCCGTCAGGAAGCCCGAACCGGGCCCGTGTCCGCTCCCGCAGGTCCTCGCAGAGCGAGCCGATGGCCCGGGCGAGGAGATCCGGCGCCACGGCCTGGGCTTCGCGCCACTCGACGAACCGATCCGCCAGCGGGCCCGAGCCGGGCAGGACGTCCTCCAGACGCCGGTGGGCGGCCGCCAGCACGTCCTCGTCGACCCGGCGGGGCCGCACGCCGTAGGAGAGCTCGACCTCGTCCGCGTAGCCGATGGCCTCCCCGGCCAACTTCCGGGCGGTGGTGCGCAGGCCGGTGACCTGGGCCCGCAGCCAGCGCCGGCGGCCGTCCTCCAGCGAGTGGTCGGAGTCGAGGGCGCCCAGCAGCTCCCCCGCCCGCCGGGCCAGCTCCGCCGCCGGGACCGGGTCACCCGCCGCCGCCCGCCGGGCTGGCTCGGGAGGGCCGTAGTAGGCGTCGACCAGCCCGTCGATGTGGCGGCCCAGGGCCAGGCCCAGCCCGATGTAGGCGTCGACAGTGTTCACCCGGTGATCCGCAGCAGCTCGGGGGCCACCGGGCAGTCGGCGGCGGCACCCAGGTCGGCGGGATCCCTCCTCCCGCCCGGGCCCACGACGACGTCGAGGAGCGCCGCCGGGACCAGCTCGAAGGTCCGGTCCCACGGCTCGTGGCCGAGGGAGTCGATGTGGGACAGCTGGGCCTCCCACAGCCGGGCGGGCAGTACCCGGCCGGCGCCGACGACGGCCCAGACCGGGACACCGGCCTGGCGGGCCACGGCGGCGGCGGCATGGGACCCGGGGCACGCCAGCAGGCCGGCGGTGCCGGCCGACACGCCCGCCGAGACGGCCTCGACGAGCACCAGGCCCGACACCACGACGGCGGCGGCGGCCCCGGCGGCGGGCACGTCCCACGCGTCCACCCCCGACGCCGCCAGCCGGCGGGCCAGGGCCTGGCCCTCCCCGTCGAAGTCGACGGCCAGCACCTCCACGTCGCCTCGCCGGCGCAGGGCCTGGGCGGTCTGCTCCGGCCACCCCACGACCACGGCGCTGACCGGGCCGGGCAGCTCGGCGGCCAGGATGGCGGCGGTGTCGTCGGCGTCGAGGGCGGCGGCGGCCCGCTCGATCTCCCCGTAGGAGTCAGGGGCGGCCAGCACGCGGGCCGCCAGCCACCACAACGTCCCCATCTCGGGGTGGCGGTCGACCAGACGGCGGCAGCCGGTCACCACGGCCGCCGGGTCCCCCACGAAGCCGGCCAGGGCCCCGGCCGCCTCCCGCGCCAGCAGGCTGGGCCCGGCGCCCTCGGCCCGGGCAACCATGCGCAGGCGCTCGATCGGGTGCACGTGGGTGTCGCGCTCAGCCGCCGGCCGGGGCCGACCCGACGATGCCGCCCCGGGTCATGGCCATCACGTCGAGGGCGCGGTCGACCTCCTCCTCGGAGAGCAGGCCCCGCTCGAGCACCACCGTGCGCAGGTCCTTGCGCTCGGCCAGGGCGGCCTTGATCACCTCGGCGACCTTCTCGTAGCCGAGATAGGGGTTGAGGGCGGTCCCGATCGACGGCGAGGACAGGGCGTACTCCCGGCACCGCTCCTCATCCGCCTCGATCCCCTTCACGCACTTGTCGGCCAGGGCCCGGCTGACCGCCGCCAGGAGGCGGATCGACTCCAGGAGGTTGCGGGCGATCACGGGCAGCATGACGTTGAGCTCGAAGTTCCCCGCCGCCCCTCCGAACGCCACCGCGGCGTCGTTCCCCACCACCTGGGCCACGACCTGGCACACCGCCTCCGGGACGACGGGGTTGACCTTGCCCGGCATGATCGACGAACCGGGCTGCAGGTCGGGCAGGTGGATCTCGCCGAGGCCGCAGCGGGGCCCGCTCGACATCCAGCGGAGGTCGTTGACGATCTTGTACAGCGACACCGCGACCGTGCGGCACGCGCCCGACGCCTCGACCAGCGCGTCCCGTGACCCCTGCGCCTCGAAGTGGTCCCGCGCCTCGGTGAAGGCCACACCGGTCGACTCGGACAGCCGGCGGATCACCCCCCGGGAGAAGCCCTTCGGCGCGTTCAGCCCGCTCCCCACCGCCGTCCCGCCGAGCGGCAGCTCGCAGACCCGGGCCAGGCACGCCTCGATCCTCTCCACACCGTGCTCGACGGCGGCGGCGTAGCCCCCGAACTCCTGCCCGAGCGTCACCGGGGTGGCGTCCATCAGGTGTGTCCGGCCCGACTTCACCACCTCCCTGAAGGCGCGCTGGCGGCCGCGCAGGGCCCGGGCCAGGCCGCGCAGCGCCGGGATCAGCTCACCGGTGAGCAGCCGCGCCGCCGCCACGTGGATGGCCGAGGGGAAAACGTCGTTGGAGGATTGCGAGGCGTTGGGCTCGTCGTTGGGACCGATGCGCCGGCCCAGCCGCTCCCCGGCCAGGTGGGCCAGCACCTCGTTCATGTTCATGTTCGACGAAGTGCCCGAGCCCGTCTGGAACACGTCGACGGGGAACTGGTCGTCCCAGCGCCCCGCCTCCACCTCGGCGGCGGCGGCGGCCAGGGCGTCGGCCACGTCCCTGGGTATGACCTTGAGCCGGACGTTCTCGCGGGCCGCCGCCCCCTTCACGGCCGCCAGCGCCGAGATCAGGGCCGGGTCGATCGTGAGCCCCGATATCGGGAAGTTCTGCACGGCCCGCTGGGTCTGGGCGCCCCAGCGCGCCCCCTCCGGGACCCGCACCTCCCCCATGGAGTCCCGCTCCACCCGGAAGCCCTGCGATTGGCCGGCGGCGGTCATGGGAACCATCCAATCACCCGGCCGGGTCCGTCCTCTCTCGCGCCCCTCCGGTTGCGCGGGCCAGCCCGATTGGCCTAGCCTGCCGCCCCGTTGTGAACCTGTTCACGAGCGGTCCCTCCACGCCCGTGTCCCGCCGCCGCATGGCCCTGGTGGTCTGCGGCCTGGCGGCCGTGCTCGCCGCGGCCGGGCCCGGACTCACCAGCTCCGCCTCGGCGGCGCCCACCCTGGCCGGCGCCCGGGCCCAGGCGGCGGCCGTGGCGGCCAAGGTGGCCGCCCTCGACGCCCAGATGGCCCGCGAGGACGAGGCCCTCGACCAGGCCCAGACCCGCCTGGCCGCCCTCAACGCCCGGCTGTCCGCGTCCCGCACCGCCCTGGCCGCCGCCCAGGCCACGGTGGCCGCCAAGCGGCGGGTCGTGAAGGAGGCGGCCGTGGCCGCCTACATCCAGGGCGGCCAGACCGGCAACATCGTCCAGCTCATGCAGGGCAGCCAGGCCCAGGCCGGGCTGGCCCAGAGCTATCTCTCCAGCGTGGCCGACGCCCAGCAGGGGGCCATCGACTCCTTCCACGCCGCCCTGCTGGCCTACCAGCAGCAGCAGGCCAGGCTGGCCCAGCAGGAGGCCGCCGCCCAGGCCCAGGTCGACCAGGTGCGCTCGGCCCGCAACGCCTCGGCCGCCGCCGCCGCCGCCGAGCACGCCCAGCTGGCCGCCGTCAACGGCCAGGTGGCCAGCCTGGTCTCCCAGATCCAGCAGCAGCAGGCCGCCGCCACCGCCGCCCGGATCCAGTCCTCCCTCTCCTCGCGGGTCGGCGGGCGGGCCTCCCGGGGCGGCTCCTTCGGACCCGGGGGCAGCCTGCCGCCGCCGACGGGACCGGCCGCCTCGGTCGCGGTGCAGTGGGCCCAGCGCGAGGTCGGCAAGCCCTACGTGTACGGCGCCTCCGGGCCCGACTCGTTCGACTGCTCCGGGCTCACCATGTACGTCTGGGCCCAGGCCGGGGTCTCCCTCCCCCACTCCGCCGCCGGCCAGTGGGACGACACGACCCGCGTGCCCGTGAGCGACCTCCAGCCCGGGGACCTCGTCTTCTATTACACGCCTGTGGACCACGTGGGCATCTACGTGGGCGGCGGGGAGATGATCATCGCCGACCACACCGGCACCGACGTGCGCTACGCCTCGATCTACCGCGACGGCCTGGACGGGGGCGGCCGGGTCGGCTGAAGCTGGCCCATGCGCGTAGTCACGTTCTCCTCCGGCCGGGTCGAGGTGGCCGAGCGGCCCGACCCCACGCCCGGAGCGGGCCAGGTGCTGGTGCGGGTGCGCGCCGCCGGCCTCAACAACGCCGACGTGCTCCAGTCGCGCGGCGGCTACCCGGCGCCCCCGGACAGCCCGCCCGACGTCCTCGGCCTCGAGCTGGCCGGCGAGGTGGCCGCCCTCGGCCCCGGCGCCCTGCGCTTCTCGGTCGGAGACCGGGTTATGGCGGTGGTGGGGGGCGGGGCCCAGGCGGAGCTGGCCGTGGTCCACGAACGGCTGCTGATGCCGGTGCCCGCCGGGGTGGACTGGCCTGCCGCCGGCGGCTTCCCCGAGGTGTTCACGACCGCCCACGACGCCCTGTTCACCCAGTGCGGGCTGGCCATGGGTGAGCACCTCCTCGTCCATGGCGCCGCCGGCGGGGTGGGCACCGCCGCCGTGCAGCTGGGCGGCGCTGCCGGCGCCCGCGTGACCGCCACCGTGCGCCGGCCCGAGCTGCGGGCCCGGGTGGCCGAGCTGGGCGCCGAGGTGCTCGACCCGGAGGGGTTCGAGGGCCACGGCCCCTACGACGTCGTCATCGAGCTGGTGAGCGCACGGAACCTCCCCCCGAACCTCCGGGCACTGGCGGTGGGGGGGCGGATCACGGTGATCGGCCACGGCGGGGACGGGCCGGCCGAGCTCGACCTCGGCCTGCTGATGTTCAAGCGGGCCCGCATCCACGGCTCGACCCTGCGGGCCCGTCCCCTCGAGGCCAAGGCCGACGCCGCCCGCCGGGTGGAGACCCACGTGCTGCCGCTGCTCGGGGCGGGGAGGGTGAGGCCCCCCGTCGAGGCCACCTTCGCCCTGGAGGACGCGCCGGCGGCCTACGAGCGGTTCACGGCCGGCGGCAAGTTCGGCAAGATCGTGCTGGTGATGCCGGCCGCCTGAGCGGGCGGCCCGACGAACCCGGCGCCAGCAGAAAGGCGGCAAGGCCCCCGATGGACTACGACGACTTCCAGCACCTGCGCTTCGAGCGGCGCCCCAACGGGGTCCTGCTCGTGACCATCGACCGCCCCGACGTGCTCAACGCCGCCGATCTGCGCCTGCACCGAGAGCTGGCCGACGTGTGGTCGGTCTTCGACGCCGACGACTCGGCGCGCGTGGCGGTGATCACCGGCGCCGGGCGGGCGTTCTCCGCCGGCGGGGACATGAGCCTGCTCGAGCAGATGACCGGAAGCTACGACGTGATACTCGGCCAGCTGCGCGACGCCGGCGACATCGTGCGCAACATGGTCGAGACCGACAAGCCCATCGTGTCGGCCATCAACGGCCCGGCCGTGGGGGCGGGCCTGGCCGTGGCGCTGCTGGCCGACATTTCGATCGCGTCGGAGACGGCGCGCCTGGGGGACGGCCACGTGCGCCTCGGGGTGGCCGCCGGGGACCACGCCGTGCTGCTGTGGCCGCTGCTGTGCGGGATGGCGAAGGCCAAGTACTACGTCCTCACCGCCGAGTTCATCGACGGCCGGGAGGCGGAGCGCATCGGACTGGTGAGCCGCTGCGTCCCCGCCGAGGAGGTGGTGCCGACCGCGCTCGACGTGGCCGACAAGCTGGCGACGGCCGGCCAGACCGCGGTGCGCTGGACCAAGCGCTCGCTCAACACATGGCTGCGATCGGCCATGCCGGCCTTCGAGCACTCCCTGGCCCTCGAGATGCTCGGGTTCCTCGGCGCCGACGCCCGCGAGGGCGTGGCCGCCCTCCGCGAGAAGCGGACGGCGCAGTTCCCCTCGGCGCCCCGTGAGGGCGAGGACGGCGGGGGGGCGGAGGGCTAGTTTCGCCGGGTAATGGACACCGACGAGGCCCGCCGCTTCATCGCCGGGAACCACCGCGCCGTGATGGCCACGCTGCGCGCCGACGGCCAGCCCCAGCTGTCCCCGGTGGCGGCGGTGGTCGACGGTGAGGGGAGGGTGGTCGTGAGCTCGCGGGAGACGGCCGTGAAGGTGCGCAACCTGCGCCGGCATCCCCGGGCCTGGCTCGTGGCCCTCTCCGACTCCTGGTACGGGCCGATGGCCCAGGTCGAGGGTCCCGTCGAGGTCGTCTCCCTCCCCGACGCCATGGAGGGCCTGGTCGACTACTACCGCCGGGCGGCCGGTGACCACCCGGACTGGGACGACTACCGGGCGGCCATGGAGCGCGAGCGTCGGGTGCTGCTGCGCCTCACCATCGACCGGGCCGGCCCCAACCGGTCAGGATGATCGGGTCCGTCCGCCCACCGCTTACCCCGCGGTGGGCCGGGGTAGGGGGGTCGACATGAGCGGAACTCTGGGGAAGAGCCTCAATCAGGCGCTGCGCCCGCTGCGGGGGGTGCCGGAGAAGCTGGCCGAGACGGAGGCCCTGAGCGGGGTGGCCGGTCCCGTGAAGGACGCCGTCTCGGGGGTCGTGCCCCCGGGGAGCGACGTCAACACGCTCCTGTCGGGGACGTGGATGGGCCATCCGCTGCACCCGCTGCTCACCGACGTCGTCATCGGCGCCTACACCGGCGCCGTCGTCGTCGACCTGGTCGGCGGCCGACGCGGCCACAAGGCCGCCGACCGGCTGCTGCTCCTCGGCCTGCTGGCGGCGGCGCCCACGGTGGCCTCCGGGTTCAACGACTGGAGCACGCTCGGGACCCCCGAGCAGCGGGTGGGCATCGTGCACGCGGCGGGGAATGCGGTGGGCAACGTCCTGTTCGCCCTCTCGTACGTCGCGCGCAAGCGCAAGCGACGGATGCGGGGCCGGGCCCTGGCGCTGGCGGGGCTGGCGTCGTCCGGGTTCGCCGGCTTCCTCGGAGGCGACCTCTCCTTCCGGCGGGGTGCCGGGGTCGACCGCACCAGCCTGCAGGAGGCGCCGTCGGACTGGACGGTCGTGGCCGACGACGCGTCCGTGGCCGAGGGCCGGCCCGTCCTGGCCGACGCCGACGGGGTGCCGGTCGTGCTGGTGCGCTCGGGGGGCCAGGTGCGCGCCCTCATGGCCCGCTGCTCCCACCAGGGCGGCCCCCTCCACGAGGGCCAGGTCGACGACGGCTGCATCACCTGCCCCTGGCACCAGAGCCGCTTCCGCCTCTCCGACGGGGAGGCCGTCTCGGGGCCGACCGCCCACCCCCAGCCCGTGCTCGAGGTGCGGGTGCAGGGGGGCAAGGTGGAGGTCCGCCGGTAGGATCGCGTCGTGCCCCGACCCATCTGGAGCGGTTCGATCAGCTTCGGTCTGGTCAACGTGCCCGTGAAGCTGTTCACCGCCGTCCGCAAGAAGACCGTCCGCTTCCACCAGCTCCACGCCGAGGACGGCGCCCGCATCCAGCAGAAGCGCGTGTGCTCGGTCGACGGTGAGGAGGTCGCCTTCGAGGACCTGGCCAAGGGCTACGAGCTCTACCCCGGCCAGTACGTGATGATCGAGCCCGAGGAGCTCGACGCCCTGGACCCCGAGGCCACCCAGACCATCGACATCGAGGACTTCGTCGAGCTCGACCAGGTCGACCCGCTCTACTACGACTCGTCGTACTACCTGGTGCCCGACGCCCGGGGCACCAAGGCCTACCGCCTGCTTCTCGACGCCATGCGCGAGAGCGGTCGGGTCGGCATCGCCCGGGTGGTGATGCGGACCAAGCAGTACCTGTGTGCCGTGCGCCCGGTGGGAGAGGCGCTGGTGCTGACGACGATGAACTTCGCCGACGAGGTGGTGGGCCAGGACGAGATCGAGGGCCTGCCCGGGGAGCAGGAGGCGGCCGAGCGCGAGCTCAAGATGGCCGAGGCGCTCATCGAGTCACTCTCGACCGACTGGCAGCCCGAGAAATACGAGGACACCTACCGGGAACGGGTGATGGCGCTGATCGAGGCCAAGGCCGCCGGCCAGGAGCTGGTGAGCCAGCCCAGCGCCCCCTCGGCCCCGGTCATCGACCTGATGGCGGCCCTGGAGGCGAGCCTGGCCCAGACCCGCGGCGAGGGTCGGACGGAGGACCCGGCGGCCGATCAGGCGGAGGATCGTCAGACTCCACGGGCAGGATGAGCCGCACGCCCCGCTGGTAGGTGAGGTAGTTCCACGACCAGTCGAACAGCACGGCCATACGGTTGCGGAACCCGATGAGGAACACGAGGTGCAGCCCCAGCCAGGCCACCCAGGCCAGGAAGCCGCGGAAGCGGATGCCGAGGGGCAGCTCCGCCACCGCCGCGTTGCGCCCGATGGTGGCCATGGTGCCCTTGTCGATGTAGCGGAAGCGCGAGGTCGGGCGCCCGTTCATCCGGTTGCCGATCTGGCGCACGGCGTGGCGGGCCTGCTGCATGGCCACCGGCGCCAGCTGGGGGTACAGGCGGCCGTGGCGGTCCGACGCCGCCGCCAGGTCCCCGATCACGAACACCTCCGGTCGCTCGGGCACGGCCAGGTCGGGTCCCACGGCCACCCGCCCCCCGGGACCGAGTGGTAGGCCGAGGCGGGCGCCGAGCGGGCTGGGGCGCACGCCGGCGGTCCACACGAGCGTGCGGGCGGGGATGACCTCGCCGCCGGCCAGCCTCACATGGTCGGCCGTCACCTCCTCCACCGCGGCGCCGAGCCGAACCTCCACGCCGCGCCTGCGCAGCTGGTCGAGGGCGTTCTCCGAGGAGCGCGGATGGAAGGAGCCCAGCAGCCGGTCGGCCGCCTCCAGGAGCACGATGCGGGCCGGGGCCGACGGCCGCGGGCGGGGCTGGGGCCCCCGCCCTGCGGAGGAGCCGGGGTGCAGGGGACCCGGCGGGCAGAGAGCGAGCCGGGGGTAGTCGCGGACGAGCACCGTGTAGAACAGCTCGGCCAGGCCTCCGGACAGCTCGACACCGGTAGGGCCACCGCCCACGACCACCACGGTCAGGTCCCCCTCCCCGATCCGGTCGGGGTGGGCGTCGGCCTCCTCGAAGCGGTCGAGGAGATGCACGCGGAGCCGGATGGCGTCGGTCAGGCTCTTGAGCGGGAAGGCGTGCTCGTCGACTCCGGGCACGCCGAAGGTGGCGGTGACGGCGCCGGCGGCCACGATCAGCCAGTCATAGGCCAGCTCGTCCCCGTCCTCGAGGCACACCCGGCGCCCGACGGCGTCGACGGACCCGACGGTTCCCACCCGGAAGTCGAGGTTGTCCCGGCCATGGACCACGCCGCGGACGGGATAGGCGATGCTGGACGAGTCCAGGCCGGCCGTCGCCACCTGGTAGAGCAGCGGCTGGAAGGTGTGGTAGTTCCGCCGGTCGACGACGGTCACATCGAGCGGCAACTCGGATGCGGCCCGGGCCGCGGTGAGGCCGCCGAAGCCGGCGCCGACGATTACGAGACGGGGAGCTACAGCTACTGCCTACCCGGCGCGGGGCAGCTGCTGCAGCCCGGCCAGCACCAGGTCGACCGCGGCCTCCAGGGCCTCGTCGGTTACCGGCTCCCCGGCGAACAGCACCCGGAAGAACGGCGGCCCGGTCAGCACCTCCGCCACCAGCCGGGCATCGGCGCTGCCGGCTATCTCGCCGCGCCCGACCGCCCGCTCGACGGCGTCCTCGACCGCCGCCTTCCACGGGGCCACGTACTGGTCGTAGAAGCAGCGGTGCAGCTCCTCGTCCTCGGCCACGTCGGCGGCCAGGCCGGGCAGCACCCGGCGCCCCTCGGGGCTCGAGAGCAGCTCCGTCTGGCGGCGGCGGATGGCCAGCAGGTCCTCCCGGAGGCTGCCGGTGTCCGGTGTCGGCTGGGTCGGAGCCAGCTCCGAGAGCGCTCCGATGACCAGTGCCGCCTTGGACGGCCAGCGCCGGTAGACGGTCGGCCGCCCCACCCCCGCCCGCGCCGCCACCCCGTCGATGGTCAGCGCCCCGTAGCCGCTGGCCCGCAATAGGTCGCGCACCGCCTTGACGATCGCCTCGTCATGGGCGGCGTTGCGGGGCCGACCCGGCCCCCGGCGGGGCGGAGACGGCTCCTCGGGACGGGGCCCCTGACCGCTGGCCGTGGGGCGGGCGTCACTGGTTTCGGTCGGCACGGAACGGCCCATACCCCCCGTCCCGGAGTTACATGCAGACTCGGAACAAAATATCCCCGGGGACGGGCCGGGGCGCGGAGACGGGGCGCCCTCGGGCGCCCCGTGCTCGTGGATGCTTCGAGTGTTGAGCTGGCGTCAGGCCGCCTCGGAGCCGGCGTCGATGGCGCGGCCGGGGCCCTCGGTGGTGCCCCCGGTGCTCACCTCCACCTTGCGGGGCCGGGCCCGCTCCGCCACCGGGACCGTCAGGGTCAGCACGCCCTGGTCGTAGTGGGCCTCGATGTGCTCGCTGTCCAGGGTCTCCCCGAGGAACAGCTGGCGGGTGAAGGTGCCCTGGGGCCGCTCGGCCACCACGACCTCCTCACCCTCCACGGGCGCCCAGGCCCGCTCGGCGTGAACGGTCAGGACGTTCTTCTCGACGGTCAGGTCGATCGACCCCGGATCCACGCCCGGCAGGTCGAACCGGACCACGAACCTCTCCCCGCTCCTGAAGGCGTCCATCGGCATCACCGCAGGACGACGGCCGAAGCTCTCCCGGCTCAGCCGGTCCAGCTCGGCGAAAGGATCGAACCTCATCAACATCTCTTCTCGCCACCTCCTGTCAAAATGGGCAACTAATCTGACAGCAAGCGACTCAAGATTATTCCCATGTCCTCCAACAGGTCAAGAGCTTCCCGGGCCTCCCGGCCCCCGGGCCTGCCGCCACCGGGCGTAGCGCCACATGGCATCCAGGGCGGCCACGGCCCGGTTGGCGGAGGGGTAGCACACCCGCCCCGTGCCGCGGACCGTCGCCGGGCCGGGGTTGGCGGGGTCGCAGACGGCCAGCTCGGTGGCGGTGAGGACCGGCTTGCCGCTGGACTCCGAGACGGCGGCGGCGGCCTCGGCGAAGCGGTGGTCCTGGCGCTCGTGGAAGGCCACGATCCGCTCCAGGCCGTGGTCGGGGTAGAAGGGCCCGGCCCGCAGGCTGCGGGCGGTGTTGGACTGGATCCCGAGGCCCAGGTAGACCACGGCGTCGACCTCGGGATGGGACGCCACCAGGTCCAGGACCTCGGGGATGGTGTCGCGGGTCTCCCCCCCGGCCATGTCGACGGGGTTGTTGCGGCTCCACCGGGGAGGGAGGCGCCGGTCGATCTCCGCCTTGAGGTCGTCGGGCAGCGGCAGCAGCCGCAGCGACGAGGCCCAGACGGCGTCGGCGGTCACCACCCCCCACCCCCCCGCCGTGGTCACGACGACGGTGTTCGGTCCCTTGGGCAGCGGCTGGGTGGCGAAGCTGGCCGCCACCTCGTAAGCCTGCTCCACGCCCTCGGCCAGGGTGGCCCCGGCCTGGCGCATGGCCCCCTCGAACACCCGCCCCTCGGTGGCCAGGGACCCGGTGTGGGAGGCGGCGGCCCGCTGGCCCCCCGGCGTGGCTCCCCCCTTCACCAGCACGACCGGCTTGTGCGGCGTGACCGAGCGGACCTGCTGGTAGAACGCCCTCCCGTCCTCGATCCCCTCGACGTAGGCGAGGGCCACGCCCGTGGCCGGGTCCTCCCCGTACCACTCGATCAGGTCCCCGATGCCGAGGGCGGCGGCGTTCCCGGCGCTGACCGCCCGGCACACGCCGATGCCGGTCTGCACGCCGTAGTTCATGAACGAGGACACGAAGTTGCCCGACTGGCTGGCGATCGAGATCCGCCCCGGCGGCGGGTAGGGGGCCACGATCTGGGCGCACAGCGACGCCGGGGTCGAGACCAGCCCCTGGCCGTTGGGACCGGCCACCAGGATCCCGAGCTCCTCGGCCAGCCCGACGAGGCGGCGCTCGGCAGCCAGGCCCTCGTCCCCCGCTTCGCGGTAGCCGGCCGAGGTCACGAAGGCCGCCCGCACGCCCTTGGCGGCGCAGGCCCGCAGGAGCGACTCGTTGGCCCCCGCCGGGGTGCACACGAAGACCAGGTCGGCCTGCCCGTCGGGCAGGTCGGCCACGTCGGTCGCCACCTGCACCCCGAGGATCTCCCCGCCCTCGAGGTTGGTGGCGAAGACCCGGCCCCCGTAACCGTTGGCGAGGATGTTGTGCAGAGCGGTGAACCCGAACTTGGCCGGGTGGGTGGAGGCACCGGCCACGATCACGCCCCGGGGCTCGAAGAGGGCCCGGAACTGCTCGGCCCGGAGCTGGTCCCCGGTCCGTGTCACGCTTCGACCTCGACGAGGGCGTCGACGGCCACCGGCACGCCGCCGGACACGATCAGCGGGTTCACGTCGATCGAGCGCACGCCGGGCTCGGCCGCCGCCACCGCCGCCAGACCGGCCACCACGTCGACGAGGCGGTCGCGCTCGACGGCCGGCTCGCCCCGCAGCGGGCCGAGCAGGCCCTGGCTGGCCAGGTCCCCGATCATCTCGGCGGCGTCGGTGCGCGTGAGTGGCACCAGTCGGAACGCCACGTCCCCCAGCGCCTCGGTCAGCACGCCGCCCACCCCGAGCATCACGCAGGGGCCGAACTGCGGGTCACGCACCAGACCGGCTATCAGCTCCCGGAGCCCGCCCACCATCGGCCCCACGAGGATGCCGACCGCACCGTCCTCCGGCGTGGCCGCCGCCAGCAGTCGGGTGGCGGCCTCGGTCACGGCGTCCGCGTCGCGGAGGTCGAGGCGGACCAGGCCGCGCTCGGTCTTGTGGGCCAGCCCGGCTCCACAGAGCTTGGCCACCACCGGGAAGCCGATGCGGGCGGCGGCAGCGGCGGCCTCCTGCGGGGAGGAGACGAGGGCCTCGTCGGGGACGGGTACGCCGTGGCGGGCGAGCAGGGCCTTGGAGTCGGCCTCGGACATGGTGGGCACCGCCGGATGGTAGAGAAGGACCGTGACGTCGTGGCTCCTGCTGGCCCTGAGCCTGGTCGGCCTGGCCCTCACCGCCAACGCCTACCAACCGCCCCAGTGGGGATTCACGTCCCCTCTCGCCTTCTTCCCGGGCTGGCTGGTCTCCGAGCTCCCCGTCCACACGATCGTGGGCCAGGCCGTCGTCACCGCCGTCCTGGTCCCGCTGGGCGCCCTCGACCACGCTGCCGGGTGGGTGGGGCTGGCCCTGTGCATCGTGTCGTGGCTCGGGCTCGGCGGCCTCGTCGTGCAGGCGGGGCGGGCCGGGGGCGTGCTGGAGGCGGCCCTCGACGACGGGCTCGGTCCCGCCTGGCGGGAGCAGCGGGACCGGCGCCTGTCGAGCGCCGGTGCGCGCGTCATCGACCGGGCCCAGCTGGTCGTGCCGTTCGTGATGCGGGACCGGCGGGTGGAGAAGCTGCGCAACGTGGACTACTGGGGGGACGGCCGGCGCGCCCACCGCCTCGACATCTACCGGCCCCGGGAGGACTGCCGAGACGCCCCGGTGCTCGTGTACATCCACGGCGGCGGGTGGGTCATCGGGGACAAGCGGGAGCAGGGCCTGCCGATGATGCTCTACCTGGCGGCCCAGGGCTGGGTGTGCGTGACGATCAACTACCGGCTCTCGCCGCGTGCCACCTGGCCCGACCATCTCGTCGACTGCAAGCGGGCCGTGGCATGGGTGCGCGAGAACATCGCCGGGTACGGCGGCAATCCCGGGTTCGTGGCGGTGTCGGGGGGATCGGCCGGGGGCCATCTGGCGGCCATGGTCGGCCTGACCCCCGGCCTGGACCGCTTCCAGCCCGACTTCGAGGGGCGCGACACGTCGGTGGACGCCTGCATCCCGTTCTACGGCATCTACGACTTCACCGGCACCGGGACCCTTCGGGACTGGGGCTTCGCCTGGTTCATCGGTCGCACCGTGCTCAAGAAGAAGATGCGCGACCACCCCGAGGCCTTCCGGGACGCCTCGCCGATGGCCCACATCGGCCCCGGCGCCCCGCCGTTCATGGTCGTGCACGGGGCCAACGACTCCCTCGCGCCGGTGGCCCAGGCCCGCGGCTTCGTCGCCGGGCTGCGCGACGTGTGCAAGCAGCCGGTCGTGTACGCCGAGCTGCCCGGGGCCCAGCACGCCTTCGAGGTGTTCCGCTCCATCCGCACCGCCCACGCCGTGGCGGCGGTGACCGACTTCCTGGCGTGGGTCCGCGCCACGCGGGCCGACCAGGAGCGCCCGGCGGAGAGCCGGGCCGGCACCGGCTAGATCCCGGCCGCCTTCTTCAGCTCCTCCATCGACGCGCCGAAGTCGTCGGCCAGCTGCCAGATGTCGGGGATCAGCTCCCGGCAGGCGATGAGCCCCACGTCGATGCGGTCGATGTAGCTCATCACCGTGATGTTGAGCCCGGCCCCCTCCATGATCGGGCCGAGCGGGGCCAGCACCTCCAGACGCGAGCCCGCCAGGTACAGCGGGAACGGCGGCCCCGGCACGTTCGAGATGATCACGTTGTGGATGGGCCGATGGCGGTCGGCCAGGTTCATGGTCGAGTACAGCCGCATGGCCCGGGCGAACACACCCGGCGCCGCGAACTCGGCCCAGTTCATCAGCACCGCCGCGCCGAGCGCGTTGTGCTCGTCCTTGGCGCCACGTGTGAGCCGGGCTATCGCGCGCAGCCGTTCCGCCGGGTCCTCGAGCTCGGTGGCCAATGACACGAACATGGCCGAGACCTGGTTGGCACCGGCACCGGTGGTCAGCCCGTCGGTGGCCTCGCCGCCGCTGGCGGCCGCCTCGGCCCGCACCGAGATCGGGACCACGCTCACGAGCGGGGTGTCGACGGCGACGCCGTGGGACAGCAGGTATCTGCGCAGGGCCCCGCTGCACAGCGCCAGCACCACGTCGTTGACCGTCGTCCCGAAGTGCTTCTTCACCGCCTTGACGTCGTCCAGTGACAAGGTGCCCACCGCCACGACCCGGTGGGGGGTGATGGCCCCGTTCCAGGGGGTGCGCGGCCCGCTGAACGGTGTGGCCATGCCCGAGCCCCCGCCCCGCCGTCGGGACACGATGTTCACGACCGAGCGCACCGTGGCCGGGATGGTGCGGGCCAGCCGCACGGGCTGGCGGACCAACGAGCGGGCGGCGTAGGCCACCAGCTCGACGTCGTTGGGGATGTGCTCGGGCTGGCGGTCGTCATCGGCCTGCTGGGCCGGCTCGACGGCGGCCGAGGGCTCGAGGTCGAAGAGGTGGACCATGAGCTCGGCCCCGGTCACCCCGTCGATCATCGAGTGGTGGACCTTGGCCAGCACGCCGATGCGGCCGTCCTCGAGGCCCTCGACGATCCACATCTCCCACAGCGGAGAGGACCGGTCCAGGGGCCGGGACAGGAAGTCCCCGGCCAGCTCGGTCAGCTCCCGCATCGTTCCCGGTGCCGGCACCGCCATCCGCCGGACGTGGAAGTCGAGGTCGAAGTCGGGGTCCTCGACCCATACGGGGTGATGGAGGCGGAAGGGGACCTCGACCAGGCGGCGGCGGAACATCGGGATCAGCGGCAGCCGGCTCTGGATGAGCTCCCGGACGCGGTCGAACGAGTACCCACCCGCCATGGTCGACGTGTCGAACACCCCGACCATCGACACGTGCATGTGCTGGCTCGGCGTCTCCGAATACAGGAAGGTGGCGTCGAGCCCGGTGAGTCGTTGCATGGCGTTACTTATTCAGCGTTGACCGGGACCAGTCCTGCGCGCCCGGCCACCGAGTGGACCGCCTCGGCCAGGACCGGGACGAAGCGGCGGGCGCCGATCACGCAGGCGGCGTGGCCCGCCGGCACCGGGTGCAGGGTGGCCCCCGGGATGGCCCGGGCCAGCTTGATCTGGCGACTGGTGGAGACCAGATGGTCACGCGTGGTGACGACCACGCCGACCGGGACGTCCACGCTGCCGACCCACTCGTGGGAGCTGAAGCGGCCCATGGCGCCCATCGCCTTCAGGGCGGCCAGGACGTCGGTGCGGCGGAGCTCGTCGAGGGCCCAGCGGGTGATCAGCGGGTCGGAGTCCTCGTCGGGAAGGTCGTGTTCGTCAGCCTCGACCGGGCGGGTGCGCCACGGCCCGGGCAGGCGGTTGAACATCTGGACCCCGAACACCCCGCCGAGAAGGGAGGTGAAGAACAGCCGCTCGGGCACGGTTCCCCCGAAGTTGCGGCTGGTGGCGCACAGCACGAGCCCCGCCACCCGGTCCCGGTGGCGGTGCCAGGTCAGCTGCGCCACCGGCCCTCCGAGCGAGTAGCCCACCGCCACGAAGCGCTCGACGCCGATCACGTCGGCCAGGGCGGCCACGTCGTCGGCGCAGTCGGCCAGCCGGAACTGGGCCCCGACCCGCATCGAGCGGCCGTGGCCCCGCAGGTCGATGGCGACGACGCGGAAGTCCTCGGCCAGCCGCCCCATGGCCGGGAACCAGTTGAGCCCGCCGCTCGCGATGAGCCCGTGGATCAGCACGACCGTGGGGGCCCCGGGGGGACCCGGCTTCTCCCACACGAACGTGCTGCCCCGCCCGGGCAGCTCCACCCGCCGCCCGCGCGGCAGGTCCACGTCCGACGGTCGGGACGCGGCCAGACCGACCAGGTCCACGAACGCCAGACCCATCAGAGCCACCTCCCGCTCACCCGACCCTGCTTAGCACGCCGCCTTCCGCAGCTCCTCGAGGGCGTCGCGGAGATGGGCCGCCAGCTCCCGCAGGTCGGGGACGGTGTGGGGGCAGGCCACCAGCCCGAAGTTGAGCTGGTCGAGGTAGCTCCACACCGTGATGTTGAGCCCGATGTTCTCGAGGATCGGCCCCATCGACCAGATCCCGACCAGACGGGCCCCGGCCACGAAGAGGGGGCTGGTCGGCCCGGGCACATTCGACACGATCAGGTTGATGGGAGGTCGGTGGCGGTCGGCCAGGCGCAGCCGCGAGTAGGCCCGGGTCACGGCCTGGAAGGGGGCCGGCGGGGTGAGCTGGGACCAGTCCTCGAGGATCTCGGGGCCGAGGGCCCGGTGCTGCTCCTTGGCCGCCGCCATCATCCGGCTGGCCTCGGCCAGGCGCTCGACGGGATCGGCCACGTGCACCGGAAGTGCGGTGAACAGGTTGGAGACGCTGTTGGCCCGGCCCACCTTGAACTCGTCGCGGGTCGAGACGGGCACGCCGGCGATCAGCGGGCGGGAGGGGACCCCGCCGTGCTGCCCCAACCACCGCCGGAGGGCGCCGGCGCACACCGCCAGCACCACGTCGTTGACGGTGGCGCCCAGGGCGCTCTTCACCGCCTTGACGTCGGGCAGCGACAGCGTGGTCGACACGAAGATGCGCTCGGCCACGAGCGACCGGTTGAACGGGGTGCTGACCGTGGCGAAGGGCGGCGGCGGGGCGTCGTGGCCCGACCGGCGCCGGCGTACCACGCGGCCGAACCCCCGGAGGGTCCGGAGCAGGAGCCCGGGCAGGGCGGCCAGGTCACGCACCCCGTCGCGCAGGGCGGCCGTGACCAGCCGGCGGGCGTGGGGCACGGCCTCACCTTCCCAGGCGGGCGTGCGCTCCTCCGGGACGCCGGCGGCGGCGTCGGGGGTGAGCACCTGCATGAGCATCTCCGCCGCCTTCACCCCGTCGGCCACGCAGTGGTGGATCTTGGAGACGAAGCCGACGTGGCCGCTCTCGAGCTCCTCCACGACCCACAGCTCCCACAGTGGCCGGCTCCGGTCGAGGGGCCGGCCGGCCACGTCGGACACGACCCGGTCCAGCTCGGCCTGGCCTCCCGGCGCGTCCACCCGCACCCGGTGCAGGTGGTTGCCGATGTCGAAGTCGGGGTCCTCGATCCAGACGGGGTGGCCCAGCCCGAGCGGGACGGGCACCAGCCGGTGCCGGAAGGCCGGCAGGCGGTCGAGGTGGGCCGAGAGCACCTCCCGGACCCGCTCGAAGGAGTAGCCGCCCTCGGCGCCGGAGGGATCGACGACCGCCACCTTCATGGTGTGGAGGTGCTGGGTGGGCGTCTCCATGTAGAGGAAGCCCGCGTCCAGCCCGGTGAGACGCTCCATCCGCCTACATATCTACACTGCCGGGCCGTGGCGGGGCACGAGCGGCTGGACCTGGTGCGGGGACGTCAGCCCCACCTGGGCCAGCTGATGGAGCGGCTGGCTGTCCTTTACGGGGATCGGGTGGCGGTGACCGAGGACGGATGGCCCGACGGGGACGCCCGCCGGCTCACCTTCCGCCAGGCCGCCGAACTCGTGAGCCGGGGGGCGGGCGCCATCCGCTCCCGGGTGGACCCGGGCCAGCGGGTGCTCGTGACGGCGCCGAACGGCTACGAGCTGTTCCTGCTCGTGCACGCCGCCGTCCGCGCCGGCTGCGTGGCCGTGCCCGTCAACCCCAAGGCCCGGCCCGACGAGATCGAGCACATGCGCGACGACTCCGGGGCCGCGCTCGAGGTGTCCTCCCTCGACGAGCTGGTGGCCGACGCGCCGGCTGACGGCGCCTCCACCCGAGCCGCCCCCGCCACCGCTGACGACGTGGCCGTGCTCTTCTACACGTCGGGCACCACCGGCCGGCCCAAGGGGGCCCAGCTCACCCATCGGGCCCTGATGGCGCCGGCCAGCGCCGCCGCCCTGGTGCCCGGCATCGTCCCCCGCCCCGAG
This sequence comes from Acidimicrobiales bacterium, assembly GCA_035695125.1. Taxonomy (GTDB): domain Bacteria; phylum Actinomycetota; class Acidimicrobiia; order Acidimicrobiales; family JAJPHE01; genus DASSEU01. The sequence continues at coordinate 24,246 of DASSEU010000022.1, forward strand.
GTGGTGAGCGGGCTGCCGGTGGCCCACATCGCCGGGTTCTCGATGCTGGTCAGCACCGGAGCCGGGGGCCTGCCGATCTACCTGCTGCGCCGGTTCCGGCCCGACACCGCCCTCGACGCCATCGAGTCGCGCCGGCCGTTCATGTTCATCGGAGTCCCGGCCATGTACCGGATGATGTGGGAAGCCGGCGCGCCCGAGCGGGACCTACGCTCCGTGCGGGTCTGGGCGTCGGGCGCCGACGCCATGCCGTTCGAGCTGGCCCAGAGCTTCCAGAAGCTCGGCTCGCTCGTGCGGCTGCCGGGCGGCCGGGGGCTGGGGCGGGCGGCGTTCCTCGACGGCTATGGGATGGTCGAGGTCGGCGGCGGGGTGGCGCTGAAGCTGCTGCCCCCCGGGCCTCCCCTCCCGGTCAAGGGCCTGCTCGGCGCGCCGATGCCGCGCTACTCGCTGAAGGTCGTCGACGACGCCGGTGAGCCGGTGGGACGGGGCCAGGTCGGGGAGCTGATGGTGAAGGGCCCCGGAGTGATGCGCGGCTACCACGGCCAGGCCGCCGCCACCGACGAGACCGTCACGCCCGACGGCTGGGTGCGCACCGGGGACCTGGCCCGGGCCCACAGGCTGGGTCTCATCGAGTTCGCCGGGCGCAAGAAGGACGTGGTGAAGCACGGCGGCTACTCCGTGTTCCCGCCCGAGGTGGAGGCCGTGATCGAGCAGCACCCGGCGGTGACCGAGTGCGCCGTCGTCGGTCTCACCGACGAGCGCAAGGGCCAGGTGCCGGCCGCGGTCGTGGTCCTGCGTCCCGACTCCGGGTCGGCGCCGTCCGAGGAGGAGATCATCGGGTGGGCCCGCGAGCGGCTGGCCGACTACAAGGTGCCCACCCGCGTGGTGTTCGCCCCCGGGCTGCCCCGCACCGGCACCGACAAGGTGCAGAAGGCGGAGCTGCCGGCGCTCTTCGCCTGACCCGCTGCTACGGTCCCGACCGAGGACTGGAGGAACGTCCGTGCCCATGCCCACCGACATCGGGATCGTGGATCTCGGCATCGGCTTCCCGTACCGCAGCCACGAGGAGAAGCGGGCCGCCTACGACTTCTTCCGAGCCAACCTCAAGGACGCCCAGAGCGTCAAGGAGTTCGAGTTCCCCGCCCAGTACATGTTCAAGGACGTGCCGGACGTGGTGGGTCCCGACGTCGATCCGGTGGCGTGGGTCGTCCAGAAGATGGACGAGTTCAACATCGAGATGGCCAAGACCGGCCTGTCCCCGAACGGGATCCGGGCCAAGCAGGAGTACCCCGGGCGCTTCTTCCTCAACATGTCCGTTGACCCCCACCGCGGCGTGGAGATGCTGCGCGACATGGAGCGGGCCAAGGCCGAGCACGACATCGTCTCGGTGTCCTGCTTCCCGTGCGGGTGCGTGCCCCAGGTCGCGGTCAACGACAAGAAGATGTACCCGATCTACTCCAAGTGCGTCGAGCTCGACATCCCCATCTGCATCAACGGAGGGGTGGTGGGACCGCGGATGCCCTTCGCCCCCCAGCACGTCGAGCACTTCGACGAGGTGTGCTACGACTTCCCCGACCTCACCATCGTGATGATGCACGGTGGGGAGCCATGGACGGCCCTGGCGGCCAAGCTCATGCTCAAGTGGCCCGGGCTGCACTACATGACCAGCGCCTTCGCCCCCAAGCACTACCCGAAGGACATCATCGACTTCGCCAACACCCGCGGCTCCGAAAAGGTGATGTACTGCGGCTACTTCCCCGCCGGCCTGACCCTCGAGCGCCAGTTCCGGGACATGCCGAACGTCCCGTTCCGGGACGAGGTGTGGCCCCGGTTCCTCCGCGAGAACGCCATCCGGATCTTCAAGCTCGACGACCCGGCGCGCCGGTAGCCCCCTTCCCATGAGCGCCGCCTCCGGTCCCCTGTCCGGCATCCGGGTCGTGGAGCTGTCCGGGGGACTGGCGCCCCCCACGGGGATCGTCGGGTACGGGCCGGCGTATGCGGGCAAGCTGTTCGCCGACGCCGGGGCCGAGGTGTGGCTGGTGGAACCACCCGCAGGGGATCCGCTGCGGCGCTGGAGCGCGGCGGGCGCCGATCTCGACGGCCGGGACGGCGCCCTGTTCCGGTTCCTGGCCGCCTCGAAACGCTCGCTGACCGGAGCCCTGGGTGATCCCGAGGTCGATCGGCTCGTGGCCGCCGCCGACCTCGTGATCGAGGGCCTGCCGGCCGGGACCGTCGAGGCCGCCGGTCTGCTCGACCAGCCCGGACTGGTCGTGCTGTCCATATCGCCCTTCGGACGGGGGCCGTGGCAGGACCGCCCCGCCACCGAGATGACGGTGCAGGCGGAGTGCGGCTCGATCAGCGCGCGCTTCTACCCCGAGGCGCCGCCGCTCCAGGCCGGAGGTCGGATCGCGGAGTGGGCGGGTGGGGTCTTCGGCGCCCCGGCTGCTCTGGCGGCGGTGCGCCACGCCCATCGCACGGGTGCCGGCGCCCACATCGACGTCTCGATGGCGGAGTCCATGTGCGTGTGCACCAACCTCTTCGTCGACCTGATGATGTCGCTGGCGGGGCGGCCGCCCCTCGGCCCTCCCGCCGCCAGCGGCGGAGAGTTCCCCGCCATCGAGCAGACGGCTGACGGCTGGGTCGGCTTCAACACCAACTCCGCCCAGATGTTCCAGGACTTCCTGGTGCTGATCGGTCGGGCCGACCTCACGGGTGATCGGACGATCCGCAGCGATCCGGCCCGCCGGCCCGAACTCGAGCGCTCGGCGCGCGAGTGGTGCATGGCGCGTACCACCGACGAGATCGTCGAGGAGGCGGCCCTGTTCCGCATCCCGTGCGTGCCGGTGGGCCACGGAGGCAACCTGCCGTCCAACCCGCACCTGTCGGAGCGCGGGGCCTTCACCAAGGGACCCGACGGGGACTTCGTGCTCCCGCGCCCTCCGTACCGGCTCAACGGTGCCGTGCTGCCCGAGCCGGGGCCGGCGCCCGCAGTGGGAGCCGACAACGGCGCTGTGCCGGACTCGACCCGCCGCGCCCAGGGACCGTCGGCCAGCAGGATCGGGAACCGGCTTGCCCCGTCCGCTCTTCCCATGGCCGGCCTCAAGGTCCTGGACCTGACGTGCTGGTGGGCCGGGCCGGGTGCCACCCAGCTCTTCGCCGGTCTGGGGGCCGATGTCGTCCACGTCGAGGCCGCGCAGCGCATGGACGGGATGCGCCCCGCCGCCGCTCTCCTGTTCGCCGACCGGGACCAGTGGTGGGAGTACAGCTCGTTCTTCCTGTCGATCAACGTGAACAAGCGGGGCATCACCCTGAATCTGGACGACCCGGCGGGGATCGAGGCCGTGCACCGCCTGATCCGGTGGGCGGACGTGGTCATCGAGAACTACACGCCGCGGGTCATGGACCGCTTCGGTCTCGACGAGAAGGGCGTGCACGCGGCGAACCCCGACGCCGTGGTCGTGCGGATGCCGGCGTTCGGGCTGGACGGGCCGTGGCGGGACCGGGTCGGCTTTGCCCAGAACATGGAGGCGATGTGCGGGATGGCGTGGGTAACGGGCATCCCGGACGGGCCACCCCGACTGCCGCGGGGACCGTGCGACCCCATGGGCGCCATGCACGGGGCCTTCGCCACCCAGGCGGCGCTGGTCGCGCGCGAGACGACCGGGCGGGGGCAGTTCGTGGAGGCTGCGCTCCTCGAGAGCGGGCTCAACGTGGCCGCCGAGCAGGTGGTCGAGGCGTCGGCCTACGGCGCCGCTCCCCGCCGGGACGGGAACCGCTCACCGGGGGCGGCACCCCAGGGGGTGTTCGCCTGCGGGCCGGATGGCAACGAGGGGTGGCTGGCCGTCTCGGTGGCCACCGACGACCAGTGGGAGGGGTTGCGTCGGGCTCTCGGCGCGCCGCCCTGGGCGTCCGACGCCGCCCTGGACTCGGCCGAGGGACGGGCCGCCGCCCAGGACGATCTCGAGAAGGGACTGGCCGGGTGGGCGGCGGGCCAGGACGCCGGCCCCGCCGCCGACCTGCTCCTGGCCCACGGCGTGCCCGCCGCCGCCGTGTACGACTTCCGCGCCGTGTCGGAGCATCCCGAGTTCGTGGCCCGCCGCTTCTTCGAGCACTTCGACCACCCGGTCGTCGGGCATCACCCCGTGTTCGGGATGCCCTTCCGCTACAGCGGGATCGAGCGCTGGGTGCACTCCCCCGCCCCGACCCTCGGCCAGCACAACCACGAGGTGCTGACCGAGGTGCTCGGGTATACGGCTGACGAGGTGGCCGACCTCGAGCGACGCGAGGTCATCGGGACCCGGCCGCTCGGGGTATGACGGCCGCCGGCGGGGCTGGGGCCCCGCCTGGCGGAGGAGCCGGGGCGTAGGGGACCCGGCGGGCTATGTGATTAGTCCCGGCCGGCGGGCTGCTTCTCCCCAGTCCGGTAGTCCCCGAACGGGGCATCGCGCTCGGACAGGGTCTGGGTCAGGCCGTGCTTCATGGTGTTGGCCACGAACTCCCGGAGGCTGCGCTGGTGGGTCCCGAGCGCGCACAGCTCGGTTCCGATGCGGATGCCCGTCCGCATGCCCATGACCTCCATCTGGCGGTGCACGACCCGCTTGTTGATCTGCACCACGTCCGGCGGCAGCTTGGCGATCCGTTCCGCCACCTCGAGCACCCGCTCGTCGAGCTGGTCGATCGGGAAGGCGTCGTTGGCCCATCCGACCCGGACCGCCTCGAGGCCGGACATCGAGTCCCCGGTGAGCATGGCCTCCATGGCCTTGCGCATGCCCATCGTCCACGGGTGGAAGTGCATGTCGGGGACACCGAAGCGCACCGCCGGGTAGCCGATCTGGGCGTCCTCGGCCACGTAGACCAGGTCGCACCCCGTCGCCATCTCCGACCCGCCCGCCAGGCAGTAACCGTGCACCTGGGCGATGACCGGCTTGGCCAGGTCCCAGACGCTCATCCAGCCCTCGGTGACGTGCCGGGGCCACTGCCCGTCGCCTCCCGGCGTGTAGTACGGCATCTCGTGGCCCTCGTTGCCCCCGCCGAGGTCGTAGCCGGCGGACCACGACTTCCCCGCCCCGCGCAGCACCATCACCCTGACCGAATCGTCCTGATCGGCGGCCTTCAGAGCGGCGAAGATGTCCCTCCGCAGCGGGTGGAACAGGGCGTTGCGCTTCTCGGGCCGGTTCATGGTGATCCGGCGTACGCCCGGCACCGGGTCATCGACGATCACGTACTCGTAGTCCATCGGGCCCTCCCTGTTCCCCCGGCGGGTGCCCGGGCCGATCCCGGGTGGCCGAAGTGGAACACGTTCTACTGGCGGAATATACTGGGCGGCCATGAAGACGGGGAACGCCACCATCGATCGGGCCAACGGCCACTACACCATCGTCACGGCGGACAGCCACGCCGGCGGCAGCCATGCGGCCTACCGGGAGTACCTGGACCCCGCCTACCTGGAGGACTTCGACGCCTGGCGGGGCAAGTACCGCAACCCGTTCAAGGACCTCGGGGACAACCGCCGGCTGCGCAACTGGGACAACGAGATGCGCAACAGCCAGCAGCTCGAGGACGGGATCGTCGGTGAGGTGATCTTCCCCAACACGGTGCCCCCGTTCTTCCCGAGCTTCGTGCTGTTCGCGGCTCCCCCCAAGCCCGAGGAGTACGAGCACCGCCTGGCCGGTATCCGGGCCCACAACCGCTGGCTGGTCGACTTCTGCAACGAGTTCCCCGAGAAGCGGGCCGGCATCGGCCAGATCTTCGTCAACGACATCGACGATGCCATCGACGACGTCAAGTTCATCAAGGAGAACAACCTCCGCGGCGGCATCCTGATCCCCAACATCCCCCCGGACGCCAAGTGGGTGAAGCCGATCTACGATCCCGAGTACGACCGGCTGTGGGAGGTCATCCAGGACCTCGAGGTCCCGATCAACGTGCACGGCGGAACCGGGGTGCCGGACTACGGCAAGTACCCGTTCTCGATGCTCTTCTACATCAACGAGGTCCCCTTCTACTCGCAGCGCCCGCTCGTGCAGTTCATCCTCGGCGGGATCTTCGAACGCTTCCCCCGGCTCAAGTTCGTGATCACCGAGGCGGGCTGCGCCTGGGTGCCGGGTCTGCTGAAGGGTCTCGACCGCACCATCGATCAGATCCGCAAGACGGGCCAGACGGGCGAGATCAGGTACGGGGAGGGGGAGAAGCTGAACAAGCTGGCCAGCGAGTACTTCGCCCAGAACGTGTGGATGGGCGTGAGCCAGCCCGGCCCCGCCGACGCCGAGATGCGCAACTTCCTCGGTGCCGACCGGTTCATGTGGGGCTCGGACTACCCCCACGACGAGGGTACGCATCCGTACACACGCGAACACCTACGCCAGGTGTTCGCTGGCGTCGAGCCCGGTGACCTGCAGCGAGTCCTGGCCGAGAACTGCGCCAAGTTGTACGACTTCGACCTGGCCAAGCTGGCCCCGGAGGCCGAGAAGTACGGACCCACCGTCGAGGAGCTGGCCCGGCCGCTCGACAAGCTCCCCGAGAACCCGAACGAGGCGCTGCTCAAGGCGGTCTCGGCCGCCAGCTGAGCGCGAGACTCGGGCGCCGTGCCCGAGAGGGAGCCCGACCGGGCCGGATTCGTCGAGGTCAACCGCACCCGTCTCCGGGTCTGGGAGTGGGGTGATCCCACGGCGCCGGCGGTGATCTGTGCCCACGGGGCCCACGACCACGGGCGCATGTGGGACGGCCTGGCGCCGCTGGTGGCGGGACGGGGGTTCCGGGTGGTGGTCCCTGATCTCCGCGGCTTCGGGGACAGCGGGCACAACCACTCGTTCAACTACTGGGCGGCCGGCGCCCTGGACCTGGCCCTCCTCGCCCGCGGGATGGACCCGCCGATCGGGTGGATCGGCCACTCCTACGGGGCCCGCATGGTCCTCTACGTGGGCGGGGTCTGGCCCGAGCTGGCCCGGTGGGTGGTGAGCATCGACGGGCTCGGCCCGCCCAACTCCGTGCTCGACCAGGGGGACCCCGCCGAGGGGGCCAGGCGGGGCCTCGACGGGGCGGTGCGGGCGCTCACCGGCCCGCCCCGCGTCTACGACTCGCTCGAGGACATGGTGCGGCGCCGGATGCAGGTCAACAGCCGCCTGCCCGAGGAGTGGGCCCGGCATCTCGTCCTGCACGGGTCCGTTCCCGCCCCGGACGGCGGAGGAGGACGGGTGTGGAAGGCCGATCCCCTCTACGGGTTGGGCCTGCCCGGGGCCCTCAGCGCCGAGCGGCACAACGCCGAGAACGCCATGCTCCGCTGCCCGCTCCTGGTGCTGACCGGCGGGGAGCCCGACACCTGGGGCGAGCTCTCTCCGGAGGAGAAGGAGGAGCGGCTCTCGCACCTCCCCACCGCCCGCCACCTGGTCGTGCCCGGAGCCGGCCACTACGTGCACATCGAGCAGCCCGGGTCCGTGATGGCGGCGTTCGACTCCTTCCTGGCCGACGTGGCCGCATGAGGCGGCTCCTCGTTCTCCACGCCGTCGGAGATCCGCACGGCGGGACACCCTGGGCGCAGGCTTTCGGGGCCGCCGGTTGGGCCGGTCCCGTCCAGGCCCCAGACCTGCCCGGCCACGCCGGACGGGAGCCACCCCTGGGGGGCGCCTACCACCGCACCGACCCGGCCCTGGTCGGCGCCCTCGTCCTGGCGGAGCGGCACGCCGACGCCCAGGCGGCGCCGGCGGTGGTCGCGGGGGTGGGACCGTCCGGGTGGGGGGCCCAGCTGCTGGCGCTCGGGGGTCGGGCGGCGGCCCTCGTGCTGGTCGACGGGATCGGCGGTCCGTGGCTGCCGGCCCCGGACGCGGTGGCGGCGGAGCGGGAGTGGCTCCGGTCGCTGGCCGACGACCCGGATGCCCTCGGCCCGGCCGCGGGGGGCGTGCCCCTCGATCCCCGCCTACGCCACGCGGTGCCCGGTCAGACCGACCGGGGGCTCGCCCTGCGGGCGGCCGGGGCCATCCCCGTACCGGTACTGGTCGTCGAGACCCGCCCGCCCGATCAGGCTCTCCTCTCGGCCGCCGAGGTGGACGAGGTCGTCACTGCCTTCCCGGCCGCCGAACTGATCCGCCTGGAGGCGGCGTCACCGACCGAGGTGGCGGAGGTGGTCACGAGGTGGGCGCCCTAGGACAACGACAACCGACCGGTCAGCATCAGGACGAGATCCTGACCCGACGCCCGGACGGCCGTTCCCTCCCCGTGCGACCATTCGAGGTCGGTGGCGACGAGCTGCAGGCCGCCGATGTCGGTCCCGAAGTGCTCATGGACTCCTCCGGCCGTGAGACCGTCGAGGACGGCGCCGAGGGCGTGGTCGGAGGTGACGCGCCCACGGCCCAGGGGGACCGTGACGTCGAGGCTGTGGACCACCACGTGGTTGAGCGCCCCGGCGTACCCCCCTCCCGGGGGGGTCCATGTCTGCATCACGTCGCTGCGGAGGTGCGCCAGGAGATCGGCCGTCGGCAGCTCGGCATCCCGGGTGGCGACCCGGTTGGACAGACGGGTGAAGTCGAACTCGCAGTCGCGCAGCTCGGCCATGAAGTCCTCCTCCGAGTAGCGGACCGCCATGGTCATGTGGGCCACGACCTCCCGGACCCGCCACCCCGCGCATAGAGACGGGGTGTCCCACCCGGCCGGGTCCATCGCATCCAGCACGTCCGCCAGCGCCAGGTACTCGGGCCCCACCAGGGCCTGCAGGGTCTTGTCGATGGTCGACATGGTGCTCCCTCCGTCGTCTGCCCCATACGACGGGGACGGGAGCCGGTAATCATCGGACTAGGGCCGGGTCCGACCCCAACCCTCCACCTCGGCCAAGCCCAGATCCTCCACCAGCTGGAGCAGCGCCGGCAGCCGGTCGGCCGGCATCGGGAGCTGGGGAAGGCGGGGCACCCCGCCCGGCAGGCCCAGGGCGCCGAGCACGGCCTTGGTGGCCCGGATGCCGCCGGCGCCGTAGAGGGCGCCCGACAGGCGCAGCACCCGCCCGAAGCGGTCGAGGGCCCGGTGGGCGTCACCGGTCGCCACCGCCTCCACGACCCCGGCGCAGAGGCGGGGAGCCAGGTTGGCCTCGGACGACAGGAACCCGTGGGCTCCGAGGGCCAGGGCGGTGAGGGCCAGCTGCGGGCCCCCCACGTGAAGCTCCAGCCGCCCCGCCAGGGCGTCCGCCAGGGCCGCCAGGTAGCCGAGGTCCTGGTGGCTGCAGTTGATCCCGATCAAATGGGGATGGCGCCCGGCCAGGTCGACGAGCATGGGCACCGGCACCTGGTAGCCGACCGACTGGTGGGTGGACAGCACCGCCGGCACGTCCACCTGGCCGAGGACGTCGTCGAAGTAGCGGTGCACCTCGTCCATGGTCGGTCGGTGGCCGTGGCCGGGATCGAGCGAGTACACCTGCACGGCTTCGACACCGGTTCCCGCCGCCGCACCCAGGAACTCCACCATCTCGGCGGCCGAACGGGGCTCGACGCCCATGGCGCGGACAGGGACCTTGGCCCCGAGCTCCTCTACACCGATCTCGAGGAGGCGCAGCGCCTCGGGGCGCGACAGGACGTAGCCCTCACCGCTGCCCCCGCCGCCGAGGTACACGCCGACTCCGCCCTCGGCCATCCGGCGCAGATGGGACCGAGTGGCCGGCTCGTCGAACGACCCGTCCGCCGTGAAGGGCGTGATGCTGATGACGAAGACGGAGAGGCGGTCGGGTTGGAGCCGGCCCGCCACCTCAGGAGAAGTGGTACAGGCGGCAGGCGTTGCCGGCCAGGATGAGGGACCGGTCGTCACCGGGAACGCCCGACAGCGAGGCCTGGATGGTGCGCCACGAATAGGGCCAGTCGGCGCTGATGTGCGGGTAGTCGCTCGACCACAGCACCCGCCGGGGATCCATCCATGCCAGGCTCCGCAGGCCGAAGGTGTCGGTGATGAACCCGAAGTGGAAGTGGCGGTCGATGTACTCGCTCGGCAGGGCGGGCAGGCCGAAGCGGCTGGTCGGCTCCAGCCGCTGGTAGTTGTTGTCGATCTGCTCCTTGACGTAGGGCACCCAGCCGAAGTCGACTTCGGCGAAGACCACGTCCAGCTCCGGGAAGCGGTCGAACACCCCCTCGAAGACCATCTCGATCATCCGGTTGGGGGCGTCGAAGAAGCGGCCGTAGCCGGGAAGCTTGGCCCGGTGGGCGGCGGGCATGGACTGGGTGAGCGAGACGTGGATCCCGAGGGGTACCCGCCGCTCCTCGAGCAGTCCCCACACCTTGTCATCCTCGGGCTGGAGGGCCAGGGTCCCGTTCGGGTAGCAGCCCATGACCACGCCCCGCATCCCCGGCCGGTCGAGGACCCGGTCGATCTCGGCCACCGCCGCCTCCACGCCCCTGTTGGGCAGGATGGCCAGTCCGGCGAAGCGCTCGGGAGCGTGATCCACATACTCGGAGATCCAGTCGTTGTAGGCGCGCACCATCGCCAGGTGGTACTCGGGGTCCCTGTTGGCCACTATGGCGTTGGACAGCCGGGGCGTGGGGTACAGCACCTCGGCGTCGACCCCGTCGCGGTCCATCTCCTCGATACGGGCGGCGGGGTCGTAGCCGCCCCGGCGGGTGTCCTCGAAGCGGGACCAGCCCGTCATCTCCTCCGGCGGCAGGCCGGCGCACGCGTTCCACCCGAAGTTGACGGGCTCGTCGACCCCCTCGATCACCCAGGCGTCACCCTCGGGGAAGCTCTCCACGCGCGGCGCCCGGTCGCGCAGGGCGGCGGGGACGCGGCGCGTCCAGAGGTCGGGGGGTTCGTTGACATGGCTGTCGGCCGAGATCAGCCGGTAACGGCGCACCGCCGCAGTGCCCTACTGGGGGGGCTCGGAGCGGAGCACTCCCATGGCGAAGTACTGCGCCGCCCCGCCGTAGGCCTGGGCCAGGGCGGTGCGGGCCCCGTCGATCTGGTGCTCGCCCGCCATGCCCCGCACCTGCAGGCAGCACTCGGCGAAGCGCACCATCCCGGACGCACCGATGGCGTTGGTCGACAGCACCCCTCCCGAGGGGTTGACCGGGAAGCTGCCGTCGATGTCCGTCTCACCGGAGTCGACCATCTTCCAGCCCTCACCCGGGCCGGCGATGTCGTGGCCCTCGAGCCACATCGGCTCGTACCAGCTGAACGGGACGTACAGCTCGGCCATGTCGATCTGGGCGCGGGGATCGGTTATGCCCGCCTGGCGGTAGACGTCGTGGGCGCAGTCGACACCGGCCTGGGGCCGCACCGGGTTGCGCCCGGGGAACTGGCCCAGCTCCGTGCGCACGGCCAGGGCGTGCACCCACGCCGCCGGGCGCGGCGCCCGCTTGGCCCCGGCCTCGTTGGTCAGCACCACGGCGCAGGCGCCGTCCGACGACGGGCACGACTCGTGGAACCGGATGGGGTCCCACAGCATGGGGGACTCCTTCACCGTCTCCAGGGTGATGTCGGGCATCTTCAGGTGGGCATAGGGGTTCTTGGCGGCGTTGCGCCGGTCCTTGACCGCCACCATCCACCCGATGTAGTCGGGCGCACCGGACTCCTGGATGTAGGCGCGCATCCAGGGGGCGAAGGCGCCCCCCGCCCCGATTCCGCCCGACCGGCCTCCGGCCAGGCCCCACTGGGCGTTGCCCTCGGACTGCTTCTCCCAGGACACCGCCAGCACCCGCTCGTGGACGCCGGTGATCACATGGTGGGCGCCGACCACGAATGTCGATCCCCCCACGCTGCCGGCGGTGTGGACCCGCAGCAGGGGCTTGTTCGTCGCGCCCAGGGCGTCGGCCAGGAAGATCTCGGGCTGCACGATGCCCTCGAAGGCGTCGGGCGCCTTGCCGATCACCACCGCGTCAATGTCCTTGATGGACAGGTCGGCGTCCTCGAGGGCCCGGTCGATGGCCTCGCGCAGGAGACCGGCAATCGAGACGTCCTCCCGCTTCTTCTTGAAGTTGGTCTGGCCGACACCGACGACCGCGCAACGTTCCGCCATCACTCACCCTCCAGGAGACAAACGAGGTTCTGCTGCAGGAGCTGGCCGCTCGTGGCATGGGCCAGCGCCCGGTTGGCGGAGCCGTCCATGATCCGCGCCGCCGCCTCGACGATCCGGATCAGGCCCTCGGCCATGATCGGGTTGCCCGCCAGCGGGCCCCCCGACAGGTTGACGTTGGTGCCGGCCGGCAGGCCCAGGGCCTCGCGGAGGACGATCTCCTGCGGGCTGAACGTGGCCGCCACCTCGGCCAGGTCGATCGGGCCACCGTCGTAACCGGCCTTGCGCGCCGCCAGCGTGGCCGACGCCGACGTGGTGATGTCGCGCATGCCGGGCTGGTGGGCGTCGATGCGGTGGTCGATCCCGCGGATCCACACCGGCCGCGAGCAGATCTCCCGCGCCTTGTCGGCCCGGGCCAGGATCACCGCCACCGCCCCGTCCGAGATCGGGGGCAGGTCGTGCTTGCGCAGCGGCTCGCGGTAGTAGGGCTCGGCCAACAGGGCGTCCACGTCCACATCCCCCTTCAGCTGGGCGTTGGGGTTGGACTTGGCGTTACGGCGGCTGCGGGCCACGACCTCGGCGAAGTCGCGCTCGGTGGCTTTACCCGAGTCGATGAGGGCGCGGGCCTGGATTCCCGCCAGAGAGACCGGATCCACGCCCAGCGGGGCCAGGTAGTACGGATCGAGCTGCTGGGCCCACACCTCACCCGGCCTGGACGGGGACGACTTCCCCGATCCGAACGCCAGGGCCAGGTCGACGTCCCCCTCGAGCAGGCGCATCCACGCCTCATAGAGGGCCCATGCCCCGTCGGCCTCGACGTGGGACTCGGAGATCGGGGGCCACGCCCCTGCCGCCTCGAGATTGGACACGAAGGCGAACGGCCCGCCGGTCAGGTAGTCACAGCTCCCCGAGCAGGTGAAGCCGATGTCCCGGCGCTCGATGCCGGCGTGCTCGATGGCCGCCGCCACGGTGGGTACGAGCAGCTGTACCTCGCTGGCATCGGCGTCGCGTACCGACGGGCACTGGGCGAAGCCGACGATGGCGATGTCGTTGGAGGAGGGCGCCATTTAGAAGATGTGCTCCTTGTAGGCATCGGGGGCGGCATCGGGCTCACCGGTCGGCTCGAAGCTGGTGATCACTTCCCCCAGGCCGCCGAACCCCCGGTTGGAGATGCCCTCGACCTTACGGTCCTTCTTGGGAGCCCAGATGGCCTTCACCCGCAGGCCGGCCCGCAGCTGGTCGTGGGGGATGCCGGTGATGTCCTGGCCGCCGATGGGGGTGTCGGCCCCGTCGAGCAGCACGGTGGCGTAGACGAACGGCTGGGTCTCCTTCTGCCCGTAGTAGGCGACAGGAGTGACGATGGTGAAGCCGGTGAGCGTCCCCTTGTCGGAAACCTCAACCTCGTTCTCGGGGCCCGTGGCCACCACGTCGAGGGGGCAGTAGCCCTTCGGCGGCACGTACACCCGCCCACAGACCGGGCACTTGTGGCCGACGAGACGGCCGTCGAGCAGCTCGTCCACGAACCGGTTCAGATTCGGGGTGAGCCGCTCCCGGTAGGTGAGGGAGACCAGGTGCTCCATCACCATGTTCTCCTTCTTGGTGTCGGCCTTGGTGTCGCTCATCGGGCGGGCTCCCATGCCTCGAGGTCGGTGATGAGCCCGTGGGGCTCCTTCCTGTACCGCGGCGTGACCTTCATCCCTGTCGACATCCTGTCCGGGCTGCCCGCGTCGACGGCGTGCACCATCGTCGTGTCGGCGCCGTCGGGTTGCACGAGGGCAAAGGCGAAGGGGCGGTCCAGCGGGTGCTTGCCCGTCGGCTCGGCCACCCACGTCCACGCCTTGACGGTCCCCCCCGGACCCACCTCGATCAGGTCGGTCCCCAGGTGCTCTCCGGTCTCGGGGTCGTAGGCCACCGGCGGCACCAGCACCCGCCCGTCCTTGCCCTTGATCCCCAGCAGCCGGCCCTCCCGGAGACCGGTCAGGAATGCCCCCACCACCGGCCCGAGAGTCCGGCTGTACGGGAACTCGAGCTTGGTCTCACTTGTGCGCAACTCGGTCACCCGCGGATTAGAACACATTCTAATTTGGGCCCGCAACTGTGTCGTCGCGGCGGGCACCCGGGTCCTTCGGACCACGCCCGCCGCTGTCGCTGGGGGCCCCAACCCCAGCGACGGACCTCGCGGACAACGGCGGTGCTCCCCCAGGACTTACGGGTGTTGGGAGCCCAGGATGGCGGCGCCGATGTAGGAGAGGAAGCCGCCTGAGCCTCCGGCCAGCGCCAGCCGGCAGTCGGGAACCTGGGACGGACCGGCCTGGCCCCGCAGCTGCCGGGCCGCCTCGATCAGAAGGAAGATCCCGCGCATGCCGGGGTGGCAGGACGACAGGCCACCCCCGTCGGTGTTGAGCGGGAGCCGCCCGCCCGGGCGCAGTACCCCGGACGCGGCAAAGGGGCCGCCCTCGCCGCGTCCGCAGAAGCCGAACCCCTCGAGCAGCAGGAGGACGGTGATCGTGAAGCTGTCGTAGAGCTGAACCGTGTCGATGTCCTCGGGACGCACGCCGGCGCGGGCGAACGCCTCGGGCCCGGCCCGGGCCGCTCCGGAGGTGGTGAAGTCCGCCATCTGGGAGATGTTCCAGTGGGTGTGGGCGCCGGCGGCGCCGAGCACGTACACGGGGGGCTGGCGCAGGTCGCGGGCCCGCTCGGCAGTGGTCATGATCACCGCGCCGCCGCCGTCGGAGATCACACAGCAGTCCAGCTTGTGGAGCGGATCGGCGATCATCCGGGAGCCGACCACGTCCTCCACCGTGAGCGGGTCCCGGTACATCGCGTCCGGGTTCATCCGGGCGTGCTCGCGCACGGCCACGGCCACCTCGGCCAGCTGCTCGGACGTGGTACCGAACTCGTGCATGTGGCGGCGGGCCACCATGGCGTAGGAGCCGATCAGCACGTTGCCGTAGGGCGCCTCGTACTGCATGCCCCCGGGGACCCGCGCTCCCCGGCCCTGGAAGCCCCGACTGCCCAGCATGCGCCCCTGGGCGGACAGCTGGTTGGAGCCGTAGGTCATGAGCACGGTGTCGCACAGGCCCTCTCTGATGGCGGCGGCGGCGTGCTGGACGTAGAACTCGAACGTGGACCCCCCGACCATGGTCCCGTCGATGAAGCGGTGGTCGATCCGCAGGTACTCGGCCATTCCCGCCGCGTCGTCCCCGCCCATCGGGCTGCCCGCGCACATGTAGCCGTCGATCTCGGACTTGGGCAGGCCGGAGTCCTCGAGGGCGCGCTGCACGGCCTGTACATGGTGCTGCACCGAGTCGAGGTGCGGCGCCTTGGGATAGTCGGACAGCCCGATGCCGGCTATGACCGGCGTGCGGTCGGCCACGGAGGCTTGGCCTTACAGCGCCATCTCGACCAGGTCGGAGGTCACGGAGAGCTCCGGCTCGGTCACCTGCTGCACCTCGTCCGGGGTCCAGCCGGGCAGGACCTCGCGGAGGACCAGACCGTCGGGGGTGATGTCGATGACCGCGATGTCGCTGATGATCCGCTTGACACACTCCGGGGCAGTGATGTCCAGGCTCAGGCGGTTGACGATCTTCGGCGTCCCGTCCTTGGTCTGATGCGTGGTGATGCACACCACGCTCTTGGCGCAGAAGGCCAGGTCCTGCCCGCCGCCGAGGGCGCCGCTGATCTTGCCGGGCACCTTCCAGTTGGCCAGGTCCCCGTTGGCCGCCACCTGCAGGGCGCCGAGGAACGTGACGTCGACCCAGCCGCCCCGGATGAGGGCGAAGGACTCCTCGTGGGACATGAAGGCCACCCCGGGCCGCTTCTCCACCGGCTGACCGCCGCCGTTGATGCAGTAGCGGTCGGCCCGCTCGGGGTCCTCGATGACCGGTCCGAAGCCGATCACCCCGTTCTCGGAGTGCAGCAGCACCTCGGCCTCCCGGTCGACGAAGCTCGAGATCAGCATCGGGATCCCGAAGCCGAGGTTGAACACCTTGCCGCCCTCCTCCAGCTCCTGGGCGGCCCGCATGGCCATGGCCCAGTCGTCGAGCCGGGGCTTGTCCTCGAACCGCGGGGCGCTCATCGGTTCCTCCCGTCCCGTCCGCACGCGCTCAGCACGGCGTCCGCCAGTCCGTCACCGGCTCCTGGGGCCGGACCACCACCCGCTGCACGTAGGGAGCGGGGGTGATGATGCACTCGGGGTCGAGCTCCCCGAGCTCCACGATCTCGTCAACCTCGGCAATGGTCACCCGGGAGCCGCCGGCCATGGTGGCGTTGAAGGTGCGGGCGGTCCCCCGGTACACGAGGTTCCCCCAGCGGTCGGCCTTGTGGGCCCGGATGATCGAGAAGTCACCCTTGAGGGCCCGTTCCAGAAGGTGGGGGCGCCCGTCGAACCACCGCACCTCCTTGTCGCGCTGGGTCACGGTGCCCGGGCCGACGGGCGTGTAGAAGGCCGCGATCCCGGCCCGGGCGGCCCGGATGCGCTCGGCCAGGCTGCCCTGGCCGATCAGCTCGAGCTCGACCTCCCCCTTCTCGAGCAGCTCCTCGAACGGGACCTTGAGGGCCGCTCCGGGCAGGACCGGGAAGGCCAGGATCCCCTTGGCCACCTGACCACGCTCCACCAGGATCCCGGGGCTGAAGTAGTCGTCGGGGTAGGCCATCATCCCCGACATGCGCTGCTTCATCATCGTCAGCTGCCCCTCCGAGAAGCCGGAGTGGTTGCCGGTGATGGTGAGGCCCTTGGACCCCCTCCGGGCCAGGGCGGCTATCAGGTAGCTGGGGTACTCCGCCGGCCCGCCGAAGCCGCCGACGTGGATGAGTGATCCGTCCGCCACGTCGGCCACGGCCTCGTCGAAGCTGCCGACGACCTTGTCTATGGGCATGCCTGGGCCCCGCTCGCCTTCATGTCCACCCCCGCCTCCCGCTCCATTGGCCCGGCACGATATCTGGAACGCGTTCTCATTGGCCATTAGGGTCCGGCCATGAAGCTCGGTCTGCAGCTCGGCTACTGGGGGGCGCAGCCCCCCGCCGACGCCCCCGCCAAGATCCTGGAGGCCGAGAAGCTCGGCTTCGACATCGTGTTCACGGCCGAGTCGTGGGGCTCGGACGCCTTCAGCCCCCTCGCCTGGTGGGGCGGGTCCACGAGCCGGATCCGCCTGGGCACCTCGATCGTCCAGATCTCGGCACGCACGCCCACGTCGACGGCCATGCACGCCCTCACCATCGACCACCTCTCCGGCGGCCGGATGGTGCTCGGACTGGGGCTGTCGGGTCCCCAGGTGGTCGAGGGCTGGTACGGCCAGCCCTTCGGCAAGCCCCTGGCCCGCACCCGGGAGTACGTGAGCATCGTCCGCCAGGTGCTGGCCCGGGAGGCACCGGTCACCAGCCCGGGGCCCCATTTCCCCCTGCCCTACACCGGTCCCAACTCACTCGGGCTGGGCAAGCCGCTGCGGCCCATCACCCATCCCCTGCGTTCCGACCTGCCGATCCTCCTCGGGTCGGAGGGGCCCAAGAACGTGGCGCTGACCGCCGAGATCGCCGACGGGTGGCTGCCGATCTACTACTCGCCGAAGGTCGGGGACATGTACCGCAGCTGGCTGAACGAGGGCTTCTCCCGGCCCGGGGCCCGCACCACCCCCGACCGCTTCGAGATCCTGACCAACTGCCAGATCGTCGTCACCGACGAGCGGGACAAGGTGCTCGAGTCGATGCGGCCCATGCTCGGCTTCTACATCGGGGGCATGGGGGCCAAGGAGATGAACTTCCACAAGAACGTCTTCGCCCGGATGGGGTACGAGAAGGAGGCCGACCAGATCCAGGACCTCTTCTTCGAGGGGAAGCGGGAGGAGGCCACCGCCGCCGTGCCCCTCCAGATGGTGGCCGACATCTCGCTCGTGGGGACCCGGGAGCAGATCCGGGCCGAGCTGCCCATGTGGGAGGAGGCCGGCGTGACCGGCCTGGTCATCGGTGCCCGCTCCCTGGACGAGATGCGCACCGTCGCCGAGGTGATCCTGGGCTGAAGGAGGGGGGACCGGAGCCCGGCTCGGCGCCTTTGCCGAGCCGGGCCGGTGACCTCGGCCCGCCGTCCCCCGGGCGGGCTCAGCCGCTCGTGCCCAGGGCGGCCTCTGCCCCGGCTGCCTTCGGCCGCCGCCGACGGACAAGCGCCGCAGGCGCTGCGGCCGCGGGGGCCGAAGCCGTCCCGACCGGGGCCGTCGCGACCGGAGCAGCGGCGACCAGAGCCGCCGCTGGAGCGGGCTCTCCCAGGTCGACGGTCAGGGTCGGCGCACCCGCAACAGCAGGAGCAGGCACGGGGCGGCCCAGCCAGCCGTAGGAGAAGCCGACGATCAGGCCTCCGCCGACCAGGTTTCCCGGGATGGTCCAGAGGAGGTTGCGGCTCAGCTCGGACCAGGTCCCGACGTGGGCCAGCGCCCCCAGCGAGAAGAGCGTCATGTTGGCGACGGAGTGCTCGAAGCCCGAGGCCACGAAGGCCAGCAGACCCCACGAGAGCACGATGAGCTTGGCGGCGTCGCTCTTGGTCCGGGCCGCCATCCACAGCGCCAGGCACACGAGCATGTTGCAGAGGATGGAACGGAAGAACAGCTGACCGCCGGTCAACGCGGCCTTCGATTTCACAAGGGCGGCCACTGCGGTCACGAACACGGCCGGCTTGCCCTTCGCGGCCCCGGTGTGGAGCACCCCACTGGCGTTCACGAGCACGGCGAAGCCGATCGACCCGACCAGGTTCCCAACGATCGAGCCGACGAGGACCGCCACGGTGTCGCCAAATGAGGCGGTGCGCTTCATCAGGCCGTGAACCATGGTCATGGCGTTGCCGGTCCACAGCTCGGCTCCCGCGAACACCACCAGGGCCAGGGCTACCCCGAAGACCGAGCCCTCCACCAGCCTGGCCACCGGTCCTTTGCTGACGATCCATGCGGCGCTGACCATCACCATGAGCAGCACAGCCACACCGACGAACGCGCCGGCCAGCATGGAGCTCAGCAGGTACGACGGCCAGCTGTGGCGCAGAAGCCGGGCTTTGCTCGTCGCCAGCTCCGCCTGGTCCACCAGGGCCTCGGGCATGCTTACGGTCACTGCTCCTCCTTGTCGTCTTGTGGGAGAGGGGAATCCGCCGAAGCCGTGCCGGGTCGCGCGGGTGGGACCGGTCGGTCCGACAGCTCGATGCGCCCGCCGTTGACGCGGGTCGCGAACACCGGTACGCGCACGTCCGGGTCCGAGAGGCACACGCCCGTCCGCAGGTCGAAGGCCTGCTTGTAGATCGGTGACGCCACCTTGGCCACGTCCCCGGCCGAACCGACGATCCCCCGGGCCAGGACGTTGGCGCCACTGAACGGATCGTGGTTACCGAGGGCGTAGATCTCGCCGCTCGAGAGACGGAACACAGCCACGTGGTATGCCCCCACCAGGGCCCCCGCCCCCCGGTCGGGCACCAGATCCTCCACGTCGCAGACGTCCACCCACCTGCTCACCGGACGCTCCCCACGAGGACAGGCGTCACCGCCGCCCGCTCCTCGGGGAGGGCCGGGCGCATCTGGCCTCGCTCGCTGACCCTGACGATGTCCGGGTCCGGATCGGGGCTGTTCACGAACGTACGGAAGAGCTGCCGGCGGTCGGGATCCTCGACGACCCCCCGCCATTCGCACTCGTAGCCGGCCACGTGGCGTTCCATGTCCGCCTCCAACTCGGTGCCGATCTCGAGCACGTCGTCGACAACCACGCTGCGGAGATAGGACATCCCACCCTCGAGCTTGTTGAGCCACGTAGCCGTCCGCTCGAGACGATCGGCGGTACGGATGTAGAACATCAGGAACCGGTCGATGTAGCGGACGAGGCTCTCGTCGTCCAGATCGGACGCCAACAGCTCGGCGTGTTGAGGGCGCATCCCCCCGTTGCCGCACACGTACAGGTTCCAGCCCCGCTCGGTGGCGATGACGCCGAAGTCCTTGCTCTGTGCTTCGGCGCACTCCCGTGCGCACCCCGACACCGCCGACTTGATCTTGTGGGGCGCACGCAGGCCGCGGTAGCGCAACTCGAGCCGGATGGCCATCGCGGTCGAGTCCTGCACCCCGTAGCGACACCAGGTCCGCCCGACGCACGACTTGACGGTGCGCAGGGCCTTTCCGTAGGCGTGCCCCGATTCCATGCCGGCATCGATGAGCCGGCTCCATACGGCCGGGAGCTGCTCGACGCGCGCCCCGAACAGGTCGATGCGCTGTCCCCCGGTGATCTTCGTGTACAGCCCGAACTCCTTGGCCACCTGGCCGATGGCGATCAGCTGGTCCGGCGTGAGCTCCCCTCCGGGTACCCGGGGGACGACCGAATAGGTTCCGTCCCGCTGCAGGTTGGCCAGGAAGTGGTCGTTGGTGTCCTGGAGTCCCGCCTGCTCCCCCTTGAGGATGTGGCCCCCGCCGAGGGAGGCCAGCATCGACGCCACTGCCGGCTTGCAGACCTCGCAGCCGCGTCCGCGCCCACATGCCGCCAGCAGCTCGGCAAACGAGCCGATCCGCCGCAGGCGCATGATGTCGAACAGCTCCTGGCGGCTGTGCCTGAAGTGCTCACACAGGTTGTTGCTGACCTCCCGGCCCGACTTGCGGAGTTCGTCGTTGAGCAGGTCGGTGACCAGCGGGACGCAGCCACCGCACGTGGTTCCGGCCCGGGTGGCGGCCTTGATCCCACCCACGTCGGAAACGCCGTCCGCGATCGCGGCGCAGATGACTCGCTTGGTCACGTTGTTGCACGAGCAGACGGCGGTGTCTTCCGGCATCGCCAGGATGCCAGGTCCGGCATCCCCCGCCTGCGCCGGGAAGAGCAGCTGCTCGGGTCGCTCCGGTGTGGGCAGCTCCCCCGCCGCCATCAGGCGGAGGAGCTGGTAGGCGGACGCGTCGCCGACGAGGATGCCGCCCGCCACCCTGCCGGTGTCGGTGTTCAGGACCAGACGCTTGTACACGCGGGCGACGTCGTCGCGCAGGACGACATCCCGGGAGCTCTCCTGTTCCCCGAAGCAGTCCCCGAAGCTGGCGACGTCGACCCCCATCAGCTTCAACTTGGTCGACAGGTCGGCACCGGTGAACTCGACCGGAGCGTCCGGAGACCCGGTCAGCTGGGAGGCCACGACCTCGGCCATCTCGTAGCCCGGGCCCACCAGGCCCCACGTGCGATCGCGGGCCAGGGCGCACTCGCCTATCGCGAAGATGCGGGCGTCCGAGGTGCGGCACGCGTTGTCGACGACCACTCCGCCGCGGGGCCCGATCTTCAGGCCACAGGTCCGGGCCAGTTCGTCGCGTGGCCGGATCCCGGCCGAGAACACCACGAGGTCCACCTCGAGGTCGGTGCCCTCGCTGAAGCGCATGGTCCGCACGCCGCCGTCGGGCCCGGGCTCCAGCTCGGTCGTCTGGGTGGCGGCGCGGACGAACACGCCGAGCTCGGCTATGCGCTCCGCCAGGGCGGCGGCTCCCCCGTCATCGACCTGGAGGGGCATGAGACGGGGGGCCACCTCGACCACGTGGGTCTCCAGACCGAGAGCCAGCAGGGCGTTGGCCGCCTCCAGCCCCAGCAGGCCCCCACCGACGACCGCGCCGACCCGGGCCCCCGCGGCGTACTCGCGGATCCGCTCGAGGTCCTCGACGGTGCGGTACACGAAGCAGCCCGGCAGGTCGTGGCCGGGCACCGGGGGGACGAAGGGGTAGGACCCGGTGGCCAGCACGAGAGCGTCGTACCGCTCCTCCGCTCCCGAAGCCGACACGACCAGGCGCTGCTCCCGGTCCACCGCCACCACGGGATCGGCCAGATGCACCAGGACTCCGTCGTAGGCCCCGTCGGCAACCAGGGACAGGTCCTCGGCCGTGGATCCCGAGAACAGCGCGCTGAGTCCGACCCGGTCGTAGGCGAGGCGTTTCTCCTCGGCGAAGACGACGATCCGCCATCTCTCCAGGCCGCCGTCCCGGGTGATCAGCTCGACGAGCTTGTGCCCGACCATCCCGTTGCCGGCCACGACGAGTGTGGAACGACGGCGGGATGGGCTCATACCGGGGCCCCGGGCCGCCGGGACGGGGTCGAGGTGGTCATGGGCCCAGCCAACCGCGGCCCGGTTTCCGGTCTGTGGCCCGGTCGTGAAGGCTGAGGAACAGGAACCGAACAGGGCCAGCGGGGACCGTGAGGACCTCGTAACAGAGAAGTCATCTTCCGCCCCGGCCGCGGCGGGACGGCTCGGCCGCCGGTCCGGTCCGCAGGGCGCGGTGGACCGCCGCCTTGAGGGCCGTGTCGAGCTTGCGCCCGGAGCCGTCCGTGAGGTCGAAGTGGTCCATGGCCGTCCCGGCCACGGTCGTGGCCCGGGCGGCATGGATGTCGACCCCGACCGCCGCCATCCCCGACGTGATGTCGTGGAGGAGGCCGGGCCGGTCCGTGGCCCGGACCTGACAGGCGGTGAAGACGGGAGAGGCGCCGTCGTCGAACCGGATCCCGGCGTCGGCCACGCCTGACCAGCCCGCCGGGCCCCGGAGCGCCGCCGCGAACCTGACCTGCAGCCGGGCCGGGTCGGGGGCAGTGGCGGATCGGACGACCAGAGCCTGGAGAGCGGCGCCGTCGTCCCATGTGGCGACCACCGCCTGGGTCACGTCCATGCCCTCGCCGGTCAGGACCCCCGTGATCGCCGCGAGCAGGCCGGGCCGGTCCCGACCCGCCGCGTCGACGTGCCACTCCGCTGCCTCCCGGCCGGGAGTGACGACCACCCGGACCTCGGCCCGGCCGGGGCGGGGCGTCAGGAGCCGGCCGTGGCGGGCGATGTCGCTGGCGTGGTGCACCAAGGCGTAGCCCTCCGGCGCTGCGGCGATCCGGGCGAGGAGCGCAGCCCCGCTCCCGGCCACGCGGGCAGCCGCATCCTTCCGGGCATGCAGCCGCCTCCGGGCATCCGGGTCGAGGAGTGCCGATTCGTGCGTCATCGCTCGCGTCGGGTGGCCGGACCGACCTGGACCGCTGCGCTCTTGTAGGCGGGCTGGCGGGAGTGCGGGTCGAAGGAGGCGTGGGTGAGGCGGTTGGTGGCGCCGTAGTGCATGGGCACGAACACCTGTCCCTCTCTGATCGTGGGGGTCACGACGACCCGGGCCCGCATCGACCCCCGTCGGGATCGGACGAGGGTGGTGTCTCCGGTCACCAGTGAGCGTGCGGAGGCGTCGGCCGGGGCCATCTCGACGTAGGGATCGGCGGGACTCATGGCCCGCAGGACCGCCGACTTGGCCGTCCGGGTCTGGGTGTGCCACTGGCTGGAGCTGGCGCGCCCGGTGAGGAGCACCAGCGGGAACTCGGCCGAGACCGGCTCGGCCACAGGCGTGGGGTCCCCCACCACCAGCCGGGCCCTTCCGTCCCGGTGGAAGAAGCGGCCGTCGGAGAACAGCCGGCGCTCCTCGGCCGGTACGGCATCGGTGCCGGCGGGAAGAGGCCACTGGATCCCACCCGCCCGGTCGATCATGTCGTAGCCGGTGATGCCGCCGATGTCACAGGGACGCCCCTGGGACAGGCGGGCCAGGAGACGGAACACCTCTTCCGGGGTCGTCCACGCCCGGAACAGGTCGCCACAGCCCCAGGCGTCGGCCAGGAGCCGGAAGATGTCGAAGTCCGGGATGGCGGCACCCGGAGGCCGGGCGACAGGTCGGATCCGGCCGATGCGGCGCTCGGAGTTGATGAAGGTGCCGTCCTTCTCCCCCCAGCCGGCCGCGGGCAGGACGAGGTCGGCCAGCTCCGCCGTCTCGGTGGTGGCGTACATGTCCTGCACGACGAGGAAGTCGAGACGGGACATCGCCTCCCGGAGCCGGCTCTGATCGATCCAGGAATGGGCGGAGTTGGTGGCCACGACCCAGAGGCCCCGCAGGGTCCCGTCGGCTGCGGCGTCGATGATCCGGTCGTAGGACCAGCTCGGTCGGGTCGGGATCCGGCCCGCGTCGATGCCCAGAATGGCGGCCACGTCGTTGCGGTCGGCGCCGCTCGAGAAGTCCCGCCCGCCGAAGAGGTTGGTGGTGTTGCTGAACAGCCGCGACCCCATCGCGTTGCACTGACCTGTGATCGAGTTGGCTCCGGTCCCCGGGCGGCCGATGTTGCCGGTTAGCAGCGCCAGGTTGATGATCGCCTGGGCCGTCCGCGTCCCCTCGTGGCTCTGGTTGACGCCCATCGTCCACCAGAACGAGACCCGCTCCCCCCCGTGGATCAGGGCGGCCAGATCCTCGAGGTCGGCGGTGGAGATCCCGCTGACGGCGCTCACCCGCTCGGGCGGGAAGGCCTCCACGTGGGCCGCCAGCTCCTCGAACCCCGACGTGTAGGTGTCCACGAACTCCCGGTCCACCCATCCGTTGCGGACGAGAAGGTGGGCCAGGCCGTACATCAGGGTGAGGTCCGATTTCGGGTGGATGGCCAGGTGCCGGGTGGCCGCCATGGCGGTCTCGGTCTTGCGGGGGTCGACCACGACCACCTCGGGGTCGTGCCGGTTGGCCCGGATCCTCTCCCACATGATCGGGTGCGCGATACAGAGGTTCGATCCGACCAGGACGATGACGTCGGACTCCTCGAAGTCGGCGTAGGTGTACGGCGGGGCGTCGAAGCCGAAGGACTCCTTGTAGGCCGCGGCTGTGGTGGCCATGCACTGGCGGGTGTTCCCGTCCCCGTGGACCATCCCCATCCCGAACTTGGCCAGCGCGCCCAGTAGGGCCATCTCCTCGGTCGGGATCTGGCCGGTGGAGAGGAACGCGACCGAGTCGGGTCCGTGGCGGTCGAGCAGGGCGCGGAAGCGTTCGACGAAGTGGACAGAGGCCACCGGCCACGAGATCGGCTGGAGTCGGCCGCGCCGGTCGCGCCACAGGGGGGTGACGGCGCGGTCGCTGGCGGCAAGGGGGGCCAGGGCCTCCCATCCCTTGGGGCAGGCCTGACCCTGGTTGACCGGGTACCGGACGCTCGGGGTGATGTTGACGGGACCGTCGTCGCGCAGGTGGACGTCCAGGGAGCAGCCCGTCGAGCAGAATCCGCAGACCAGGGACGCCACCGCATCGGGCTTCAGGCGGGAGGGCACCTGGCCCAGGCCGAAGCCGCCCGGCTCGCGAACCAGCTCGCGGGTGAGCGGCCCGTCGCGGTGACGCAGCCTCATCGGGGGGCGCTGGCCGTCGTGAAGAAGAGGGACCGCTCCGCGTACTCGGCCGCGACGCAACCACCCAGCGCCCCGCTTGCCAGCAGGGCGGCCGGCAGGGCGGCCGGATGGGCACCGGCGGACAGCCAGACAGCGGCCAGCGGAAGGACCACCCCGGACAGGGCGCCGAGGCCGAAGCGGGTTACCACCCGTGGGCGCAGGTCCTGTTTCAGGAGCCGCGCCCGGCGGACGCGGTCGGCGTGATCCGCCGGGCGGCCCGGGAGGAAGACCGTGGCCTCGCCCGCCAGCTTGAGCGCGGCCGCCGCGGCCACGAGCACCAGCAGGGGGCGGGCCGAGCCCGGGCCCGTCGTCACCACGGCGGCCCAGGCCAGGGCCGCCGACCCGCACACGACACCGCTGAGACCGAACCTGGAGGCGACGGTGCCCACCCGCCACGAGGCCCGCCTGGTCGTGGCGTAGATCATCACCGAGCAGGCCACCGCCGTGGCGCCGGACGACGCCGCCAGCCAGCCCAGGGTCTCCGTCCAGCCCGCCGGCAGGCGCAACCGGGACGCGACGACGGCGGCGTAGAGGACCGCCAGGCCGGTGAACCCGCCGAAGGCCACGATCTCGCGGCTCAGCCACGAATGCCGCAGGCCGATCACCGCCCGGTGGGCGTAGCGGGGGCGGCCCAGGTGGAAGACGCTCGCGGCGAGCGCCAGTGCCCCGCTGGCCACCGCCAAACCGGCGTCAACAGCCGGCGCCGGCCCGGATCCGCCTCCGATCACGGCGCGAATCAGCCCGATCACGAACGCACCCACGGCCAGCTGCGTGAGCACCAACATCACGGCCAGCGGCGGATGGTCGTGCGCCGGTCCGGTGGGTTCCGGAGAGGGAGCGCCGCGGGTGAGGGCTTCCCGGCGCGAGCCGACGTAGACCGTCGTCGGCCCCGTGATGAACGACGGGGCGGCACCGGGTACGGACATCCCGCTCTCCGCCGCCGCCCGGGATGCGGCCACGTCGACCACCGCGATGGAGATCGCCTCGTTCGGGCATCCCTGGACACACGCGGGGGCCTCCCCCGCCTCGAGCCGCCCGTGGCACATGTCGCACTTGCGCACGATGCCCCGCCGGGGCTCGTAGGCCGGGACCTCGTACGGGCAGCTGAGGGTGCAGTACCGGCATCCGATGCACTGGTCGTCGAGGTGACGGACTATCCCCGTGAGGGGGTCCTTCTCGTAGGCATCGACCGGACAGCCCCTCAGGCAGGCAGGATCGAGGCAGTGATGGCACGAGGCGGTCACCGTCTGCAGGACCGGCTCCGCCGCCGTCCCTCTGTGGAGCAGGCTGACCGACCGCCAGGTCTCCCCGTCCTCCAGCCCGTTGAGACTGTGACACGCGGCCACACACGCCTTGCACCCCGTGCACGCGTCGAGATCTACCTCGAAGGCGTACTGGTGGCCCGGCCCGGGCCTCTCGGTCGGGATCAGGTCGCGGTACCGCCGCCCACCGGGAGCAAGGACGTGGTCGTGATACTCCGCAAACTGCTCGACCGCGGTGAGCGCGCCGCCGGCCGACGGCGTCACCACCACCTCCTCCGTCTCCCCGATGGCGGGGACGGCCGAAAGCAGGCTCAAGTGACCCCCACCAGGTCCAGGCCCGGGACAGGTGTCGGTGCGTCGGCAGGAACCCCGGCGTTGCTCCGCAGGTAGACCGCCCACGTGACCCCGCCCAGGACGAGGTAGGACGCCAGGAATACCGTCAGGGCAGGCACGGACCAACCCGAGTTGGCGGCGGCCACCGCCGCCTTGGCGGCGGGGGTGGCGGCGGTCTTCATGAGGGCCGAGACATGGAGGCTGGCCTGCCGCAGCACGACCTGGACGAGCACCCCGCCGAAGGCTCCGACCGCCCCGGTAATGCCGATCACCGCGGCGGCACGCCGCTTCCACTCGACGGCGGCACCGGCAGCGTCCACCCCGTTCCGCTCCGCCTCGCGGAAGCCGAGGAGAGCGAAGATGGCCGGGATCATCTTGTAGGTCGAGCCGTTGCCGATCCCAGACAGCAGGAACACGACCATGTAGGAGGCAAAGAACAACGGGAAGCTGCGCCGATCCACACCGACTATGGCGACGGCCGTGGCCCCCGCCATCCCCAAGAAGACCGCCGTGGTCACCTTGGCCCCACCGACCCGGTCGGACAGCAGTCCACCGACCGGACGGGCCAGCGAACCGATCAGGGCGCCGACGAACGCCAGGCCTCCCAGGTACACGGCAATGAAGGGATGGGCGGCCAGGAAGTGCGGGAAGGTGTTCTTGATGACCAACGGCAGCGCGAATGAGAAGCCGATGAACGATCCGAAGGTGCCGATGTAGAGCAGCGACATGATCCACGTCTGACCGTTCCGCAGCGCCGCCAGGTAGGAGCTGGTATCGGCCCTGGCCTGGGTCAGGCTGTTCATGAACCGCCACGCCAGGAAGACCGCCGTCGCGATCAACGGCAGCCACATCAACCCGGCGTAGGCCAGGTGGACGTGGTGCTTGGTCAGCTTCACCTCTGCCGCCGGCACCCCGACGATCAAGACAAGCGGGACGACGAGCTGAGCCACGGCCACGCCGAGGTTGCCGCCTGCGGCGTTGAGGCCGAGCGCGAATCCCTTCCGCCGCTCCGGATAGAAGAACGAGATGTTGGCCATGGACGAGGAGAAGTTCCCGCCCCCCACCCCGGCCGTGGCGGCACAGAGAATCAACACCCAGAGCTGCGTGCCGTGTGCCTGGTGCGCCAACCAGCCGCTCGGTACGACCACAGCCAGCAGCGCCGCCGGCACGAAGAGCAGAGCGGCGCTGACGGTGGTCCACGCCCGGCCCCCGAACCGGGGTATCGCGAATGTGTACGGGATGCGGAGCATCGAGCCGACGAGGTTCGGCACGAGTGTCAGGAGGAACAGCTCGGACACACTCAGCTTGACCCCGATGTTGGCCAGGTTGAGGACGACAATCGTCCAGATCACCCAGATGCTGAAGCCGAGGTGCTCGGCGAACATCGACAGGGCCAGGTTCTTCCTCGCGATCCTCGCACCGGTCGACCGCCAGAAGGACTCGTCCTCGGGGCGCCAGTCGTCGATCCAGGGCCCGGCCCGGTCGGATGTTCTGGAAATGAGCATGGTGACAGCCAACCCGGGGGCCGTTTCGGTTGTATGGCCCGGCCGTGAAGGCTCGGAGACACGGCCGACACGCGGCACCGGGGAGGTGTGAGTGCCCCGTAACAGAGACGTCATCTTCCGGCGCCGGACGGCTCTTTCCCGTGGCCGAAACGGGCCCGAAACGCGGCCGCAACACGGACCGGCCAAGGTCATGTGATGCCGCTGGGGCAGCTGGAGGGTTTCACGATCGGGGTGACCGCCGACCGGCGGTGGGAGCAGCAGTCGGAGCTCCTCTCCCGGCGCGGGGCCCGGGTCATCCATGCCCCGACCATCCGCACCGACTACCTGACCGCCGAGGCGACGGTCCGGGACGCCACCATGCAGGTCCTGCGCCGGCCCCCCGACGTCTTTGTGGCCACCACGGGGATCGGTGTGCGTGCCTGGCTCGAGACGGCCCAGACGTGGGGCCTCGGCGCCGACCTGGTTGGGGCCCTCAGCGGATGCCGACTCGTGGCGCGGGGCCCGAAGGCGGCTGCCGCCCTGGAGGCCAACGGTCTGTCCGGGGCCGAGCGCGTGGCCAGCGAGAGCATGAACGAGGTGCTCGACCTCCTGCTCAGGACCGACCAGCGCGGGAGGGTCATAGTCGTGCAGGACTACGGACACCCCTCCGGGTCCGAGCTGACCGGGCCGCTGGAGGCCGCCGGCGCCCAGGTGGTGTCGGTACCCGTCTACCGCTGGCGCGTCCCAGCGGACCGCGAGCCGGCCTACCGTCTTCTCGACGCCATGGTCGCGGGTGAGGTGGATGCGGTCACGTTCACCAGCGCCCCGGCCGTGCGCAACCTGCTGGCGCTGGCCGAGGCCACCGATCGGGGCGACGAGGCACGCGACGCCTTCAACCGGCGCCACGTGGTTGCAGCCTGCGTGGGGCCGGTCTGCGCCCAGTCGGCGCGCGAGCAGGGAATCGAATCTCCGGTCGCGCCCGACGTGGGCCGCCTCGGCCTTCTCGTCCGGTCCCTCTCAGAGGAGCTGGCCCGGCGCCGGACCGTCCTGGACGGCGGCGGTGAGCCCGTGACCATCCAGGGCGCCGCTGTCGAGCGCGCCGGGCACGTGATCGTGCTGTCGGCACGGGAGCGGGCCGTGCTGCGGCGGCTGGTCGAGGCGGAGGGCGGCACCGTCGGCAAGACGGTGCTGCTGCGCGGCGTCTGGCGGGCGCCGGCCGACCGGGGCGCCCACGTGGTCGAGGTGACGGTGGGACGGCTGCGGCGGCGGCTGGCCCCGCTCGGGGTGTCGGTGGTGACCGTGGTCCGGCGCGGCTACCGCCTGGAGACGGGCCCGCTACCCCCGGAGCGGTCGCCTCAGGAGTAGCTCGGGCGCGGCCCGGGAGGCTCCATGTCGAGCAGCTCGGCCAGCAGGTGGGTGACGGC
Source organism: Acidimicrobiales bacterium (assembly GCA_035695125.1). Lineage (GTDB taxonomy): Bacteria > Actinomycetota > Acidimicrobiia > Acidimicrobiales > JAJPHE01 > DASSEU01. The sequence continues at coordinate 53,900 of DASSEU010000022.1, forward strand.
GTTGTTGGTCTCCATGTCCTCGGGGACCGGCAGCTCCCACTGCTTGAACATCTGGGCCAGACGCATCATCACCACCGCGAAACGCAGGCCGGCGAAGATCTCGTAGAACTCGAGGTTCCGGGCCCGTAGCCCCGTTCCCTCTTCCCAGCGGGCCACGGTCTCCTCCCGTGTGCCGAGGCCCTCGAGGCGCACGAGGCCGTTGCCCTCGGCCGAGAACCGGTCGAGGAACAGCCACCAGCCGAGGTCCATCTCGGGACCGCCGAGCGAGACCATCTCCCAGTCCAGCACGGCGCGGCACGTGCACCCGTCGAAGATCATGTTGGCGATGCGGGCGTCCCCCCACGACAGGGCGGTGGGCCGCTCTTCGGGCAGGTGGCCCGACAGCCACTCCCACGCCGCCTCGGCCACGGGCTGGGGACGCCCCTGGGCGGCCCACGCCAGCGCCTCCTCGTAGTACCTCAGCTGCTGATCGAAGCCGGTTGGCCCGCGGTGGGGCTTGGCCAGGTACGCGAAGCCCCCGTCCAGCCCGGCCCGGTGCACTTCGATCAGGGCGTCCATGGCCGACTCCCACAGCCGGCGCCGGTCGGCGGGAGGCATGTCCTTCACGAAACCCTCGGCGTTGTAGGGGGGCGCATCCCCCGGCACCTGGCCCTCGACCCGCTGCATCAGGAAGAAGGGCGCGCCGAGCACGGCCGGATCGGACTCGAACTCGCGCACCGGCGGGACCCGCACCCCTTGCGTCCCGAGCTCTTCGAGCACCCGGTACTGCAGCTCGAAGTCGTCCTCCATGAAGACCCGGTAGCCCGTCGGCTTCACCCGGAGGACCAGGGACTCCCGGCGGTCGTGGCCGTCCTCGCGCCACGTGACGTCGAACAGCAGCGTCTCGTTGGAGAAGCCGGTCGCGCCGGGGCCGACCAGCTCCGAGACCGTGAGGCCCTGGGCACCCGGCCGGCGTCCGCCCAGCCAGTCCTGGATCGACTTGCGGGCCACCTCCAGATCTCTCTGCTCGGGGATGGGCATCGCTGGTCCTCCTGTCGGGTGTCGGCGGCGCCGGGCTCAGGTGCCGGTGGCGCTGCTGGGGTTCGGTGCACAGAGGGCGGGATGGGCGGCCAGGAGCAGGCGGGCGGCCCGTTCGAGGTCGTCACCTATGGCCGACACCTCGCTGCGGCCGTGGGCCCAGATCATCATGGCGGAGTACCAGACGTGGCGGAGGACGCCGACAATCTCCTCGATCTCGGCGGGACCCAGGGCGTCCAGGATCGGGGCCGCCATGGCGGAGATCTGGCTGCGGACCTGCGTGGCGGCCAGACCGACCATGGGGTCGTCGGACGCGAGGGCGCGGATGAGGGCGCCGGCCAGGTTGGGCTGCTGCTCGAGGGCGCGCGAGCCCCGGCGCAGGACGTCGACGAGCTGCTCGACCGGTGACTCCCCCCGGGCCGGTCTGCGGGCCAGTCGGGACTGGAGCTGCGCCGTCCACTCCGACAGCGCCGCCGCCAGCAGGTGGTCCTTGGAGCCGAAGTAGCGGTAGATGGTCCCGAGGGAGACCTGCGAGCGGTCGGCCACCTCCCGCATGTGGACGGCGTCGTAGCCCCCGTCGGCGCCGAGCTGCAGGGCCACCTCGATCACCCGCTGCCGGCGGGCCAGCTGCTTGGGGGAGAGCGGGGACCCGTCCACCGCCGTCGGCGCGGGGACCGAGCCGAGCCCGGGGCGGACGGCCGTGTCGCTCACCCGGGGATCACTCCGATGCGGCGGGGCGGAACATCGGCAGCGCGATGCCGTCCTCGACGGGTTCGAACCAGGCTTCGACAGGCATGCCGATGTGAACGGCCTCGGGTGCGCACCCGGTCACGTTGGACATGAGGCGCGGGCCCTCGTCCAGCTCGACCATGGCCACCACGTAGGGGAGCATCTCCCGGAAGGGCTCGGCCCAGTTCTGGCGGATGACGGTGAAGGTATGCACGGTCCCGCGGCCCGAAGCCGTCCGCCACTCCGGGGTGGCGGCGCACGACGTGCACAGGGCGCGGGGGTAGAGCTGGCGCTGCCCGCACTGCGGGCACTCCTGGTAAAGCAGCTCACCGCGCCCCGCCGCCTCCCAGTAGGCACGCGAGATGTTGTCGGGCAGCGGTACGGGGCGGTCGGCCATTCTCGGCCCGCCGGTCCTCAGCGCCCCTGGTAGACCGGCTTGCGCTTCTCCATGAACGCCAGGGGGCCCTCCTTGGCGTCCTCGCTCATGAAGACCTCCATGCCGATCCGGCTCTCGATGGCCATGGCCTCGTCCTCCGGCACCCCCTCGGTCTCGCGGAGGGCCCGCAGCACCGCCTGCACCGCCACCGGGCCGTTGGCACAGATCGAGTCGGCTATCTCGAGGGCCTTCTCCAGAGCCTGACCGTCCGGCACCACGTAGCCGATCAGCCCGATCTCCTTGGCCTCGGGGGCGCGCAGGTGCCGACCGGTCAGCAGGATGTCGGCCGCCACCGTGTAGGGGATCTGGCGCCGCAGCCGCACCGTCGAGCCCCCGAGCGGGAAGAGGGACCAGCGCACCTCGGACACGCCGAAGCGGGCGCTCTCCCCGGCCACCCGTATGTCGGTGGCCTGCAGGATCTCCGTGCCGCCGGCCACGGCCGCCCCTTCCACAGCGGCGATGAGCGGCTTGGTGAGCCGGAAGCCCTTGAGCAGCGGCTTTATGACCCCACTGGCGATCCCTCCGCCGTCGGCTCCGCCACCGGCGCCGCCGTCCTGCTGCTCGGCGCGGAACGAGTCACCGGGGTGGGACTGGGTCATGGCCTTGAGGTCGGCGCCGGCACAGAAGGCCCCGCCCGCGCCGGTGAGGATGGCCACCCGGATCTCGGGATCGGAGTTGATGCGGTCCCAGGCCTCTCCCATCAACTGCAGCATCTCCCCGGAGAGGGCGTTGCGCGCCTCGGGGCGGTTCATGGTGAGGACGTAGGTGTGGCCCCCGACCATCTCCGTAAGCAGGTGTGGCTCGCTCATGTTCCTCTCTCCGTGTGTGGGCGGTGTGGGCCCGAGGCAGGGGTCGCTTCAGGTCCGGCTGGCGAACATGGGCAGCAGCTCCCGCCGCAGCAGCTTGCCGGTGGACGTGCGGGGCAGTGAGTCCACGATCAGGACGATCTCGGGCCGCTTGTACCCGGGCAGACGGGCCGAGCAGAACTCGAGAAGGGCGTCGGTCGTGAGCTCGGCCCCGGCGCGGGGAACGACGGCCACCGCCACCCGCTCCCCCCACTCCTCGTCCGGCACGCCGACGACTCCGGCCTCGGCCACGTCGGGATGCTCGTAGACGGCCGCCTCGACGTCCTCGGGGGAGATGTTCTCCCCGCCCCGGATGATCAGGCCGCCCTGCCGGCCCCCGAGGAACAGATAGCCGTCCTCGTCGAGATAGCCGAGGTCCCCGGTGTGCAGCCAGCCGTCGGACTCGACGGTCTTGGCGGTGGCGCCGGCGTTGCTGCCCCAGTACCCGCTCATGGTCCGGAAGGTGCGGATCTGCACCTCCCCCACGACCCCGGGCTCGGCGGGCTGGCCGTCCTCGTCGATCACGCGCAGCTCGACGTCCCCGACCGCCTTGCCCACCGATGCCAGCCGTCGCTGCTTGCGCTCGATCTCCTCGGGCGTGCCCTCCATGCGGTGGTCGTCGGGGTCGAGGACCGTCACGGTGGAGGTCGTCTCGGTCTGGCCGTAGGCGCCGGTGAATCCGACCGACGAGGGGAAGACCTCGATGGCCCGCCGGATCACGCTCGGCGGCATCGGCGCCGCACCGTAGGTCACCAGCTCCAGGCTGGTGATGTCGCGCTTGGTGACGTCGGGCAGGGCCACGATACGCGCCAGCATGGTGGGGACCAGGAAGGCGTGGGTCACCCGGTGGCGCTCGACCTCCTCGAGCCATCCGGCCGCGTCGAACTGCGGCATCAGCACGACCGGCCGCCCGCCGTAGAGGGACGAGAGGACCGACGACACCGCCGCGATGTGGTGCAGCGGGGCGGAGAGCAGGGAGCGGCCCCGGTCGGTGCCGTCGGCGCACTCGGTGCGGTTGATGACGTACCCGCTGAGCGAGCCGTGGCTCAGCATCACACCCTTGGGCAGGGAGGTGGTGCCGCTCGTGTACAGGATGATCCCGACGTCGTCGTCGTCGACGTCGGCCACGAGCTCCATGTTCTCGGCCGCCGCCTTGCGCTCGGAGAAGTCCCGGTCGAGGTAGATGACCGGCAACCCGGCCGGCGCCGACTCCCGGACGAGGTCCTCGTAGCGGGACTCGGCGAAGAGCGCCTTGGTCCCCGAATCGGCCAGCAGGTGGGCCAGCTCCGGGCCCCGCGCCCGGTAGTTCATCGGCACCGCCACCGCCCCGAGTATCGACACGCCGAACATGGCCTCGATGTACTCGGGGCTGTTGGTGGCGAACAGGCCGACCCGGTCCCCCGGCCCCACGCCGAGGCTCTCCAGCAGGGAGGCGGTGCGGCCGGCCGCGTCGCGCAGCTCCCCGAAGGTCTCCACCGAGGGCCCCAGCAGGGCGGGGGCGTCCGGCACGATGGAGGCCGGGATGTCCAGCAGCATGGCCAGGTTCACGAGCGCCCTCCGTCGCCTTGGTCCGCTCCGTTCACGGCCTGATAAAATTAGAACAGATTCTGTTTCCCCGGCCAGATGACGGACTGGGCCGGAGGGACCAGTCGGACGAGAAGCCAGTAGGAAGAAGGGACCGAGCTTCGCCGTGGCCAACGAGACCGGAAAGCGCTACGCCTGCCAGACCTGCGGGGCCGAGGTGATCGTCACCAAGGGGGGGAACGGGGAGGTCCACTGCTGCTCCGCCCCCATGGCCCGCAAGTAGTAGGGCTGCGACCACCACCAGCCCGTACCAACGAGTGTTCAGGGAGAGAGCCCACCTTGCTTCAGGTCGGAAAGCGGTACCAGTGCCAGTCCTGCGGGACCGAGCTGCTCATCACCAAGCCCAGCGACGGTGAGCTGTCGTGCTGCCAGCAGCCGATGGAGCTCCTCCAGCCGAAGCAGACCGCCTCAGCGGACTAGGTGATCTGACGGCCGGCGGCGGGGCTGGGGTCCCCGCCTGCCGGAGGAGCCGGGGCGTAGGGGACCCGGCGGGCAGTGTGACGGCCCGCCGCCAGGAATCAGGCGGGGGCGCCCATGTAGGCCTGGACGACGTGCTCCCCCACCTCGGCGGGAGAGCCCGTGTGCTCGATGCGCCCGTTGACCATGATGGCGGCCCGGTCGGCCACGGTGAGCGCCGTCTCGGCAAACTGCTCCACGACCAGCACCGCCAGGTGCTCGCGTGCCACCAGGTCGGCCACCGCCTCGTAGAGCCGCCCCACCACGATCGGCGCCAGACCCATGGACATCTCGTCGAGCAGCAGGATCTGGGGCTCGGTGCAGAGGGCCCGGGCTATGGCCAGCATCTGCTGCTCGCCACCGGAGAGCGTGCCGGCCAGCTGCCTGCGGCGCTCCCCCAGCACCGGGAAGCGCTCGTAGGCCTTCTGCTCCAGGTCCCGGGCCCGGAGTGACCGGGCCCGGTAGGTGTACATCAGCAGGTTCTCGGCCACGGTCAGGTTCGGGAAGACGGCACGGCCCTCGGGGATCGTGCACAGCCCCCGCCGGGCCAGGCGCACCGCCGAGACCCGGGTGACCTCCCGGCCGTCCAACAGGACCGAGCCGTGGTCGGGGGCCATCCGTCCGCTCGCCACCTTGAGCAGCGTGGACTTGCCCGCCCCGTTCGGGCCCAGCAGGGCGAAGACCGCTCCGTGCTCCACGGCCAGGTTCACCCCGTGGACCACCTCGATGCGCCCGTAGCCGGCGTGGATGTCGACCAGCTCGAGGGCCGGTGCCGCCCCGGCCGGGACGGGAGCCGATCCGTTGGGGCCGGCGGTGTCGGGCGTGGCGGTCGCGGGGCTGGCGGCGGCCCGGGGGGAGGCGGCCGGCTTGCGAGCGGCGGCCCCCGCCGTCGCCTTGGGCGCCTCCGGGTCGGCGGTGGCGTTGGCGTCGCCGACCCCGAGATAGGCGGCCTGCACCAGAGGATCGGACTGCACGGAGGCGGCGGGCCCGGAGGCGATGACCTGGCCGAAGTCCAGCACCGTAACCCGCTCGCAGGTGCTCATGACCAGGTGCATGTCGTGCTCGACGAGCAGGATGGCCATGCCGTCGGCGGCCAGCGACGTCAGAACCCGGCCCAGCTCCTCGGTCTCGTGCCCGTCCAGGCCCGAGCTGGGCTCGTCCAGCAGGAGCACGGTCGGGCTGGTGGCCAGGGCCCGGGCCAGCTCCACCAGGCGGGCCAGGCCGGTAGGCAGGAGGTCGGTCGGCTCGTCGGCGACATGCGCCACCCCTACGCGCTCGAGCAGGGCGTCGGCGGCGGTGGCCGGGTTGACGCCGGCACCGAGCTTGACGCGCTGCGTCTCGGCGGCCATCAGCACGTTCTCGCGCGCCGTGAGCGTCCCGAACACCTCGAGGCGCTGGAACGTCCGGGCTATGCCGAGGCGGGCCCGGCGATGGGGCTTGAGGGACGTGATGTCTCGGCCGTCGAGCAGCACGCTGCCGCTGGCCGGGGGCTGCAGCCCGGTCACCACGTTGAACAGCGTCGTCTTGCCGGCCCCGTTGGGGCCGATGAGCCCGGTCACCTGGCCGGCCGGGACGTCCATGTCGACGCCCGACAGGGCGCGCACACCCCCGAAGTTCACCTGGATGCCGCGTACGGAGATCTCACCCAACGGAGGACACCTTGGTCTCGATGGCGGACGCCAGGGCGTCTGCCGGCGGTCCGAGCGCCGGCGCCCGTCCCTGTCGGCGCTCCCACGCGTCGCGGATGTCGGCGAACACCTTGCCCATGGCGTTGGGGTTGCGCCCGATGGCGATGATGCCCACGCCGAAGGCGATGTAGGAGAAGTTGGCCAGGGCGGGGACATGGCTGCCGATGACCGAGGCCAGGGGGATGCCGAAGCCGGCCCCCACCGCCGTCGACAGCAGGTTCGTCCCCTGGAGGGTCAGGGCCACGAACAGGATCAGGGAGCTGAAGAACGTGACCTGCGACGGTCCGATGACCCCGCCGATCCCCCCGAGCAGGGCGCCGGCCAGGCCCGCCATGGCGGCGGACAGCGAGAAGATCGCCAGCTTGGTCACCGTGAGATCGAGCCCCACGGTCGTGCACGCCGCCGGGGAGTCGTTCATGGCCACCAGCCGGCGCCCGAACGCGCCCCGCCGGAGGGCGCCCACACCGAACAGGCAGGCGGCGAAGACGACGGCCAGGAAGATCACGTACGAGCGGGTCGTGGCGAAGTGGAGGCCGAAGATGTGGGCCCGGCCGACCGTGATGAGGCCCGACTGCCCCACGATCGACGGGTCCGACCAGAACATGTTGTCCATCAGCACGGCAAAGGCCAGTGTGGCCAGGGCCACGTACAGCCCCCGCAGCCGGATGGCGGGGAGGGCCAGGACGGCGCCGCCCGCACCACAGAGGCCGACCGCGGCCAGCAGCCCGAGCACCGAGTCACCGTGGCCCACCCAGTGCATGGCGAGGGCGCCCAGCCCGGCGAAGGTGTACTGGCACAGCGAGACCTGGCCGCCGTAGCCCGCCAGCGGGATCAGCGACAGCACGAGGATCCCCGTGGCCATGGCCTCGCCGAGGGTGTTGAGGTTGGAGCCGGTCACGAGGAAGGAGCCGATCGTGGCCACCACCACGAGGGCCATCGAACCGAAGGCGGTGGAGCGCCGGGTGGCGGCGCGGGGCGGCCGGGGCCGCACCACCCGGCCGATGGCCAGCCGGGCCTGGGGCATGGTCAGCAGCACCAGGATCAGCAGCGCCATGGGCAGCGCCTCGACGACGTAGGTGCGCAGGCCGCTCGGCACGTAGCCGATGGCCATGGAGTTGCCGATGCCGAGGATCATGGCGCCGAGGAAGGTAAGTGGCAGGCTGCGCAGGCGGCCCACCACGGCGGCGGCGTACCCGTAGATCACCAGCTCGGTGAGGATGACCATCTGCATGGTCTGGGGGGCGCTGAGGATTCCCGCCAGAGCGGCGAACATGGCCCCGATCATCCAGGCGTAGCCCGATATCCGGCTCGAGGGCGCACCGGCCAGCTGGGCCAGCTCGGGGTCGTCGACCACGGCGCGCATGGCCACGCCCGTCCGCGTCCTGGTGAACATCAGGCGCAGCCCGACCGCCACGCCGACGGCCACCGCCACCGTGATGAGCTGCTCGTAGCTGACGCTCACCGATCCGATGGTGACCTGGTGGCCGGTGAAGAACTCGGGGAGGGTGTGGGTGTCGGTCTGCTTCCAGATGCTGCTGGCCACGCCCACGATCAGCAGCAGGAGCCCGAGGGTCACGACCAATGCGATGTTGGTCGTGGCCCCGTACAGCGGCCGCATGATGGCCCGTTCGATGAACAACCCGAGCAGCGGGGCGGCCACGGCCAGCACCAGTACGAGCGACAGGATCACCGGCCAGTGCCAGCCCTGCCAGAACTGCCAGAAGAGGTAGGCCATCAGCATGCCCACCGCGCCGTGGGCGAAGTTGAAGATGCCCGTGGTGTTGTAGGTCACCACCAGCCCGCTGGCGCTCACCGCGTAGATCGACCCGGCCACGATCCCGGCCACCAGGAGGCTGAAGAACTCGCTCACTTTGCTGCAGCCCCTCCGTTCGGTGACGCCCAGCCGGCCGCCCAGCCGGCCCCAGGAGAGAGAACGGGTTCTCCCGCCCGACCGCCTCCTATCGGACGGGTCGGGCCCGATCTGAGCGGAACGTGCCGGGAAACCCCGCTACCAGCGCGTGGGGTTGTTGGCGACCTCCCGGAAGGGCCGGTCCTTGTCGACCCGGGGCTCGGCGGGCAGGCCGAGGACCCGCTCCCCGATCACGTTGAGCTGGACCTGGTCGGTCCCCCCGGCTATCCGCAGCTGGAGGGCGGACAGAAGCTCGTGCTGCCAGAAGCCCCCGTCGGGGGCGTCCTCGCCCCACAGCGCCCCGGCCGGCCCGAGCAGGCCCACGGCCACCTCGTTCAGCCGCTTCTGCAGGTGGGCGGCGTAGTACTTGAGCAGCGACGGGTTCGGCCCGCCCGGAGCTCCCATCCGGGCGCCGAGGTAGCGCAGGATCCGCGACCGGATGTAGGCGTCGGCCAGGTGCTGGCGCACGACCGGGTCCCCTGTCCGACCCGTGCGGGCGGCAGCGGAGATCATCTCCCTGACCTTGTCCCGTCCCCCTCCGCCTCCGACGAGGCCGCCCATCAGCATCCGCTCGTGGGCCAGGGTGGTCATGGCCACCGCCCAGCCGCCGTTGACGTCCCCGAGCACGTTCTCGTGGGGGACCCGGGCCCCGGAGAGGAAGACCTCGTTGAAGTGCGCCTCCCCCGTCACCTGGCGCAACGGCCGTACCTCGATACCCGGCTGGTGCATGTCTATGAGGAAGTAGGTGATGCCCCGGTGCTTGGGCTGGTCGGGATCGGTGCGGGCCAGCAGGATGGCGTAGTCGGCGATGTGGGCCTGGGTCGTCCAGACCTTCTGGCCGTCGACGACCCACTCGTCCCCGTCCCGCACGGCCCGGGTGGCGAGACCGGCCAGATCGGAGCCGGCCCCGGGCTCGCTGTAGAGCTGGCACCAGGCCATGTCCCCGAGCAGGGTCGGCCGGATGAACCGCTCCTTCTGCTCGTCCGTGCCGTGGGCCAGGATCGTCGGGGCCACCATGGTGAAGCCGATGCCGGCGGGCAGCGCCTGGCGGCGCTTGCGCAGCTCCTCCGCGACGATGGCCTGCTGGACCGGCGTGCCGCCCCGGCCCCCGTAGCGCTCCGGGTAGGTGACGAACGAGAACCCGGCCGCGGCCAGCTCCCGCTGCCACGCCCGCAGCGCCTGGTAGGCCGGGTCCCCGGGGTCGGGCATGCGGGCCCGGGCCGCTCCCTCGGGCGGGGGGTTCTTCTCCAACCACGCGACCAGCTCGGCCCGGAAGGCGGCGTCGGAGCCGGCCTCGGGCCGGGCGGCGGTCTCGGTCTGGGTCATCCGTCTCCCATCAGGTAGCCATCACATAGCGGCTGAGGACGTCGGCCACGCACGCAGGCCGGTCCCCGCCCTCGATCTCCACGGTCACGCGCATGGCGGCCTGGACCCCCCCGGCCACCTCGTCCAGCGCCACCATCTCCACTCCGCCCCGCAACCGGGACCCGACCGGGACCGGTGCGGGGAAGCGCACCCGGTCGAGCCCGTAGTTGATCCCCATGGCCATCCCCTTCACCTCGACGACCTGAGGCAGGAAGAAGTTGACCAGGGACAGGGTCAGGTAGCCGTGGGCGATGGTGGTGCCGAACGGCCCGCCGGCGGCCCGGGCCGGGTCGACATGGATCCACTGGTGGTCCCCGGTGGCCTCGGCGAAGAGGTCGATGCGCCCCTGCGTCACCTGCATCCAGTCGCTGTGGCCGAGGTGGCGGCCCACCGCGGCCCGCAGTCCCTCCACCCCGTCGATGACCGTCGGTGCCATGCGGCGCGAAATAGTAGGGGGCGTGCCCGATCCCCCCGGCAGCCCCGCCCCCGGGTCCCCACCCGGCCATCCCGCCCTCGACACCCCGATCTGCTCGCTGCTCGGGGTGCGCTGGCCGATCGTCCAGACCGGGATGGGGTGGGTGGCGGGGCCCCGGCTGGTGAGCGCCACCGCCCAGGCGGGGGCGCTCGGCATCCTGGCGTCGGCCA
>DASSEU010000023.1:0-37214 GCA_035695125.1 Acidimicrobiales bacterium
GGCCCCGCCGGTGGCGCCCAGACCCCCGCCCCCGCCGCCCGACGAGAGGTCGCCCCCGCCCCCGGAGGCGCCCAGGCCCCCCGCCGCCGCCCCGCCGGCGCCGACGCCGGCGGCGCTGCCCGAGCCGCTTGAGCCGAGGGAGTACCCGCCCCCGCCTCCGGACCCGGCGGCGCTCACCGACCCGGACGATCCCGTGGACGGCACCACGGCGATGATCAGGGCCTGCACGGCCACCACGGCGGCAAGCGGCAGGTAGCGCCGGGCCAGTGTCGAGCGGTTCATCGGCTGTCGTCCCCCAGTCCAGATACGACGTCCACGAGAGTTGGCTCCTCGGGGACGCGGCCGGCGCGCTCGGGCGCGTGACGCCGGTCATGTCCCACGTCGGGGCCAGACTTCTGCGGGCCCGGCCGGTTCTCCTGCCCTGGCCCCGCTCGGCGACGGAGGAGGAGCCCGGCCCCGGGGCCGGGCCGGGGCCGGGGAAGCTATGGAGGCTCTAACCGATCGGGCGGATCCCGGCGGCGGCGGCCACGGCCAGCCCGGCCACCAGGAGGGCGCCGGCCCGGCGGGTGTGCATGAAGGCCACGGCCGCGAACCACAGCGGCCACACGGGGAAGCCGGCCGGCGGGGCGTCGGGGCGGGGCTGGGAGAACGGGGCCCACACCTTGGCCAGGGCGGGCAGGGCGGCCAGGCTGGCCAGAGCCGGCCACGGCAGGGCCCGCACGGCCACGCACGCCACGACCAGGGCGTAGAAGGCCACCATCAGGCCCTGGGTGGCGCGCCGGCCCGCCCGCTCCCCGAGCAGGACCGGCATCGTCGTCGTCCCGGCCGGGGCGTCCCACGGGATCTTGTCGATGTGTTTGCCCATGAGCACGGCGGTGCACAACAGGCCGTAGGGGATGGAGGCCAGGATCACGTGCCAGCCGACCCGGCCCAGGGCGGCGTAGTAGGTGCCCCCCACCATCAGGGGGCCCCACACGACGAGGACGTCGGGCTCACCGAGGGCCCGCTTCTTGAGCCGCAGGGGCGGGGCCGTGTAGGCCGCCGATAGGAAGAACCCGGCCAGTCCGAACACGAGGATCGGCCAGCCCCTGGCCGCCGTGAGCACGATCAGGATGGCCAGGTCCACCACGTTCACCAGCAGCGAGGCCCCGGCCAGCCCCTTCCTGGTGATCAGCCCCGACAGGATGGGGTGGGGGGCGTACAGGGCCCGGGGGTAGCTGGCGGTGTCGGCGCCGACCTCGGCGTCGAACAGGTCGTTCATGAGGTTGTTGGCGACATGCGCCAGCAGGATCCCGGCCAGAGCCAGCAGGTACCAGCCCCAGCTGAACCCGGGCTGCCGCACGGCCAGCAGGCCGCCGACCAGCCCGGCGGTGAGCGTCATGGGCAGCACCGCCGCCCGGGTGAGCACGAGCCACTTCGAGACGGGGTCGAGATGGCCGGCGGGTGGGTTGGTCGTGCGCATCACCTCGCGCCAGCGGGAGAGGAGCCCCTGCTCCGCCGACGACCGGTCCCCGGACGGCCGGGCGGCCGCCACCGGGGCGTCCCCGGGACCGTCGATGGTCCCCGTCATCGGATCCCCTCCCACAACGCCCGCTCGGCGCCCATGGGGTCCTCTTCGACGTGGGCCCCGGGCTCGAGCACCATCGTCGAGCGGGTGGGGGGCTCGTAGGCGGGCCACGGCCCGAGGGGCCCGCCGGCCGGGTCCCCCTCCCGGGCGAAGCCGCACCACGTGGCGCTCATCGCCTTGGCCAGGGGGGCGGGGGCGTCCTGGCCCACGAACACCTCGGCGCCCGGCTTGTCGAGGTTGTCGAACACGAACGGGATCTCGAGGGCGTGGCACGACCCCAGCCGCCCGCCGAACACCGGCGTGGCCCAGGTGAACAGGTACATCCACGCCCGTCCCCCCGCCGCCGCCTGGGCCTCGGCCAGCCGGATGGCGGGGATGCGGAAGGCGGAGTCGGTGGTGACGGCCGCCAGGATCCGGGCCGGGCTGGCCCCGGCCCGCGTGCGGCGGTACTCGGCCACGGCGGCTCCGGCGTCGCGCCCGGAGAACACCCCGGTCACGATCTCGACCAGCCGCCCCTCGTCGAGACCGCTCATCTTCGGATCAGCGGCGGCAAACAGGTTCCATTCGTCGAGGTTGGTCCCGACCAGCACGGGCACGTCGCGGGCCGACCCGGCCGCCACCCCGTCGACGGGTCGGGCCGGCAGCAGGGCGCCGTCGACGACCGGCTGGAAGGCCAGGCCCCGGCTGGCGTACGACTGGCCGATGGAGCCCTGGGCGGCCAGCAGCGCCTCGACCGGCAGGTCCCGCAGCTTGGCGGCCCCCGAGCTATCGAGCCCGGCCGCGGCCAGGAACTCGGCGGTCACCTGATCGGCCGCCTCGCGGGAGTGGGCGTTGTGGCCGGCCCCGCTCTGCAGGACGGCCCGGTGGAACAGGCCGCTGGCGGCGGGCAGGGCCAGGAGGGTGCCGACGCTCATACCGCCGGCCGACTCCCCGAACACCGTGACGTTGCCCGGGTCCCCCCCGAAAGCGGCGGCGTTCTCGGCCACCCAGCGCAGGGCGGCCACCTGGTCGAGGATCCCCGCCAGTCCGGAGCCCTCGTAGCCCTCCCCCGCTACGTCGGCGAGGTGGAGGAACCCGAGGGCGCCCAACCGGTAGTTGAGGGTCACGACGACCACGTCGTGGTCCCGCGCCAGCCGGCTGCCGTCGTACCACGGCACCGACCCGGAGCCGTTGAGGAAGGCGCCGCCGTGCACCCAGACCATCACCGGGCGGGCTCCCCCGTCGGCGGCGGGGGTCCAGACGTTCACGGTCAGACACCCGGCCTCGTCCCACACCAGCTCCCGCCGCCCGAGGAGGGTCTCGAGCGGGGACGGCAGCTGGGGCGCCACGGGCCCGGCGGCCAGGGCGTCGCGCACGCCCGCCCACGCCTCGGGGGGCTCGGGCGCCCGGAAGCGCCGTGAACCGACCGGCGGGGCGGCGTAGGGGATGCCCAGGAACGCCGACACGCCCTCCCCCGACCGGCCGCGGACCTTGCCCTGCGCCGTTTCGACGATGGGTTCGACCATGCCGGCGACGCTACAAGGCACCGAACACAGCCGACAGCTCGGCGGGGACCGCCGTGTCCAGCTGGCCGTAGGTGCACGACGGCGGTTCCCGGTCGGGGCGCCAGCGCTTGAAGGTGGCCGCGTGGCGGAAGCGGTCCCCCTGCATGTGGTCGTAGGCGACCTCGCACACGAGGTCGGGGCGCAGCGGCTCCCAGGACAGGTCGCGCTTGGCGTTCCAGCGGCTGTGCCCCCCCGGCATCCGCCCGCTCACCACCTCGCCCGCCCACGCCGCCCACGGGTGACCGTCGAGGCTCTCGATCCGGTACGGGGCCAGCTCGTCGACGAGCTCCTTGCGCCGGGCGGTGGTGAAGGAGGCGGTCACGCCGACATGGTGCAGCGTCCCGTGGTCGTCGAACAGCCCGAGGAGCAGAGAGCCCACCATCCCACCGTGCTTGTGCCACCGGAAGCCCGCCACTACACAGTCAGCGGTGCGCTCGTGCTTGACCTTCACCATCACCCGTTCGTCCTCCCGGTAGGGGAGGTCGCCGCGCTTGACCACGACCCCGTCGAGCCCGGCCCCCTCGAAGCGGCGGAACCAGTCGGCGGCCACGTCGGGAGCGGCGGTGGCGGGAGTGACGTGCACGGGCGCGGCGGCGGGGCCCAGTGAGCTGACGAGCAGCTCGCGTCGCTCCGAGAACGGGCGCCGGCGCAGGTCCTCGTCGCCGAGCGCCAGCAGGTCGAAGGCCACGAACGACGCCGGGGTCGACGCCGCCAGCATGCGCACGCGCGACTCGGCGGGATGGATGCGCTGCAGGAGGGCGTCGAAGTCGAGGCCGCCGGGCCCCACGATCACGATCTCCCCGTCCACGACGCATCGGGGCGGAAGCTGCTCCTGAAGGGCCGCCACCAGCTCCGGGAAGTAACGGGTGAGCGGTCGCTCGTTGCGGCTGCCCAGCTCCACCTCGGCGCCGTCGCGGAAGACGATGCAGCGGAACCCGTCCCATTTCGGCTCGTACAGCAGGCCCTCGGAGACCGGCAGCTCCCGCGCCAGCTTGGCCAGCATCGGCGCCACCGGCGGCAGCACCGGGAGGTTCACCCCGCCCTCATCCCTCCCGGGACGCTTCGCACGGCGCCAGGCCCCGGTCGTCCAGCGCCAGCGTGACCTCCGCACCGTCCGGGCCCCGGAACCGCTTGCGCCAGTAGGACTCCTCGACCAGCTGCATCCCATCCGAGCCGGCCGACGACGCCAGCTCGGAGAAGCAGGCGTTGGCCTCCTCGAAGGTGTGGAACCAGCGGTCGACCGGCTCTCCCCCGACCCGGGTGACGGAGTAGTGGTGCAGGAACGGCACCCGGGTTTGTTAGCACGCCGGCAACCCCGGCCCCGGGACTCCGGGACGGGCGGCCCGTGGACCGAACGCGACGAGGCCCCGAGTAGCCCGGCTCGCACCGGTGCTTCTCGGGGCCCGTCCCGCGACGCCTTGCGGCGTCCCGCACCGGAGCTCGGCCTTCCGGCCCGTCGGGGAGCTGCCTGGGGCATCTCCTCCGGACGTTCCGGCCGCTTCCTTCCGGCGAGGTCAAGCGTGCGCTCCCCCGCCCCTCCCGTCAATAGCCCGACGCGAAATCCGGAGCTTGTCCCCTGGATGAAGGTGGAAATCCCCACCGGGGCGCGGCATGGTCCACAGCTCGTCCACATGCCGGCCGGGCCGGGCGTCCGCCGCCCCCCGTTCGACGGTCGTCCAGAATTGCCCCGTGCGGCGCGCCGGCTGGGTGGTCCTGCTCGTCCCGGTGTGGCTGGTGGCGGCGGCGCTGCTGCCGAACGGCGTGCCGGTCGGAGTGGTCCTCCGGGGCCTGGTTCTCGGAGCCCTCACCGGGTTCACGGCCATGGGCCTGGTGCTCGTGTACCGGACCAGCCGGGTCATCAACTTCGCCCAGGCCGAGATCGGCGGGCTGGCGGCGGTGGTGGCCGTGGTCATGGTCACCGGGTGGCACCTTCCCTACTTCGCCGCCCTGCCGGTAGGGCTGCTCGTCGCCGTCGGCACGGGATGGGTCGTGGACGCCGTGGTCGTGCGGCGGTTCTTCACCGCCCCCCGCCTCATCCTCACGGTGGCCACCGTCGGCCTCCTGCAGGTCCTGGGCGCCGGGGAGCTGGCCCTGCCCCGGGCCTTCGCCCACCTCAAGCCCCTCAGCACGTTCAGCACCCCGTTCCGCATCCATCTCACCGTGGATCCCTTCGTGTTCAACGGGGACGACCTGGTAGCCGTGGTGGTGGCGGGGCTGGTGCTGCTCGGTCTGGTCCTGTTCTTCCGGACCAGCGACACGGGCATCGCCGTGCGGGCCGCGGCCGATTCCAACGAGCGGGCCCTGCTGCTCGGCATACCGGTGCGGCGTCTCTCGCGTGTCACCTGGATGCTGGCCGCCGGCCTCTCCGGCGTCGGCGCCATGCTGACGGCACCGATCGTCGGGCCCGACCTCGGCGGGGTCAGCGGGCCCGAAGCGCTGCTGCCCCCGCTGGCGGCGGCGGTGATCGGACGGTTCGAGAGCCTCCCGGCCACGGTGGCGGCGTCGCTCGGCATCGAGGTCTTCCGCCAGGTCGTCTTCTGGAGCTACCCGCGGTCCTCGACGGTCGACCTGGCCCTCTTCGTGATCATCGTGGCGGCCCAGCTCCTGCAGCGGCGCCGGACCGGGCGCGGTGACGACTCCGGCCTCGGCGGCTACGTGGCGGCGCGCGAGGTGAGGCCGGTGCCCGAGGTGCTCTCCCGTCTCCGTGAGGTGCGGGTGATGCGCGGCACGGGCTGGCTGGCGCTGGCGGCGGTGGTCCTGCTCGTGCCGATCGGGTTGTCGGACTCGAAGGTCACGCTGACCGCGTACATCGCCATCTTCGGGATCTTCGCCGTGTCGCTCGTGATCCTCACCGGCTGGAGCGGGCAGATCAGCCTCGGCCAGTTCGGCTTCGCCGGCGTGGGGGCGGGCGCCACGGCCGGACTGATGGCGGGAGCCGGGGCCGACATGTTCCTCTCGATCCTGGTGGCGGCGCTCGTCGGGGCGGTGCTGGCCGTGTTGATCGGCATACCGGCGGTGCGCATCCCGGGCCAGCAGCTGGCGGTGACCACCCTCGCCTTCGGCGTTCCCCTCAACACGTTCTTCCTCAACGCCGCCTACTTCCCCGCCCTGGCGCCGACCGAGGTGCGCCGCCCCGCCCTGCTCGGCCGGATCGATCTCAGCGGCTTCCTCACCTTCTATTACTTCTGCCTGGCGGCACTGGCCCTGGCCGTCGTGGTGGCGTGGAACTACCGGCGGACCCGGGCCGGGCGGGTCGTGGTCGCGGTGCGGGACAACGAGCGCGCCGCCGCGGCCTACGGGGTGGAGCCGGCCCGGGCCAAGCTGACCGCCTTCGCCCTCTCGGGGGCCATGGCGGCGGTGGCGGGGGCGCTGTACATGATCGGCCTCGGCGGCGTCCCGTTCT
This sequence comes from Acidimicrobiales bacterium, assembly GCA_035695125.1. Lineage (GTDB taxonomy): Bacteria > Actinomycetota > Acidimicrobiia > Acidimicrobiales > JAJPHE01 > DASSEU01. Next base: position 6,515 of record DASSEU010000023.1, read on the forward strand.
CCGGCTTCGCTCCTCTCGGCAGCCTCACCGTGTTCACGATGGTTGTGATCGGCGGCGTGGCGTCGCTCCCCGGCGCCCTCCTCGGTGCCGTCTACGTCGAGAGCGTGCAGTACTTCCTGCACGGAGGTCTCCAGCTGCTGGCCACGGGTGGCGGCCTGCTGCTGCTGCTGATGCTGGTTCCCGGCGGCCTCGGGGAGCTCGTGTACTCGGGGCGCGACCGTCTTCTCCGCGCCCTGGCGCGGCGGCGCGGTCTCAGCGTGCCCAGCCTGGCCGAGCAGCCCGACATCGACGTGGCGACGCCCGGGACGCCCGCCGCCGGGTCCGGCGTCCCGACCGGCGTCCCGACCGACGTCGTCGACGGTGCGCTCGTCTCCTGCGAGGGGATCGACGCCGGCTACGGCCAGGTCCAGGTGCTCTTCGACGTCGGGCTGGCCGTGGCCCCGGGTGAGATCGTGGCCCTGCTCGGGACCAACGGCGCCGGCAAGTCCACCGTGCTGCGGGTGATAGCCGGGCTGCTGACTCCCGCCGCCGGGCGGGTCCGCTTCGAGGGCCGCGACATCACCGACCTGGACCCGATCGCCCGGGTGCAGGCGGGCCTGGTCACGGTCCCCGGCGGCCGCGGGGTGTTCGGATCGCTGACCGTGGCGGAGAACCTGCGCATGGCCGGGTGGCTGGCGCGCGACGACCGGGCCTTCCTGGAGGGTGCCAGGACGCGGATATTCGAGTTGTTCCCCGTCCTCGAGGAGCGCCTCGACACGACGGCGGCGGCGCTGTCGGGCGGGGAGCAGCAGATGCTCACGCTGGCCCAGGCCCTGCTCTGCCGCCCCCGCCTGCTGGTGATCGACGAGCTGTCGCTGGGACTGGCCCCGGCGGTCGTCTCCCTGCTGCTCGACGTCGTCCGCCGCATCAACGCCGGCGGCACGACGGTCGTCGTGGTCGAACAGTCGGTGAACGTGGCGGCCGCCCTCGCCGGTCGGGCCGTGTTCATGGAGAAGGGCCAGGTGCGCTTCACCGGCCCGGTCGCGGACCTGATGGGGCGCCCCGACCTCCTGCGGTCCGTGTTCCTGCCCTCCGCCCCGACGTCGCGCCGGCGGAGCCGGGCGCGGCCGGGCGGAACCGCTTCGGCCGGGCCGTCCGGTGACGCTGGCACCGGCTCCATTGCTCCCCTCCGCGTCCAGGAGATCAGCAGGCGCTTCGGCGGGATAACGGCCGTCGACGGGGTCAGCTTCCACGTGGGCGATCGGGAGGTGCTGGGCATCATCGGCTCGAACGGGGCGGGCAAGACGACCCTGTTCGACCTGGTCTCGGGCTTCCTCCCGCCCGACCAGGGCCGCGTCGTCCTGGCCGGGGCCGACGTGACCCGGGAGGGTGCCGCCGGGCGGGCGGAGCGGGGCCTGGGCCGCTCGTTCCAGGACGCCCGGCTGTTCCCTTCGATGACCGTGGCCGAGGCGCTGGCCACCGCCCTCGAGCGCCACATCGAGGTGAGGGACCCCGTGGCCTGCCTCATGCACGTCCAGGCGGTGGCCGAGTCGGAGCGGGCCGCGGCGCGGCGGGTCGACGAGCTGATCGAGACCATGGGTCTCGGTCGCTACCGCCACGCCTTCGTGTCCGAGCTGTCCACCGGGACCCGGCGCATCGTCGAGCTGGCCTGTGCCCTGGCCCATTCCCCACGGGTCCTCCTTCTCGACGAGCCGTCGTCGGGGATCGCCCAGCGGGAGAGTGAGGCCCTGGGCCAGCTGCTCATCGACCTTCGGGAGCGCACCGGTGCCTCGCTCGTCGTGATCGAACACGACATCCCCCTGGTCTCGTCGATCTCCGACCGCCTTCTGTGCCTCCACCTCGGCCGGGTTCTGGCCGAGGGCGCGCCGGCCGACGTCCTCAAAGACCCGGCCGTCGTAGCGTCCTACCTCGGCAGCGACGAGGTCACGGTGGCCCGGTCCGGGCGCCGCCCGGGCCGCTCCCGGACGGGCGGGGGGCGGTCGGGGGCGGCGGTCTCCGAGACTTCCGAATGACCGGACGAATCGGGTGAACCGCCCGAATGGGCCTACAGGTCCAGGGCCCGCCTGCCGATATCACATCGATGTCATTCGACCGGACCCTGGTGCGGTCGGCGGCGTGGCTCTTCACGATCGCCGGGCTGGTGACGATGGTCAGCAGCCGGCTCCCCAGCGGGGGCGTGAGGAGCGTCAACGTCATGGACGCGACCGGCCTGGCGTCGATCCTGGTCGGGATCGCGGTCTGGCTGGCGCCCTGGGAACGCTGGCATCCCCGGGCCAGCCTCGGCCTGGTCGGCCTGGCCCTGGGCCTGATCGCCTTCGGGGACTCCTACGGAGCCAGCTCCCCGTACACCTACGCCGTGTACTTCGTGGTCGTCTTCGCCTGGGTCGGGCTGTGCCACCCCCGGCGGACCTCGCTCTATCTGGCGCCCGCCGCCGTCCCGTTCTACCTGCTGCCGTTCCTGGTCGACGGCGGGGGTGGCTCCGGCGGCTTCGCGTCGGTCGCTGTGACCATCCCGGTCGGGGTGCTGATCGGGGAGACCGTGGCGTGGGCCATGGCCCAGGTGGGCCGGGCGCGCGCCGACGCCGAGCACCATGCCGAGCTGCTGCGGGCCCTGGTGCGGGGCACCACCACGATCACCGCCCTGGACGGGGACGAGGTGCTGGCCGGGGTCGTGGACTCCGCCATGGGCCTCGGGATGGATTCCGCCTGGCTGGCCCTGTTCGACGAGGGCTCGACCAGCTGGACCATGACCCACGGGCGGGGCATGGCAGCCGCCCTGGCCGGACACGCCTACCCGAACGGCTGGGGCCTCACCGGCCTGGTCCGCTCGCGGCGGGCCCCGGTGCTCCTGGCCGACTGCTCGCACGACGAGGCGGGCTTCCCGGAGCTGGCCGGCTCCGGAGCCGGATCGGTCACGGGATACCCCGTATGGGTCCACGGCCGCCTGGCCGCCGTCCTGGGGGCCGCCAGCGTGCGCGGCGCGATCAACCCCGACGACGCCGAGGCCCTGGGGCTCCTGGCCGCCCACGCCGGGCGCACCCTGGAGAACGCCGAGCTCTACCGCGAGGAGAGGACCGCCCGCCAGCAGCTGGCCGAGGTCTCCGTCCGCGACGAGCTCACCGGCGTGGGCAACCGGCGTCACGCGGTGGCGCTGCTGTCGGCTCTCCAGGCGGGTGACGCCGTCGTGATGATCGACCTCGACCATTTCAAGAGCGTCAACGACACCGACGGCCACAGCGCCGGGGACGCCGTGCTCCAGGCGCTGGCCGAGCATCTCGGCCGGGGCGTCCGGGACGCCGACCTCGTGGCCCGCTACGGCGGCGAGGAGTTCCTCGTCGTGCTCCGGCGCGCCGGCGCCGAGGGCGTCGTGACCGCCGAGCGCCTGCGCGCGACCTGGCGGGACACCAACCCCCGCACGACCTTCAGCGCCGGGGTGGCCGTGCACCACGCGGGCCAACCCGGTGCGGCCACCCTGGCCCAGGCCGACGCCGCCCTGTACGCCGCCAAGCGGACGGGGCGCAACCGGGTGTGCCAGAACCTCGTCGAGCTGGCGGTCTGACCTCCCCAGCCCCGCCCGCGGCCGTGATCAGAACGAAACGGGCGCCCACGTGTGGCCGCCGTCGCGCGTCATGAACAGGCGGTTCGGGGGCAGGCCCTCCGCACCCGGCTGCAGACCCTCGACGACCACACCCTGGCTCGAGTTCGTGAAGCCGAGGTCCCGCCACGGCGCCCCCCCGCCCGACGTGTCCTGGTAGACGGTCGACCAGCTGCGGCCGGCGTCGAACGTGCCGTAGAGGAACGACGCACCCGACGCCGCCGCCACGATGACGACCGACGGGGACGCCATGGCGGCGCCGAGGGTGTCCCCCGACATCGGGCCGGACGACACCGGCCGCCAGCTCTGGCCGGCGTCGGCTGACAGATACAGCTGCTTGGGCTGCTGACCGGCCGCTCCCCCGCCCGTGCAGATGGTCGCCATGTCCGTTGCGGTGGCGGCGGCGATGGTCAGGCTGGGCTGGCCGCACGGCAGCCGGCGCTGAGTCCAGCCGCCGGCCCCCTTGGCCAGCAGCACGGCCTGTGCCCCCGAGGTCTGCACGTCGATCCACGCGCCCGAACCGGAGACGACCAGCTGGCCCGCCTCCGCCGACGGAACCGTGGCTCCGGCCACGGGCGTCCACGCGTCGGTGCCGGGAGCCGTCTGGTACAGCTGCGCGGCGGCGGCGCCGGCGGACTGCTGGCTCCCCGGGATGTCGAGGGCGTACACGACACCGCTCCCCGCCTCCAGCGAGACGACCGAGGGCGGCAGTCCGTTGGCCCCGGGGAGGCGCACCTGGCTCCAGTGGGCGCCGCCGTCGTGGGTCGACCACAGCTCGGACCCGAACGCCCAGCCGTCGAGTGGATCGGCAAAGCGCAGCGCGGCCACGCCGGGGCTGCCCTCCTGGCCGGGACCGAGCCGGGTGGCCGGAGCGGGGATGCCGGCCCACGTACGTCCCCCGTCCGTCGTGCGCAGCACGGACGTGCACACCGGACGGGGGCACGGTGCCGTCCCCAGCACCCAGCCCCGCTGCGCCGACACGAACGTCACCGACTCCGGTTGGAATCCGGCCGGGACGGGTCCACCCGGCGGCCCGCCGAGCGTCGTCGACGTCGTCGACGTCGACGGAGTGGACGAGGTCGTGGTGGACGACGTCGACGACGAGCTGGTCGTGGTCGACCGGGACCGCGCCGCCGGATGACCGGACGAGCAGGCGGCCAGGATCAGCGCGGACAGCGCCAGCAGGGAGACGCGCGAACGGGGCACGGGCGGACTCTAAGCCCAGCCGTGCCCCGTCCCGTGTTCAGCTACGCAAGGCGATCAGCTGACGATCAGACCCCGACGGGATCGGTGTTGCGCAGAGGCAGACCCGACTCCCCCCGGTGCCGCCGCGTCGCACCCGACATCGCCCGGCGGCTGCGCATGACCCGAGGCATGCTCCAGGCCATGGCGACACCCGACAGCAGGCACAGAGCGATGCCGACACCGGCGCCGTAGCCCGCCACGGCAGCCAGGTTCATCAGCGGACCGCCGGCCACGTGCCCGTACCCGGGCGCCGGCGTCCCGTAGAAGACCGGGTAGACGGCGGCCCCGAGGACGAACCAGCCGCCCGCCCCGAAGGTGAGCAGGGCACCCAGCCGCTGCAGCCCGCCGGCGAGCAGCCGCGATCCGAACATCACCATGAGCCCGCCCGCGAACGCAGCCGCGCCCGGCGCCAGGTTGAGGATCGTGTGGGCGGTCGTCCACTGCCACGAGCGGGCACCGGCGGGGCTCAGCCCGATCTCGGGCCCGAAGTAGGCGACGGCACCCCCCCACGCCCCGATGAGCATCATCAGCAGTCCACTCAGCGCCGCCCGACGGCCCGCGGCCGCCTCCTCGGCCACCGGCGTGGCGGCCATCACTCCGGTCGGCGGCTCCGCCGCCATGCCTGTTCTCGGCTCCGCCGCCATGCCTGTCGGCGGCTCCGCCGCCATCGGGTCTCTCTCGTACCCGTCCATGGTCAGTACCTCCCCTGGGTCCGAACCACCAGGAGTGGTATATGCCCTTCTAACCGTCCGATCACTCCTGCGGGCCTGCCTCCGACGTCACCCGGGCGTCGCGCTCGTGGCCCGTGGTGAACCCCTGCCGCAGCTCCCCGGACCCGGCTGCCGCCGCCAGGCGCTCCTGGGCCGCTTTGGGCAGGTAGCTCCCCCTCCCGTAGAGGCGGCGGTACTGCGGAACCAGGTCGGGCCGCGCCCCCTGCAGCCATTCCATGAAGTGCTCCCTGACCCCGGGCCGGAGGTGCAATCCGATGGTCGACACCGATCCGGCTCCCGCCTCCCGGCACGCCTGCACCACCTCCCGCACCTGGTCCCGGCCGTCGGACATCCCGGGGATGACCGGCGCCACCAGCACGCCGGTCTGCACCCCCGCCTCGCTCAGTCGGCGCACGGCGTTCACCCGCTGGCGGGGATGGGGCGTGCCGGGCTCCGTGGTCCGCCACACTTCCTCGTCCAGAGTCCCGATCGACAGGCTGACCCGAACGGTCGTGCGCCTCGACGCCTCGGCCAGCAGATCGAGGTCGCGGAGCACCAGCGTCGACTTGGTGAGGATCGAGAAGGGGTTGCGGACCCGGGTCAGCTCCTCGACGATCCCACGCGTCAGGTGGTACTTGCCCTCGCACCGCTGATAGGGGTCCGTGTTGGTGCCCATCGCGATCGGCTCACCGGTCCACTTCGGGCTGGTCAGCTCGGCCCGCACCCGCTCGACGGCGTTGATCTTCACGACGATCTTCGACTCGAAGTCCGTTCCTGTATTCAGGCCCAGGTACTCGTGGGTGGGGCGGGCGAAGCAGTACGCGCACGCATGCGAGCATCCGCGGTAAGCGTTGATCGTGTAGCGGAAAGGCATGCGCGACGACGCCGGCACCTCGTTGATGATCCGGCGGGCGTTGACGTGCAGGAACTCCAGGCCCTTGAACTCGCCCGTTCCGAAGTGCCGGTCGAGGAGCTCGTCGGCGTCGAAGAGGGTGCCCTGGCCGGCGTCGTCTCCCGCCAGCCGCCAACGGAGACCATCCGCCATCCCGGCATTCTATCGAACTGGTGTTCGACCCGCTACTTGATCACGAGGGCGTTGGGCGGGGATGCGACCCCTGAGCGCAGGTTCAGGGGGGCGGACGTGAACAGGCCCTCGTAGACCCCGTCGGAGGCGCAGTCCTCGGCCAGGACGTCGAGGTCCCACATCTCCCCGATCGGGAGCCCGAGGAGCGGCAGAAGGCTGAAGTGGCAGAACAGCTCCGGGCGCTTGTCGGGATCGGCCATGGCCTCCTGCAGCTGCTCGGGGGTGGCGAGGGCACCGGGCGGCCACACCTCGAGGGCGGGGTTGTCCCCCGCCACCGCGGCCACGTGCAGGTCCCACAGGTACCGGGCGGTGGCGATGCCGGGGCGCAGGCCCGGGGTGGCGAAGCTCTCGGCCATGGCCCGGCGGCGGTCGGCGTCGATCCCGCGGTACCAGCTGATCCAACCGGTGCGGATGAGCAGGACGTCCCCGGTGCGGATCTCCACGCCCTGGGCCCGGGCCGCGGCCGAGACGTCATCGGGCTCGATCGGATGGGGGGAGTCCATCGAGAGGGGCCGGCCCTGGCCCTCCAGGAATCGGGCCACATCTACGAGCACGGCCCTCCCGACCAGCCCCCGGGAGGCCCAGTGGTGGATCCCGTGGTCCTCGTCGGCCACCCCGCCGTAGAAGCCGTACTCCGGGCTGCGGATGTGGCGGAAGCCGTCCCACTGGCTCGAGCTCTGGGTGTTCCAGCCCGACAGCTCGTCGTCGTGGCCGACCTCGTTGGCGAGCCAGTGCACCTGGTGCTGGAAGGCGGGGCGCCCGAAGAGGGGCGGGTCGGGCAGGCCCATGTCCCAGTTCAGGGCGAAGGTCCTCCCCTTCCGCACCAGCCCCGCCGCCCCCACCGCCCGCTCCGGCGTGAGGAGGTTGAGGCAGCCGAAGACGTCTCCGTCCCCCCAGACACCCCACGAGGACCCCCGGGGCGCGCCCTCGCGCACCGGCAGCTCGTCGTAGGACGGCAGTCGCTCCTCGGCCACGATCCCCTCCCCTCGCCCCCGTGCCGGGGGACGGCGGGAACCTACCGGGAGATCAGGGCCGGGGCCGTACGGGGAAGGCCTCCCGGACCTCGCAGAACACGAGGAGATTGGCCTGGTCGAAGGGGATGCCGCAGCGGCGGACGACCTCGTTGATGGCGTCCGGGATGGGAAGCTGGGCGGCCGCCTCCCAGGCTGTCCGGTACGGATCTGCGGTGGTCTGGCAGCGGATCGAGTCCCGACCCGGGATCAAGGTGGAGATGTCCAGCATCGGACCTCCTTCGACGGCTGCGGGCCCCACGGGCGCTCCGGTTCTAGGTTCTCTGTCAGGCAGTTCGCTGTGCGGCAACAGGGCCTTCCCGAACACACTGGTTCCGGTGAGATTGACGATATATGAGCCGTCTCGTCACAAAGTGGATGCTGTGACCGATGCCGCTGGCTCCTGAGCGCTACCTGGAACAGCTGCGCTCCGACGGCGCCGCCCTGGCTGCGGCCGCCGCCGTGGACACCTCGGCCCGGGTGCCGGGATGCCCCGATTGGGACGTGGCGGCCCTGGTCGGCCACACCGGGGTCATCCACCGCTGGGTGGCCGAGATCCTGCGCACCCGGGCCCAGGAACGGCCGTCCCGGCGGGGGTTCGCGGCCCCGGAGGGCGGGCCCGCCGTCCTCGAGTGGTACCGGGGCGGGCTGGACCTCCTCGTCGGGGCCCTGGAGGACGCCGGGCCCGACGCGGACGTGTGGAACTGGGCCCGCCCCCGCCAGCCGTCGGCGTTCTGGTTCCGGCGCATGGCCCAGGAGACCGCCGTGCACCGCTGGGACGCCCAATCCGCCACCGGGACTCCCGCGGGGGTCCCGCAGGACCTGGCCGTGGACGGGATCGCAGAGATGCTGGAGTCGTTCCTGCCCCTGCTTTCCACAGCGGGGCCGCCGCCCGACCTGGGCGGATCGCTGCACGTCCACGCCACCGACACCGAGGGGGAATGGACGGTCCGACCTGGACCCGAGCACCTGGAGGTGGAACCCGGCCACGGCAAGGGGGACGCCGCGGTGCGCGGCGCCGCGTCGGACCTGCTGCTGGCGCTGTGGGGACGGCCGGTGTTCGACCGCCTGGAGACCTTCGGGGACTCCTCGGTCGTCGAACGCTGGCGGGAGCGGGTGCGCTTCTAGCCGCGCCCGGCGTGACCGGCGGCGCGCCGCACCAGCTCGGTGAAGAGCCCCAGGTGATCGGGACGGTGCCGGAGCAGCTCCGGGTGCCACTGCACCCCGACGACATTGGCGGCGCCGTCCACCTCCACCGCCTCGACGGTGCCGTCCTCGGCCGTGGCGGCCACCCGCGCCGCTGGCCCGAGCGTGTGAACCGACTGATGGTGCAATGAGTTGACCTCCAGCACCCCGCCCCGCACACCGGGCAGCCACCGCTCCAACGACGAGCCGTCGGCCAGCTTCACGGCATGAACGCCCTCGTTGTAGCGCTCGAGGTGGAAGTGGTCGTCGACGTGCTGGGTGAGCGTGCCCCCCAGCGCCACGTTCAGCACCTGGCAGCCGCGACAGATGGCCAGCGTCGGGTGGTCGCGCTCGACCACGGCGCGGGCCAGGGCCAGCTCCAACTCGTCGCGGGCCGCGTCCGTCTTCACCGTCTCGGGGGCGCGCTCGTGCCCGTACGACGCCGGGTCCACGTCGTCCCCGCCGGTCAGAAGGACCCCTTCGACGGCGTCGAGGAAGATCTCCGCATCGGTGGCGTCGACCATCGGGAGCAGCACCGGTGTCCCCCCGGCCTTGCGCACCGCCTTCACGTAGGCCGAGTTGGTCACATGGTGCAGCACGCGCGTGCCGACCTCCTCGACCAGAGCCTGGTGGGCCACGATGCCGATGGCGGGCCGACTCATACGATCTCGAAGTAGCGCATCAGCTCCCAGTCCGTGACCTGCTCGGCCTCGGCGTCCCCGCCCGTGGTGTTGAACATGATCCACTCCCACCGTCGGGTCTGCACCCAGTGGTGCACCATCGGCGCGCCGAGGAGGTCGGTGAGCTCCTTGTCCGCCTCCAGGGCCTCGGCGGCGGCGCCGATCGAGGTGGGCAGATGAGGGAAGCGTTCCGGCAGCCCCCATGCCACCAGCCTGGTCTCGGCGGGAGGATCGATACCCGCCTCGATACCCGCCAGGCCGCCGGCCAGGATGGCCGCCAGGGCCAGGTGGGGATTGATGTCACCGGCGCCGACGCGGTGCTCGACCCGGGCCAGCTTCGGGTCGCGCGAGACGATGCGCAGAGCCACCGACTTGTTCTCCTCGGCCCAGGTAACTGTGGTCGGAGCCGCCGCAAACGGCACCAGCCGCCGGTAGGAGTTCACCGTGGGGGCCAGGATGGAGTGAGCGGCGGGCATGGTCTGCACCAGACCGCCGATCCAGTGCAGCATGAGGGAGCTGCGCCCGTCGGGGGTGGACGGGTCGTGGAAGGCGGGGCCGTCGGCACGCTGGAGGGAGTGGTGGATGTGGGTGCCGTTTCCGTAGCCGTCGGTCGGCCGGGCCATGAAGGTGGCGCTTCGGCCGGTGTCGCTGGCCACTTCGCGCACCACCTGCCGGACGCGCATGGTCCGGTCGGCGGCCGTCACCGGATCGGCGGGCTCGAGGTTGATCTCGAACTGGCCCGGAGCGGCCTCGGCGCTCCATGCCTCCCACGGGATCCCCATCCCGTCGAGGCGGCGCACCACCTCGTCCATGAACGGGGCCATGCGGTAGGCGTCCTGGGTCGTGTAGCCGAGCGGAAGAGGAAGGCCGATGGGAGTGAGCCCGCGGTAGCCCCTGGCGCGGGCCTCGGCGTAGCTCTCGGCAAAGGCCATGCCCTCGATCTCGAAGGCGGCACGCGCCGTCAGCCCGTGGGAGCCCAGCCGGCTCACCATCTCCTTGAGGACGCTGCGCGGGCACACCGGGAGGGGCCGCCCCGAGACGTCGACGTGGTCCACCATGCACGCCGCCATCTCTGGGCGCTGGGGCGTGATCACGAGCGTGGCCAGGTCCGGTCGCTGGTGGATGTCCCCGAGGCAGTCCTGCCGCCAGTCGTCCCACCACCCCAGGTAGGGCGTGCCGCCGAGGTCGTAGGCGAAGGCGATGTCGGACACGGCCGGGCCCAGCGGCAGTGACCGCTCGAACTTGGCGCGCGCCAGGTGCTTCCCGAGCACCAGCCCGTCAGGTGACACTCCCTCCGTGCGCACGGTCGTCACGCCGTGGGCCGCCAGCCAGGCCGTTGCCTCGTCCGGCGTCATAACGTCGTCAGCTCCCCCCGACCCTCTCCGAAGGTCCACGCGATCGACCTCCCCGTGAGCACCGACGCATGCTCGAAGGTGCCCGCGCCGCGCAGCCGGCCGGCCAGAAACTCCTCGCCGATGATCTTCTCCCCTGTGAACACGGCCCCGAGAGTCGCAGCCGTCCCGTACAGCTCGTAGGCCGGTTCCCCCTCGGCGTCCCCCAGCCGCAGCTGGTTGTCGTCGTCGGTACAGACGACGAGCAGCGACGACGGCATGCGCGGGGTCCGGCGGGCGAACTCCCAGAACGCCTCCGCCTCCCGCTGCCAGGCACCGGCGGGCGGTTCCAGCACCGCTGAGGCGCCCAGGGCAAAGAGCGGGTGGCGTCCGGCCCCCTTCACCTTCGGCTTGGGCGCACCGGGGCCGGACATGTTGTTGAAGTCGAGCGTGACCACCACGTCCGCGTCCGCGGCGACACCACGGGACAGGGCCACGCGACCGCGGGAGAAGCGGATCGTCACCGCCTGCCGGTCGACAGACGACCGCAGCGCCATCACTCCCGACAGCCGCGCCATGCGCCCGGCCAGACGGCGGTGGGCCACCGCCCGCCGGAGCGTGGCCGCCACCGCCAGGACCACCGGCGGGGCGTGCTCCTCGACCGTGATCTCCGGGGCCGCCATCGGCGCCAGTATGGCGGCCGGATCAGGTCAGGCCCAGTGGTCGGGGCCGTCCTCCTCGGCGGGATCATGGCCGGGGCCGGCGGCGCCGGGGCCGCCGTCGGGGCCGGGCCGGTCCGCTTCTGGCGTCGACCCTCCGAGAGCGGTCAGCACGGCGTCTCTCGCGTCGAGCAGGGCGGAACGGGCCCGGTCCACCCCGGCGCGGTCCACCACCATCCCGCGCGCCCGGGCCATCACGTCGTCCACGAAGGCGTCGAGGTCGGCGTGCAGGGAGCGCAGCTCCAGACGGGAGCCGCCGGGGTCCGCGTCGGCCCTCCCCCGCTCCTCGCGCCGGCGGGGGCCGCCACCGGAGGGGCGGGCCCCTCCTCCGAACAGGTCCCCCAGGCCGCCGGCCCCGAAGGGGTCCCAGCCCCCGCCCCGGGCCTGACGGGCGGCCCAGCGTTCCTGGCGCTTGACGTCCTTCATGGCGTGACGCAGGTCGTCGCGCATCTCCCTCACAGAACCGCGCACCTCCTCGCGGATGGTCCCGGCCAGGTGGCGGGCGGACTCCACGGCCCGCCGCTGCAACTCGTCGAGCTCGCTCCGACGCTCGTCGAGCTCACGCCGTCCCGCCTCGGTCAGCCGGTACACCTTCCGGCCGTCGATCTCCTCGTGCTCGATCAGGCCCTCGTCCTCGAGGGACTGGAGGCGGGGGTACACGGTCCCGGCGGACGGCGTGTACATGCCGAGGAACCGGTCCTCCACCATCTTGATGAGGTCGTAGCCGTGCTGGGGCTGCTCGTCGAGGAGCATCAGCAGGAACAGGCGCAGGCCGCCGTGGCCGAAGACCTTCGTCATGCGAGCACCGCCGGGGTCCGGACCCCCCCCGGGTTGCGTCCCGTCCGCCTGGGCAGCACGGTCATCCGCCCCGACACGGTCCGGAGCATGATCCGGGGCCGGTCGACGGCGGTCTCGCCGATCTGGGCGTACATGCCGCGCCCGCCGCGGCGCACGGGCCGGCCCCCGACATCGAGTCGCCCGCTGACCGAGCAGGCCTCGACATCGGCTCCCACCTCCTCGGGGACGCGGAGCGCCAGGTCCCCGGATACCGTCGAACAGCGACAGGTCCCCGACGGCAGCAGCTCGACGTCGAGGAACAGGTCCCCGGAGGCCGAGCTGGCCCGCAGGTCGGCCAGGCAGCCGCCGGCCAGCTCGACGGTCCCCGACACCGTCGCCACGTGCAGGCGGCCCGACACGCCTTCCATCTCCACGGGGGCCGAGACCGTTCGGGCTCTGACGTCCCCGCCGACATAGCTGAGCGTCACCGGCCCCGACACGCTGGCGGTGCGTAGCTGGCCCGCCATGCCGGCCACGACCGTCGAGGCGTTCACCGTGTTCGACTGGACCGATGCGCCCGGAGGGCACTGGACCGCGACGAGGGCACGGGGCAGCCCCCCGCCTCCGGGCCGGGGCCAGCTGTCGTGGCGGACCACGAGCACGCCGGCCTCCTCGCTCACCAGAAGCTCCGGGCCCCCGAGCCACTCCACCTCCACCCGGCTCGGCCCGGGGGTGGCGGAGACCAGCACGTCGCCCGCCACCAGGGTGACCTCCACCCGGGACAGCTCCTCCAGCTCGATGCTCACCCGGCCGTCGGCTTCGGCGACTGTTCGGTCCACGGCGTGCTCCTCCCCCTGGGTGCATTCACGATATATCGCGTTACTCGTTTCGGGGTCAAGATATATCGCGAGATTGTGTATGTGACGATTGGCACGTCCGGGGCAGGATCGCTCCCATAGGCGCCGAATTAGCCCCATAGGCCCGGTTCGCGCCGGGGCACGGAATCCACGTCTTCGCTGGGAGGACTCTCACCCCATGACCCCCGCGGCACTCGGCCGGCGCTACGCCCCGCTGATCATCCTGGCGGCCGTACAGATCCTGCTCGTGGCCATCGCCCCCTCCGGCCCGGCCACCAGCGCCAACCCCTACGCCAACGGCTTCGCGTCAGCGGGGGCCGGAACCGGCGGGGCGGGGGCCGGTGCGGGCGGAGCGGGGTCGCTGGCCAGCGGCTCGGCGGCCGGAGCCGGGGACAACAGCTCGTTCTCGGGCGGATCGCTCGCGGGTGGCGCTGGCGGGGCCGACAACGGGACCGGCGGTCTGGGCACCGGCACCAGCGGTGGGTCCGCAGGGGGCGGCACGGCCGCCGCCGGCGGGGCGCCCGGTCAGCTGTTCAACTGCGGTCCCGACGGCAAGACCATCGGTCCCACCTTCTACATGCCGCCGTGCACGCGGGTGGTCCCCCAGAGCGCCAACGGGGGATCGACCATGCCGGGTGTGACCCGCACGGACATCGACTTCGTCTACGTCGAGCCCCAGGCCAACGCCCAGGTGAACGCCATCCTGCAGACCGAGGGCCTGGCCCACAGCGCCGAGCAGGCCTGCGAAGGCGTGCGTGAGTTCACCAAGGAGGTGAACAAGCGCTGGAACCTGTACGGCCGTCACTTCGTCAGCCTCAACGGTCCCGGCAACCACTCCGGTCCCGCGTCCGTTCAGCAGAACGGCGGGGGCGGGTGCACCTACCCGTTCTTCCAGAGCCAGTGCAGCCTCACCCCGCCCGATCCGCCGTGCGAGCGGGCCCAGGCCGACCTGATCGCCTCCATGCATCCGGCCATCGTCCTGGCCCCGACGGAGGATCCGTCCTTCTACAACGAGCTGGCCAAGAACCAGGTGATCGTGTGGGGCGGGGAGACCGAGCCCGACGCCTACCACGCCCAGTTCGCCCCGTTCTACTGGGACGTGTTCGAGAGCGGGACCCTGACGGCGCAGATGGACGCCGAGTACTGGTGCAAGAAGCTCAACGGCAAGCGGGTGCAGTACGCCGGCAACGGCCCCGGTGACGTGATGGGCTTCGGCGGGATCGGCCAGCCGCCCCCCCTCCGGAAGGTGGCCGTCACCTACCCGGCCACCAACGGGGACCCGACCTACAAGACCAGCGTCGACCTCTTTCTGAGCCTGGTAAACGGCAAGATGTGCAAGCCGGTCGGCGGCCAGGCCATCGGCATCGCCTACCAGTCCGACATCAACACCGCCGAACAGCAGTCGACCACCACGGTCGCCGAGCTCAAGCAGGGCCACTTCACCGACGTCATGCAGTTCGGGGATCCCATCGCCCCCGTCTTCTTCAGCAACACGGCCGACAGCCAGGGCTACCACCCCGAGGTCCTCCTGTCTGGCATGGGCCTGATCGACTACGACGTGCTCGGCCAGCTCTACAACCCGCGTGTCTGGCGTTACGCCTTCGGTCCCTCCAGCCTGTTCGACAACGTCCCGTTCCCCCAGTCCGAGGCCTCGAAGGCGTGGATGGACGCCGGCAACCCCGCTCCCCCGTCGGACCAGACCGCCAACCTGGCCTGGGCCTACTTCAGCGCCCTGGGCAGCTCGTTCCAGCTGGCCGGTCCGCAGGCCAACCCCGGCACCGTCCGTGACGGGCTGTGGAACGCGCCGCCCGCAGGCGGGGACCAGCACCACACCCTGCTCTACTTCAAGGGCGGCTACACGGGGATCCAGGACATGCGCGAGGTGTGGTGGTGCGCGACCCAGAACTCCCCGATCAACAACCACCCCGGTGTCTACGTCTCGGTGAACGATCCCACCTGGCGCCACCGGCTGGGCCAGTGGCCGACCGATCTGAAGGTGTTCCCCAGTGGCCCTTGCGGCGCCTGACGCCCTGAGGCGACTCCGCCGCTCCCCGGGCGGGGAGCGGATGGCGGAGCTCTGGGGAAGCCGCTGGTTCGGTGGTCCGGCCAAGGTGGTCGTCGGCTTCGCCGTGCTGATCGGCGTACTCGAGGGGGCGCTGCGCAACAACGCCCCGCCGCCCGGCGTCCTCGTGTTCGGGGCCATCGTGGGCCTGCTCTACGCCATGGTGGCGTTCGGCCTGATCCTGGTCTACCGGGCCAACCGGATCATCAACTTCGCCCAGGCCGAGATCGGCGCCGTCCCGGCCGTGATGGCCGTCCTCTTGATCAAGGTCCACCACGTCCCGTATCTGGTGGCGTTCGTCATCGCCATGGGATCGGCCATCGTGGCCGGAGCCCTGATCGAGTTCGTCGTCATGCGTCGGTTCCAGAAGGCGTCCCGGCTCGTGGCCTCGGTCGCGACGATCGGCGTGTCGGGGCTGTTGGGCCTCCTGCAGTTCTACCTGCCCCGGTGGATCGGGGGGCGCTTCGTCGTCGACCCGAAGCCGCCGAAGACCCCGTTCTCCAACGTCCACCTGACCATCCACCCGATCATCTTCGACGCCAACTCGCTCGTGATCCTGGTCGCCGCCGCCGTCGTGGTGGTGGGGCTGACGCTGTTCTTCCGCCTGACCGACGTCGGGATCGCGGTGCGGGCGTCGGCGGAGAACGCCGACCGGGCCCGGCTGCTCGGCATCTCGGTCAAGCGGCTGTCGTCGTACGTGTGGATCCTGGCCGCCGTCCTCTCGGCTCTCGGGATCTTCCTGCGGATCCCGGTGATCGGGATCCCCGTCGGCGCCGACATCGGCCCGTTCGTGCTCCTTTACGCCCTTTCGGCGGCCGTGATAGCCCGTATGGAGAGCTTCAGCGTGGCCCTCGTGGCCGGCGTGGCCATCGGCATCCTCGAGCAGTCCCTCTACTACTTCTCGAAGGACCCCAGCATCGCCAGCGCCCTGATGCTGCCGATCCTGCTGGCGGCCATGCTCCTGCAGCGCCGGCGCACCTCTCGGGGCCGCGACACCGGCCTGGCCACCTGGGCGATGAGCCGCGAGTTCCGCCCCGTTCCGCCCGAGCTGCGGAACCTGCCTGAGATCGCGTGGGCGCGGACCCTCGGGGGCGCCGTCGTCCTCGGCCTGGCCATCGCCCTGCCCTACCTGTTCGGCATCGAGCAACAGATCCTGGCGTCCACCGTCGTCAGCTACGGGATCGTGGCCGTGTCCCTCGTCATCGTCATGGGATGGGCGGGACAGATCAGCTTCGGCCAGTGGGGCTTCGCCGGCATCGGTGCACTGGTGGCGGGAGGGCTGGCGGCCCATCTGCACGCCGACTTCTGGCTGACCCTGATCGCGGCGGGCGCGGCCGGCGCGGTGGCCGCCGTCGTCATCGGCCTCCCGGCCCTGCGGATCCAGGGCCTGTATCTGGCCGTGACCACGCTGGCCTTCGCCATCGCCGTCCAGGTCTACCTGTTGTCCCCCAACTACTTCTCCCGCTTCCTGCCGAACAACTCCCAGACCATCAACCGGCCCCTTCTCTACAACCGCTACAGCATGAACGGGCCCCGCGCCTACTACTACCTGTGCCTCATCATGCTCGTGCTGGCGCTCCTGTCGGCGCGCTTCGTCCGCCGCAGCCGGGCGGGTCGGGTGATGATCGCCGCCCGGGACAACGAGCGGGGCGCCCAGAGCTACGGGGTGAACGTGGCGCTGGCCAAGCTGGCCGCATTCGCCCTGGCCGGGTTCTGGGCGGCCATAGCGGGGGCACTCTTCACCTACGGGCAGAAGGTGATCGAGACCCAGTCCTTCGACCCGAGCATCAGCCTGCTGCTGCTCGAGATCGTCGTCATCGGCGGTACCACGTCGCTGCCCGGCGCCCTCCTCGGTACCGCCTGGATCGGCGGCCTCCAGTACGCCGGGTTCAACCCCCACATCCAGGTGCTGGCCAGCAGTGTGGGTGTGCTGCTCCTCTTGTGGCTGTTCCCGGGCGGGCTGGCCCAGATCGCCTACGACTACGTCCGCGATCCCCTGCTGCGCGCCGTTGCGGTCAGGCGGGGCCTGCTCGTACCCAGCCTCCTGGCCGACACCCGGGCGGAGAAGGAGATGGAGGCCACCCAGGCGCGTGCCCTCACCACTGCCATGGCCACTGCCCTCGAGAGCGGGAACGGGGCCGACGGTGAGGCGCAGCAGTCCGACGAAGGAGGCCCCCGCCGGGGCAGCCGGGCCCCGGTGCCGTCATGACCATCGAGGCCACGCCGCGGGAGGACCTGGTCCCGAGCCCGCCGGCCGTCGGCCGGCCCAAGGGAGGACGCGGCCCCCTCGGCCTGGTCGGCGCCCAGGATGTGTTCCCGCTGTTCGTGCTGACGCTGATCTACCTGTTCGACCAGTTCAGCGGCAACGCCTTCGCCGTCCTGTCACCGACGATCGAGCGGGCCTTCCATCTCTCGGACAAGCAGTTCGCCCTCGTGATCATCGTCAATCTCACCCTGACCCTCGTCGCCGCCGTGCCCGTGAGCTTCGCCGGGGACCGTCTGCCCCGGCGCGTCCTCGTGGTAGTGGGCGGGATCGTGGCAGCCGTCTTCACGCTGTTCACCGGCATCGTCGGAACGGTGGCCCTGTTGTTCCTCGTCCGGCTGGCCGCCGGTGTCGGCCAGCTGGTCAACGACCCGGTCCACAACTCGCTGTTGGCCGACTACTACATCCCTGAGGACCGGCCCCGCACCTACGCCGTGCACTCCTCCGCCATCCAGATGGGAGCCATCCTCGGGGCGGTGGCGGCGGGGATCGTGTCCGCGGCCGGCGGATGGCGGGCGGCGTTCATCGTGCTGGCCGTGCCGATGCTGGTCGTGGCCCTGGTGGCCGTGCGCCTCCCGGAGCCCCGTCGGGGAGGGACCGACGACGCCGAGGCGGCTGAGCAGATCGAGAACGAGGCCCCGGTCGGGTTCCAGGAGGCATGGCGGACGCTGTGGGCGGTACGCAGCCTGCGCCGCCAGTTCTTCGCCTGGTGCTTCGTCGGCGCCGGCGTCATCCCGCTCGTCTACACCCTCCCCCTGTTCTTCCAGCGCGCCTACGGGTTCGGGGACCTGGGCCGCGGCTTCGTCATCGGCGCCAACAACGTGTTCATCCTGGGCGGCGTGATAGCCGGTGGCCGCTGGACCCAGGGCTGGTCGGAGAAGGGGCTGGGTGAGCCCCTCCGGTACGCGGGCTACGCCCTGGCGGGGGTGGGCGTCGGACTGGCGCTGACCGCCGCCGCCCCCGCGGCGGGGCTGTCGATCGTCCTCGGGTTCGCCACCAGCTTCGTGGCCGGACTGTTCTACGCCCCCTTCTACTCGGTGCTGGCCCTCGTAGCCCCCGCCCGGGTCCGGACACTGGCCTTCGGTATCGGCTCGCTCTTCCTCGTCGCCGGGGTCTGGGTGCTCTTCTTCTTCACCGGCGCGGTCAGCGTCTCCACCGACGACGGCATCCGGTGGGGGGTGGCCGTGCTGGCGCCGTACTGGGTCGTTGGAGGCCTCATCCTCGCCTCCACGCGGAAGTACGTCCCCGGGGACGCCCAGCGGGCCCTCCGCGTGCTGGCGGCCCAGGTCGAGCTGCGCCGGGCCCGGCTCACCTCCGGGAACCGGGCGCTCCTCCGCTGCACGTCGCTGGACGTCGCCTATGACTCGGTGCAGGTGCTGTTCGGCGTCGAGTTCCAGGTGGCCGAAGGAGAGATCGTCGCCCTCCTCGGCACCAACGGGGCCGGCAAGTCGACCCTCCTCAAGGCCATCTCCGGCCTGGTCGAGCCGGCCGGTGGGGCCGTCTTCTTCGACGGCCAGGACATCACCCACGCCGACGCCCGGGCCGCGGTCGGCCTCGGGATCATCCAGATGCCCGGCGGCCGGAGCGTGTTTCCCACTCTGACCGTCAACGAGTGCCTGCGCCTGGCCGGCTGGATGTACCGCCGGGAGCCGGAGCACGTCAGGAAGGCCACGGCGCGGGTTCTCGAGTACTTCCCGGTCCTCCGCGAGCGGGGGGACACCCTGGCGGGGAACATGTCGGGCGGAGAGCAGCAGATGCTCGGGCTCGGCATGGCCTTCATCGCCCGGCCCCGGTTGCTGATGATCGACGAGTTGAGCCTCGGTCTGGCACCGACGATCGTCGGCCAGCTGGTCGACATCGTCCGCGCCATCCACGAGCAGGGCACGACGGTCATCCTCGTCGAGCAGTCGGTCAATGTTGCCCTCACCCTGGCCCAGCGGGCGGTGTTCATGGAGAAGGGGGAGGTGCGCTTCTCTGGGCCGACCGCGGACCTGCTCGACCGCGGCGACATCCTCCGCTCGGTGTTCCTCGAGGGGGCCAGCGCCGGAGTGGGGGTGGACACCGCCGCCAGTACCGCCCCGGCCCGCGGCACCCGCCCGTCCGCCGCCGCCCGGAAGGAGGCGGCGGCCCGGCGCCAGCGCCTCCTTGAGGGGCCGTCTGCCCTCGCGGTCCAGGAGATATCGGTCAGCTTCGGCGGCATCCGCGCCGTCGACGGCGCGTCGTTCACGGTCCACCAGGGGGAGGTCCTGGGGCTGATCGGGCCCAACGGCGCAGGCAAGACCACCATCTTCGACGCCATCTCCGGATTCGTTCCGATCGGGGGCGGCCGGATCCGGCTCGGCTCCACCGACATCACCGGCTGGTCCCCCGATGCCCGGGCCCGGATCGGGCTGGGGCGGTCCTTCCAGGACGCCAGGCTGTTCCCGTCCCTGACCGTGGCCGAGAACATCGCCGTATCCCTGGAACGGCACCTCGAGGTGCGCGACCCGGTGGCGGCGGCCCTCGGAATGCCGGCCGTGGGCGAGACCGAGACCGAGGCGGCGTGGAAGGTCCACGAGCTGATCGAGCTGCTCGGGCTCGGCGCCTTCCGCAACAAGTTCGTGTCCGAGCTGTCGACCGGCAGCCGTCGCATCGTCGATCTGGCCATGTCCATCGCCCACCGGCCGTCGGTGCTGATCCTCGACGAGCCGAGCTCCGGCATCGCCCAACGGGAGACCGAGGCGCTGGGGCCGCTCCTGCAGCGGATACGCGACGAGATCGGCTGCAGCCTTCTGGTGATCGAGCACGACATGCCACTCGTCACCGCCATCGCCGACACCATGCTGGCGCTCGAGTTGGGACGCGTGATAGCCGAGGGCACGCCCCAGGAGGTCGTGAACCACCCCCAGGTGGTGGCGTCGTATCTAGGAGCCGACGAATCGGTGATAGCCCGGTCGGGCAACCGGTCGGCGTCCGGACGCACCCGGCGCTCGAGCCCGGCCGCCAAGACCCCGCCCGGGTGAGACGCCGCTCGATTCTCGTGGCGGTGACCGTGCTCGGCATCCTGTCCGTGGTGTCGGTGATCGGTCCGGCCGCCCGCTCGACCCCGAAGACACCGGGCCCCGCGCCGACGACGGCACACACGGCGCCGACACCGGCTTCCACGCCCGCCCCGGCGGCCGGGCCCCACACCCTCACCCGGACGGAACGGGCCGTCCTGCTGGTGACGCTCACCTTCCTCGTCGGAGCCGGCCTGCTCGGGCCGGCCGATGCCGAGGGTGAGCGGCAGCCGAGGCGCCCCGCCATCACCCTCTACGACGACCCCGCCCTGCTCGAGCCGGCGGCGCCGACACGCCGTCGCCTCGGGGAGCCACCTCCCCTACGGTGAGCAGGAGGCCGGCGGCGCCTGCCGGTCGGAAGGGGGGCGGGAGTGACCGCCGAGATCGTGAGGGAGGGGCTGTTCTTCGGGGAGGGCCCACGCTGGCGCAGCCCCTATCTGTGGTACTCGGACTTCTACGACCACGCCGTGCACCGCATCGACGAGTCGGGCCACGACGAGCGGATGGTCGAGGTGGCGGCGCAGCCCTCCGGCCTGGGCTGGCTGCCGGACGGGCGGATGCTCGTGGTCGCCATGCGGGACCGCGCCGTGCTGCGCCAGGAGCGGAACGGCAGCCTGGTCACCCATGCCGACCTGTCGGGCCACGAGCCGTTCATGAACAACGACATGGTCGTGGACACCGACGGTCGGGCCTATGTCGGTGGATTCGGCTTCGACCTCGACGCGGTCAGCGACGGGCGGGGCCAGGGCGCCGGGGGTGAGCGAGCCCGGCCGACCGTGCTCTCACTCGTCCAGCCCGACGGCACCGCATCGGTCGCCGCCGAGGACATGGGCTTTCCCAACGGGGCGGTGATCACGACCGACGGGGCCACTCTGATCGTGGGTGAGAGCATGGGGGGCCGTCTCACCGCCTTCGACCGCCGTCCCGACGGCACGCTGGTGAACCGCCGGACCTGGGCCGATCTCTCCGCCGCCGGGGCGGTGCCGGACGGTATCTGCCTGGATGCCGCCGGCGCCGTGTGGCTGGCCGACCCTCTGAGCCCTCGCTGTGTGCGCGTCGAGGAGGGCGGCCGGGTCCTGGAGGAGGCCGTCTTCGGGCAGACCTGTTACGCGTGCGCCCTCGGCGGGGCTGACGGTCGGACCCTGTACGCCCTCACCGCGCCCAGCTCCCATGCGCGCGATGCCGCTGCCGAGCCCCGGGGCCGCATCGAGGCGCTGCGTGTGTCGGTTCCGGGGGCGGGATCCCCCTGATCCTCAGCTCGCCCGCGCCTCCAGGGCGGCGATGATCTTCCCGATCTCGCGGTCCTGGGCCAGGAGGTGGTTCTGGATCTGCTTGGCCTCCTCGAGCACGGCAACCGCATCGTTGTAGGTGGCCTCGGCCCGCTTGTCGGCCGCCTTGGCCTGGATGTTCTGACCGACGATGATGATCGGCAGAAGCACGAGCTGGAGGAAGCTGCTGCTGATCCACAGGATCAGGGTCTGAGTCGAGTGGATGTTGTCCGGCAGACTGATGAGGGCTATCGCCGCGAACACGTAGGCCGCCCACATCGTGCCGACGATGACTGTGATGTGGAGCCCCAGGGCCGAGTTGAACCGGCCGAGGACCCCTTGGCCGTGTACCTCTGCGGCCGAGTCGTGGACCTTCGGCGGGCCGGTGGCCTTCCGTCGCTCGAGGTGGGGATGAGGGACGTACTGGAAGGTCTCCGTCATGCCCAAAGACTCCCACGGGCGCGGCGGCCCGGCGCGGACGATCAGGCCGGGGCGGCGCCCAGATGGGCCAGCAGCTCGTCGGGATCGACCGAGCCCGGGGCCCGGTGCTCTCGTGCCGCCTGCAGCGCCAGCCGGACGAGCAGCTCGTTGGCCGGGGTGGCCACGCCGTGCAACCGCCCGAGGAGGACCACCTCCCCGTTGAGGTAGGCGGTCTCGATGGCGCCGGTGCTCCGGGCCAGGCTCTGCCAGGAGGAGTCTCCGCGCCATCTCTCCCCCGCCGCCGGCGCCATCCGGAGCTTGTCGCCGCGCCGGGCCCGGTCCTCTTCGACGGAGGCGAAGGGAATCCCGGCGGCCTCGAGGCACGCCACCCCCTCGGAGCGGACCAGGTCGTTCAGCGGGCCACCACGGGCCTCCGGGCCGCACAGGGCCCCGATGGCGTTCCCGAGGTTCATCAGCAGCTTGGTGTGCTTCCAGCGCATGATGTCGGGGCGCACCTCCGACTCCATGCCGGAGGCGGCCAGCGCCGAGGCCACGGCGCGGCAGACATCGTCGGCTCCCGACGGGTATCTACCGATGTCCAGCAGGGCGGTGACCGGGGCGGAGTGGGCCATCACCACCCCGGGCTCGAGGTGGGTGGCGGGGCACATCACGCAGATGCCGTACACGTTGGCGAACCGCCGCAGCGCCTCGCGCTCGTTGGCGACACCGTTCTGCAGGCACACCACGGGAGTGTCGGGCGGAGCCACCTCCATCAGCGCATCGAGGACGCCGGCCGTGTCCTGGCTCTTCACGCCCAAGAGCACGGCTTCCGCTCCCGTCCATTCGACGTCACCGGGGACGCCGTGCACCCGGACCGGAAGCGCGACCGACCCGTCCGGGGAGTCCACGCGCAGGCCTCGCGACGCCATCGCCTCCCGGTGGGCGCCCCGGGCTATCACCTGCACGTCGTGGCCGTGCTCGGCCAGCCGGCCACCCACTACCCCGCCGACGGCACCGGCGCCGAGCACGACGAACCTCATCGGCGGGCCGCCGGCGGAAGGGGCCTCATCGACCCCGGAACCTACCGGAAGTGCCGGACGAGCGAGACCACCGCGGCGACAAGACCGACGATCACCGCCAGCTTGAGGGCCAGGAACACGGTGCCGATCACCAGGCCGATCAGATGCCAGGCGAGCACCACCGCCACGATGCCGACGAACACCGCCGCCGCACCGCGCAGGACCCCGCCGGACCCGCGGCGCGACATGGCGCCGGTGCCGGTGCGGTCGAGACGGGCGGTCCCCGGATAGGCGCTGGGATCGGTGTAGTCGGTGCCGAACTTGGAGAACCTCGTCATGCTGACCACGGTACGGATCGGCGGCCGTTGCGTCGTCCTCCCGGATGAGGATTGCCGCTCATCCCCCAGGTCGATTCCGTCCGCCCCCGCCGCCCGTCCCTGCCCTCCGGCCGGCGGGCGGCCTCACCCTCCCGCCGCCACCAACCCCGACTCGTAGGCGAGCACGACCGCCTGGATGCGGTCGCGCAAAGCCAGCTTGGTGAGGATGTGGGCCACGTGGGTCTTGACCGTGGTCTCGCTGATGTAGAGCTCCTCGGCTATCTCGGCATTGCTCAGGCCGCGGGCGACGGCCCGCAGCACCTCGAGCTCGCGCTGGGTCAGCGTGTCGAGACCGGTGCCGGGCCTCGGGGGCGCCCCGGACGGCTGCCGGGCGAACTCGTCGAGGAGGCGCCGGGTCATCCGGGGTTCGATCAGGGCGTCCCCCCGGGCCACCGCCCGGATGGCGTCGGCCAGGTCGTCGGGCGGCACGTCCTTGAGCAGGAAGCCGCTGGCCCCGGCCCGGACGGCGTCGAACAGGTAGGCGTCCAGGTCGAAGGTGGTGAGGATCAACACCTTGACGTCGCTGGCCTCGGTCAGGCGCCGGGTGGCCTCGACGCCGTCCATGCGCGGCATCCGGACGTCCATCAACACCACGTCGGGCCGCAGCCGGAGGGCCTCCTCGATGGCGGCCGCCCCGTCGGACGCCTCTCCGACGACCTGGAAGCCGGGCTCGCTCTGCAGGATCAGCCGGAACCCGGAACGGACCAGCGCCTCGTCGTCGACGACGAGCAGGCGGATGGCGGGAGGAGTGGCTTCCCCCGCCACTGGCGAACCGCTCACTTCTGCCGAGCCGCTCATTTCCGTCGCGCCACCCGCCCGGTCAACCCTGGCCGGGCAGGAGGGGGATGCGGGCGTGGACCCGCCACCCGGGGCCCGTGGCGCGGGGTCCGGCGTCCAGCGTCCCGCCCAGAGCGGCCACGCGTTCGGCCATTCCCATCAGGCCGTGACCCTCGGTCCCCCGGGGCGCCGTGGCGCCCGCACCGTCGTCGTCCACGAACAGCACTATGAATCCGGGAGCGTAGGTCACCTCGACCTGGACGTGGGCGCCCTGGGAGTGGCGCATGGCGTTGGTCAGGGCCTCCTGCACCACGCGGTACACGGCCAGTCCGACACTCCCGGCGGCGTCGGGTTCGACGCCCGAGACCCGCAGGTCGACGGCGAGGCCGGCTTCGCGCGACTCCTTGACCAGGTTCTCGAGGTCCCCGAGACCGGGCAGCGGCTGGCGGTTCGGACCGGATCCGGTCGGGTCCGGACGGGGGGGGCCGGCCGCCCCGATCGAAGCGTCGGCCCCCCTCAGCATCGAGAGCATGCTGCGCAGCTCCGACAGGGCGCGCCGGCCGGTCTGCTCGGCGTTGGCCAGCGCCTCCTCCGCCTCCTCGGGCTGGCGTTGGTGCACACGGCGGGCCGCGGCTATCTGGATCGTCATCAGGCTGACGCTGTGGGCCACGATGTCGTGGAGCTCACGGGCTATCCGCACCCGTTCCTCGGCCACGGCCAGCTGGGCGCTGCGGTCCTCCTCCACCTTGGCCCGCTCGACCCGACCTGTCAGCACCCAGGTCCCCACCGCTATCAGGGCCAACGGCCAGAGGTAGACGGCGTGCACCACCCAGAGGTGGAGGCTGTCGAACAGGTAGCCGAGTCCGACGGTCAGATAGATGACGCCGAAGATCACCCGGCTGGCACCCGACCGGCCCGATGCCGGCCGCCGGCGTCTCGGCGGCGGGACGCGCACCGTCGTGGCGTGATGGCGGTGGCCGGGCCGGACCCCACAGGCCGTCACGGCAACGGCTCCCCGTCGGAGGCCTGCTTGGCCACGGGGACCTGCGGAGCCTTCGGTGCCAGTGGCGGGGCCGGCGCCGACTGGGGGTTCTGGGCCTGCTTGGCGGCGCCGGTCCGCTCGACGTCGATCGGGCCGGCACCAACATGGAGGTCCAGGGTCAACCGGAACCGGCTCGTCCGCCCCCAGTCCGGGTCCTGGTACTCGTCGTTCTCGTCGAGACCGGCGCCGAGCTGCCGACCGAGGACCGTGACGGGCCCGGCGGAGTCGTGCGCCTTGACCCGAAGCGCCACATCCGCAGGCACGATGACGTGGAGGGGACCGGCCCCGACGCTGGCGTCGACTGCTTGGTGGCCGCCGGGGGGGAATCCGACCCCGCTGAGGTCCACGGTGAGCGCTCCGGCCGCCGTCTGGTACCTGGCCCGGACCTGGCTCAGCTGGGTGGGACTGGCGGTCTGGGGTCCGACGGTGCCCCCGAACTGGGACCGGAAGCTGGCCGAGGCGGAGTTCCCGAGCAGGCTGAGGGCCAGCAGACCGCCGACCAGGATCGGCCACCGTCGCCGCCCCGTGCGACGGGTCATGATCAGCCCGGCGCCGATGCAGACCAGGGCCACGGAGGCGAGCGTCCGTCCCGCCACGTGGAGCAGACCCAGCTCCCCGAGCAGCCAGAGGGTGCCCGCCGCCAGCAGCGCCATCCCCAGCATGCTGCGGTCCCCGCCCGAGCGCGTGACCACCTCGTCGGCCTCCCGGCTCACAGGAGGAGCGTAACGACGGCCCCGCTTCGGGGCATCGGTCCCGGCGCCGAATCGGCATCATCCTCGGGGATGACGCCGGCGCGGCTCCGGGGAAGCCCTAGCGGGACGACCCGGCCGCCTGCGGGCCGGAGTGTGAGGAGGTGCGGGCGACGCCGCGCGTCACCTCGTGGGCGCCCACCAGGACACACGTCAGGCTGCGCGGCGGCAGCGAGATGCTCACTGTCCCGTTCCCGGTGGCCACTGCGATGGGCGCCAGGTTGCTCCGGGCGTCGGTGACATAGGCCCGGGCCGCGCCCGCCGCCACCCCCGAAGGAAGGTGGATGACGGCATCGATGGTCCTGGTCGACGAATCGTTGGCGGCCACGACCGACCAGTCCCGGCCCTTCTCGAAGGCGAGGGCCTGGGCGCCGGCCGGCAGCCCGCTGATCTGGTGGAGGACGGCCCCCGGCCGGACGTAGCGGCTGAACGAGGCCAGCACCCAGTAGCGCTTGGTGAGGTAGAGGGTGTCGTTCCCGTCGTTCCTCCAGTTCGGGTCGTAGTACACGAGGCCGTCGTTGCGCCCGGCGGGGTTGACGTGGTCCTGGCACCCGGGGGTCCGGGTGGGATCACAACCGACGTTGGGGGAGGCCGCCACCCACCAGTCGAACGCCGAGTCGTGGGCCGCACCGAGATCCCCGAAGATGGTACGGGCCAGCCACAGGCCCGAGCCCATCGTGGGGTCGTACTGCCATCCGAAGTCAGACCCGTCGTAACAGCAGATCTCGGTGGCCCAGTGGGTCAGTGGGAGCCGGTTGACCTGCGAGAGGGTGGTCTGGTCCGGGTAGTCGTAGGTGTGGTGGGCGATCACCGCCACCGCCCCCCGGGTGGCGGGTAGCCAGCGGGGCGCCTCGGAGAGGAGCTGGCCGACCAGGCTCGACTCGTCGGCGATGACCCGCGGATGGCCGGGCAGAGCCGCCAGGGCGCGGGCCACGGCGTCGACCACGGCCGCCCGCTCTCCGACGGGGACCGTCATGCCCTCCTGGCGGCAGGTGGGCTGGGACGTGTCGGGCTCGTTCATCGGGCTCACGTACGAGAGGCGGATGTGGTCGGTCGCGTCGAGATGGGCGGTCACCTGGGCCAGGTAGCCGGCGAACGCCCCGATGCGGTCGGGCCGCAGGCTCCCCCCGCAGCTCTTTCCGTTGGAGGTGAACGAGGCCGGGGCGCTGTTGACGAAGCCGATCAGCTGGGGGACCCGGTAGGCGGCCGCCATCTGCAGGAAGGCCAGCCCGCTGGGGTCGGCCCCCCAGTCGTATGTCCCGGCCCGGGTGAGGAAGGTCGGGGGCGCCTTGTAGGGGTCCCAGACCCCCACTCCCCCGCCCCCGATGTTGTAGCGGTACTGGGACACCCACAGGCCGGTCGGCGCGAAGAGCAGCTCACCCAGCTGCTGCTGGGCCGCCGCCGGGAACCGGCCCATGTTCGTGGGCCACCAGCCCCCCGACACCCCGAAACCGTCGATGCGCTGGCCCCGCTCCGGGCTGACCCGCAGGTCGGCGGCGGTGGGACGCGCCGGCCCGGGCGTCGGGCGCACGTGGGGGTGGGAGCGGGGGTGCGGACGTCGGACGGCGGCGGATGCCGGGGCGGCAGCAGCCGCCACGAACGCGACCAGGCCGACGGCCGCACCGGCCGCGCGCCAAGCCCACCTGAGATCCCTCACCCGCCGTTCCTGCCTCAACCCGTCCCCGACCTCCACCTTCCTCAACGGCTTACCGACCGCATCGGTTCCCGCTCGGGGAGACTTGAGGCGTCGGCCGGGGATCACCTCAGCACATGTAGTAGCAGGCGTACGGGTAGTTGGGGGGCGTATCGGGGCCGGGCAGGCCGGCGAAGATCGTCACGGTGTTGGCGGCCTGGAACCAGGGCGGGTTGACCTTGGGGAACTGGCCGTAGAGATAGCGCTTGC
Source organism: Acidimicrobiales bacterium (assembly GCA_035695125.1). GTDB lineage: Bacteria > Actinomycetota > Acidimicrobiia > Acidimicrobiales > JAJPHE01 > DASSEU01. The sequence continues at coordinate 34,626 of DASSEU010000023.1, forward strand.
CGTTGTTGACGTAGCGCCACATCCCCACCCCCTGGGTGTTGGACTCGTCCGGGCCGGTGGCGGTGGGGTCCCACCAGATCAGAGTGGCGTCGTCGTAGATGTTGTAGTCGTCCCAGGGCCACAGCTTCGAACCCCAGCTCACCACGGAGTTGGCCACCCGACTCTGGTAGTCGGAGGGGGAGACCGGGTAGCCGAACAGCCCCGGGTACACCTGGCCGACGCACGGGATCCCCGCCGAGGCCCCCAGCCACCCGGCGTGGGTCTTCGACGTGTACGGGGGCTCCCCGCACTGGAAGGTGCGGGGGGTGAGGTCCGGCCCGGCCAGCGAGATGCCCGTAGTGAGGAAGAACGAGAACGGCCACGCCGCCGTGCTGTCCTCGTGGGTGGCGGGAGGCTGGCCGTGGTACTCCCACTCGTACAGGTGCAGGGCGTCGGTGAGGTCGGTCGGCACCCGGTCCGGGAGCAGGCTCAGCCCGAAGGCGTGGCGCCACTGGGTCTGGTCGTAGAGACGCCCGAAGTGGGTCGTGTCGGTGAGGGCGGAGCCGGTGTCGATCCACTCCGGGAAGTAGTCCTGCTTGGTGGCACCGGTGGTCAGGTACACGGGATCGACGGGATCGGCCACCACGATCACGTCGCTCACATGGTCGTTCTTGAACTTGGCCATGATCGTCTGGGCGTCGGCGGGTCCGTTGGGGTCGACGATCGGGAACGACACGTCGTCGACCAGGTTCACACCGCATTGCTTGAGCTTCTGGGCGAAGAACTGGGCACCCGACACGTAGGCCTGGGTGTTGTCCAGGCTCGAGGCCCCGGGCCAGACCAGCCCGAAGGTCCGGCTCCTCTTCAGCGGGGAGTTGAGGTCCGCCTCACCCGCGAACTGGGGCGGGTACGGGGCGATCTCGTCACAGATCATCTCGGCCCGCATCAGGTAGCCCTGGGTCTCGTCGGGCAGTCCGGTGCCCCAGACGTAGGGGGCCCAGCTCAGGTAGTAGGACGCGGGCACGGTCACGGTGCAGAAGCACAGCACCCCGTCGTTGGCGAGGGTGTTCTGGAAGGCGGTGGTACAGCCGACCTCGGCCCGCATGTCCCAGGCGATGAAGGCCTTGATCTGCTTGGCGATGTAGGTGGCGTCGCTCTGGCACTCGGCGTTCTGGGCCGCAGTCGAGTCGTTGCTGTTGTACGAGCTGGTGAAGTACACGAGCTTGACGCTGCGCCCGTAGGTCTGGACGTGGTGCTCGAACATGCTCAGGTAGTTCTGGGCCGTGGTCTTGGCCTGGTCCTGGGTGTCGGTGTCGGCGGCGGCCGCCCGGGTGGCGTTGGCCTGGGCCTGGTTGTTGGCGAACGGCACGGCCACGGTGATGGTCGACGCCGTCACCCCCGGGTAGGTGGATCCGCCGTTGTTCCCGTTGTACGGCGGGACGCAGGGCGGGGCGTAGAGGCTCGGCAGCTTGACCCGGCCCGTGGCCTTGTCGCACCACGGATCGCTCGTGGCCGCCGGCAACGCCGACCCGCCGGTCCCGCCCGTGGCCGTGGCGCCGCCCCCGGTCGTGCCGGTGCCTCCGCCCGCGGCGCCCGCCGCGCCTCCGCCCGACCCGGTGTCGAGCAGGCTGCCGTTGGCCCCGGACCCGTTCGACAGGCCGTTGGCCCCCGCCGCACCGCCCCCTCCGGTCTGGCCACCGGTCCCCCCGAGGCGGACCGAGCCCGTGCCGGGGCCCGTGGCCGACGCCGCCCCCGGGTTGGAGCTCTCCTTGCCGGGCAGGAAGGCCACGACCAGGACGATGGCCGCCACCGCGAGGACGAAGGGCTGGTAGCGCCGCAGGGCCCGACCGATGTCCCCCAGCGTCACCTCGTTCAGCGATCCCCTGCCGCTCATCGCGTCTCCCCCATCTCCGACCGCCCCGCTCCGGGGGTCGGGTCCGTTGCCTGGTCTGCTGTCGCCGTAGAGGCCCGCCTCCGCCCCGCTCCGCTTCCCGTGCGGGCCGCGGCGGTCCGGGTGCCGGTCGACGCCTTCCGCCGGACCGGAAGCCCTCCTGAGCGGGCCACCGCCTCGGTGCCCGTGCCGAGATAGGCGGCCACCACCCTGGGATCGTTGACGATCTCGTCCGGCGGCCCCTGGGCCAGCACCCGTCCCAGGTCGAGGGCCACCACCTCGTCGGCCAGCCCGGTCAGCAGGGGCATGTCGTGCTCGATCACCAGCAGGCTCGACCCCGTCAGCTCCCGGACCTTGCGCAGCATCGGCCCGAGGGCCTCGCTCTCCCGCTGGGCTATGCCGGAGGAGGGCTCGTCGAACAGGATCACCGACGGCTCGTGGGCCAGGATGCAGGCCAGGTCGATGAGGCGCCGGGTCCCGGTCGATATCTCGGCCACGAACTTGTTGCGGAATGCGCTCAGGCCGAGCATCTCGATCAGCTCGGCGACACGCTCGTCGACGGCGGCCTCGGAGTCGAGGACGGCCGGGAGGCGGAGGGCCGCCGCCAACGGATCGCGCACCTCGACGTGACGCTCGAGGGCCACCTTGATCGTGTCGGCCACGGTCATGGCCGGGAAGAGCTTCGAGTCCTGGAAGGAGCGGCCCAGGCCCAGTCGGGC
>DASSEU010000024.1:0-11119 GCA_035695125.1 Acidimicrobiales bacterium
TCCGTAGTCAGATGCTCTATCCGTTGAGCTACGAGCGCAGAGAAATGGGCTCTGACCTGGGGTTTTGTCCCCCCGAGGCCGTCCCAGACCCTAGCAGCGCTCCGCCGCCCCTCCACCGGCGTCGAGCAGCACCTCCACCAGCGACTCCAGCAGGCCGACGAGGTCCTCGGTGTAGGCGGCCTCGGCGTGACCGAACTCGGGGAGGACCACCAGGCGCTTGGGACCGGCCAGGCGCTCGTGGAGCAGAACGGCGTCACCGACAGGCACGTAGGGGTCGCGGCCCCCGTGGACCACCGCCACCGGAAGGGATATGCGTTCGGCCAGCTGCGACGGGGACAGAAACGGCTCCGGCAGGGTGTCCACGACCCGGGTGCCCCGGGCCGAGAGGATCCGCCTTCCCACCCGGTTGTGCACGGCCAGGCTGAGGGCCCGGGCCCGCATCCGAGGGGAGACGCCCCACGTGGCCGGCGTGCTGATGGCGATGACGGCGTCCTCGCCTCCGAGCAGGGCGGCATGGCGCAGGGACACGAAGCCCCCCATGGACGCACCGATGACGACGACCCTCTCGTGGTTCTGGCGACGGGCCAGGCGGATGACCGCGTCGATGTCGAAAATCTCGAGGTCACCGAGCGTGCACACGCCGCTGCTGCGGCCGTGGCCGCGGAAGTCGAACGTGTAGACGGCATTGCCGGCGTCGGCCAGCCCCCCCGCCACGGCGGCCAGACGCCGGTCGGTGCTGGTCATGCTGAAGCCGTGGGCCAGGATCAGCGCCACCGCAGCGTCGGGCGGCCCCTGGACCCGGCTGGCCAGGGCCACCCCGTCCTCGGTCTCGACCTCCTCGGTTCCGGTCCTGATGTCCGTCATGTGCCCGCCTGTGTCGGCATCCGGGGCCGCCTCCTGACGTTTAAGAGGCGATTAAGTGCATTGGCGTAACCAACCGGGTCACGGTGGGTGGCATTCCGGCCGATGCGGTCCCCCGGAAGGAACCGGGGCGCGCCGTGACGAAGATGGGGATGCTCTAGCCTCCCTGTGGGCCCGCCTTTCGGCGGGCTCTACATGTTCCGGCGGGGAACGCCGATCACTCACCTACGACGGGGCTGGATCCAGGTCACGCCGGAAAGGCACCCATGAACCCCGAGAATTCGTCCCAAGCAACCTCCGTAGACGCGCCGGCCTCCGGTCTCGGCCCCCGGATCGTCACCGCCCTCCTGGTCGTCGGGCCCCTGGCGGCCGTGTCGGCCATCGTTCCGTCGCTGTGGGGACGGGCGGTCCATCTGCGCGATCTGGTCCTCGGCCTGGTGCTGTACGCCGTGACCGGTCACGGCGTCACGGTCGGATACCACCGGATGTTCACCCACGGGAGCTTCCGGCCGACCCGAGCCCTCAAGATCGCCCTGGCCGTGGCCGGGTCCATGGCCGTCGAGGGTTCCCTCGTGGCCTGGGTGGCCAACCACCGCCGCCACCACATGTTCAGCGACCGCGCCGGTGATCCGCACTCCCCCCACCTGCACGGGCCCGGGGTCCTCGGTCAGCTGCGGGGCTTCGCCCACGCCCACATGGGCTGGCTGTTCCGTGACGATCCCACTCCCGCCGAGAGGTACGCCCCCGACCTGCTCCGTGATCGCGACCTCACGGTCATCAGTGCCCTGTTCCCGCTGCTGGCCATCGTCTCGCTGGCCCTCCCGTTCTTCGTCGGCTGGGGTCTGTCGGGGTCACCGGTCGGCGGCGTGACGACGCTGATCTGGGCCGGTCTCGTCCGTATGGCGCTCCTGCACCACGTGACGTGGAGCGTCAACTCGATCTGCCACATGTTCGGCCGCCGGCCCTTCGCGGCGAAGGACCACAGCCGGAACTTCGCCCCGTTGGCGCTGATCTCCATGGGGGAGTCGTGGCACAACCTTCACCACGCCTACCCCTCGTCCGCCCGGCACGGTGTGGGCCGGGCCCAGATCGACACGTCGGCAGCCCTCATCCGGCTGTTCGAGGCCGCGGGTTGGGCGTCCAAGGTGCGCTGGCCCACGCCCGAGCGGCTCGCGGCGTGCGCGGCCGGCACATCATCGGTCGCGGTCGATGACCTCACCCCGGGGGACTCGGACAGCCAGGCGGAGTTCCCTCAGGGACACGCTGGAGGGGAGACGGACGCAGGAGCCGACCTCACCGGGGATACCGGCCCGCGCCGCGACGCGGTGCTCGTCTCGTAGCGCTGGTCTCGTAGCGGGCGCCGGTCAGACGGCCCGGCCCGGCCCCGTCTCGGCATCCGCAGCCAGCGCCACCTGCTGCCGGTTGGTCCGGATGTAGCTGACGGTGAACCACATCAGCGAGCCGATGATCACCCAGCCGACCGGCGGGCTCAGGGCCAGGAAGGTGCCGGTCGGCAGGGCCAGGGCCAGGATGGCGCGAAGGACGGCTTCCCCGAAGAGGCCGACCCCCCACAGGAGGGTGAGAACCCGCACGACCCGGCGGGCCTGCTCCTCCCCCCACAGCGTCTCGAAGTCGGCGATGGCCCCCGCCCCCTGGCTGGACGCCATGGCGCGGCCGAGGTGGAAGACGAACGGACGTCGGGACACCACCAGGCTGATGAGAAAGATCAGCCCGAGGGTCCCGCTTATGAGCGACTCGCGCATCTTGAGCACGAGCTCGCTGCCGTGGAGGGCCACGACGGCTACGAGGCCGATGACGAGCCCGAAGAGGGCTATGCCGGGCAGGACCTCGAGGCGCCGACGCCAGGCCCAGTTCCCGGCGACCCAGAGGGCCGGGACCACCGAGGCCAGGGCCAGGGACGTGGCGTCGGCCATCCCGTTCCGGTGGGCCAGCTGGTAGACGACGAGGGGCGCCAGCGCCCCGGCCGCGGCCTGAGGTCCAAGTATCCGCGGCTTGAGCGCACCGAGGATCGGATCCTCGGGCTGACTCGCCGCGGGCGCTGACGACACGGTTTCCATCCGGCCTCCCCACCAACCGATCGGTCCACCCGGCCGGCCCAGGCTACCGGGGTCCGGCCCGGCGGCCCTGGCGCGGCCTGGCATGCTGCCGGCATGCCTGCCGTTTTGCGCCCATCGGGCCGGAGCTGAGCCGGATGGCCCCTCTCACCGGGATCCGGGTGGTCGAGCTGGCCGAGGGCATGGCCGGCCCCTACGCCGGGAGACTGCTTAGCCTTCTCGGCGCCGACGTGGTCAAGGTCGAGCCGCCCGACGGGGACCTGGCCCGCCGGGCCGGAGCACTGGTCGGGGACAGCGGGCCCGAGTCCGAGCGGCGGGCCGCCTTCCTCCATCTCAACAGGGGAAAGCGCTCGCTTGCCGCTGATCTGGAACGCCCCGACGACGCGTCGGTGGTGCGCGGCCTCATGGCCAGCTCCCACGTCGTGCTGACGAGCTCGGCCGCCGGACACCTCGAGTCGTACGGACTGGGCTACGAGGACACAGCGCGGGACAACCCGGCGGTCACGTTCGTGAGCGTCACCCCGTTCGGGCTGACGGGCCCCTATGCGGGCTACAAGGGGGCGGACATCGTCACCTACGCCGTGGGCGGCGCCATGTCCTCCACCGGGGTGGCGTCACGCGAGCCGGTCAAGCTCGGCGCCGACCTGGGCCAGTACCAGTGCGGGACTCTGGCCGCTCTGGCGGCCCTGGCCGGGATCGGCTTGGCCGAGGCGTCCGGGCGGGGCGTACACGCCGACGTGGCCCATGTCGACACCCAGCTGGTCTCGATCGACCGGCGCATGACCTACCTCCTCTACTACGCCTACACGGGTCGCGACGCGCCGAGGAGCGAAGGGCGGCGGCTCGGCGCGCTGCCCGCCGGCATCAAGCTGGCCGAGGACGGCCTGGTGTGGGTCTCGACCATGCCGCAGTGGCTCCCGCGGATGCTGAAGACCATCGACGCGCCCGAGCTGGCCCCGCGCTACGCCGCTCCCAACGCCATCACCGACATGGAGCTGGCCGAGCTGACCGACGTGGCCCTCACCGTCTGGGGCGTGGCGCGCACCCGCCAGCAGGCCATGGCCGACGCCCAGGCCAACGCCTGGCCGGTGACGTCGGTCAACGCCCCGGTCGACCTCCTGGAGGATCCGCACTTCCACGCCCGTGGCTACTGGGAGCAGATCGATCATCCTGTGGCCGGGACACTCACCTATCCGGGCGCTCCTGTCCGGTTGGCCACCGGGGACGTCGACTCCCGCCGGGCCCCTCTCCTCGACGAGCAGGGCGCGGAGCTGCGCGCCGAAGCGGCGGTGCCCCCGCCGTCGACGCCTGCCCGGGGCGCCCCGGGTAACCGGCGGCTGCCCCTCGAGGGGGTGCGCGTCCTCGACCTCACCGTGGTCTGGGCCGGCCCTTACGCCACGACCCTCCTCGGCGACCTGGGCGCCGAGATCATCCGCGTCGACAACCCCTGGGTGTGGCCGACGAGCACCCGCGGCCTGTTCCCCCGGCCCGCCCCCGAGCTCGTACCGATCCTGGGCCCGATCTTCGGTGGCTACCCGGACACCCACGCCGGGGCGCGCCCCTGGAACCGGGTGGCCCTGTTCACGGCCCACGCCCGCAACAAGAAGTCCGTGACCCTGGCCCTCCAGAGACCACTCGGACGCGAGGCCTTCCTCCGACTGGCGGAGAAGTGCGACATCCTGATCGAGAACAACTCGGTCGACCTCGTCGACAAGCTCGGGATCGGATGGGAGGACGTGTCGGCCCGCAACCCGGCGCTGTCGATGGTGCGCCTCCCGTCGGTCGGCCTCGACGGCCCCTACCGGAACTATCTGGGCTTCGGGGTGAACTTCGAGTCACTGTGCGGCCTCACCGCCATACGGGGCTATCCGGATGCCGACCCGGCCGAGACCGATGCCGTGTTCCACATGGACGCCGCCACTGGTGCGATGGGAGCGGTGGCGGTAATGGCCGCCCTCCGCGAGCGCGATCGCACCGGCCGGGGCAGCCTCGTCGAGCTGTCGCAGTGCGAGAACATGATCAACCACATCGGCGAGCTGGTCGTCGAGGCCTCCGCCACCGGGGTGCGCCACGACCGCATGGGCAACCGCCATCCCGAACGGGCGCCGCAGGGCGTGTACCGCTGCCGCGACGCCGCCCCCGGAACGGCGGGCGCCGGCGGGGTCGGCGCCCACGGCACCGACCGGTGGGTGGCTATCTCGGTGGGATCCGACGCGGAGTGGTCGGGGCTGCAGACCGCCATGGGGGATCCGGAATGGGCCGGTCACTCCCGCTTCGCCTCCGCCGCCGGGCGGCGCGAGCATCACGACGAGATCGACGCCGGCATCGCGGCGTGGACCGGGGGACTCACCCATTACGACGTGTTCCACCGCTGCCAGGAGCACGGGGTGCCGGCTGGGCCCGTGCTCACCGAATCCGAGTGCTACGCCGATCCCCATCTCCGGGCCCGCGGCCTGTTCCGGGAGAACGGCAACCCCGAGCTCGGCACCCACGAGTACGCCACCCACGCCTTCCGCTGGGACGGGCCCCCGATGGCCTGGGAGCCGATCCCGCTGCTCGGCGCCGACAACGAGGCCGTCCTGCGCGGCGTGGTCGGCCTCAACGACGAGGAGTGGGCCGCCCTCGAGGACGACGGCCACTTCTCGGGGGACTACCTGGGCCCGGACGGCAAGCCGCTGTAGCGCCTTAGCGCCTACGCCTCCACGGCGTGGGCGTGCAGCACCCGGGCCACGGCGGCCGTGAGCCGGCGCGCCGTGGGCAGGTGCAGGAACTCGTTGGGGCCGTGGGCGTTGGAGCCCGGTCCCAGAACGCCCGTCACCACGAACGCCGCCGAGGGGAAGCGCCGACCCAGCATGGCGATGAACGGAATCGACCCGCCCACGCCGGTGCGCGCCGGCGGGTTCCCGTAGGTGGAGCGGGACGCCTCGTCGAGGACGCGCTCCAGCCAGGGCGGGTCAGCCGGGGCGTCCCATCCGTCCTCGGCGGCCTCCACCCGCACCTCCACGCTCGCCCCGTAGGGCGGATCGGTCGTGAGGGCGCGCCGCAGCGCTGCGCCTGCAGCGGCGGCGTCACAGGTGGGTGGCACCCGGACAGCCAGCTTCACCGCCGTCCGGGGGCGCAGCACGTTCCCCGCCGCCCCCATGGCCGGCAGCCCCTCCGCCCCGGTCACGGCGATGGCGGGCGCCCACATCGACGCCACCAGGGCCTCGTAGGGGGAGTCGACCTGAGCGTGCGCCCCGGCCACGAACGGGAAGTCGCGGGCCGGCGCTCCCAGGGCGGCGGCCAGCTCCCGCAGCTGGGCGTCGCGTACAGCCGGTATGTCCACGTGCATCTGGGGAACGAGGACGGCGCCGGTGTCGGGATCCTCGACGCGGTCGAGCAGCCGGCGCAGGATCCGGAACGAGGAGGGGACGATCCCTCCGGCGAGGCCGCTGTGCACCCCCTCGGTCAGGATCTGCACGTCGACCACGGCCATGACGACGCCGCGCAGCGACGTGGTCACCCACAGCCGGTCGTAGGTGGTCGAGTCGGAGTCGAGGGCCACCACCAGTCCCGGTGTGCCGATGCGCCCGGCCAGGGCGTCGAAGTAGGCGGGGAGGTCGGGGCTGCCGCTCTCCTCGCTGGCCTCGATCAGCACCACGCAGCGATTGTGGGCTCCACCGGCGGCGCGCACGGCCTCGACGGCGCCCACGGCGGAGAACACGGCGTACCCGTCGTCGGCCGCCCCCCGCCCGTACAGGCGGTCCCCTTCCACCACGGGCTCCCACGGCCCGAGCCCGTCGCGCCACCCCACCATCTCGGGCTGCTTGTCCAGGTGGCCATAGAGGAGAACCGGATCGTCGTCCCGCCCCCCGCCGGCGGCCGGGATCTCGAGGAAGAGGAGCGGGGTGCGACCGGGCAGGCGCACGACCTCGACGGTCATCCCCTCGATCCGCCGGCCGACGCACCAGTCCCGCACCAGCTCGACGGCCCGGTCCATATGCCCGTCCTCGGCCCAGGTAGGGCAGTAGTCGGGGCTGACGTTCGGGATGCGGATGTAGTCGTGGAGGGCGGGCACCGCCTCCTCCGCCCACATCCGGTCGGAGTAGGCGGACGCGGCCACGGAATCGAAGGTGCTCACCCGGCCATGCTCGCGTGAAGATCCGATGCCCGGAGCCCCTCCCGGGCGTTCCGCCCGGCCTGCCGCGCCGTACCTACGATGCGCCGCCATGCCCGGGCAAGCCGCTGTCACGAACCGGGAGGCGCGCTGGCTGGCCCTGGCCGCCCAGGGTCTGGACACCCCGCGCCGCCGCGGTCTGCGGCCGGCGGGAGCGGCCCATCTGCGGAGGCTCATGGACCGGGTGGGGACCATCCAGGTCGACGCCGTCAACGCCGTGGAACGGACGCAGTTCCTCGTGCCCTTCAGCCGGATCGGCAGCTACGACCCCGGCGTGCTACGCCGGCTCTCCGGGCCGGGGGGGGCGTGGTTCGAGCACTGGGGCCACGCCGCGTCGCTCATGCCGGTCGAGCTGCACCCGCTCCTGCGCTGGCGGATGGCTTTCCGGCGGGGGGACACGCCGTGGGGGGCGGCATGGTCGGCCCGGCGTAAGGCGTGGCGGGATGAGCACGCCACCTACATTGCCGCCGTGCTGGCCGAGGTCACCGAGCGGGGGCCGCTGGCGGCGTCGCAGCTGTCCGATCCCCGACGGCGCTCCGGCGAATGGTGGGAGCGGCGCAGCTCCGGACGGCTTGCCCTCGAGTGGCTCTTCGGCGCCGGGGAGCTGGCCGCCTGGCGGAGCCCCGGGTTCGAACGGATCTACGACCTGACCGAGCGGGTCATCCCGGCGGCGGTCCTCGATCTACCGACGCCTCCGGAGGACGAGGCCCAGCGCGAGCTGCTCGTGATCGCGGCGCGGGCTCTCGGCGTGGCGACGGTGCGCGATCTGGCCGACTACTTCTGGATCCGTCCACCCGTGACACGCGTCAGGGTGACGGAGCTGGTGGAGGAGGGCCGGATCACACCGGTCAAGGTCGAGGGCTGGACGCAGCCCGCCTACACCCTGCCCGACGCCCGGCCCCGCCGACCGCGGAGAGACCACGCCACCCTCCTGTCCCCGTTCGACTCGCTGATCTGGACGCGGGATCGAACTGAGCGGCTGTTCGGGTTCCACTACCGCATCGAGATCTACGTCCCCGAGCACCTCCGCCGGCACGGCTACTACGTCCTTCCTCTGCTCCTCGGGGAGGAGCTGGTGGGCCGGCTGGCCCTCCGGAGCGACCGCCGCAGCCGGGTGCTGCGGGTCGAGGGCGCCTACGCCGAGCCCGACGTCGACCGGCCCGTGGTGGCGGGGGCGGCCGCGGCCGAGCTGTCGGCTCTGGCCGCCTGGCTAGGGCTGGAAGGCGTCACGGTCGCCAGGCGGGGAGACCTGGCCGCCGCGCTCGGCCGCGCCGTCAAGCACGGGTAGCGGTCCGTCGGCCGGGGGCGCCGGCTGCCGAGGCGAGGGTGCCGGGGGTTGGCCGCCGGGGCGCAACGAGGACGGCGGTGCTACACATGGCCGATGCGGTTCGGGATCTTCTTCGAGCTGTCCACCCCCCGCCCGTTCGTGCCCGGCATCGAGAGGCAGGTGTACGACAACGCCCTCGAGCAGGCCAGGCTGGCCGACGAACTGGGCTTCGACTGGGTGTGGTGCGTCGAGCACCACTTCCTCGAGGAGTACTCCCACTGCTCGGCGCCCGAGGTGGTGCTGGCGGCCATGGCGGCACAGACGACGAACATCCGGGTCGGTCACGGGGCGGTGGTGTGCGTACCCGAGATGAACCACCCGATCCGCGTGGCCGAGCGGGCCGCCGCCCTCGACCTGATCTCGGGGGGGCGGCTGGAGTTCGGCACCGCCCGGTCGTCGACGTGGACCGAGCTCGGCGGCTTCATGGTCGACCCCGACGACACCAAGAAGACCTGGGACGAGTTCGTGCGGGTGCTGCCCCGGATGTGGGCCGACGAGCCGTTCTCCTACGAGGGGCGGTGCTTCTCGATGCCGGAACGCAACGTGCTGCCGAAGCCGGTGCAGAAGCCGCACCCGCCGATGTGGGTCACCGTGACCAGTCCCGGCACCGAGCTGGACGCGGCCGAGCGGGGCCTGGGCTGCCTCGGGGTGGCGGCCACGACCTACGCCGAGCAGGAGCGCCGGACCCAGGAGTACCACCGCCGGGTGCAGAGCTGTGATCCGGTGAGCACCGTCATCAACGACCAGGTGACCACGCTCAACTTCCTCTACTGCCACGAGGACCCCGACCGGGCCGCGGCCACCGGGATGCGGATGGTCCAGCTGTTCGGGCTGACCAACTCCCATCTCCTATGGACCCGTGAGGCGTATCCGACCCGCGCCTACCAGTCCCTCGGGAACCTGGCGCCGGGCGGGAGCTCGGACCGCTCGGGCCCGGGGGACCCGAGAGGCATACCGGAAGGGATAGGCGTAGGGGATCCCGACCGCATCGTCTCGGTCATCCAGCGGTGGGAGTCGATCGGCGTGACCGGGATCAACTTCTTCGTCAACGCCTGCGAGACGATCTCGCAGGAGGACGTGCTGGCGAGCATGCGGCTCTTCGCCGCCGAGGTCATGCCGAAGTTCCGGGAGGCGGCGTCCGTCCCGGGCGGAGGTGGGGCGTGCTGAGCGGAACCGCCACCCTCGACGAGCTGGCGGCGCGGGCGCCGGTCATGGCGTCGCTCGACGCCCCGCCGGTGGCGCTGTCCGACGTCGAAGTCCTGCAGTCCACGTTCGAGCTGCCGTACTCGTCCCGCGAGCCCGCGCTGCCCCCCGGCCTGCATCCGACGACCCCGGCCCTGCTCGTGGTCCTGGCGTGGCGGGCGCCGTCGAGTCCGTGGGGCCCGTTCACCATGGCCCAGGCTCGGGTCTCCTGCCGCAGCGGGGTGCGCCCCCGGGGCTTCGTGGCCGGGTGCATTGTCGACACGGCGGTGGCCGCCTCCGGTCTGGCCGGGTCGTGGGGGCTGCCCGCGGTGGTGGGCCGGGTCTCGCTCGACCGCCGCTACGACCGCGCCGAACTGCTGGTCGAGGGCCCGGACGGTCCCGCCGCCCACCTCGTGGCGCTCGATCCGGACCCGCTCGGGCCCGATGATGTGCAGTTCACGGTGACGACGACGTTGGCGACGACACCGCGAGGGCTGCGTCTGGTCCAGCTCGAGCCCGAGTACGAGCTCAGGCGGGTGGAGCGGGTCCACCCCCGACTGCTGGTCTTCGACGGTGCGCAGTGGCGCCAGCCCGCCCTGCGCCCGTACCACCCGGTGTCGGCCACCGTGGCGGTGGGGCAGGTGACGATCCCGAAGCTCCGGTTCCTCTCGCGCCCCGACGTCAACGCGTTCGAGGGCACCGAGAAGATCTGACCACGGCCGCCGGCGGGGAGTCGGGTGCGCCTCTAGACGAGCCGGAAGCCGACGCCTCCGATGACCATGTCCTCTCCCGCCCGGGAGCGGTCGGTCGCCTGGAGGCAGATGCCCGTCAGTCCCGGACCCCGCTCGTCCCGGGGCCTCACGAAGCGGAGGAGGCCGGCGTCGAGCCCGAGCACGGCCGACCCGTCGGGGCCGTCGACCGGATCCACAGCGAGCACCTGACCCCACCGGCGGGCCATGCCGTAGGGGTCGTCGGACTGGATCTCGGCGGCGGTGAAGCCGCCGACGACCTGGGTGCCCACGTGCGCCTTCCAGTCCGCGCCGGCCCAGGGCCAGTCGTCGGGAGGGTCGGCCTCGTCCAGCGAGAGGATGGCGCCACCGACGTCGGCGGGGTGGAGGTGCATGCCCCGGATCCCGGGGACGGCACCCTCCCACACGATCCGGATCCCCAGGTCGGTGACCCGGTTCCGGGCGGCGTCGAGGTCGGGAACCTGGACGATGGCCATGTAGCCGCCGTCTCCCCGGCGGCGCTCCAGGTATCGGCCGGCGGCGCTGTCGGGCCGCGCCGGGCTCACCACCTCGAGAAACTGGTCACCGACGGGCATCACCGCGTTCACCAGTCCGAAGGCCGCCACGCCGGGGTCCCGGTAGGCGACCTCGATGCCGAGGGCGGAGGTGAGCTGGCCCACCACCGCCTCGAGATCGGTGGCCACCAGCACCAGCTGGCGCAGCTTCACGCGGAGAGGGAGGGATTTGAACCCTCGGACCCGGTCTCCCAGGTCAACTCATTAGCAGTGAG
>DASSEU010000025.1:0-199020 GCA_035695125.1 Acidimicrobiales bacterium
GGACCTACGACTCCGGGGAAGTGGCGCGCTTCTGTGTTCTCGACCTGGCCCCTGAGGCCCCCTGGCGCTGCCCCGCCGACTGCCCGCGCTACGAGAGGCGCACCGCCGACGTGGGGTGGACGCACGGGAAGCTGGTCCCGCCGGCGGTCGAGGACGAGCCCGACGAGCCGGCCGAGGACGTCTCCTCGCTTCTCGACGAGGCGGAGAACGTGGTCAACGCCGTCGTCCACGAGACCGTCGACGAGGTCCAGCGGCAGCGGGACCGGGGGGCATCTCCCCGCTGGCGCCGGTGGTTCCCCCGCCGGCGGACCTGAGGGGCCGGGCACCTCGGTAGGATGCGGGAGGGGGCCGTCGGGGCCCCCTTTTTCCGGCCCCGGCGCCACCCGACCCGCCCCACCCGGCCGGCGTGGGGCACATCCTGGAGGTAGGTGCTGACCGAGATATCGGCCGAGGCCATCGAGCAGCTGGGAGGTCCCGAGTGGCTGCGCGCCACCCGCCGGGACGCTCTGGCGCGCTTCCAGGCCGCAGAGCTGCCGACCGAGTCCGAGGAGGTCTGGCGCTACTCCCGGATCGACGACCTCGACCTGGGCCGCTTCTCGGTGGGCGGGGAGGGGGGACCGGGCCGGGCCGGCGCCATCCCGTCGGGACCGGCAGAGGCGCTGGCCGAGCGGGCGGCCACTGTGCTGGTCGACAATGGCATGGTCACCTCGGTCGAGGTGTCCGGGCCGGCCGCGGCGGCCGGGCTCACGATCACCCCGCTGCGGGAGCTGGCGGGTGAGCCGGGCACCCCGGCGCATCCTCCTTCCGGCCGAGCCGCCCCGGGCCTGGTGGCCGGCAGTGCCGATCCGTTCGTGGACCTGTCCGCGGCCCTCATGGCCGACGGGGTGCTGGTCGAGGTGGCGCCGGGATCCGTGCTCACCTCCCCGGTGGTGGTGAGCCACCGCTTCTCGGGCTCGGGGGCCGTGGTGGCGGCGCGCACAGTCGTGCGCTGCGGCCCCAACGCCCAGGCGGCGGTGGTGGAGGAGGCGGTGTCATCCGACGAGCTCATTCTCGTGCTTCCGGTCGTGGAGCTCGACCTCGAGGAGGGCGCCAACCTCGACTACGCCGGCGTCCAGGCCCTCGGCCCGCAGGCGTGGCAGATCGGCTACCAGGCGAGCCGCCTGGGCCGCGACGCCTCCCTGCGGTCCCTGGTCGTGGCCCTCGGCGGGTGGTACGCCCGGGTGCGCACCGACTCCCGCCTGGTCGCGGCGGGGGCGTCGACGCGGCTGCTGGCCCTGTACTTCGGGGACGGTGACCAGATGCACGACTTCCGGACCCTGCAGGAGCACGCCGCCCCCAAGACGACCAGCGACCTCCTGTTCAAGGGGGCGGTGCGCGACACGGCCCACGGCGTCTACAGCGGCCTCATCCGCGTCCGGCCCGGAGCGGCCGGCACCAACGCCTTCCAGACCAACCGCAACCTGGTCCTGTCCGAAGGGGCCACCGCCTGGTCGGTCCCGAACCTCGAGATCGAGGACAACGACGTCCGCTGCAGCCACGCCTCGGCGGTCGGGCCCGTCGACGAGGAGCAGCAGTACTACCTGGAGAGCCGGGGCGTTCCCCCCGAGGTGGCCCGCCAGCTCATCGTGCTCGGCTTCTTCCAGGATCTCCTGCGGATGGCCCCGGCTCCGCAGCTGCACGCGGCGGTGCGCGACCTCGTGGCGGCCAAGCTCGTGGCCGGGGGTGGCGTCTGATGGGCCCGGTCCGGCTGTGCGCCGTGGACGACCTGGAGTCGGGAACGGCCCGGCGGTTCGACGTGGCGGGGCACCGCATCTGCCTGGTCCGGATCGAGGACGACTTCTACGCCATCGGGGACCAGTGCAGCCACGCCAACTTCTCCCTGTCCGAGGGGGAGGTCTATCCCGAGGAGCGCGAGATCGAGTGCTGGAAGCACGGCAGCACGTTCTCGCTCCTCGACGGGGAGCCCCAGTCGCTGCCCGCCACCAGGCCCGTCCCGGTGTACACGGTGGTCGTGAAGGGGAGCGACGTCATGGTGGAGCTGCCGTGACCGGAGCCAGGCCATGAGCGTCCTGCGCGTCGAGGGCCTGCGCGCCGAGGTGGCGACCCGGGAGATCCTCCGGGGTGTCGACCTCGAGGTGCACAGCGGCCAGGTCCACGCCGTCATGGGCCCCAACGGCTCGGGCAAGAGCACGCTGGCCCACGTGCTCATGGGCCGACCCGGCTACCGGGTCACGGCCGGCAGCGTGACCATCGACGGGGTGGAGCTGCTCGAGCAGCCGACCTGGAGGCGGGCCCAGGCCGGCCTGTTCCTGGCCCTCCAGTACCCGGTGGAGGTGCCGGGCGTCGGGCTGGCCGACGCTCTCGAGGCGGCCCTGGCCGCCCGTCCGGCAACGGGCGGGAACGGATCGGGAGACGGGACTGCCCCGGGCCACCAGGGCGCGCCGGCCACGGTCGGCGCCCGCCTGGCCGAGGAGGCGGCGCGCGTCGGCCAGTCGGAGGCCATGCTCAGCCGGGGGATCAACGTCGACATGTCGGGCGGGGAGAAGAAGCGCTTCGAGACCGTCCAGCTCGGCGTGCTGCGACCCCGCTTCGCCGTGCTGGACGAGATCGACTCGGGCCTCGACGTCGACGCTCTCCGTCTGGTGTCCCGCCGGGTGGCGGCGGCCACCACCGAGTTCGGCCTCGGCGTGCTGGCCATCACCCACTACAGCCGGCTGCTCACGGAGCTGGTCCCGAGCACCGTTCATGTGCTGGCCCAGGGGCGGATCGTGGCTACCGGGGGGCCGGAGCTGGCCACGGAGCTGGAGCGCACCGGGTACGTGGGCTACGGAGGGGAGCCGGACGCCGGCTGACGGGCCGGCGTTACGATGACATCCTCGTCAGTCAGGGGGGTGGGCACGTGCGCTTCTTCAGCTTCCATCTGATGCCGTACCCGGCGTTGCCGAAGGACTACGACGGGCCGGCCTGGGTGACCTGTCCCAACGCCTTCTTCGATCCCGCCGTCGGCTCGCAGATCTACAACCGCTACATCGACGAGCTCGTGTCTGCCGAGGACCTGGGCTTCGACGGCGTGTGCGTGA
This sequence comes from Acidimicrobiales bacterium, assembly GCA_035695125.1. Taxonomy (GTDB): domain Bacteria; phylum Actinomycetota; class Acidimicrobiia; order Acidimicrobiales; family JAJPHE01; genus DASSEU01. The sequence continues at coordinate 3,081 of DASSEU010000025.1, forward strand.
ACGAGCACCACCAGAACGCCTACGGGATCATGCCGTCCCCGAACCTGATCGCCTCGATCCTGGCCCGGCTGACATCGCGGGTGCGGATCGCGGTGGTGGGCAATGCCCTGCCCCTGTACGACCCGCCGACCCGGGTGGCGGAGGAGTTCGCCATGATCGACAACATCTCCGGGGGCCGGCTGATCGCCGGTTTCGTGGTGGGAGGGGGACCGGAGTACTACTCGTTCTCGATCAACCCCGCTCATGCCCGGGAGCGGTTCCAGGAGGCCCACGACGTGATCATGAAGGCCTGGACCGAGGACGGGCCGACCGAGTTCATCGGCAACCACTACCGGCTGCGCTTCGTCAACACCTGGCCCAAGCCGGTGCAGAAGCCCCACCCCGAGGTCTGGATTCCCGGCGCCGGCTCGCTGGAGACGATGGAGTTCGTGGCCCGCCACCACTACGCCTACATGGGCATCCCGTACTTCCACATCGACGTGTTCGACCGCCAGTTCCGCCTGTTCCGGGAGGCGTGCGAGAAGGAGGGCTACACCTACGATCCCGTCCAGGCCGGCTGGCTCACCCCGATCTACGTGGCCGAGACCGACGAGCAGGCCCGCCGGGAGTTCGAGGATCACTGGTGGTACTTCGTCAAGCGCCTGCTGCCGGGGATCGACATCCAGCCGCCCGGCTACACGACCCTGCGGTCGATCCAGAACATCATGAAGGGGCGGGGCACCTTCGCTCTCAACCTCGACACCTGGGAGCAGACGGTCGAGGGCCAGTACGCCATCGTCGGGTCCCCCGAAACGGTCTACGAGCAGCTGGAGGCCAACCTGACCCGCCTCGGGACGGGGAACCTGCTCGGGCTGTTCCAGCTGGGCACGCTCCCGGCCGACGCCACCAGGCGCAACCTGGAGCTGTTCGCGCGCGAGGTGATGCCCCGACTGCGCAAGCGCTTTCCCGAGGGCCAGCCCGTCCTGGCGCGGAGCGCGGCGTGAGCGCGGCGGTAACGGCCGAGCTGCTGCCCACCCGGGTGGGCAAGGTGCAGGTCCGCCGCGGAGGCAGCGGGCCCCCCCTCGTCTATCTCCACTCGGCCATGGGGGAGGGGGAGGGGCTGGCCCTGCTGGACGGGCTGACCGTCTCATTCTCCCTGGCCGCTCCGGTGTTCCCGGGCTTCGGGGAATCGGAGGGCATCGAGCAGATCGACGACATGGAGGACGCCACCTTCCACCTTCTCGACGTGCTGGACACCCTCGGCCTGGACGCTCCGGCCGTGGTCGGGACGTCGCTCGGCGGGTGGATGGCGGCGGAGCTGGCCACGCGCTACCCCGAGCGGGTCAGCCGTCTGGTCCTCGTCAATCCCGTCGGGCTGTACATCCCCGGAGCAGAGATCAAGGACATCTTCGGCCGCACCCCGGGTGAGATGGCTGACGACCTCTTTGCCGACCCGAGCCAGCCGATGGCGGTGATGATGAAGGCCTTCGCCGACATGGACCCCGCCGACATCACCTTCGAGATGGTCGCGCCTCAGTACCAGATGCTCGCGGCGGTGGCCCGGCTGGGATGGGACCCGTACCTGCACGACCCGAAGCTGCGCAAGCGCCTGCACCGGGTCACGGCGCCGACCCTCGTGGTGCGCGGCGCCCAGGACACCCTGGTGCCGGCGGCCCACGCCGAAACCTACGCGGCCGAGATACCGGGGGCCCGCCTGGAGATCGTCGAGGGCGCCGCCCACCTCCTGCCGATCGAGAGACCGGCGGAGCTGCTGGCCCTCGTCGGGTCCTTCTGCTCCTAGGAGCCGGCCTCCACCGCCGTCAATCCCTGGTCGAGGGTGTTCCACGAGAGGGTGGCGCACTTGATGCGCACCGGGAACTTCACGACTCCCTGCAGCGCCTCGAGATCTCCCAACGGGGGCGTCTCGGTCGAGCCGTCCGACCCGTCCACGACCTCGGGCTCCCCGTCGGCGTCGAGGCGGGCCTCGTGGATCGACATCATCGACTTGAACGCCCTGATCAGGGCGCGGGCCTCATCGACGGTCTTGCCCTTGACCGCGGCCGACATCATCGACGCCGACGACTGGCTGATCGAGCAGCCCTGTCCGGCGATGCGCAGGTCCTCGACCCGACCGTCGCTTACTTCGAGGAACAGGATCACCTCGTCCCCGCACAGGGGGTTGAAGCCCTCGTAGCGCCCGGCCGGCGGCACCGGCAGCTCCCCGCGGTTGCGGGGGTTGCGGTAGTGGTCGAGGATGATCTCTCGGTACAGGTCTTCGAGTCCGGGCATTCCCTCTCGCGTCCTCGTGGTCAGGCGAAGAACTTCCGGGCCTCCGCCAGGGCCTCGGACAGCTCGTCGACATCGGAACGGTCGTTGTAGATGTAGAGCGACGCCCGCGCCGTGGCGCTGACGCCGAAGCGGCGCATGAGCGGCTTGGCGCAGTGGTGCCCCGCCCGTACGCACACACCCGACTGGTCGAGCACCTGGGACAGATCGTGGGCGTGGATGTCACCCAGCTGCATCGAGAGAACGCCGCCGCGCCCGGCGGAGTCGTCCGGCCCGTAGATCACCAGGTCGTCGTGGCGCTCCCGTAGGGTCTCGAGGGCGTAGGTGGTGAGCTCGATCTCGTGGGCGCGCACCACCTCCATCCCGAGCTTCTCGAGGTACTCGACGGCGACGCCGAGCCCGATCGCCTCGGCAATCGGGGGTGTGCCCGCCTCGAACTTCCAGGGGACCTCGTTGGTCGAGAAACCGTCCAGGCGGACGTCGCTGATCATCTCCCCGCCACCGAGGAAGGGCGGCATCTCCTCGAGCAGCTCGGCTCGGGCCCACAGCCCTCCGATGCCCGTGGGCCCCAGCATCTTGTGGCCGGTGAAGCCGAGGAAGTCCACACCGAGCGCCTGGACATCGGTGGCGACATGGGGGACGAGCTGGGCGGCGTCGGCCAGGCACAGGGCGCCGGCGGCGTGGGCGGCGTCGGCTATCTCCCGCACGGGATTGATGGTCCCGAGCACGTTCGACATGCAGGTGACGCCCACGAGCTTGACCCCGTCTACCAGCCGATCGAGGTCGGACAGGTCGAGCAGCCCGTCGTCGGTCACCGGCAGGTAGCGCAGCTCTACGCCGCGTTCCTGGGCCAGCATCAACCAGGGCACCAGATTGGCGTGGTGCTCCATCTCGGTGAGCAGGACGGCGTCACCCGGCCCGAGGTTGGCCCGGCCCCAGCTCCCGGCCACCAGGTTGATGGCCTCGGTCACGTTCTTGGTGAACACGATCTCGCGCGGCTGGCGGGCGTTCAGGAACCGGGCCATGCGGGCCCGGCCCTCCTCGAACAGCCGGGTGGCCTCCTCGGCGATGGCGTAGACGCCCCGGTGCACGTTGGCGTGGGTCGTCTCGTAGTAGCGCGTCATGGCGTCGAGGACGGCGCGGGGCTTCTGGGAGCTCGACGCCGAATCCAGGTAGACCAGCCGCCGGCCGTTGACGTCGCGCCCGAGGATCGGGAAGTCGGCCTTGATGGCGGTGACGTCGAGGCTCGTCACGTCACCTTCCCGTCCGGGCCCGGCCGCCAGCCCTCGTAGCCCTCCTGCTCGAGGCGCCCAGCCAGATCGGGCCCACCGCTGGCGACCACCCGTCCGTCCATGAGGATGTGGACCCGGTCGGGGCGCAGGTAACCGAGGATCCGCTGGTAGTGCGTGATCAGCAGCACGCCGAGACCCGGCCTGACCCGACGGACCTGCTCGACCCCCTCGGCCACCGTGCGCAGGGCGTCGATGTCGAGGCCGGAGTCGGTCTCGTCGAGGATGGCCACCTCGGGCTCGAGGATGGCCATCTGCAGTATCTCGTTGCGCTTCTTCTCCCCGCCTGAGAAGTTCTCGTTCAGGTAGCGGTCCCCGAAGGAGCGGTCCATCCCCAGCCGCTCCATCCATTCCATGATCGCCACGCGCAGCTCGAGCACCGACAGCTCCATGCCCTTGCGCGCCGACAGGGCCTGGCGCAGGAACTGGACCACCGGCACCCCGGCTATCTCCTCGGGGTACTGGAAGGCCAGGAAGACCCCGGCCTTGGCCCGAACGTCGGTGGGCCAGGAGGTGATGTCCTCCCCGCGGAACAGGATCCTCCCGGCCGTGACGACGTAGGCGGGGTTCCCCAGCAGGGCGTTGGCGAGCGTGGACTTCCCGGACCCGTTCGGGCCCATCAGGGCGTGGACCTCCCCCTCCCCGATGGTCAGGTCGACCCCCCGCAGGATGGGGGCGCCCTCGGCCGTCACCTCCAGGCCCTCGACCTGGAACAGGGGGGTCGTCACACGAGAATTATATTTGCACTACCGCCGTAGGAGAAACGTGCGCCCGGCGTGGACCGGTCACGGGGGGCCCACCGCTACAGTCCGGCCCGGTGCAGACCCGGGTGGTTCTGGTCGAAGGGTCCTGTTTCGCCGTGTCGGCGGCAGGCGGGGAGATCGGCCCTGATCCGCTCGACGGTCTCTTCTACCAGGACCGGCGGCTGGTGTCGCGCCTCGAGGTGCGGCTGAACGGGGCCCTGCCGGAACCGCTCGGGACGACGGTCACCGACCGCCCGACGGGGGAGGTGGTCGACCCCTCCGACGCCACCTTCGTGTACCGGGCCCACTCGGGCTCCGCCCCGGGGGAACCCACCCTGGTCCTGTCCCGCCGGCGCCTGGTCGGCCGCGGCATGCGTGAGGACCTGGAGGTACGCAACTTCGGCCGGGAGGCGGCGTACTGCTCGCTGGAGGTGCTGGTCGACTCCGACTTCGCCGAGGTGCTGGCCGTGAAGCTCGGTGGCCTCGGGGACGGCTCCGTCCGGGGTCAGGCCGGGGTCACCGGGGACAGCCAGGGCGCCCATCCCACCGTGGCCGGCGGCCAGGTGTGGACCGAGGTCGAGCCCGGAGCCCTGGCCATCCACTGGCAGCGGGGGACGTCGAGACGGGGGGTGCGGGTGGCGTTCGGGGCCGGTGCCAAGGTCGATTCCACCGGCGCCTCGTTCGAGCTGATCGTGGCGGCGGGGGGGTCGTGGTCGACGTGCATCGAGGTCAGCCCCCTGGTCGACGCCGAGGTGGTGGTCCCCCGGCACCGGTGCGGGGAGCCGGTGGAGCGCACCCTGCCCATGGAGCGGCTGGCCCGCTGGCGCCGACAGGTGCCGATGGTGACGACGGACCATGCCGGCTTCGAGTCCACGCTGGCGCGCACGGCCGAGGACCTCGGATCGCTGCGGCTGTTCGACCCCGACCATCCGGAGCGCCTGATCGTGGCCGGGGGACTTCCGTGGGCCATGACCCTGGTGGGACGCGACGCCCTGCTGGCGGCGTGGATGGCCCTTCCGCTGGACCCCGACCTGGCCCTCGGCGTGCTGCAGACGCTGGCCCGCTTCCAGGGCCGCGACGTCGATCCGCGCACCGAGGAGGAGCCGGGCCGGATCCTGCACCACATGCGGTTCGGGGATGCCACGACACTGTCCCTCGACGCCGGCCAGTCCTACTACGGCACCGCCGACGCCAGTCCCCTCTTCGTGATGCTCCTCGGGGAGCTGCGCCGATGGGGGCTGGCCCGTGAGATCGTCGACGAGCTGCTCCCGCACGCCGACCGCGCCCTTGAATGGGTGACCGAGTTCGGTGACCGCGACGGGGACGGGTACGTCGAGTACCAGCGGGCCACCGACCGGGGCCTGCCCAACCAGGGCTGGAAGGAGAGCCCCACCGCCGTGCGCTCCGCCGACGGCTCGGTGGCCGAGACGCCCATAGCCCTCTGTGAGGTTCAGGCCTATGTGTACGCCGGATACGTGGCACGGGCCCACTTCGCCCGGGAGTCGGGAGACGAGGCGGCGGCGTCCTCGTGGTTCGGGCGTGCCGCTGCACTGAAGGAGGCCTTCAACCGCGACTTCTGGCTGCCGGGGAGGGGTTGGTACGCCATGGCCCTCGACGCCGCCAAGCACCCGGTCGACGGGCTGGCGTCGAACGTGGGCCACTGCCTCTGGACCGGGATAGTCGACGAGGACAAGGCCGGCGAGGTGGCGAAGCGGCTGGTTTCGCCCGAGATGCTGTCCGGGTGGGGCGTGCGGACACTGGCATCGTCGATGGCGGGCTACAACCCCGTGAGCCTCCACTGCGGCTCGGTATGGCCCCACGACGCCGCCATCGTGGCCGCCGGCCTCATGCGCTACGGCTTCGTCGACGAGTCGGTGCGGGTGGTCATGCAGCTGATCGACGCCGCCGACGCGTGCCGGGGCCGGCTGCCGGAGCTGTATTCCGGCCTGCCGCGCGACGAGCTCCCCGCCGTGCTGCCCCACCCCACGGCCTGCGCGCCCCACGCCGTGGCCTCCGCCGTCCCGCTGCTGCTCCTGCGCACGCTGCTCCGCCTGGACCCGTGGGTCCCCCAGGGCAGGGTGTGGCTCTCACCGGTGGTGCCCGAGGAGATGGGTGACGTCGTCGTGGACCGGGTTCCCCTCGGGGGCGGCCGGGTCCGCATCGAGGCCCGGGGCGGCTCGCTCAAGGTCGAGGGCATGCCGGCGGGCCTCGAGGTGGTCCAGGCCGGGCGCAGCCCCGTCACCGCCGGCTAGCCCGGAAACGGCCCACCGCCCGTGCCGCGGTCGCAAGGGGACGGGATGGGGGCGACCGGCCCGGGTCGGTCTCCTCCGCCATTTCCGAAGTGCTTTCTTCCGGGCGTATCTGAATGTTCTTATACGACCGCTTCGAACCGGACGATTGCCGCCCGATCGTCCGATAGCTCACGTATTTGCCCCACGCTTGGTGGCAGCGCGGTCACCGGATCCTGCGAAATGCCCGGGCGTATCTGAATGTTCTTATACGCCCGCCCAACTCGCATTCCGGACAGGTCGGGGGGCTCTGTAACAACCGGTTAACGCGAACCGGCCTCACCAGCCCCGGTCGACCCACTCCTGGAGGTGGGGGCGCTCGGCGCCGATGGTCGTGTCGTCCCCGTGGCCGGGCAGGACGATGACCTCGGGCTCGAGGCGGGAGAACAGGCGGTCCTCGATCGAGCGGATGATCGTCGGGAAGTCCCCGCCCTCGAACTTGGTCGCGCCCGGGCCGCCGGGGAAGAGGGTGTCCCCGCTGAACAGGACCGGGGACCCCTCGAGGCGGAACGACATCGACCCCGGCGTGTGGCCCGGCGTGTGGATCGTGCGGAGACGGAGGCGCCCGACCTCGATGACCGAGTCGTCCTCGAGGATGAAGTCGTAGGAGGGCAGCATCCCGGCGTCGGCCTCGGTCACACCCACGTCGTAGCCGGCATCCCGGACGGCGGGCACGGCCTGGATGTGGTCCCAGTGGCCGTGGGTCTCCAGCACCCGGCGCACCCCCAGACCCCGGCACAGCTCGAGGAGCCGCTCGTGCTCGTTGGCGGCGTCCAGGAGAACCGCCTCCCCGGTCTCCCGGCAGCGCACGACGAAGACGTTGTTGTCCATGGGCCCGACGACCACGCGGTGGATCTCGGCCTGGGTGTCCTCGTAATGAAGGGTCATGTGGGTGCCCCGCCTCCTGGCTGGTCCGGGCTGGCTGGTCCGGCCCGCCTATCTTGACCGCCCGGTCTAGTTCGGGCCATTGTTGGCCCCTCGTTTCTACCCGGACGCGGCCTTGTAGGGGGATCAGACGTGAACTTCGCCTTCAGTGAGGAGCAGGAGGAGCTCCGCCGGTCGGTCCGGCGCTTCCTCGACGACAAGTCCCCCGTGACCGAGGTCCGCCGCCTCATGGAGACCACCGAGGGCTACGACCCCGCCGTGTGGTCGCAGATGGGCCAGCAGCTCGGCCTTCAGGGCCTGCACATCCCGGAGGAGTACGGGGGATCGGGCTACACCTACGTCGAGCTGATCGTGGTGCTCGAGGAGATGGGCAAGTCGCTTCTGTGCGCGCCTTACTTCTCCACGGTGGCCCTGGCCGCCAACGCCATCCTGGCTGCCGGCGACGACGCCGCCAAGAAGGAGCTGCTGCCGGGCATCGCGTCGGGGGAGACCATCGCCACGCTGGCCCTCACCGAGGACAACGGCCGGTGGGACCTGGAGGGCATCCAGCTCGAGGCCACCAAGTCGGGTGACGGCTACACCCTCGACGGCCACAAGATGTTCGTGATCGACGGCCACACCGCCAACCTGATCGTGGTGGTGGCGCGCACGGCGGCGGGGATCAGCTTCTTCGCAGTGGACGGGGACGCGTCGGGCCTTACCCGCAAGCCCCTGTCGACCATGGACATGACCCGCAAGCAGGCCCGCCTGGAGTTCTCCAAGACGCCGGCCCGGCTGATCGGCACCGAGGGCGGGGGCGAGGCTGCCCTCTCCAAGACCCTCGACCTTGCCGCCGTCGCCCTGGCCGCCGAGCAGGTCGGCGGAGCGCAGCGCTGCCTCGACATGAGCGTGGAGTACGCCAAGGTCCGCATCCAGTTCGGCCGGCCCATCGGCTCGTTCCAGGCCATCAAGCACAAGTGCGCCGACATGCTGCTCGAGGTCGAGTCGGCCAAGTCGGCGGCGTACTACGCCGGCTGGGCGGCCGCCGAGGACTCCGACGAGCTGCCCGTGGTGGCGTCGCTCGCCAAGGCCTACTGCTCGGAGGCGTACTTCCACGCCGCCGCCGAGAACATCCAGATCCACGGCGGCATCGGCTTCACCTGGGAGCACGACGCCCACCTGTACTTCAAGCGGGCCAAGTCCTCCGAGCTGCTCCTCGGTGACCCCACCTACCACCGCGAGCTGCTGGCGCAGAGGATCGGGATCTAGGAGCTGGAACTCCTCTTAATCCGGCACGCCGAGCCGATCCGGATCGAGGAGTCCTCCGAGCGGGCCGATCCCGGTCTGCACGAGCGGGGGCGCCGCCAGGCGGAGCGGCTGGCCGCCTACCTGGCCGACGAGGAGCTGCACGGACTGGTGTCCTCACCGCTGCTCCGTGCCCGCCAGACGGCAGAGCCCGTCTCGGAGACCCACAACCTCCCCCTCGTGATCGACGAGGAGCTGTCGGAGTGGGACCGGGAGGCGACCAGCTACATCCCGATCGAGGAGCTGCGGGTCACCCGTGACGAGCGGTGGGTGGCCATGGCCGAGGGCCGGCTCGAGGCCTTCGACGTCGACCCGGACCAGTTCCAGCGGGGTGTGGTCCGGGCGATGGAGCGCCTGATCGACGCCAACCCGGGGCGCAAGGTGGCGGTGGTGTCCCACGGCGGGGTGATCAACGCCTACCTGGCCCACATCCTCGGGACGTCCAAGCTGATGTTCTTCGAGCCCCGCTACAGCAGCATCAACCGGGTGGTGGCGGCCCGGAGCGGGGAGCGGTCGGTGCTGGCCCTGAACGAGACGGGCCACCTACGGGGGACCAGCCTTTTGGACCGCTGAATTGGCCTCATGGCCCTTCCGCGTTCTTGTAGCCTGGCCAGCACCAGAGAAAGGAGGTGGTCCACCTGAGTAGTCAACCTGTTGGGACCCTGGAGGTGACTGGCCGCTAGTCGGCCTGCTGGACCACCTGGCGTAGACCAAGCCAGACACCGCCCGGACATCCCAGTCGGATTTGGTCCCGCCCGACGCAGTTCAGGATCACGGGTTTTCCTTTCCAGCAAGTTCTGTCCAAGGGGGCGCTCCGGCGCCCCCTTGGTCGCGCCCGGGCACCGGTGGCCCGCCTTCCCCGGTACGGTCCGGCCCGGTGATGGACGAGGTGATCCAGAGCGGGGAGCTGAAGCTGGCCGCCCACCTGGCGCGGCCCCGGCACCGGTTCGGTTCCCGCCGGCCCGGGCTGGTGCTCTGCCACGGGTTCCCGGCCGCCTCCCGGGGGGCGGCCCAGGCCGGGTCGACCTATCCCGAGCTGGCCGACTGGCTGTGCTCCCAGGCCGGCTGGGTCGTGCTGGCGTTCAACTTCCGGGGGGCGGGGCGCTCCGAGGGTCAGTTCTCCCTCGGCGGCTGGCTGGAGGACCTCCAGGCCGCCGTGGACCACCTCGAGGCCGATGCGGACGTGGACGGGGTGTGGCTGGCCGGCTTCCGGGACGGGGGATCGCTGTCCATCTGCCTGGCCGGACAGCGACCCAGCATCCGCGGGGTCGCCGCCCTGGCCGCCCGGGTGGACTTCGACCGGTGGGCGGCGGATCCGCGGCGCTTCGCCGAGCAGGCCCGGCGGGTCGGGGTCATAACTGACCACACCTTCCCGCCCGACCTCGACGCCTGGGCCCGCGACCTGCGGGAGCTGCGCCCGATCACGGCGGCGGCGGCCATCCCCCCGAGACCGTTCCTTGTGGTCCACGGCACCGACGACGTGGTCGTACCCGTGGTCGAGACCCGGGCCATGGCCGACGCCGTGTCCGGGAGCATCGAGTTCCGGATCCTCTCCGGGGCGGGCCACCACCTCCGCCACGATCCCCGGGCGGTCGCGATCCTCCTCGGGTGGCTGGAGCGTCAGGGGGTCTGAAGGGGAAGCCGGTCGACGGCTTCCCGGAGCCGGCGGGCGGCGTCCTCCGGGTTCGGGGCCTCGGTCAGCCAGCGGACCGCCACGAACCGCCGGGCGCCGGCGGCGGCCATGTCCGGGACCGTCTCGGGGCTCACTCCGCCGGTCACGAAGAAGGGGACGGGCGAGCGGTCCGCCGCGTACGTCACGTAGTCCAACCCCGTTCCCGGCCGGCCGGGCTTGGTCGGCGTTGGGGTCACCGGGCCGGCGGAGACGTAGTCGACCGGCTCGGCTGTCGCGGCGTCGAGCTCCCCGGGCGAGTGGGTCGAGAAGCCGACGAGGGCTCCGGGCCCGAGGATCCGCCGGGCGACCGCCGGAGGACAGTCGTCCTGGCCGACGTGGACACCGTCGGCGCCGCACGCGAGCGCCAGATCGGGCCGGTCGTTGAGGACGAACGGCACGCCGTGGTCCCGGCAGAGCCGCCCCAACGTCTCGGCCCGTCTCAGGAGGGCCCGGTCGTCCAGCGACTTCTCCCGGAGCTGCACCACGTCGACGCCACCGGCGATGCATGCGCTGACGAACTCGAGGAGGTCGGGCCGGTCGGGTGTACAGAGGTAGAGCCGCCGGTTCCCGACCCCGACCGGTGACCGGGCGGCCGGGCTCAAGCGCTCTTGGCGGCCGCCCGGGCCTTGGCCTTCATCTCCTGCTTGTAGCTGCGGACCTTGCCCAGAGAGTCCGGGGACACGATGTCCGCCACGGAGCGGAACGATCCGTCCTCCCCGTAGGTCCCGGCGGCCTCACGCCAGCCGGGTGGACGCACGCCGAGCTGCTTGCCCAGGAGCGCCACGAAGATGCGCGCCTTCTGCTCTCCGAAACCCGGTAGCGCCTTCACGGCCCGGTACAGCTCGTCACCGGACCGGGCTTCCCGCCATATCCCGGTCGCATCCCCGCCGTGCTCGTCGGCCACCACCCGGCACAGCTCCTGGACGCGGCCCGCCATCGAGGCCGGATAGCGGTGCAGCGAGGGCTTCTGGACGAAAAGCAGAACGAGGCCGTCCGGATCCATGGCGGCGATCTCGGCCGCGTCGAGCCGGCCCCCCAGTCGCTGGCTCAGCTCGTACGGGCCACGGAAGGCCCACTCCAGCGGCACCTGCTGGTCGAGGACCATCCCGATCAGGAGAGCCAGGGAGTCCTCGGAGAGCAGCTTGTCGGCCGCTTCATCCTGGGCGAGGTGCAGTTCCGGCATGACGCCGAGCGTATCCGCCGATCGCCAGCCCGGCCGTAGCATCTGGCCGTGGGAACCGATCTCTCCGGCTTCGCCGAGCTGGTGCCGCTGGACCACGGGCTGTGTGTCCTCAGCACCGTACGCGCCGACGGCTCCGTGCAGTCCTCGGTCGTGAGCGCCGGGGTCCTCGGGAGTCCGCTCGGCGGAGATGAGGTCGTCGGTCTGGTGGCCGCCGGGGGAACCCAGAAGCTGCGGAACCTGCGCCGGACACCGCGAGCCACGATCGTCGCCCGGGCGGGCTGGCGCTGGGCCACGGTGGAAGGCGATGCCTTGATCATCGGCCCCGACGATTCCCATCCCGCCTTCGACGGTGAGGCGCTGCGACTGTTGCTGCAGGAGATCTTCCGTGCCGCCGGCGGGACCCACGAGGACTGGGACGAGTACGACCGGGTCATGGCGTTCGAGCGCCGGGCAGCGGTACTGGTCACGCCCCGCCGCGTCTACACCAACCCTCAGGGCTGATGCCCGAGGTGGCCATCTCGGATCCGCGACGAGCCACAGGACGCCGGACCGATGGCTGATCTCGTCTACACCGCCAATATCTCCGTCGATGGCTACACCGAGGATCGTGACGGACGGCTCGACTGGTCGGAGCCCGACGAGGAGGTGTTCTCGTTCGTCACCGAGCTGGAGAAGCCGGCCCGGACCTACCTGTACGGGCGCCGGATGTACGAGGCCATGCTCGTCTGGGGAGGCGACACACCCGTCGTCGACGAGGTCGGGGATGGGTATGTCCGACAGTTCGCCGAGATGTGGCGGGCGGCTGACAAGGTCGTGTTCTCGCGCCGGCTCCAGTCGGTGTCCGGCGCCAGGACGAGGCTCGAGCGACACTTCGACCCCGACGCCGTGCGGCGCATGAAGGCGGCGGCCGGTCCGCACATCACGATCGGCGGCGCCGACCTGGCCGGCCAGGCGATGGCCGCCGGTCTGGTCGACGAGCTCCGCCTTCTGACCGTCCCCGTCGTGCTCGGTGGGGGCAAGCGGTGGCTTCCCGACAGCGTGAGCCTGTCCCTCCGCCTGCTGGAGACGAGGCGGTTCTCCAACGGTGTCGTGTACCTCCGCTACCGGGTCGGACCCTTGCGCCCGACGAGATGAAACACCCGGCTGAGCTGGCGGTAGGGATCCCGCCGGCTGGCTTCGAGCTCGACTGCGGCCGTGGCCGCCACCTGCTCTGAGTCGCGAGGGTCCAGTTCGACGCCGCTGAACTCGATCCAGTCGACGAACAGCCACACCCCGTACCACCGGACCGGCTCCACACCCTGTGCCTGCAGGAGGTCGCTGATCTCCTCCACCGTGTCGGCCCGGCCCTGCACGCCCAGCACGCCGACCTCGGTCCTGGCGTCGAAGGACGCCAGCGCGTCGGCCCACCGGCGCTCCAGGGCGGGGCGCACCGCCCCCGCCCTGGCGTTGCCGGTCATGATCGAAACGACGCCGCCGTCATCCGCGCACCGGCACAGCTGGTCGACCATCGGATCGGGCTGGCCCAGATACCCGAGGACTCCGTGGCACAGCACGGCGGCGAAACGCCGGCCGTTCACCGCCTCGTCGGCCTTCTCCCCGTCTCCTTCCAGCAGCTTCACCCGACCCCGGGCCCCGGCGGGCAGCCGCTGCAGTCGCTCCCGAGCCTTGTCCAGCATGGCCGGCGAGGAGTCGAGCAGCGTGACCTCGTAGCCCGCCTGCGCGAGCGGAAAGGACTGGTGGCCGGCGCCGCCACCGACGTCGAGCACGGACGCCGGAGGTGGCGGTAGATGCTCCAGCAGATGCTGGTGCATCACGTAGGTGCGTACGTATCCCTTTACCGATGCGTAGGCCCCGTCGACGAACAGGTCAGCAAGGCCGGCCCAGGTGTCGTCCGCCACCTCGCCACGATAGGGCCGAATTCACGCCTCGTAGACGTCGATGTCCGTGGCCTTCACGGACGCCCACACCGGCCCACCGTCGGCCAAGGCCAGCTCGGCCACTGACGCGGCCGTCACCTCGGCGACCAGCGGAACGGCGCCGACGAACCGGACGCGGGCCCGGTCTCCGGCGGGATGGAGCTCGGCTATCTGGCCCCTCCAGACGTTGCGGGCGCTGCCCTCCGGTGCGCTCCGATGCAGTGTCACCGCGTTGGGCCGGAAGGCGGCGAACGCCGGGCCCCACACCGCGCTGGCCGTGGTCAACGTGACGTCTCCGGCCAGGCGGACCATCGTCCCGGATGCGGTGCCCTGCAGCAGGTTCAGCCCGACCATGCCGGCCACCCAGGCCGAGCGGGGCCGGGCCGTCGCGTCGGCGAGGGGACCTTCCTGGGTCACGCGTCCGCCCTCCAGGACGACGAGGCGGTCCGCCAGGGCCGCCGCTTCGATCGGGTCGTGGGTGACGACGATCCGCGACCCGCGGTACCGACCGAGCTCCTGGCGCAGCAGGTGGCGCAGCTCGGCCCGGGCCGACACGTCCACGGCGGCCAGAGGCTCGTCGAGAAGGAGCACGGAGGGTTCGGTAACGAGGGCGCGGGCCAGGGCCACCCTCTGGGCCTGTCCCCCCGACAGCTGCCGGGGGCGGACCCGGTCGAGGTGGGGAAGCCCGACCCGCTCGAGCCAGCTGGACGCCCGGGCGCACGCCTCGGCCCGGCGGACCCCGCGGGCGCGCAGGCCGAAGGCGACGTTCTCGACGGCGCTGAGGTGGTCGAACAGGCGCGGCTCCTGGAAGACGACTCCGAGCCGGCGTGCCTCAGGAGGCAGGCGGATCTCCGCGGCCGGATCCTCGACCACGGTCTTGTCGATCACGACCCGGCCGGAGCCGACGGGGACCAGCCCGGCCAGAGCCCGCAGCAGTGTCGTCTTGCCGGCTCCGTTGGGGCCGATAACGGCGACCGTCGAGCCGTCGTCCACCTCCAGGCTGACATCCAGGTCGAGGGTGCCCAGCCGCAGTCCGACCCGGCTCGAGAGGCTCACGGGTGGCCCAGCCAGCGGTCCCGCAGTCCGACCAGCACCGCCAGGGACACCGCGAGCAGCACCAGCGAGAGAGCCAGGGCGGTGGCCTCATGGCCCGATTCGATGTCGAGGTAGATCAGCAGCGGGGTGGTCTGGGTACGGCCGGGGAGGTTTCCGGCAAAGGTGATGGTGGCGCCGAACTCCCCGAGGGCCCGGGCCCAGGCGAGGGCGGCGCCGGCGGCCAACGCGGGTGCGACCGCGGGCAGGGTGACCCGCCGGAACCGGTAGGCGGGGCCGGCGCCCAGGGTCGCGGCGGCCTCCTCGCCCCGCCGGTCCATGGACCGGAACGCCGCCTCGGCGGTCACGATCAGGAACGGCATCGAGACGAATGCCTCGGCCAGGACGGCTCCGGAGGTGTTGAACACGAACCTCCACCCGGTGAGGTCGTAGACGAGCTGACCGGCTATGCCCCGCCGTCCGAAGGCGTACAGGAGCGCGATGCCGCCCACGACCGGGGGCAGCACCATCGGGAGGGTCACCAGGCCACGCAGCAACGAGCGCCCGGGGAACCGCCGTCGGGCCAGGATCCAGGCCAGCGGGAGGCCGAAGGCCAGGGCTACGGCCAGGGCGCCGAGCGAGGTCTCCAGCGAAAGGCGCAGCGCGACGTAGGCGTCGTGGGCGGAGAGGTCGGAGATCAGGCTCGACCAGGAAACCCGCTGGAGCAGCCCCACCAGGGGCAGCACGACTATCACCACCGCCCCGGCGGCCAGCACCGCCGGGGCCACGGCCGGGATCAGCCGCCGCTCGTTAGCGGGGCGGGAGAAAACCGGCGGCCTCCAGTGCCTTCTGCACGGCTCCCGAGACGGCCGAGGTCACGAACGCCCGGGCGGCGGCACGGTTCCTGCCGGCCTTGACCACCGCGATCGGGTAGGTGATCTCAGGCTGCAGGGAATCCGGGATCGTGACGCCGGTGACTGCCGGGCCGGCTGCGCGCACGTCGGTCACGTACACGACGGTGGCGTCGGCCTCCCCGGACGTGACCTTCGCCAGGGCGGACTTGACGTCGGTCTCCAGCGACTCGGGGTTGACCGTGACGTGCTGCGAGGCCAGGACCGCCCGGGTGTAGTCCCCGGCCGGCACTCCCACCGCCTCGAGGACCACGGTCACTCCGGGCTTGGCCAGGTCGGCCAGCCCGGTGATGTGCCTCGGGTTCCCCGGCGCCACCGCTATCTCGAGCTTGTTGCGGGCAAACGTCACCGGCGTCTCCAGCAGCCCGGCCGCCACCAACCGGTCCATGTTCCTCGTGTCGGCGGAGGCGAACACGTCGGCGGGGGCGCCCTGCTCGATCTGGGCCACCAGGGTGTTGGATCCGGCGAAGTTGTAGTTGAGGTCGAGCCCCGGATCGGCCCCGACGAGGGAGGTCTTGGCCGCGTTGAACGCCCCGGTGAGCGACGCGGCGGCGAAGACCGAGAGCGTCCCGGTGACCGGCGACCCCGTTGTCGTCGTCGATCGGGTCGTCGTCGAGCTCGAGGAGGCTCCGGTCGTGGAGGCGTTCGAGCCGCAGCCCGCCAAGGCCAGCGACGCGGCGGCTGTGAAAACGGAGACGAGAGTCCGGACGGGACGAGAGCGCATCGAGGTTCTCCTCGTCAGGGCCGGGGCAGCTCGACGACGACGTTGGTCGACTTCACCGAGGCGACGGCCAGCACGCCGGGGGCCAGGGCCAGCTCGTCGGCCGCCTCCCGGCTCATGAGCGAGACCACCCGGAACGGGCCGGCCTGGATCTCGACCTGGGCCATCACCTTGTCCCTGGTCACCTTGGTGACCAACCCCGCGAAGTGGTTGCGGGCCGACTCGGCCACGGGTGGGGCCATGGCCCCGCCGGCCCGCTCAGCCGAGAAGCGGGCCAGCGCCTCGCCGTCGAGGCGGCGGCGGCCCCCGCCGCTCCGGGTGGCCGGCAGCTGGCCGGTGTCGACCCAGCGCCGGACGGTGTCGGGGCTCACGCCGAGCAGGTCGGCGGCCTCGCCGATGGTGAAGGTCGACATCCCGGCGCACCCTAGCCGGCGGATGCGACCTTCTTCCTATCTATAGCCGGCAATTGCGGGCTCTAAGCCCGATCTATCTGGCAAGGCCCGGGGCGGCCACCGGAAGGGGTCCACCGGGTCCACCGGTCACCACCAGAGGGTCACCACCTCGCGGTCCGGCGGGGGTGGCTCCACCGCCAGCAGGCCTCTCAGCTCGTCGTACCGGTCCGGGCCGATACACAGGCGCCGGCCGATGCGGGCGACGGCCTCCTCACCGCTCTCGCCGATCATCTCGTACCGCCGGCGCCACGTCGACCGGCCAACGCTCAGCCCGAGCTCCTCGAGCACCGCGACCGCGTCCTCGACCGTGGGCTTCTCGGGCTGGTCGAGCCCGTGGAGCGCCTTCCAGTACGGCCGCAGCCACGCCAGCGGATGTGCCACGGTGATCTCGACGACGACCCGCCGGCGGGCATGGGTGGACAGGGCGCCGGCGAAGGCGGCCAGATCCGGAACGTTGTAGAAGACGTGGTGACACACGACCACGTCCGCGCCGTCCGCCTGCCCGGCGCAGTCGGGCCACCTCCCCTCGATGACCTCCGCATCGACGTCCAGCCGCCGCGCCCCTTCGGAGAAGGCGTCCAGCAGCGGGCGGCTCTGGTCCACTCCGACGACCCGCGCCGGCCGCAGCCGGAGGCTGGCCGCGCCGGCACCGCAACCCACGTCCAGCACCGTCCCGCCGGCAGGCAGCGCCTCCCGTGCGACCGCGTCCGACGGCGTGTCGTCCGGCCGGGCGACGGCTTCCTCGGCGGCCCCGATGAAGGACCGGGGGTCGAAGAAGAACGGTGATTCCGGCGCCGCGGCCAGGATTTCGTCCGGGACGGCCCAGTCGGCCAGCATCCCGGCCCAGGCGCGGGCAGCGGGCTGCGAATCGATGACGGCTCTCCTATCCGGCCCTGCCGCCGTACTCGGCGTGCCAGTGCTCCTCTCCATCCGGGGTGTGGACGACGTCCCCGGGGCGGATCTCCATCGTCTCTCCTTCGATCGGCGGGGCGACGTCTTCCACGCTAAGAGAGCAGCACCGACCGGGGGACCGGTGGGCTCTTTGGCAACATACGATGACCACCATGATCTCCCTCAGGGATGTCTCGAAGCGGTTCGGCGCATCGGGGGAGTACGCCGTGAAGGACCTCAGCCTTGACGTCCCCGAGGGGGAGATCGCCGTCCTGGTGGGCCCGTCGGGGTGCGGCAAGACGACCACCATGCGGATGATCAACCGTCTGATCGAGCCGACATCGGGGACGATCGCGGTGGACGGCCGGGACGTGCTCCAGCAGGATCCCGTCGAGCTGCGGAGGGGCATCGGCTACGTCATCCAGAGCACCGGCCTGATGCCGCACCGGACGGTGGCCCAGAACATCGCCACCGTCCCCAGGCTCCTCGAGTGGAGTGCGCAGCGCACCGCCGAGCGGGTCGAGGAGCTCCTGGCCCTGTTCGACCTGGACCCGGGGGTGAAGGACCGGTACCCGGCCGAGCTGTCGGGGGGGCAGCAGCAGCGGGTGGGCGTGGCGCGCGCCCTGGCTGCCGACCCTCCCGTGATGCTGATGGACGAGCCGTTCGTGGCGGTGGACCCGATCGTCCGCAGCCGGCTGCAGGACGAGTTCCTCGAGATCCAGCGACGTCTCCGCAAGACCATCGTGTTCGTCACCCACGACATCGACGAGGCCATCAAAATGGCCGACCGCATCGCCATCCTCAACCGCGGAGGGACGTTGGAGCAGTACGCCGCACCGGAGGAGATCCTCCGTGCTCCCGCCAACGACTTCGTGAAGAGGTTCGTGGGTGCCGAGCGGGGGCTCAAGAGGTTGGCGCTGATCAGGGTGGCCCAGATCGAGATCGAGGGCGGCCCGGTCGTCTCGTCCTCGGCGTCGGCGGACGAGGCGGAACAGGAGATGGCCCGTCACGGGCTGGACTGGACGAGCGTCGTCGACGGGGGCGTCCTTCAGGGCTGGGTGGACCGGTCGATGCTCGACGGGACGGGGACGGTCGGCCGGACCCGGCCCCGACCGTTCAGCGCCTACGTAACCGTGCAGGACTCGCTGCGCCAGGCGCTGGACTCGATCGTCACGTCCTTGACCAACGTTGCCGTGGTGGTCGACGCCGACGGACGGTACCTGGGCATCCTGACGCTCGACCGGCTGTCGCACGAGATAGCAGCCCCGTGATGCTGGCGTCGGTCGGCCCACCCTCCATCTGGCAGTGGATCTCGGACAACAGCCCCCGGATCCTCCGCCTGACCGCCGAGCACGTGGAGCTGGCGCTGATCGCGGTGGTGGTGGGCCTGGCGATCTCGGTCCCCCTGTCGGTCGCCGCCTACCGGCGAGCGCGCCTCTACCCACCGGTCACCTGGGCGGCCGGCATCCTCTACACGATCCCCAGCATCGCCCTCTTCGTGGTGATGATCCCGGTGACCGGCCTGACGGCGCTCACCGTGGAGATCGGTCTGGTCGGCTACACCCTTCTCATCCTGATCCGGAACACCGTTGCCGGCCTGCGGGGCGTGCCGGAGGAGCTCAAGGAGGCGGCGACCGGAATGGGCTACACCCGGCGTCAGCTGCTCTGGCGGGTGGAGCTTCCCGTTGCCATCCCCGCCATCGTGGCCGGGATCAGGGTGGCCACCGTCAGCACCATCGGCCTGGTCGCGGTGGGGTTCATCGTCGGAAAGGGCGGGCTGGGGGAGCTGATCATCGACGGGCTCGACCGCTTCTACACGCCCGAGGTGGTGGTGGGCGGGGTCCTTTCCATCGCGCTTGCGCTCGTGGCCGACGGCGCCCTTCTCCTGGCCGGGCGGGCGGTGACGCCGTGGGCCCGGCCCGGGCGGGTGTCCCCGGGCCGGGCGGTGGAGGCTTCGGCATGAACCAGCTCGTGCACGCCGTCCAGTGGATCTTCACGGCCTCCAACTGGAGCCACGTCCAGCTGGGGTCGGGGATCGGGGGCCAGCTCGGCTATCACGTCGAGCTCTCCGCCATCTCTCTGGGCATTGCCGCCGCCGTGGCGGTGCCGCTGGGGATGGCGGTGGGGCACACCCGCCGCGGGCAGTTCGCCACCGTGTCGATCGCCAATATCGGTCGGGCCATTCCGTCCTTCGCCCTCCTGGTGCTCGCCTTCATCGTGGTCAGCAACGTCCGACCCTCCCTCGGCTTCAGCATGCTGCCGACGATCATTGCCCTTGTCGTGCTCGCCATCCCGCCCATCCTCATCAACACCTACGTCGGAGTGGAAGGGGTCGACGCGAGCACGGTGGAGGCGGCCCGGGGAATGGGGCTCAGCCCCCGGCAGGTACTCGTCGATATCGAGGTTCCGCTGGCGGCGCCCCTGATCATGGCCGGCCTCCGCACCTCGGCGGTGGCCGTGGTGGCCACCGCCACGCTGGCCGGGTTTGCCGGCGGGGGAGGGCTCGGCGTGTTCCTCTACCTGGGCTTCGCCCAGCCCGGCCAGGAGAAGATCCTCATCGGCGGCGCCCTCCTCGTGGCCGTGCTGGCGATCCTGACCGACCTGGTCTTCGCCGTTCTCGAGCGGGTGGTGACGCCGAAGACCCGCTCGAGCGGGAAGAAGGTGGCGACGGCGCCGCTGCCCGTGGCGGGAGCGGCCGCGCAGACGTGAGTCTACGCTTTGGCCCGATCGGCGCTGTAACAACGGAAAGGACCCCCATGAGGATCTCCAATCGAGCGGCAGTGGGTGCCGCCACCGCGGCTGTCGCCCTGCTCGGGGCGGCGTGCGGCAGCAGCGGGTCATCGGGTGGGGGTGCTTCGGGTTCCGGCGGCACCATCGCGTCCAAGTTCGTCTTCGGCGCTCCGCCCGACTGTGCGACGAACAAGTTCTGTGCGATCGGCCTCAAGAACCTCTACGGGATCACGTTCAAGCAGATCAAGACCACTGACTTCGGCGGTCCGATCACCGTGCAGGCCCTGAAGTCGGGCGCCGTCCAGGTCGGGGAGCTGTTCTCGACGGCTGTATACGACCCCTCCTTCGTCACGCTCACCGACGACAAGCACCTGGAGGCGTCGGACAACATCGTCCCGGTCATCCGACAGGCGGTCGACACGCCCCAGATCGACAAGATCCTCAACGACATAAGCGCCCAGCTGACCACGTCCGAGATGCTGGAGCTCAACAAGATGGTGGACGTCTCCCAGCAGGACCCGGCGGCCGTCGCCAAGTCCTTCCTCTCCCAGAAGGGCCTCGGTACCGCCACCACGGGATGCACGGGCCACCTCACCGTAGGCGTCTCCGGGAACTTCTCGGAGAGCAAGATCGTCGCCGAGATGTACGGCCAGGCCCTCCAGCACGCCGGGTGCACGGTGGCCTACCAGCTCGATCTGTCCAGCCGGAAGGTCTCGGACACGGCCCTGTTCAGCGGTCAGATCGACCTGAAGCCCGAGTACCTGGCCAGCGAGTCAACGGCCCAGCAGAGCTCGGCCAGCGTGTCCGGTGACGCCCAGAACAACGCGACCATCCTCAAGGGCCTGCTGAAGGCCAAGAGCGTCAACGTCCTCGACTTCGCCCCGGCCATCGACACGAACGTGTTCGTGGTCACCAAGGCCACGGCTTCCAAGTACGGCCTCAGCACGGTGAGCGATCTGGCCAAGACCTGACCGCACCGATCGCGGGTACCGGGGGGTGCTAGCGGCGCTCCTCCCGGTACCCCCGTTCGGGGGTCCACGACTCGATGACCAGCTGGTCGGCGGCCTCGCTCAGCCTGGTGATCACGACCGCGCACAGATCGACACGGAACCAGTCCGCATCGGTCGGTTCAGCCGGAGCCGGCGGGCCCGGCGCGCCCCGTCCCGAGACGACCCGTCCCGACACCTTGGCCTCCCCGGGCCACGCAGCCGGGTCCGCCTCCACCGGGTCGACGCAGTGGCTGTGAATTGCGACCCGGGGGTCCCGCCGGAGGTCCGCCGCCCGCCGGGTGCCCGGCATCATGCCGAGCACGAGCTGGCCGTCTTCGAGGGCGATCTCGGTCCCGCTGATCCGGGGTGATCCGTCCCGGCGCACGGTGGCCATGGTGTGGTGCCGGTAGTTCGTGAACAACTCCAGGACCCGGGCCGAGAACTCGGGCTCGGCATCGGCAAACTGGGCCCAGGAAGCCATCCGTGGCTCAGAGATCGGGAAGGCCCAACGAGAGATTGGGGACGGTGAGCCCGCCGTCGATCTCCAGCACCTTGCCCGTGAGGAAGCTGCCGGCGTCCGAGGCCAGGTAGACGATGCCGACGGCGATGTCCTCCACCGTGCCGAGCCGGCGCATCGGGGTCCCGGAGATCATCAGGGCCCGGAGCTCGTCGTTCAGGACCGACGCCAGGGATGCGGTCTCGATGGAGCCCGGGGCTATGGCGTTGACCCGGATGCGCGGGGCCAGATCGGCCGCCATCAGCCGGGTGAGATGGGCCAGTGCCGCCTTGGCCGTGCCGTAGGCGGCGTAACCGCGGTCGGACAGCCGGCCCATGGCCGAGGTGATGTTGATGATGCTGCCGGACCCGCGTTCGAGCATGTGCGGCACGGCGCGCCGGGTGAGCTCGTAGGCGGTCGCGACGTTGAAGCGGAAGGCGCCCTCCAGCGCCCTGGTGGAGGTGTCCAGCAGGGGGGCGGGCATGGTTCCCCCCACGTTGTTGACGACGATGTCGACTCCTCCGAGGTCGGCGACGGCGGCGTCGGTCAGCAGCCGCATGCTCGTCAGCTCGCTCAGATCACACGTCACTGGTACCGCCCGGCGCCCGAGCGCGGTGATCCGACCCGCCACCGCTTCGAGGTCGGAAGAGGTGCGGGCGGCTATCACCACGTCGGCGCCACACTCGGCCAGCGCCAAGGCCGATGCCTCACCGATGCCGCGGCTCGCGGCAGTGACGATGGCCACCTTCCCGTCGAGCCGGAAGCGGTCCAGGAGCGCCATGACGGGCGTATGGTCCCTGAGGACCGCCGGAGCGTCAAGCCGCCAATACGACGAGCGCCGGCGGACCGGTCGGTATCCGGAGGGCGTCGGACTCAGGTGGAACACGGCAACAGATGGAGGATCCCGAGCCCGACGGTGGGCGGACTGCTCGGCGTGCTGCTGCTCGTCGCCTCGTGCAGCACGGGGGCCTCGACGACCCGTGGCCGGCCGGGGGACAGCAGCACCACTTCGACCGCGGCGGCGCGGGTGGCGGCCGATCACGCCCGGGCGCAGGCGGCCGTGCTGCGGCTCTCGGATCTGCCCGCCGGATGGACGGCCACTCCGCACCGCGCCAGCCCGAGCGTACCGGGCCTGGACAAGCGGCTGGCCGCCTGCCTGGGCGTCAGCGTCGGCCTGTTGAACGGGAACGACCCGACCAACGCGGACTCCCCCGACTTCAGCAACGCCAACGGCGGGGAGATCTCGAACTCGGTCGGCTACGAGGTGACGGTGGGCCGGGCCCGTCGGGTGACCGCCGTCCTGCAGAGTCCGAAGATGGCGCCGTGCCTCAACTCCGCCCTGAGGACCTTCCTGACATCCAGCCTGAGCCACCCCGCCACCCCGAGCCAGTCGGTGCCGACCGGGATCGGTCTCGGGGACTCGACCACGACCCGCCTGTCGTTTCCCACCTCGGGTGATGCGACCGTCGCCTACCGGTTCGAAGTTCCGATCGAGGGGGCAGGGAGCCCGCTCACCGTGTACGGGGACTTCGTCTTTGCCGCCAAGGGACGGGCCGGGACGGTCCTGACCGTCGAGAGTCAGGCGGCACCGCCGGACCGGACGCTCGAACAGAAGCTCGTATCGACCGTGGTCGACCGGCTCGAATGAGCGATGTCGTCGTGGGAGCGGACGGGCTGGCCCGCTGCCGATGGGGCGCGACGCCGCCCGAATACCAGGCCTACCACGACCACGAATGGGGCCGGCCCGTGGCCGACGAGCGGCGCATCTTCGAGAAGCTGTGCCTGGAGGGCTTCCAGAGCGGGCTTTCGTGGCTGACCATCCTGCGCAAGCGTGAAGCCTTCCGGCGGGCTTTCGCCGGCTTCGAACCGGCGGCCGTCGCTCGATTCGGGGATTCCGACATCGCCCGGCTCCTGGCCGACGCCGGGATCGTCCGGCACCGGGGCAAGATCGTCGCCACCATCGAGAACGCCCGGGCCGCGGAGCGCCTGCACACCCAGGGCCGGTCGTTGGGGGGACTGTTGTGGAGCCACGCCCCCCGGTCCGGCCCGGCGCCGAAGTCGCTCGGGGAGCTGGTGTCGTCCACCCCCGAATCCAAGGCGGCGTCGGCCGAGCTGCGCGGGCTGGGGTTCCGCTTCGTCGGGCCGACGACCGTCCACGCCGCCATGCAGGCCCTGGGCGTGGTCAACGACCATCTGGCCCGCTGTCACTTCCGTGAGGCGGCGCAGGCCGAGCGTACCGGTTTCCGGCCCCCGACCTGAGGGGGGGCGGGAGCCGGTCCGCTACGGCGGGTCCGCCGGCAGCAGGGCCGCCGACCCCGGGTCGAGGTGGAGCGTGGTCCCCGCCGCGGTGCGCAGCGCCGACGCCGGACAGGAGGTGGTCACGGGTCCGGTCAGAGCGGCCCGTACGGCCGGCGCCTTCCTCTCCTCGGGCACCACGGCAATGACCCGGCGGGCCCGGAGAAGAGCGGGGACGGTGACGGTCATGGCGGTCGCGGGCACCTTCTCGAGGCTCGCGAAGTGCCCCTCGCCCACCTGCTGCTCGCGGCAGGCCCGGTCGAGCTCGACGATCTTGACGTCTCGGGGATCTTCGAAGTCGGCCACGGGAGGGTCGTTGAAGGCCAGGTGGCCGTTCTCCCCGATCCCCAGGCAGCAGAGGTCGAGCGGGTGAGTGGCGAGGAGGCCCGCGTAGCGGTCGCACTCGGCCTGCGGGTCCGGCGCCGTCCCGTCGAGGTAGTGGACGACCATCGGATGGGCGCGCTCGGCGATGCGCTCCCAGATCCACCGGCGGAAGCCGGCCGGGTGCCGCCCGTCGACCCCCACGTACTCGTCCATGTGGAACACGACCACCTCGGCCCAGGGCACGTCGGGGAGGCGGACGAGGGTGTCCACGAAGGCCAGCTGGGAGTTGCCGGTCGCGAACATGGCGTGGGCCACTCCCCGCGCTCTCACCGTCCGGCGCAGCTCGGTGGCGGCCTGCTCGGCCGCCGCCGCCGCCAGCGCGGCCTGGTCGGCATGGACGACGACGTCGAGCTCGTCCATCTTGAACCGCCGCTCGCTCACGAGCGGCACTCTAAGGGCGGCCGGTAGGTTGATCCGGCCGTGACCGCCGCTGCCCTCCCCGCGCCCGCCCTCGTTCTGGCCGCCGACCATCGGGCCCGGGGAGTGCTCACGGTCGAGGTGTACGACCGTTATCTGGAGGCGCTGACCGCCGCTCTCGAGCACTGCGACGGCATCCTGGCCAGCGCCCAGCCCCTGGCCGATCTGCGTCGTTCCGGCGCAGTGGGGCCGGGCCACCGGACCTATCTGTCGGTCAACCGCACCGGTCTGGCGGGCGCCACGTTCGAGCTCGACGACCGCATGGTGGCGTCGGTCTCCCGCGCCGCCGCCGACGGCTGCACCGGCATCAAGCACATGACGCGGATCGATCTGACCGACCCGCTGACGGCGCCCGCCCTCGAGCTGCTGGGGCAGGTGCTGGAGGACGCCGCCGCGGCGGGGCTCGATGCGCTGGTTGAGCCGCTGCTGTGGCGGGACGGTGCGGTGGCGCGCGACACCGACTCGATCGTGCTGGCTGCCGTGATAGCCCACGACATGGGTGCGCCGGTCCTCAAGGTGCCGGTTCCCGAGGCCGAACCAGGGCCGAAGCGGGCCCGGGAGGTCGAGCGGGTGGTGGTCAGTGTGGGCGCCCCCGTGCTGTTCCTCGGAGGTCCCCGCGGCGGGGCCGGGCGCGACGAGCTGCTCGGGGAGGTACGCGACGTGATGGAGGGGGGAGGGGCGGGCATGGCGCTGGGACGCGCCATTTACCAGGACCCCGACCCCGCCGGCACGGCGCAGGCGGTTGCCGACCTGGTCCACCGGCCATGACCCCCTGACGGTGATCCTCGGGATCGACCTCGGCACCACCGTGGTGAAGGCGGGGCTGTGGGGCCCGGACGGGATGGTGGGCCTGGGGCGGTGCGCGCTCGCGACGAGCAGGCCGGCCCCGGACCGGGTCGAGCAGGACGCGTCCTCGTGGTGGGCGGCGGTCGTGGCCGCCACCCGGCAGGCGTGCGGCCGGGGCGAGGGCGCCGGTCGGGCGGTCGCAGGGGTCACGGGGCAGAGAGTCGAGGCCATCGGGTTCTGCACCGCCCGCCAGACCTTCGTCCCGGTGGACGCCAACCTGCGGCCCCTCGGCCCGGCCCTGGTCTGGTCCGACCGCAGGGCGGGGCGGCAGGCGGCGCACCTGGCCGAGCGGCTGGGCGGGCCCGGAGCGGCGTGGGAGCGGACCGGCGTGAACCTCGACGGCGCCGCCGTGGCCGCCAAGATCGCCTGGCTCGGGGAGAACGAGCCCGAGCCGCTCCGAGGGGCCCGGTGGCTGCTCGGCCCCCGGGACCTGGTGGCGGGGCGCATGACCGGCCGGGTCGTGACCGACGAGACGGTGGCCTCGCGCTCCGGCCTCTACGACCGGGCCGGCTCGGTCGTGACCGCCCTCGCGGGCCCCGACCCCGGACGGCTCCCCCCGGTGGTCGCCCCCGGGGCCCTCGTCGGGTCCCTGCTGCCCGAGCCCGCCGCCGAGCTGGGTCTGGCCCCCGGAGTCCCGGTCGTGGCGGGGGCCGGGGACCGGGCGTGCGAGGTGCTCGGGACCGGCGGCGGGCCCGACCGACCCATGGTGTCGTGGGGCACCACCGCCAACCTGTCAGTGCCCGGGACCGGCCGGGGGGTTGTGCCGCCGGGCCTGGTCCTCTCCCGGGCCGCCGTCACCGTCGGCGCGGCAGGGCACCTGATCGAGGCGGGGCTATCGGGGGCGGGCTCGGTGCTGGACTGGCTGGCGGCTCTCACGTCCACCTCCGTGGAGGTGCTGGCCCGTGACGCCGGGCGCATCGCTCCCGGAGCGGACGGGGCCTTGGCGGTGCCGTGGTTCGACGGAGCGCGGGCGCCGTGGTGGCGGGCGGAGGCGGGTGGTGCGTTCCTCGGCCTCAGCGCCGCCCACACCCCCGCCCACCTGGCCCGGGCCGTGTTCGAGGGAGTGGCGACGGACGTGGCGCGCGTGATCGAGGTGGTCGTCGGTGCCGGGGCGGCGCCCCCGCCGACCGAGCTGTACCTGTGCGGCGGGGGGGCGGCCCGCCGCCCGTGGCCGGAGATCCTGGCGGCGGTGACCGGGGTGCCGGTGACCCGCCGCCGCAGTCCCGAGGCCGGCTCCGCCGGCGCCGCCCTGATCGCGGGGGAGGCGTGCGGGATCCCCCTCGCGCTGGAGACCATGAACCCGGTCACCTCGACGGAGGCGCCGGACCCGGAGGCCCGAGCCGTGTACTCGGCCCGGCGCGGCGACGCCGAGCAGGCGGCGCAGGCCGTCCTCGGGCTGCTCCCCGAGTAGCCGGCGACGAGGCGGGGGAGGGGCGGTGACCTATTCGGGCGGAAGCCCCGACAGGGAGAAGATCACCTTGGCCAGCGCCGAGAAGTCCTCCCGGCCGTAGCCGGCACCGGATGCGGAGGTGAGCACCTGACGGGCCGCGGCCGTGCTGGCCAGCGGCACGCCGGAGCGGGCGGCGTAGGCGAGGGCCAGGTCGAGGTCCTTGGCCATGAGGTCGGTCATGAAGCCGGGCTTCCACCGCGATGAGGCGGGGCTGTCCGGAACGACTCCCGAGGCGGGGAGGCGGGTACGCACGGCCACGCAGTCCCCCGTGGAGTGGGTGAGCACCTCGTGCAGGCGCTGGAGGTCGGCGCCCGACTTCCGCGCCAGGGCGGTGGCCTCGGCGGTGGCGAGCATCTGCGCCGCGTAGATCAGGTTGTTGCAGAGCTTCACCACCTGGCCCATGCCGGGCCCGCCCACGTGCACGATCAGCCCGGCCATGGGATCGAGGGCGGGGCGGGTGGCGGCCAGTACGTCCCCGTTCCCACCCACCATCAGCGTCAGCGTCCCCTTCTCGGCGCCCACGGTGCCGCCCGACACGGGGGCGTCGAGGTAGGCGGCACCGCGCCCCGCCACCCGCTCGTGCTGGGCCCGCTCGACGTCGGGGTCGATGGTGGAGCAGTCGACGACGGTCTTCCCGGGGCCCAGCTCGGGGAGCATGGCGTCGACGACGGCTGCCACGTCGGGCGAGTTCGGCACACACAGGACGACGACCTCGCTCTGGCGCGCCACCCCGGCCGGATCCCCGCCGTCGACGGCTCCGTAGGCGACGGCGGCGTCGACGGGGCCACGGCTGCGCGAGGCCACGGCCACCCGGTGGCCCGCCTCGACCAGGTTGCGCGCCATGTGCAGGCCCATGGCCCCGAGCCCGACGAAACCGAGCTCCATGCGCCGGACGGGCCCGCTCACCGGGACGCCGCGAACTGCGGCAGCCACTTCTCGGCGCCCGCTATCAGCCCGTCGGTCATGGCGTCGATGGCACGCAGGTCGCCGCGACCCGCCAAGGGGTCGAGGGCCAGGGCCGCCCCCACCAGGCGCCGGTCCCCGGTCAGGGCCGCCTCTACGGTCAGCTCCTGCACGGCGCAGTGGCGTCTCAGGAGCTCGGCCAGTGGAGCGGGCGCCCGGGCGGCGTCGCGCCCCCGCATCCCGTCCTCGTCGACCACGCAGATGGCCTCGACCACGGCGCCGTCCGGCAGGTCGGGGCACTGGCCCGTGTTGGGCAGGTTGAGCGGGACCTCGCGGCGGGTGCCGGTGACGAGCGAGTCGATGACCGGCGCTACCAGCTCCCCCGAGGGGTAGGTCGGCAGGACGGCGGTTCCGGCCAGGACGGCCTCGACCTCGGCGATGTAGGACTGCTGGTGCTCCTCCCGCAGCGAGATAGGCGTCAGCTCGATGCCCCACGCCTCCCCCCATCCTGACTCCTCGGTGAGGACCGACGGCAGGAACTCGGCCAGGTGCCGATCGCCCGCGGCGGGAAGGGCGCCGAAGCGCTCGAGGAGGGAGAGGGACAGGACGTGGCGCCGGGCGAAGTCGAGCTTCGAGAAGGGCTCCGCCTCCGGACGGCCGGGTCGGGGGAGCACCTCCTGCCATCCGCCCAGCTCCTCCACGAGACCGGTCAGGCGCTCGAGCCCGTCGGAGCCGTCGATGTCCAGCGCGGTCACGACGGGGAAGTGGTTGACACCGGTGATGGTGGGACGGACGGCCTCCCAGGGCAGCCCGAACGCCACGGCCACGTCGAGGCAGTAGTTGCCGACCTCGTGGCACAACCCGACGACGTTCACGCCGGTGTGGCGGGCCACCGACCGGGTCAGACAGGTCATCGGGTTGGTGATGTTGAGCATCCATGCGTCCGAGCACTGGTCCCGCATGTCCTCGGCGATACCCACGAGCACGGGGATGTTGCGCAGGGAGCGGTTGATGCCTCCGGGACCGACGGTGTCCCCGACCGACTGGCGGATCCCGTGACGGGCGGGCACGTCGAGATCGACCGCCATGCTGTCGAACCCTCCCGTCGAGATCGTGACCACGACGAAGTCGGCGCCGTCAAGGGCCCGCCGGCGGTCGGTGGTGGTCGCGACGGTGGCCTTCGATCCGAGCAGCTCGTCGGCTCGACGGAAGATCCCCTCCATCTTCGGCAGCGGAGCGGGGTCGGTGTCCATCAGCACGACATGACAGCCGGCCAGCGACGCCGTGCCCAACAGGTCGGTGATCAGCTTGGGGGACCACTGATAGCTGCCGCCCCCGATGATCGTCACCTGCACCGCGTCCACACCTCCCGGTTGGAGGCGCTCAACCTACTGTCCGCCCGTCCGGCCCGGCGTTGGCCGAGCCCTTCGTGATCGAGCCTGTCCGCGAGCGGGCGTCGGCCACCACCGCCGCCACGTCCGCCACGTAGGTCCGGCACGCGCCGAGCACCAACGCCCCGCCGAGCAGATAGAAGGGGCTCACGCACAGGAGGGCCAGGCGGAGGTTCCCGATGGCGGTCGAGATCCCGCCGACCACCAGCGCCCCGAGAGCGCCGCAGGCCTCGAGGACGTTGCCGGCAGCCGTGGCCTGTGAGCGCAGGGGGGACGGGGTGACATCCATCATCGCCGCGAACTGGGGCCCGGTGGGCATGGTGGCGAGGGCCGAAGCCACCGCCAGGAGCGGGGCGGCGACGGCCAGGCGGGACGAGGTGAACGACACCACGTAGATGATCCCGGCCGCGCCGAACCCGAGACCGGTGATGAGCACCCGGGCCCGCAGCACTCCCCGAGCCAGCAGCCAGTCGGCCACGAAGCCCCCTACGAGGACCCCGACGAAGGCCCCCGCCCCGAGCGCCGGCGCCAGTGCGCCGGCCTTGACCGAGCT
Source organism: Acidimicrobiales bacterium (assembly GCA_035695125.1). Classification (GTDB taxonomy): domain Bacteria; phylum Actinomycetota; class Acidimicrobiia; order Acidimicrobiales; family JAJPHE01; genus DASSEU01. The sequence continues at coordinate 33,067 of DASSEU010000025.1, forward strand.
CAGGTGGAAGGTGCGCTTGAAGTAGGTGAGGCCCCATGCCCCGAGGCCGTCCCCCATGATCCCGGTGACCGCCAGGCCCACCGCCACCAGACGCCAGCTGCGCAGCCGAAAGACCGCCCGGACCACGTCCCACCTTCCGCCGGGCGCGGCGTCCGCCCCGACCTCAGGTGCCGGGCCGGCGGGCTCCTGCTCGACGAGGTCGACCACCAGCTCGTGCTCGGCCCCGGTCGTGGCGTCCTCGAGGCCTTCGGCATAGGCGGCGTCCTGGCCGCCCCGCTCCGGCTCCGGCCGGCGCCTGATCAGCCACGCCCCGAGCAGGGCGATCGGCAGCCAGGTCGCGAACGCCCATCTCCAGCCCAGGTTGTCCACGATGAGCCCGGAGCCGATGATCCCGCCGAAGGCGGCGATGCCCGCACCGGCATTGAAGATGCTGACCTGGCGGGCCCGCACCTGGACCGGCCACCAGTCGGCTATCAGCGGAATGGCCGCCGGGTCGGTTGCCTCCAGGAACGAGGCGCCGACCCGGAAGATCCCGAAGATCACGAACCCGGCGGCGGCCAAGCCGGCCAGGCGCAGGGCCGGCACGGCTCCGGCCAGCGCCATGAGAGCCCCCCAGCCGGCGAACATCCCCGCCAGGACCGCCGTGCGCTTCCGGCGGGCGCAGAGCTGGGCTATCGGAACCGCTCCGACGTTCCCGGCTATCCCGACGCAGAACGGGATGACCCCGATAGCGAAGTCGGTGACGTGGAAGGTGTGCTTCAGGGAGTCGATCGACTGGGCGAAGGTCTGGGCGCCACCGCCTTGCAGGCCGTTGGCGAAGCAGAGCGCCACCATGGTCATGGCCCCCGCCCCCATCCCTGCCCGGGCGCCGGTCCGGGCGCGCGAGCGCACCCGGATGTCCGTCCCCCCAGGTGGGACCGCCGTCTCGGTCAAGACGTCGGCCACCGCGGTTGGCTCGTTGTGAACCAGGGCGACATCTTCTACCTGGGCCGCCACGATCCCTCCATCCGGGCTGGAAGGGGCTGGAGGACAAACGGGGTGGGCTGCAGAATCTGGCCCCGTGCGGAACTACTCGCCATGGCGGTGGTTCCTGCACAACCTCCCCGCGGCCACCTCGGCCCTTCCGGCCGTCCTGGACGGCCCGCCCCCGGAAGGGGAGGGCGCCTCCGGGGGCCACGAGGTGCCCGACGCCGCCGAGCTGCGCTCCCGGATCCGCGCCGTGCGCCGGGCGTTCACCCGGTCGCTCGGCCCGCTGCCCGACCGCGTGCCGCTCCGCTTCGAGGTGCTCGACTCCGCCGACTGCGGCAGCTACCGGCGCGACCATGTCGTGTACGACACGGAGACGTGGATGTCGGTGCCCGCCTACCTGCTCGTGCCCCACGGCCGCGAGCGGTCGGGACGGCCCGGGCCGGCGGTCCTGGCCCAGCACGGTCACGGGCCGGGCAAGGACGAGGTGGTGGGCCTGGCCGGTGGCGACGAGGGTGGCCCCCCGAACCTCTACGCCCACGAGCTGGCCGAGCGGGGCTACGTCGTGCTGGCCCCGGACCTGCGCACATTCGGGGAGCGGGCGGACTGGAACCCGCCGAACATCTACTCGTGCGACCACGCCTACATGTACTCGGCGCTGCTCGGCCACCAGCTGCTGGCCCTTGACCTCTGGGACCTGGCGCGCGGCCTCGACGTGCTCTGCGCCCACCCCCTGGTCGACGCCCGGCGCGTCGGCATGGTCGGCCTGTCCCAGGGGGGGACCTGCACCCTGTTCCTTTCCGCCTGGGACCGCCGGGTCCGGGCCGCGGTCGTCAGCGGCTACGTGAACCGCTGGCAGATCTGCGCCGCCGTCGGATGGAACATGTGCGGGTCGCAGGTGCTGACCGGGATGGGCCGCACCTTCGACCATGTCGACCTCGGGGCGCTCATAGCCCCGCGCCCCCTACTCGTCGAGTCGGGCACCGGGGACGACATCTTCCCGGTCGACGCGGCCCGGGCCGCCATGGAGCAGCTGAGCCGGGTGTACGCCGCCCTGGGGTGCGCCGACCGGCTGGAGCACGACGTCTTCGAGGGTGGCCATGCCTGGCACGGCGAGCGCGCCTACCCGTTCCTCGAGAGATGGCTGGGGCCCGGTGTCACCGGCTGACGGCGGCGGCGCCGGGGCGGCCGTGGCCCTCGAGGTGAGCGAGGTGTCGTTCTCCTACGGCACCCGCCAGGTGCTGTTCGGCATCGACCTCGCGCTGGCCGAGGGCCGGGTGGGAGCCCTTCTCGGCACCAACGGGGCCGGGAAGAGCACCCTGCTGCGGCTGGTGGCGGGGCTGGACCATCCCTCGAGCGGATCCATCCGGATCTGGGGCCGGGACACCACGGATCTCGAGGCCGAGGCCGTGGGCGGCCTGGGAGTGGCGCTGCTGCCCGGGGGGCGAATGACCTTCCCCGGCCTCACCGTGCTCGAGAACCTGCGGGTCGGAGGCCATCGCCTGCGGCGGGACCGTCACCGGCTGCAGGCGTCCATCGACGAGGCCCTGGACCTGTTCCCGGTGCTGGCCGGGCGGCGCCGGCAGCGGGCGGGGACCCTGTCCGGAGGTGAGCAGCAGATGCTGGCCCTGGCCCGGGTGCTCATGGCCCGGCCCCGGCTGCTGGTCATCGACGAGCTGAGCCTGGGCCTGGCTCCCCGCGCCGTCGAATCCCTGCTGGCCGTCGTACGGTCGGCCAACGCCGCCGGGACGACCGTTCTCCTCGTCGAGCAGAGCGTGAACCTGGCCGTCACCCTGGCCGATCAGGCCTGGTTCCTCGAGCGGGGCCGGGTCCTGTTCGACGGCCCGACCCGGGAGCTGCTGGGACGCGACGACCTGCTCCGGTCGGTCTTCCTGGCGGCGGGAACGGGGGCCTGAAGCGGTGTCGATACCTCCCGCCGTGCTGGTCCAGGGGCTGATCCTCGGCCTCGACTACGGCCTCCTGGCCCTCGGCCTCGTCCTGGTGTACCGGACCAGCCGGGTCCTCAACTTCGCCCAGGGCCAGATGGGCGTCGTGGCGGCGGTGCTCGTCGCCAAGCTGATCGAGGACTACCACGTGCCGTACTGGCCGGCGCTGCTCCTGGGCCTGGTGGCGGGCGGGCTGGTGGGAGCGGTCACCGAGCTGATCCTGCGCCGCCTCTACGACCGGCCCCGTCTGATCGTGATGGTGGCGACCATCGGGATCGAGCAGCTGCTGTTCGTCTTCACCCTGCTGCCGTTCGTGAGCCCCCGGCACCTCTTCGCGCCCTATCCGGTGCCTCTGCACAGCGGGTTCAGTATCGGGGCCGAGCTGTTCCAGCCGGGGGACGTGCTGAGCCTGGTCGCCGCCCCGCTGACGGCCGCCGCCTTTGCCGTGTTCTTCGTCCGCTCCTCCCACGGCCTGGCCATGCGGGCCATGGCCGAGAACCGCGACTCGGCCCGGCTGGCCGGGGTGTGGGTCAAGCGCACGTCGACGCTGGCGTGGACGCTGGCCGGCGTGCTGTCGGCCGTGACCGCCATTCTCGCTTCGCCCGACGAGGCCAACGCCTTCAGCCACGCCCTCGGACCCGAGCTTCTGCTGCGCGCCCTGGCCGCCGCCCTGCTGGCCGCCATGACCAGCTTCGTCGTCGCCTTCGGGGCCGGGATCGTGCTCGGGGTGGTGGAGAACATCCTGCTGTGGAACCTCCACACGAGCGCCACGGTCGAGGTGGTGATGTTCCTCATCCTCCTGGTCGTCCTCGTGGCGCGCGTCCGGAGCCTGCGCCGGGGTCCGCGCGACGAGGAGCGATCGGCGTGGGAGTTCGGCTCGGCCGCGGCGCGGATCACCGGCGGTCAGGTCCGGGAACGCCTGCGGCGCGTGTCGCTGGGCGCCGCCGCCCTCGTGGCCCTGATCCTGCCGGCCGTCCTCGACAACAGCCGGACCTTCCTCTTCTCGCGGATCTTCGTGTTCGCGGTGATAGCCGTCTCGCTGACGATCCTCACCGGATGGGCGGGCCAGCTGTCGCTGGGCCACTTCGCCTTCGTGGCCGTCGGTGCCGTGGTGACGGCGCGACTGGCCGGGCACTGGCCGTTGCTGCTGGTCCTGGTGGTCGGCGGCGCCGTCAGCGCCCTGGTCGCGGTGGTGGTGGGGCTCCCGGCGCTGCGGATACGCGGTCTGTACCTGGCGGTGACCACCCTCGGCCTGGCCCTCCTGGTGCAGGTGTCGGTGCTCAACACGCCGTGCGCACGCATACCGCTGACCGGCTGGCACGTGTGCAGCGGCCTGCCCGACCCGGCATCGACGTTCGTCGGGCGCCCCTCGCTGTTCGGCCTCAGCCTGGCGTCCCAACGCGCCACCTACTACCTGGTGCTCGGCGTCCTCGTCGTGACCCTCTGGGTCGCGCGTACGTGGAGGGACCGTGGCCTGGCGCGGGACCTGATAGCGGTTCGGGACAACGAGATCGGAGCGGCGGCCATGGGGGTGCGGGTCACGAGGGCCAAGCTCTCGGCCTTTGCCCTGTCGGGGTTCCTGGCCGGAGTGGCCGGGGTGTGCTTCGCGCTGGTGACGCAGCGGTTCCAGGCCTCGACGTTCGACCCCTCCCAGTCGATCCTCGTCGTGGCCATGGTGATCATCGGCGGGCTGGGCTCGATCGAGGGCGCCGTGCTCGGGGCTCTCTACCTGATCGGCATCCCGGCCATCTTCGGGTCGACCACCACCGTGCAGTTCGTCACGAGCGGGGTCGGGCTGACGATCTTCATCCTGTTCCTGCCCGGCGGTCTGGCCCGGCTGCTCCATCGGGCGGGGGACACCCTGGCCCGGGTGCGGCTGGCGTCGCTGACCGACGCGTCCTGGTGGACCGCAGCCCCGGGTTCGGCGCCGATCGGCATGTCGGGCGCCGGTCCCGTTCCCGACGCGGGCGAGGCGGCGCCGTGACCGGGCCGGCCCGGCTCGAGCTGCGTGACCTCGTCGTGGGCTTCGGCGGGGTGCGCGCCGTCGACGGCGTCGACCTCGTCGTGGAGCCGGGGACGATCACCGGCGTGCTGGGGCCCAACGGCTCGGGCAAGACCACGCTGCTCGACACCGTGTCGGGCCAGCTGCGCCCGTCCGGCGGCTCCGTGCACCTGGACGGGACCGACCTCATCGACTACCTGCCCGAGGACCGGGCCGCCCTCGGCGTGGTGCGCTCCTTCCAGGACTGCAGGCTGTTTCCCGAGCTCACCGTCGAGGAGGCCCTGATGGTGGCCGAGGACGCCCGCCGCCCGATAGGCGTCCTGGCCATGATGCTGCGTCTGCCGGCCACCCGACGGGCCGAGGCGGAGAAGCGGGCCCGGGTCGACGCGTCGCTGGCGGCCTTCAGGCTGGAGGGGTACCGCCACACCCGGGTCGACCAGCTCTCGACCGGCACCCGCCGGGTGGTGGACCTGGCCGCCATCGTGGCCGCCCGGCCCCGGCTGCTCCTGCTCGACGAGCCCACCGCCGGCATCGCCCAGCGCGAGGCCGAGGCCCTGAGCCCTCTGCTGCGCGCCGTGCACGAGCGCACCGGCGCCACCATCGTGATGGTGGAGCACGACGTCCCGATGGCGGTCGGGCTGTGCGACCACCTCGTGGTGATGGAGGCGGGACGCGTGGTCAGTGCCGGTCCCACGGCGGAGGTGCTGAGCGACGCCGCGGCCCTCGACGCCTATCTCGGGGCCAGCGCCGAGGCGCTCGGCCGGTCGGGGCCTTAGGCTGACAGCGGTGGCTGGGCCCGCTCTCTCCGTACGTCTGCGCCGCATGTGGCGGCTGTTCCGCACCGAGCAACCGCGCGCCGTTCAGGCGTTGGCTCTCGTCCTGGCCTCTCTGCTGGTTGCCGCCTTGGCCGGCCTCGGCGCTGCCGGTCCGAGCAGCACGGCGGTGGCGGCGCGCAACGGGGTGGGCGCAGGTGCGGGTGCAGGTGGACCCACGGCCGCGCTGGGGGGAGCGGGCAGCTCCTCGCAGGCCAACCGGATCGGAGCGGCGCCGCTGACCGGGCCCGGGGGTGCGGCGCCGGGTGCCGCCGCCGGCCCGGTCGGAGCCGGCGGAGCCGCCGGGCCGGCCGGCCCGGGAGCGACCACCGCACCCGGTGGTTCCCAGGGGGGCGGCGCCGGGGCCGGCCTCGGGCACGGAGTGACCGCCAACTCGATCAAGGTCGTGTTCCCGTGGCCGAACCTCGGACCGATCGAGCAGGCGATCGGGCTGTACGGCAGCAGCGAGGACCCGACGCTGTCGATCCAGGCCGCGGTGGACGCCATCAACGCGTCCGGGGGGATAAACGGCCGCACCATCGACCCCGAGATCGTGGGCTTCGATCCGCTCAACGACTCGAACATGCGCGCCGACTGCCTGCAGTGGACACAGGACCAGAAGGTCTTCGCCGTCGTCGACTCCGACGCATGGCACGACGACGAGCAGCTGTGCATCACCCAGGAGAACCACACTCCGCTGATCAGTCAGTGGACGACCGTCTCCGACTGGACCCGGCGGGGGGATCCCTACCTGTGGTGGACGGGGCCCGACGTGGCCGACGTGCTGTCGAACCTGGTCTCGTGGGCCAAGGGGGCGCAGGCGCTGTCGTCGTCGACCAGCTTCGGCGTCGTGTCGGCCGACCGGGAAGGTGACACCCTGGCCGCCGGCTACCTCAACCGGGACCTGGCGGCCGCCGGACTCAGGTCGAGGGACTCCGGGACCATGCACTTCGACCTCAACGACGCCGCCCAGGCCCAGGTCGAGGCCCGGGACATCGTTGTGCGCTTCCAGACCGAGGGCATCCACACCCTCATACCTCTCCTGCCCTACACCGACTTCGTCTACCTGGTGGAGGCGGCCCAGGAGCAGAACTACTACCCCCGGTGGCTCCTGTCGGACTACGAGTACGAGTCGTCCGCCGCCCTGGGCCTGATCGACCCCTCCGCCGGTGGGCCGTACGCCAAGGAGCTGAACAACGCCGTCAACCCCACCTTCTTCAATCTCGGGGACCCGGACGGGCCCTACCAGCCGGGGACGCCCGCGGCCGGCTGCAACGCCGCCTTCAACAAGTACAGCGGGGCGGCGTGGGCCAAGTCGGATCCCAACCCGTACAAGGGCTACATCGAGGCCACCGGCACGGCCATGACGTGGTGCGAGAACATCGACCTGTTCGCCGCCGCCGCCCGCCTCGTGCCCGCCAACGCCCTGACCCAGCAGGCCTTCACCACCGCCATGGCGCGGCTGGGCTCGTGGCCCGCCGCCAGGCAGCCGACACTGGCCTACGGCCCTCAGCGCCGGGCGGGGCCCCATCAGTACCGGGTGGTGGAGGAGCACGTGAACAGCGACCACGCCTGTCCGCTGGAGGCGGACGGATCCACCCAGGGGGACTGCTGGCTGGTCCGGCAGAACTGGCGGGAGGAGGGCGGGTAACCCCTCGCGTCGCTGCGGGGTGGCATCCTTCTGCCCGAGAAGCCCCGCCGTGACCGAACCCTCCACCACCGCTCCCCTCCGGGGCAGGCGACCTCCGGCCCACCGCCGCTTCCTGCGGCCCCTGACCCTCCTCGTGCTGCTCGTCGTCGTGGCCGCCACCCTGGCCGCCGCCTGGGGCACGCGCAATCTCGTCCGCGACCAGGAGAACCGGCTGCTCCAGGAGCGGACCAAGGAGGTGGCGCTGGTCCTGAACGAGGCGGTCACGTCGATCCAGTCCGACCTGGCCAGCCTCGGCACCGAGCTGCGCGTCCCGGGCGGAATGGCCCGGTTCCCGGCGGCCGCCGCTCCCCAGGTCGGCGGTTCGGGTGGGGCGCGGGCCGTCGCCTTGCTTCAGCCGGCCGGGTCCGGCTTCACCGTGGCGGCGGCCGCCGGATCGGGCCTCACGGCGGGCCAGGCCGTCTCCGACTCAGTGGCCGCCACCGCCCGGGCGGCCCTCGGCCACCCCGGGGTGTACACCACGCCGATCTTCCGCCTGGACGGGCGGCCCGTGGTCGGCCTGGCCGCCGGGCCACCGGCCGCCCCTCCGGGCTCGGTGCTGCTGCGGGCCAGCCCGGTGACGGGCAGGACCCCGAGCGCTCTGAAGTCCGGGCCCTACTCGGAGCTGTACATCGCCCTGTACGTGGGGACCGTGGCCCGTCCCGACAATCTCGTCCTGGCCAACAGCCTGCAGCTTCCCCTTCCCGGCCCGACGGCCTCCGAGTCGTTCAAGCTGGGCCAGAGCCCGTGGTTCCTCCAGGTCGCGGCCCGCCAGCCGCTGGTGGGCTCGGTGGCGGGCCGGGCCGGCTGGTTCGTGCTGGGCGGCGGCCTCCTCCTGGCCCTGCTGGTGGGGCTGCTCACCGAGCTCGTCGGGAGGCGGGGGGACTACGCCATGGCCATGGTCGACGAGCGCACCGGCGAGCTGCGGGCCTCGCTCGACGAGCTGGCCGCAACCCAGGCCCAGCTGGTCGACCGTGAGCGGCTAGCCGCCATCGGCCAGCTCGCCTCCGCCGTCGGCCACGAGCTGCGCAACCCGCTCGGCGTGATCAGCAACTCTCTGTACCTGCTGCGGCGCAGCAGCGATCCCGAAGACGAGAGGATCCGCCGCCAGCTCGACACCGCCGACCGCGAGGTCGCGGCCGCCACGCTGATCGTCTCCGACCTCCTCGAGTACTCGCGCGGGCGCCAGCCGATCATCGCCCGGGTGGCGGTCGACGAGCTCGTCAACGAGGTCCTCTCGGTCTCACCGGCGCCCGAGGGGATCGCGGTGTCGTCGAACGGGGTGGCGGGGGCCCCTTCCGTGGCCGCCGACCGGGACCAGCTGCGCCAGGTCATGCTCAATCTCGTCACCAACGCCTACGACGCCATGCCCGAGGGCGGCGCCCTGACCGTGGACGCCGGGCCGGACGGGCCGGGGCGGGTCCGCATCGAGGTGGCGGACACCGGCGCCGGGATGGACTCCGACACCCGGGCCAAGGTCTTCGAGCCGTTCTTCACGACCAAGGCCCGAGGCGTCGGCCTGGGCCTGGCGGTCTCGGCGCGCATCGTGGGCGCCCACGACGGCACCATCCAGATCGAGAGCAGCCCGGGCTCGGGCAGCACCTTCACCCTCGTCCTGCCCGCCTTCACGGGGGAGGAGGACGCGTGACCACCGTGCTGGTGGTCGACGACGAGCCGGGCATGCGAGAGACACTGACCGACATCCTCGAGGACGCCGGGTACGCCGTCGTGGTCGCATCCGACGCCGACTCGGCTATGGCCGCGTACCGCCGTGAGCCCGTCGACGTGGTGGTCATGGATGTGCGCATGCCGGGGCGGGACGGGGTATCGGTCCTCCAGGAGATGAACGGCCCCCCGCCGAACGTGATCATGATGACTGCGTACGCAGTTGAGGAGCGGTGGCGCGAGGCCATGGCGTCCCGGGCGTACGCCATGGTGCACAAGCCCTTCCAGGCGCGCTACCTGCTGAGCCTGGTCGAAAGCGCCACCGGGCGCCCGGCGTGAGCCCCGCTGCAGACGGCGTCGACCGGACCGGGTCGGTGCTGGTCGTCGATGACGACCCGGGGATGCGCGACACCGTCGTCGACATCCTCAACGGCCACGACATCCCCGCCGTGGGGGCGGCGTCGGCGGCCCAGGCCCTCGATCTGGCCGGCGGAGGAGCCACGGCGGTGGCGGTGGTCGACTACCGCCTGCCCGACGCCAGCGGGGCCGAGCTGGGCGCCCGGCTGAAGCAGCGCGACCCCGACATCCAGGTCCTGCTGGTGACCGGCTACGCCACGCTGGAGACGGCCATCGCCGCCGTGGGCCAGCTGGACGACTTCCTCACCAAGCCGGTCCCGCCGGACCAGCTGATCCGGTCGGTGCGGACGGCGCTGGACCGCTGGGCGCTGCGACGGGAGAACGCGGAGCTGCTCCGCCGGCTGAGCGAGTCCAACCGGAAGCTCCAGGAGAGCGTGGCCGAGCGGACCAGGGACCTCGAGGGCGTGATCAGCCTGGCCGGCGCGCTCAGCCGGGCGGTGGCGGTGGGGGACGCCGCCGAGGCGGGTACCGCCGCCCTGGTGGCCGCCACCTCGTCGGCGGCCGGGGCGGCCTACGTCCTGGACGAGACCGGTGCCCTTCTCGAGCTGACGGCGGCGGTGGGCGAGGCCGAGGCGTTCCCGCCCCGGCTCCCTGTCAGCGGTCCCCTCGACGCCGGCCGGGGCCGGCTCGACTCCGCCCTCCGCGTAGAGCTCCAGGTGGCCGGCCAGCCCGTCGGGGTGATACTCCTCGTGCGGCCCCGGCAGAGCGACCCCGAGCTGCAGGTCGCGCTGTCCACCCTCGTGGCCCTCGCCGTCCAGAACGCCCAGCGCTTCGGGCGGGAACGCCAGACCGTCGAGCGCCTCTCGGAGCTCGACCGGATGAAGGACACCCTTCTCGCCAGCGTGTCCCACGAGCTGCGCACGCCGCTCACCGCCATCGTCGGCTTTGCCGAGGTGCTGGAGCGGCAGGGGGACTCGATCACCGCCGACCGGCGCCAGGAGATCCTCCACCGCATGGTGGCGCAGGGGGCCCGGCTGGCCCGGCTGATCGAGAACGTCCTCTCCTCGATCACCATCAAGGGCCGCGCCATGCAGGTGAGCATCGGGCCGGTGCCTCTGGCCGAGGTCGTCGACCGGGTGCTCGGCTCCCTGCCCGAGCGGGTCCGGGTCGACGTCGACCTGGACACCGACCTGGTGGTCCTGGCCGACACCGGCCGGCTCGAGCAGGTGGTCGGCAACCTCGTGGACAACGCCGTCAAGTACGCCGGGGACGAGCTCAGCATCTCCGCCCGGCGTCACGGCGCCGACCGGGTGGAGCTCCTGGTGGTCGACCAGGGGCCGGGGATCGACCCGGCCGCCCTCGACGACGTCTTCGATCCCTTCGTCCAGGGGCCCGCCAGCCCGACCGTCCAGGCGGGCGGGGTCGGCCTCGGGCTCTACATAGCCCGCCAGCTGGTCCAGGCCATGGGTGGGACCCTCGAGGTCGAGAGCAGCGCGGGGGAGGGATCGACCTTCCGGGTGCGCCTGCGGACGCCCTGACGCGCAGCGAGCCCCCGAGGGGAACAGACGTTCGCTAGAGTCCCGCCGTGCCACCGGGCCGGGCGGCCACGATCCTCCACGCCGACCTCGACGCGTTCTACGCCTCGGTCGAGCAGCTCCTCGATCCCCGCCTCCGCGGCCGGGCCATCGCGGTCGGGGGCGGGGTGGTGCTGGCCGCCTCCTACGAGGCCAAGGCCTTCGGGGTGCAGGCGGGCATGGCCGGATGGCGGGCGCGCCAGCTCTGCCCGGGCCTCGAGTTCGTCGGTGGCCACTTCCGCGAGTACCAGCGCCTGGCCGACCGGGTCATGGCCGTGTTCCACGACTTCACGCCCCTGGTCGAACGGGTGTCGATCGACGAGGCGTTTCTCGACGTGGCCGGGTCGGTCCACCTCTTCGGGCCGGCCCCGGACATGGCCGCCGCCGTCCGCCGGCGGGTGCGGGACGAGGTCGGCCTGGCCGTGTCGGTCGGGGTGGCCCGGACCAAGCACCTGGCCAAGATCGCCTCCCAGGTGGCCAAGCCGGACGGGCTGGTGCACGTCCCCCCGGAGCGGGAGCGCGAGTTCCTCGACCCCCTCCCCGTCGAGCTGATCTGGGGCGTGGGGCCGGCCACCCGGGCCCGGCTGGCCGGTGTCGGCATCCACACCATCGGGCAGCTGGCGGCCACGCCCACCCCGCTGCTGACCGGACTGGTCGGGGTGGCGGCGGGGGGGAAGCTCGGCTCGTTGGCCCACAACGACGACGGCCGGCGGGTCCAGCCGGCACGGGCGGCGGCCTCGATGGGCGCCCAGGCCGCCCTCGGGCGTCGGCGGGCCGATCCCGATCTCGTGAGCTCGACCCTCGGCTACCTGGCCGACCGGGTGGCGGGCCGGCTCCGCGCCGCCGGGCGGGCGGGGCGCACGGTCTCGGTGCGGGTCCGCTTCCCCGGCATGCGCTCGGTCACCCGCTCGGTCACCCTCGAGCTCCCGATCTGCGCGACCCGCACCCTGGTCGAGGTGGCGGTCGGGCTGGCCGGACGGGCGCTGGCCGAGGAGGCGGCGGAGCGGGAGATCACCCTGCTGGCCCTGTCGGTGTCGGGCCTGGTCGACCAGGCCGCCCTGCAGGCCGAGCTGCCCCTCGACCTCCCCGGCCAAGCCACCCGTCCCGGCGCCCCCCTCGGTGCGGCCCGCTGGGCCGTGGATCGTGCCGTCGACGCGGCCCGGCGCCGCTTCGGCCGCGACGCCGTCGGCTACGCCGGCGTGGTCTTCGGCGCCGGGTCGTCGGTGCCCGACGAGTTCCGGGAGCTGGCCGAGAAGCCCCCCGGGTACGCTGGCTGAACAAGCCGTGCTGGGGGTTGAGGGATGAGGAATGCGGGAGCCGGCGCGGCGCGCCGCGCCGTTCGCAGGATGGCGTTGGCGGTCGCGCTCGCCGGACCGGTCGCCCTGATGGCGCCCGCGCTCGCCGGGTCCCCGCCCGGCCTGGAGCCGACGGTCCCCCATCTGCCCGGCGCTCCGGCGTGCCGGGTCTCGCAGGCGGCGGCCGACCAGCCCACCGGGGGCCGGAACAAGCCGCCGGCCGCGCCCAGCTACCTGGCCGCCGACTTCCCCCGGTTCTCCGACGACTCCTGGCCCGACGCTCTCATCGGCGGCTTCGGCGGCGTGCGCCGGGGCGCCCGCCTTCATCACACGCCCGTCGTGTTCGTCCACGGCAACCAGGCCGACGGGCAGAACTGGCTGGACGTGATGCTGCAGTTCCAGAACGACGCCCACTACACCATGCAGGAGATGTACGCCCTGTCCTACAACGGCCTGGGCAACTACTACGCCGGGGCCCCGACCCGGGTTCCTCCCGCCGATCCGGACCAGGACTACGTGGCGCAGAACCAGCGCGGTCTGGCCAACGGCGGCAACGGTGCTGCCGACGAGGACGAGGTGCCCGACCTGTGCCGCTTCGTGGAGGAGGTGCAGTGGTACACGGGCTCACGCCAGATCGACATCGTCACCCACTCGCTGGGGGACACCATCGCCCGCCGGTTCATGGCGGACTACCCGACGCTGGCCCGCGACGTCGTGGCGTTCGTCGGGATAGCCGGCGCCAACCACGGGACCTCGGTGTGCCGCGGCCTCGACAGCTCGTACTACGGCTGCAACGAGATAGCCCCGGGCTCGTCGTGGCTGGCGGAGCTGAACGGGCCGGGTGGTTCCCGTGAGACCTATGCCCCCACGGCGTGGATGACCGTCTACAACGGTGCGGCGGGTGATCCCTTCTTCGACCCGCCGCTCGACGAGGGCTCCCCCGTCCTCCGGGGAGCCGTCAACCTCACCTTCCCCGGCACGTACCACAACGACCTGCGCGTCGACCCCGCCGAGGTGGACTCCTATCTGGAGTTCCTGCTGGCCCACGGGCAGGCCGGGCCCGGCGCCGACGGCGCGGGCCGGACCGAGGCGGCGGCACTGGCGCGCCAGGCACCCGACGGCCTGTCCGGACAGCTCTGCGGCGTCCCGGCGCTGACCGGGCCCGTCCCGGGCTGTCCCGGCTGACGGTCGGGCCCGGCCCGTCAGCCTCAGGTCAGGGGCTCGGGCGCCAGGGTGAAGGTCCGTTCGAGGTGGGCGGTGTCGTTGAACCGGCGCACGACCCAGCGGCCCTCGGTGGCCACGACGTGGGTGACCGAGCCGTTGTCGGCCCCGAGGAAGGCGAAGGGCCGGCACCCGGTGGCCTGGCGCAGGATCTCGGCTATCACCCCGCCATGGGTGAACACCGCCACCCGCCCGTCGGGATGGGCGGCCACGATCCGGCCCAGCGCCTCGGCCACCCGGGCCTCCAGCGCCTCACCGCTTTCCGCACCCGGGATGGCGTCCCAGCGCTGCTCGGCCATCATGCGTAGGGCGGCGGGGTGGCCGTCCGCCACCATCTTGCGGAACAGGCCCCCCTCCCATTCGCCTAGGAACACCTCCCGCAGCCCGGCCTCCACCCGGATGGGGAGACCGCTGCGCCGGGCCAGGGGCTCGGCCGTCTCCCTCGTCCGGCGCAGGCTGGTCACGTAGACGGCGTCGATGCGCTCGAGGGCCAGGCGCTCCCCGACCCGCTCCGCCTCCTCCCGGCCCTCCGGCGCCAGCGGCGGGTCCCCGTGGCCGTCGACCAGGGGGAAGGGGTCGTCGGGCCGGGCCGGGGCCGACTCCCCGTGCCGGACGATCAGCAGCTCGGTGGCGCCGGGAGGGGCCTCGAAGCGGTGCTGGCGGTACTCGTTCGGCTGGTCGGGCCCGGTCGGCGCGGCCGCCCCCGTCACCCGGCCCGGGCGCCCGTCTGGTGGAGCTCGATCATGTTCCCCGACGGGTCGTGAACGAAGGTCTGCAGCCCGGTCCCGACCGCCATCGGCTCACCGACCTCCACGCCGCGGCCCCGCAGCTCCTGGACCGTCGCGGCCAGGTCCTCGACCAGGATGGCGAAGTGCTGGCCGGGGGCCGGCTTGCTGTCGGACTCGAGCAGGTGCAGCTGCTGGCCGCCGGCGTCGAGCCACGCCCCGCCGAAGCCGAAGTCGGGCCGGTCGTCGCGCACGGTGAGCCCGAGCACGCCCGTGTAGAAGTCGAGGGCGGCGGGGACGTCGGCGACGTTGATGGACACGTGGTGCACGGCGAGGGGTCTCACGGGCTGAACCATAGTTAGCAAGGGATGCACCGGCTCGGGTGGTAAGGGCCCGCCCGGGGTTGGGCCCCCGGGCACCGCGGCGGGCGTGGTCCGAAGGACCCGGGTGCCCGCCGCCGTGTCAGAGCGACATGGGGTTTGGGGCGTCGGGGTCGAGGCCGTAGCGGCGGATGGCGTCCTCGACCTCCTCGGGCTTGCCGTCCCCGGACTCGTCCAGGGCGGCCAGCACGGTGGCGGTGACGTGCTGGGCGTCGACCTCGAAGTACCGGCGCAGCGGCGCCCGGGCGTCGGAGCGCCCCCAACCGTCGGTGCCGAGGGGCCGGAACACACCTGGGACCCAGCGGGCCACCTGGTCGGGGACCGCCTTCATGAAGTCGGTGACCGCCACGACCGGTCCCTCGCTTCCGGCCAGGGCCTCGGTCACGTACGGGCGGCGGGGTGGCGCCCCGGGGTGGAGCCGGTTCCACCGCTCGGCGTCGAGCGCGTCCTCCCGGAGCGCCTTGTACGACGTGACCGACCAGCACTCGGCGGCCACGCCCCACTCCCGGGCCAGCTGCTCGCGCGCCTCCATGGCCGCGCTCCACGCCGTGCCGGAGAACAGGATCGTGGCGCGCCGGCTGCGCCCGTTGCCCGACACCTCCTCCGGGGCGGGGGCGAAGCGGTAGATGCCCCCCAGGATCCCCGCCCGCACCGCTTCGGCGTCCTGGTCCTCGGGGAGGGCCGGCATGGCGTAGTTCTCGTTGTACAGCGTCAGGTAGTAGAAGCGGTCCTCGGGCTCGGGGCCGTACATCCGCCGGATCCCGTCGGCCACGACCGTCCCCAGCTCGTAGGCGAAGGCGCAGTCGTAGGCGGCCAGCGAGGGGACCGTCGACGCCAGCACCAGGGACTGGCCGTCGTCGTGCTGCAGTCCCTCCCCCTCGAGCGTGGTGCGCCCGGCGGTGGCGCCCATGAGGAAGCCCCGGCCCCTCGCGTCCCCGAACGCCCAGATGAGGTCACCCACCCGCTGGAAGCCGAACATGGAATAGAAGAGGTAGAACGGCACAGTCGGCTGGCCGTGCACGGCGTAGGAGGTGCCGGCCGCGGTGAACGACGCCATCGAGCCCGCCTCGGTGATTCCCTCCTCGAGGATCTGGCCGTCCTTGGCCTCGTGGTACGAGAGCTGGAGGTCGGCGTCGACCGGTGTGTAGAGCTGGCCGGTCGAGGCGTAGATGCCGAACTGGCGGAACAGGGCGTCGAGACCGAACGTGCGCGCCTCGTCGGGGATGATCGGCACGACGAGGCGGCCCATCTTCTCGTCGCGCAGGAGGTTCCGCAGCATGACGGCGAAGGCCATCGTCGTGGACACCTCCCGCCCCCCCGAGCCCCGGTCGAACTCGGCGAAGACCTCGGCCTTGGGCTGGGCCAGCGGCCGGGACCGGACCACGCGCCGGGGCAGGGAGCCGTTGAGGGCCCGCCGGCGGGCCATCAGGTACTCGTGGGCCTCGGAACCCTCCGGGGGCCGGTAGTAGGGAGGCAGCTCGGCGTCCAGCGCCTGGTCGGGAACCTCCTCCTCGAGGTAGAGGCGGTCGCGCAGCGCCGCCAGCTGGGCCTTGTTCATCTTCTTGATCTGGTGGGTGGCGTTGCGCGCCTCGATCTGGGGCCCGAGGGTCCAGCCCTTGATGGTCTTGGCCAGGATGGCGGTGGGCGTGCCGGTGTTCTCGGTGGCGGCCTTGTAGGCGGCGTAGAGCTTGCGGTAGTCGTGCCCGCCACGGGGCAGGGCCTGCAGCTCCTCGTCGGACAGGTGCTCGACCAACCGCCGCAGCCGCGGGTCGGGGCCGAAGAAGTGCTCACGGATGTAGGCGCCGGTCTCGGTGGCGTACTTCTGGAACTGGCCGTCGACGGTCGTGTTCATCTGGTTGAGCAGCACGCCGTCGACGTCGCGCGCCAGCAGGTCGTCCCACTTCGAGCCCCAGATCACCTTGATCACGTTCCAGCCCGCGCCGCGGAAGATGGCCTCGAGCTCCTGGATCACCTTCCCGTTGCCGCGCACGGGCCCGTCGAGGCGCTGCAGATTGCAGTTCACGACGAAGATCAGGTTGTCGAGCCCCTCGCGCGCGGCCAGAGAGAGCGCTCCCAGGGTCTCGGGCTCGTCACACTCCCCGTCCCCGACGAAGCACCACACCCGGCTCTCGGACGTGTCGAAGATCCGCCTGTGCTCGAGGTAGCGGTTGAACCGGGCCTGGTATACGGCGTTGATCGGGCCCAGGCCCATGGACACCGTCGGGAACTCCCAGAGCTCGGGCATGGCCCGCGGATGGGGGTAGGAGGTCAGGCCCCGCGCCCCCTCGTGGATGGCGGCTATCTCCCGGCGGTAGTAGTCGAGCTGGCGCTCCTCCAGCCGGCCCTCGAGGAAGGCCCGGGCGTAGACGCCGGGAGCGGCGTGGCCCTGGAAGTAGACCTGGTCACCGGAGGTGCCGGCGTCCTTGCCGCGGAAGAAGTGGTTGAAGCCGACCTCGTACAGGGCGGCCGAGGAGGCGAACGTGGCCAGGTGGCCGCCGATCCCCGGGGACCGGCTGTTGGCCCGGCTCACCATCACCGCCGCGTTCCAGCGGATGTAGGCCCGGATGCGGCGCTCCATGTACTCGTCGCCCGGGAACCACGGCTCCTGGTCGGGCGGGATCGTGTTCACGTACGGCGTCGAGACGGTGGCGGGGAAGCCCACCTGGGCCAGGCGGGCCCGCTCGAGGAGCTTCATCAGCAGGAACCGGGCGCGCGTCCTCCCCTGGACCTCCACGATCTGGTCGAACGAGTCGACCCACTCCCGCGTTTCCTCCGGATCGGTGTCGGGCAGCTGGTGGGAGAATCCGTCGAAGATCACGGCCTCCATGCTCGCGCCGCCCCGGCCCGGTCGTGTACAACTCCGGGGTGCCGGAGGCGACGACCGTCTACACCGACGGGGCCTGCCTCGGGAACCCGGGCCCGGGCGGGTGGGCGTGGGCCGTCCCCGGTGGCCGCTTCCGCAGCGGCGCCGAGCCCCGCTCCACCAACCAGCGCATGGAGATCACCGCCGCCCTGGAGGCGCTCGGGGAGCTGACGGGGGCGGTCACGGTCGTCAGCGACTCCACGTACGTCGTGAACTGCTTCCGCGACCGCTGGTACGAGGGCTGGATCCAGCGGGGCTGGCGCAACTCCCAGAAGAAGCCGGTCGCCAACCAGGACCTGTGGGCGCCCCTGCTCGAGCTCTATCTCCCCAGGCGGGACGAGGTGGTCTTCCGCTGGGTCAAGGGCCACGGGGACGACCCGATGAACGACCTGGTCGACCGCCTGGCGGTGGAAGCCGCCACCCTGCAGGCGGGGCGGGAGGGCACGGGGCGTCCGGACGACCTCGGGCCCGCCGACCGGCCGTACCGGCCGCCCCGGAGACCCGCGTAGGCTCGGCCACATGCGGCGCAGCGGAGCGAAGCCATGCGGGCCGCAGCGGAGCGAAGCCATGCGATCGAGTGGAGCGTAGGAATGGACATTGCTGGGACTTCGGCCGTCGTCACCGGCGGCGCATCCGGCCTCGGGGAGGCCACCGCCCGCCTCCTCGCCTCACGCGGAGTGAAGGTGGTGGTGGCCGACCTCCAGGCCGACAAGGGGGAGGAGCTGGCCAAGGAGCTGGGGGGGACCTTCGCCCGGACCGACGTCACGGTGACCGACCAGATCATCGCCGCCGTCGACGCCGCCCGGGACCTGGCCCCCCTGTGGAGCCTGGTGAACTGCGCCGGCATCGGCTGGGCCACCAGGACCATCGGCAAGGACGGCCAGTACTCGAGCGCCCACGACCTCGGCGCCTACCGCAAGGTGATCGAGGTCAACCTGATCGGAACCTTCGACTGCATCCGCATCGCTGCCACGGCCATGAGTCAGAACGAGCCCGACGAGAACGGCCAGCGGGGGGCCATCGTCAACACGGCGTCGGTCGCGGCCGAGGACGGCCAGATCGGGCAGGCCGCCTATTCGTCCTCCAAGGGCGGCATCGTCGGCATGACCCTGCCGGTGGCGCGGGACCTGGCCCCGGTCGGGGTCCGGGTCAACACGATCCTGCCCGGGCTCATCGACACCCCGATCTACGGCAGCGGGGAGGCCGCCGACCAGTTCAAGGAGCGCCTCGGCGCCGGCGTGCTGTTCCCCAAGCGGCTGGGGCGGCCCGACGAGTTCGCCAGCATGGCGGTCGAGCTGCTGACCAACGACTACATGAACGCCGAATGCATCCGGCTCGACGCCGGCATCCGCATGCAGCCCCGCTAGGGAAGGGACCGTTCGCATGGCCGAGGAGTTCGACGTCGTCGTGGTCGGCGGCGGTCCCGGCGGTTACGCCGCCGCCCTGTACGGCGCCAACGCCGGGCTGTCCTTCGCCGTGGTCGAGCGGGACAAGGTGGGCGGCACGTGCCTGCACCGGGGCTGCATCCCGGCCAAGGAGTTCCTCGAGACGGCCAGCGTGTTCCGCACCGTCGAGCGGGCCAAGGAGTTCGGGATCCAGGCGTCCCAGCCGTCGGTCGAGTTCGCGACCAGCCAGGCCCGCAAGCAGAAGGTCGTCGACAGCCTGTGGAAGGGGCTGGCCGGCCTGATGCGGTCCCGGAAGATCCGCATCGTCGAGGGCACAGGTCGCCTCGACGCCGACGGCGTGGTCAGGGTCGACGACGGCACCGAGCTGCGCGGCCGCCACACGGTCCTGGCCGCCGGATCGGTTCCCCGCACCATCCCCGGCTTCGACGTCGACGGCCGGCTGGTGATCACCTCCGACGAGCTGCTGATGCTCGAATCGCTGCCGGCATCGGCGGTCGTGATCGGCGGGGGCGCCATCGGCTGCGAGTTCGCGTCGATGCTGGCCGACCTCGGCACCCAGGTGACGGTGCTGGAGGTGCTGCCGAAGATCCTGCCCGGCTGTGATCCGGAGGCGGCCGACGTGGTGCTGCGGTCGTTCAAGCGGCGGGGGATCGACGTCCACACCGGCGTCCAGGTCGAGGGCCACACGCCCGGGGAGCAGGGCACGACGGTCCACTTCGGCAACGGGCAGTCGGTGGCCGTCGACAAGGTGGTGGTCTCGGTGGGGCGCCGGCCCCGCTCCGAGGGGCTGCTCGGGGACGGCACCGGCGTCGAGGTCGACTCGCGCGGCTACGTGCGCGTGAACGAGCGCATGCGCACGGCGCGCGACGGCGTGTACGCCGTGGGGGACCTGGTCTCGGTGCCCTCGGGCCCCCACCCCCAGCTGGCCCACGTCGGCTTCGCCGAGGGGATCCTCGTCGTGAAGGACATCCTGGGGGAGGCCGCCGTTCCCGTGGACTACTCCCGGGTGCCCTGGTGCATCTACTGCCACCCCGAGGTGGCCTTCGCCGGGATGACGGAAGCCGACGCCCGTGACGCCGGCCCCGACGTCGTGGTGAAGAAGATGCCGGCGGGCCACGGGGGCCGCGCCCAGATAATCGGTGAGACCGAGGGGATGGTGAAGGTGGTGGCGGAGCGGGACGCGGACGGCCGGGCGGGCCGGATCCTCGGAGTGCACATGGTCGGGCCGTGGGTCACCGAGCAGCTGGGCCAGGCGTACCTGTCGGTGAACTGGGAGGCCACCGTCGACGAGGTGGCGCAGTTCATCCAGCCCCACCCGACGCTGTCCGAAACGTTCGGTGAGGCGATGCTGGCGCTCACCGGAAGGGGGTTGCACGGCTGATGGCCGACGTCACCATGCCTCAGCTGGGGGAGACGGTCACCGAGGGGACTATCACGCGGTGGGCCAAGCAGGTCGGGGACCGGGTCGAGCAGGACGAGGTCCTGTTCGAGGTGTCGACCGACAAGGTCGACTCGGAGGTCCCCTCGCCTGTTGCCGGGGTCGTGCAGCAGATCCTGGTGAACGAGGGGGACACGGTCGACGTCGGGACCACCCTGGCCGTGATCGGGGACCAGCCGGCCGGCGGGGGGGACGGCCAGGCGGCCGCTCCCTCCGAGGCCCAGCCCGCCCAGGGACCGGCTCGGGAGGAGCAGCCTCCGCCCCAGCAGGAACAGACCCGGGCGCCCGAGCCGGAGCGGGCCCCGGCCCAGCAGGAGCTGCAGCCGGCCGAGCCGGCGGCTCAGGCGCCACCGACGGCTCCGCCGCCCGCGCCCCAGCCGGACCCGCAGGGCCAGCCCCAGCCCCAGCCCCAGCCCGGCGCCGAGACGGCGCCCCGCCCCGCCCCGGCCGTCCAACCGGCCGCCGCTCGGCCCGAAGAGGAGGAGGCGGAGGAAGGATCGGCGGACGGCGCCGGCCGGGTGCTGTCCCCGGTGGTGCGCCGGCTCCTGGCCGAGCACGGCCTCGATCCGGCCCAGATCCGGGGAACCGGCGCCGGCGGCCGCATCACCCGCTCCGACGTGCTGGCGGCGGTCGACGCGCTGGGCGGCGGGAAGGCCCCGGCTGCGCCGGCGGCCCTCCAGGCCCCGCCCCCGGCTCCCTCGGCGCCGGCGGCTGAGGCCGGGCCGGCTCCGGCGGCGCCCGCGCAGGCCCCGCCCCCGGCCCCCTCCCCCCCGCAGCCGGCCCCCTCGCAGCCGGCCCCCCAGGCGCCCCCCGCCCAGCCGACGGCCCCGTCTGCGCCCGCCCCCTCGGGGCCGGCCGCCCCCGTCCGGCCCTTCCCGCCGGTCCATGCCGGCGCCGAGGACGAGGTCGTCCCGTTCACCAACATCCGCCGCCGCACGGCGGAGCACATGGTCCGCTCCAAGGCCACGTCGGCCCACACCCTCACCGCGGTGGAGGTGGACTTCCACGGCGTCGACGCGGCCCGGGCCCAGGTACGCGATTCGTTCCGGGAGACCGAGGGCTTCTCGCTCAGCTACCTGCCGTTCATCGCCCGGGCGCTCGTCGACGCCCTCTCCGAGTTCCCCCGTCTCAACGCGTCGGTCGGAAACGACGAGCTGATCGTGCACAGGCGTGTGCATCTCGGCATCGCGGTCGACCTCGAGTTCGAGGGCCTCATCGTCCCGGTGGTGAAGGACGCCGACACCAAGCGGCTCCGGGCCATCGCGCGCGAGATCCGGGACCTGGCCGAGCGGGCCCGCGGCAAGCGCCTCTCCGCCGACGACATAAGCGGGGGAACGTTCACGATCACCAACCCCGGCCCGTACGGCACGTTCATGACCGTGCCGATCATCAACCAGCCACAGGTCGCCATCCTGTCCACGGACGGGGTGAAGCGGAAGCCGGTCGTGGCCGACCTGGCCGGGGGCGGGGAGGGCATCGTCATCCACCCGGTCGGCATACTGGCTCTGGCCTTCGACCACCGGGCCAACGACGGCGCCTACGCGTCGGCGTTCCTCAACCGGGTCCGGGAGATCATCGAGACGCGCGACTGGGCCGGGGAGCTGTGACCGGCCGGCCGGCGCCGGGCCCCCTCCGGGTGCGGTGGCTGGGCCGGGTCCGCTACCGGGACGCCCACGCCCTGCAGGAGGCGCTGTTCCGCTCCGACGGGCGCCACCTGCTCCTGCTCGAGCACCCGCACGTGTACACGTGCGGCGTGCGCACCGACCCGGCCCATCTCCTGGTGGAGCCGGCCACGGTCGGAGCGGAGCTGGTGCACACCGACCGGGGCGGGGACGTGACCTACCACGGTCCCGGCCAGCTGGTGGGCTACCCGATCCTCGATGTGGCCCCCGGCCCCGACTCCGTGCCCCGCCACGTCCACGGCGTGGAGCAGGTGGTGATCGACGCCCTGGCCGATCTCGGCGTGGGAGCCGGTCGGCTGGACGGATACCCGGGGGTCTGGGTGGACCCCGACGGGCCCCGCCCCCGCAAGATCGCCGCCATCGGCATCCGTGTGTCGAGGGGGCGGTCGATGCACGGCTTCGCGCTGAACGTGGACCCGGAGATGCGGATGTTCGGCCACATCGTCCCGTGCGGGATCTCCGATCGGCCCGTCACGTCGCTGGCCGCCGAGGGCGTGGCCGTCTCGATGCGCGAGGTGGTCGACGCGGTGGCGGCGCGCGCCGCCGATCGCTGGGGGCCGGAGATCGAGCGGGCCGACGCGGCGTGGGACGCTCCCGACGTCCCGGCCCGGCCGACGCCGGGGCGGGTGGATCCCGCCGGGGCGGTGCACATCACCGACCGGAAGCCCCCCTGGCTGCGGGTCAAGGCGGAGATGGGCCCGGACTTCCGCCGCGTCCGCGGGGTCATGCGCTCTCTCGACCTGGTGACGGTGTGCGAGGAGGCGGGCTGCCCGAACATCTTCGAGTGCTGGGCGGACGGCACCGCCACCTTCATGATCAACGGAGAGCGCTGCACCCGCGCCTGCGGCTTCTGCCTGGTGGACACCCGCCGACCTCTGGCCCCCGACCCCGCCGAGCCGGCCCGGGTGGCGGACGCCGCCGTGCGGATGGGGCTCGACCACGTGGTGGTCACGGCGGTGGCGCGCGACGACCTGGGCGACGGCGGGGCGGCGGCGTTCGCCGCCACCGTGGGGGAGCTGCGCCGGGCCCGGCCGGGGGCAACCGTCGAGGTGCTCATCCCGGACTGCAAGGGGGACCCCGCCTCGCTGGAGGTGGTGTTCGGAGCCCGCCCCGACGTGCTCAACCACAACCTCGAGACCGTCCTGCGCCTCCAGCGGGCCGTGCGTCCCTCGGCGTCGTACGCCCGCAGCCTGGCGGTGCTGGCCCGGGCCAAGGCATTCGGCCTCGTCACCAAGTCGGGGATCATCCTCGGGCTGGGGGAGACGGAGGGCGAGGTGGTGGCCGCCATGGCCGACCTGCGGGCCGCCGGCGTCGACATCCTCACCCTGGGTCAGTACCTCCGGCCGACCGCCGGCCATCTTCCGGTGGCGCGGTGGTGGCGGCCGGAGGAGTTGGCCCGGCTGGGGGAGGGCGGCAGGGAGATGGGCTTCGCCCACGTGGAGGCCTCCCCCCTCACCCGGTCGAGCTACCACGCCCGCCGGGCGGTCGCGGCCTCGCCCGTGGGGGCGGCCGGGTGAGCGTGAGCGGCCGGGTGGAGACCGGTACGGCGGCGCGCGCGGCGCGCATGGGCCGGGTCCGGACCGCCATGGTCGAGGCCGGCGTGGATGCTCTCCTGCTCTCGCTCGGCGCCGACCTTCCGTGGCTGACCGGTTACGAGGCCATGCCTCTCGAGCGGCTCACCATGCTGGTGCTGCCGGCCGACGGGGACGCGACGCTCGTGGTCCCCCGGCTCGAGGCGCCGCGCGTGCACGAGGCGCCCGGGCTGTTCGAGCTGCGACCCTGGAACGAGACGGAGGACCCGGTCGGGATCGTGGCCGGGCTGCTGGGGCGGCGCCGGCGCCTGGCGGTGTCGGACCGGGCCTGGGCGTCGGCGCTTCTGCGCCTGCAGGGTGCCGTGCCGGGGGCGGAGTGGTCAGCGGCGTCGCGGGTGACCGGGCCCATCCGCGCCGTCAAGGACGCCGCCGAGGTGGAGTGCCTGCGCGCCGCGGGGGCGGCCGCCGACCGGGTGGCGGCCCAGCTGCAGGCCGGGCTGATCCCACTGGTGGGGCGGGCGGAGGCGGAGGTGTCGGCCGACATCTCGCAACGCCTGCGGGACGAGGGGCACGAGCGGGTGAACTTCGCCATCGTCGGCAGCGGGCCCAACTCGGCCAGCCCCCACCACCATGCCGGCCCGCGGGTGATCGAAGCCGGGGACGTGGTCGTGTGCGACTTCGGTGGCGTGCTCTCGCTCGACGGCGGCCCCGGCTACTGCTCCGACATCACCCGCACCGTGGTGACGGGGGAGCCCTCGGCCGAGCTGCGCGAGCTGTACTCCGTGCTGGAGGACGCCCAGGCCCGGGCGGTGGCGGCGGCCCGGGCGGGGACGACCTGCGAGGAGGTCGACGGGGTGGCCCGCCGGGTCATCGCCGCGGCCGGCTTCGGGGACTGCTTCATCCACCGGACCGGGCACGGCATCGGCCTGGAGGAGCACGAGGACCCCTACCTGGTCCAGGGCAACGGCACCCCCCTCGAGCCGGGCCACGCCTTCTCGGTGGAGCCCGGCATCTACCTGGCCGGTCGCTTCGGCGCCCGGCTCGAGGACATCGTCGTGGCCACCGAGGAGGGGCCGCTGGCGCTCAACTCGGTCGACCACGCGTTGGCCGTGGTGGGCTGAGGTTCGCTCGACCCGACTCCGGGTCAACCTGCAATGCTGGGTGGGCGGGGAGGTGACTCCATGGTCGAACCGGGGAGCGGGGACGAGGCGACGGCCGCTGGCGCCGCTCCGGACCCCCTGGCGCTCGTGCGGCAGGCCACCGGGTCGGACGCCGGGACCGGCCTCGAGGCCATCAGGCAGCTGCGCCCCCTGCTCGACGAGTGGGAGCGCCAGCAGGTGGAGCGGGCCCGGGCGGCGGGGTGGAACTGGGCCGAGATCGCCAAGCGGCTGGGGCGCCACCGCCAGGCGGTGCACCGGGAGTACGCCACCCGGCGCCCGAAGGGCTGACTTGTCCTACCTGGCGACGAAGTACTTGGCCTGGGGGTGGTGGCAGATGATGGCCAGCGTCGACTGCTCGGGGTGGAGCTGGAAGCCCTCGCTGACCTCCACCCCGATCCGCTCGGCCTCGAGCAGCTCGGCCACCTTGGCGTTGTCCTCGAGGTCGGGGCAGGCCGGGTAGCCCCACGAGTAGCGGCCGCCCCGGTACTGCTGGCGGAACAGCCCGCCGAGGCTGGGCCCGTCCTCCCCGGCAAAGCCCCACTCCTCCCGGATCCGCCGGTGCCAGTACTCGGCCAGGGCCTCCGCCATCTCGACGCCGAGCCCGTGCAGCATGAGGTACTCCGTGTAGCGGTTCTCGGCGAACAGCCGGGCCGTCTCCTCCGACACCTGGGGGCCCATGGTGACGAGGTGGAAGGCGGCCCAGTCCCCCTCCCCGGACGCCGTGGAGCGGAAGAAGTCGGCAATGCAGAGGAACGGGGCCTGGCGCTGGCGGGGGAAGGTGAAGCGCAGCCGCTCAGCAGTGCGCGTCTCGTCCTTCCAGATCACAAGGTCGTTCCCCTCGGAGTTGGCGGCGAAGTACCCGTAGGCCACCTGCGGCACCAGCACCCCCGAAGCCTTCGCCTTGTCGAGCTCGGCCCGTAGGGTCGAGCGGACGCGGTCCTTGAACTCGGCGTCGCTCTCGGGGCTGTCGGGGCCGTTCTTCTCGGGGCGGAACCCCCACTGGTTGCGGAACAGCGACGTCTCGTTCAGGTAGGCGGCGATGTCGTCGAGCGGGATGCCCCGCACCACCCGCGTGCCGACGAACGGGGGGGAGAACACCGGGTTGTCGGTGGCCACCTCGGGTGACCGTTCCGGGATCTCGTCCTCCGGGAGGGCATTGGCGGCGTCGAGCTCGCTCTTGCGCGCCGGCATGATGCGCTCGGAGAGCTTCCGCCCGAAGTCCGGGTCGTCCTCACCCGTCCGCTTCAGCTCCATGAGCCGGTCCATCGTGCGCAGGCCCTCGAAGGCGTCCCGCCCGTAGAACACCCGGCCCTGGTACACGGTGCGCAGGTCCCGCTCGACGTAGTGGCGGGTGAGGGCGGCGCCCCCAAGCAGCACCGGCATGGCGGAACGGCCCTGGGTGTTGAGCTCCTCCAGGTTCTCGCGCATGATCAGCGTGCTCTTCACCAACAGACCGCTCATGCCGAGAGCGTCGGCGCCCACCTCGTCGGCCTTGGCGAGCATCTCGGACAGGCCGACCTTGATGCCGAGGTTGTGGACCTCGTAGCCGTTGTTGGTGAGGATGATGTCGACGAGGTTCTTGCCGATGTCGTGGACGTCACCCTTCACGGTGGCCAGCACGACACGGCCCTTCCCGCCCGAGTCGGCCTTCTCCATGTGCGGCTCGAGATGGGCAACCGCCGTCTTCATCGTCTCGGCTGACTGGAGCACGAACGGGAGCTGCATCTCCCCGGACGCGAAGAGCTCCCCGACCACCTTCATGCCCTCGAGCAGCACGTCGTTGACGATCTCGAGGGCGGGCCGGCCGCTATTCAGGGCCTCGTCGAGATCGTCGGTGAGACCGTTGCGGTCCCCGTCGACGATGCGGGCCTTGAGCCGCTCCTCTACCGGCCACGAGCTGCGGTCCTCGACCTCACGGGCGGCAGCCGAGACATCGGCGAAGAGATCCAGCAGCTCGGCCAGCGGGTCGTATCCCTCCCGCCGGCGGTCGTAGATCAGGTCCAGGCACACCTCGCGCTGGCGCTCGTCTATGCGGTTGAGCGGCAGGATGCGCCCGGCGTGGACGATGGCGGAGTCCAGGCCCGCCTGCAGGCACTCGTGGAGGAAGACCGAGTTGAGCACGTGGCGCAGGGCCGGCTTGAAGCCGAAGCTGGCATTGGAGAGTCCCAGCGTCGTGAACACCCCGGGCAGCTCGGTCTTGATCAGCCGGATGCCCTCGATGGTCTCGGCCCCGTCGCGCCGGGACTCCTCCATTCCCGTCGACAGCGTGAGGGCCAGTGGGTCGAACAGCAGGTCCCCGGGCGCAAGGCCGTAGCGCTCGACGGCGATGTCCCGGATCCGCCTGGCCACCCGGAGCTTCCACTCCGCCGTACGGGCCTGGCCCGTCTCGTCGATGCACGTGCACACCACGGCGGCGCCGTACTCGCGTGCCAGCGACAGGAACCGGTCGAGGCGCGTCCCGGGGGCGTCCCCGTCCTCGAGGTTCACCGAGTTGAGCACGGGGCGGCCGCCGATCCACTGCAGACCGGCCTCGATGACCTCGGGCTCGGTCGAGTCGAGGACGAGGGGGGCGCTGGCCGAGGTGGCCAGCCGGCGCGCCATCTCGGTCATGTCGGCCACGCCGTCGGCGCCGGTGTAGTCGACACAGAGGTCGAGGAGGTGGGCGCCCTCCCGCACCTGGTCCCGGGCGATGCGCTCGCACGTCTCCCAGTCCTGGGCGAGCATGGCGTCCCGGAACGCCTTGGAGCCGTTGGCGTTGGTGCGCTCCCCGATCATCAGGAACGACGTGTCCTGGTGGAACGGGACGGGGGAGTAGATCGACGACGCTCCCGCCTCCAGCACCGCATGACGGGGGGCGGGGGTGAGCCCGGCGCAGCGCTCCACCACTGCGGCCAGATGGGCGGGCGTCGTCCCGCAGCAGCCGCCGATCACCGACACGCCGAGGTCCGACACGAACCCGGCGTGGTGCTCGGCCAGCTGGTCGGGCGTGAGGTCGTAGTGGGTCCGGCCCTCGACGACAGAGGGCAGGCCGGCGTTGGGCAGGCACGAGATCGGGACCGGTGAGTTCTGCGAGAGGTAGCGGAGGTGCTCCCCCATCTCCCGTGGGCCGGTGGCGCAGTTGAGGCCGATGACGTCGGGCTTCAGGGCGGCCAGGCTGGTGACGGCGGCGCCGATCTCCGAGCCGACGAGCATCCGCCCGGTCGTCTCCATGGTGACCTGCACCTGCAGCGGCACCTGCCTGCCCACCGCCGCCATGGCCCGTCGGCAGGCGATGAGACCGGCCTTGGCCGCCAGCAGGTCGTACTGGGTCTCGACCAGCAGCAGGTCGACCCCCCCCTCCAGGAGGGCGCGGGCCTGCAACTCGTACATGTCGCGCAGGTCGGAGAACGGGATCTGGCCGAGCGAGGGGAGCTTGGTGCCCGGGCCCATCGATCCCGCCACCCACCGCGGCCGGTCGGGCGTCGAGAAGCCCGACGCCACCTCGCGCGCCATGCGGGCGGCGGCCAGGTTGAGCTCGTGGGCCCGGTCGGCGATGCCGTACTCGGCCAGCACGACCCCGAAGGCCCCGAAGGTGTGGGTCTCGATCACATCGACGCCCACCTCGAGGAACTCCTCGTGGACCCGGGCCGCCACCTCGGGCCGGGTGACGACCAGGACCTCGTTGCAGCCCTCGAGGTCGGGACCCCCGAAGTCGTCGGGTCCGAGGTCGGCGGCCTGCAGGCTGGTCCCCGAGGCGCCGTCGAAGATCACGACGCGCTCGGACGCCGCGGCGAGGTAGGCGTCAGGTCCGGCGGGCACGGAAACCAGGCTACCGACCCCTCAGGGGGGTCCCGCCGTTAGATTCTTCTCGGGATCACCCAGGGATCGGCGAACTTGAAGATCTACACGCGCAAGGGGGACGACGGGACCACCGGCCTGCTTTACGGCGGCCGCGTCCGCAAGGACAGCCCCGTGATCGAGGCCAACGGCGCCGTCGACGAGGCCCAGGCGGCCATGGGCGTGGCCAGGGCGGAAGCCGAGCCCGGTGGCGAGCTCGACGCGATGCTGACCCGGCTCGAGCGCGAGCTGTACGTCCTGATGGCCGAGGTGGCCACAGCTCCCGCCAACCGCCAGAAGCTGGAGCCGGGCCGCAGCCTGGTGACCGCAGACATGGTCTCTGCCCTCGAGACGGACATCGACCGGCTCACGGGGCGCTTCGAGATGCCCACCGAGTTCGTGGTCCCCGGCCAGAGCCGCCCCGCCGCCGCCCTCGACGTGGCCCGCACCGTGGTCCGTCGGGCCGAGCGGCTCTGCCTGGTCGTGCCATCCCCCGACGGCTCCCACGTCGGGGCCTATCTCAACCGACTCTCCGATCTCCTCTGGACCATGGCCCGGTGGCAGGAGGGCGGGTCCCTCTCTTCCCGGACCGGAAAGGCTCCCGCCCGATGACCCCCGCCCCCCGCAAGCGTTCCGCCCCCGCCAGGCGCCCGGCTCCGGCCCGGCGTCCGGCCCCGTCCAAGCGCTCCGTGCCCCGGCTGCCGGCCCCGGCCCGGGCCGAGGGGGCGCTGGGCCCGCGGCAGCTGTTGGCGTTCGACGCGGCCGCCCGGCTGCCCGGCACCGCCAAGGTCGTCGGCGTCCTGGTCCCTGCCGGCGCCCGTTCCGTGAAGGCACCGCCGGGGATCACGCTGTCGCCCGCGTACCTCGCCCTGCGCGGCTTCGAGGGAAAACGGGGACAGAGCGTGGTCGTACCCGGCCCGGCCGGGAAGGTGGTCCTGGCCCTGGGCACGGGATCGCCCGGCGGGGACGACCTGGAGGCGCTCCGGCTGGCCGGTGCCGCCCTCGTGCGGGGATCGGCCCACGCGGCCCACGCCGCCCTGTACGCCGGCAGCCTGCCGCGTGGCGTCGACCCCGCCGCCGCCGGCCAGGCCCTGGCCGAAGGGGCGTCGCTGGCGGCGTACCGGTACACGACGTTCAAGTCCGACACCAACGGTGCCGGCCGGCCCCGCCTCGAGCGGGTCACGGTCGTCGGTGGTGACCCGGTCCTGGCCGCGGGCCTGGAGCGGGGGGCGGTGGTGGCCTCGGCCGTGGCCCTGGCCCGGGACCTGGTCAACGAGCCGCCCGGCTCCCTGACGCCGACGCGGATGGCCGACATCGCGACCCGGCTGGCAGCCCGGTCGGGGCTGGAGGCGACCGCCTACGACAGCGCCGCCATCGACGCCGAGCGGCTCGGCGGCCTGGCCGGGGTGGCGAGGGGCTCCGAGGAGGAGCCGCGCCTCGTGCGCCTCGAGTACACGCCCCGCCGGGCCGACGCGTCGGTGCCCACCGTCGCTCTCGTCGGCAAGGGCATCACGTTCGACTCGGGCGGCCTGTCGCTCAAGACCGCCGACGGGATGATGACGATGAAGACCGACATGAGCGGAGCGGCGGCGGTGCTGGCCGCCATGTCGGTTCTCGGTCGCCTCGGCGTGCCCGTGCGCGTCGTCGGGTTCATGCCGCTGACCGAGAACATGCCGGGGGGCCGGGCCATCAAGCCCGGTGACGTCCTGCGGGCCCGCAACGGCAAGACCATCGAGGTGCTCAACACCGACGCCGAGGGGCGCCTGGTGCTGGCCGACGCCATCTCCCTGGCCGTCGAGGAGGGCCCCGCCGCCGTCATCGACCTCGCCACTCTCACCGGGGCCGTGGTGGTGGCTCTGGGCCGGCGCATAGCCGGGCTCATGGGCAACGACGACGAGCTGGCCGCCCGGCTGGAGGAGTCGTCGGCCCGGGCCGGCGAGCGGCTGTGGCGCCTGCCCCTTCCCGACGACTACCGCAAGGACATCGACTCCGAGGTGGCCGACATCAAGAACATCGGCGGTCCCGGGTCCGCCGGCTCGATCATCGCCGGGCTGTTCCTCCGGGAGTTCGTCGACGGGGTGCCGTGGGCCCATCTCGACATAGCAGGGACGGCGCGCTCCGACGCGGACGACGGCTACACGACCAAGGGCGCGACCGGCTTCGGTGTCCGGACGCTGCTGGAGCTGCTCGGGTCCTGGGACGTCAGCGCGCCCGCATGAGGAGCTCTCCCACGACCTGGGACACGGTGGCCGCGTCCACCGGGCGGGAGAACAGGTAGCCCTGGGCCCGGTTGCACTGCTGGCGTCGGAGGACGTCGAGCTCCTCGACCCGCTCGACACCCTCGGCCACGACCTCGAGCCTGAGGGCCCGGGCCAGCTGGATGAGGGCGTGGATGACGGCCTCGGACTCGCTCGACTGGTCGGCGCGCGAAACGAAGGAGCGATCGATCTTCAGCACGTCGATGGGGAATTCGCGCAGAACGCTCAGCGACGAGTAGCCGGTGCCGAAGTCGTCGATGGCCACCATGATGCCGAGGTCCTTCAAGGAACGCAGGCGGTTGACGGCCGACTCCGGATGGGCCATCAGCTCGCTCTCGGTCATCTCCAGGACCAGCGCTGAGGCCGGCAGGCCGCTGTGGGCCAGGGCCGACTTGACGTGCTCGACGATCGCCTCGCTCTCGAGCTGGCGGGCCGACACGTTCACGCTGACCGGGACGGTCTGCCCGTCCATCTGCCACTGGACGGCGTCGGCACACGCCGTGTGGAGGACCCACTGGCCGAAGGAGTGGATCAGGCCGGTCTGCTCGGCGATCGGGATGAACACCGCTGGCGGTATCACGCCGCGCGTGGGGTGCGCCCACCGGATGAGTGCCTCGACCCCGCTGACCTGCATCGTGTCGAGCACGACGAGGGGCTGATAGTCGAGGTACAGCTGGCCCGACTCGAGGGCAAACCGGAGGTCCAGCTCCAGGTCGAGGCGCTCCTGGGCGGAACCGTGCATGTCCATGGAGAACACTGCGGCCTGGTCCCGTCCGGACGCCTTGGCGTGGTACAGGGCTATGTCGGCGTCCCGGACCAGGTCGGCCGACCGGGTCTGGCCCGCGATGGCCACGCCGACGCTGCAGGTGATCATGATCTGGCGGCCGCCGATGTCGAAGGGCCTGCCGAGGGCCACCCGGATCCTCTCAGCCACGCTGTGGGGGTCGGCGGTGACCCCGTCGAGCAGCACCAGGAACTCGTCGCCTCCCATCCGGGCCACGGTGTCGGCGTCCCGGGTGACCGATGACAGTCTCTGGGCCGCCTGCCGGAGCAGCTCGTCCCCGGCCGCGTGCCCCAGGCTGTCGTTCACCGACTTGAAGTTGTCGAGATCGATGAACAGGACGGCGGGATGGACATCGGTTCCCGTGTCGGAGAGGACTGCGGCTATCCGCTCCGAGGCTACCGAGCGGTTCGGCAGGCCGGTGAGGGTGTCGTGGTGGGCCTGGTGCTGCAGGGCGTTCTCGTAGTGGGCCCGGTCGGTGATGTCGTGGAAGACCAGCAGCAAGCCCCCGACGGCCGGGTCGTCGATCAGGTTGGTCATGGCGGTCTCGAACAGGCGCTCGTCCCCATCGGAGTTGTGGATGCGCACCTCGACCCTGATGGTGGCCTCCGGCCGCTCCAGCGCGGAGGTGGCGGCCCTCATCGCCACCTCCACGTCGGCGGGGTGCAGGAAGTCGAGGCTCGGCCGGCTCCCCAGCTCGAGGAGCGGGAAGCCGAGCTCGCGCTCGATCGACGGGCTGACGTAGATCACCTCGCCCGTAGGGGCGATCACGACGATGTGGTCGGTGAGGTTCTCGACGAGCCTGCGGAAGCGCCGCTCCCGCAGCTGGACCTCCTCCTGGGCCGTGTCCCGCGAGCGCACGAGGAGATTGAGGCGGACCATGACCAGGGCCACCATCAGCACCATCGGGACCATTAGATCGGAGACGGTCAGTCGTGACCCGGTCAGCGACTGGTAGGACGCCACGGCGGGGACAGCCAGCAGGAAGGCGGCCAGCATGAAGGACCGGCCGACACCGAGCTTGCCCTGCACGATCGGCGCGGCCCGCTCGGTCAGCCGGGCCATCGAGGGATCGAGGGCCGCCAGACCGACGGTTGCCGAGGAGAGCAGCCAGCCCACGCCGATCGCGGGCGACGTCGACGCCGTCAGCACCCCGACGTGACCGGACATCCGCTCCAGGCCGAGATCGGCGGCCAGGGCGGACAGGAGGGAGATCGCCAGGAGGCGCAGGGCGGGGGAGCGGCGCTCGGCCATGAACAGCACCCGCAGCACGATGGCGGCCAGCACCGTGGCCAGCAGCGCTGTCAGGGCCGCCCCCACCGTGAGGACGACCGGCCCGTCCAGCGAGGCGAAGGTCGGCCCGAGCACGAGCATCCACATCGACCCGGCCACCCCGACGACGACCATCCCGGTGTCCAGCTGTGCCACCCGGTCGGCCGACCGGGAGACGTTCCGGGCCACCAGGGCTCCGGCCCCGAGGTTGCAGCAGTAGGACAGCAGGATCACGCCCATGGGTACGGCGCCCAGGGCCGGATGTCGCTCCAGGGTCTTCCCCAGCACCCCGAACAGGGCCCCGCCGAAGGTGAACAGGGGCACCGACACGCCGAGTAGGACCCACACGGCGCGTGACGCCGGCCGGTGGGCCCGGATGCCGATGGCGATGACCGCGGTCGTGAGCACGCCGACCGCCGTGAGGGGCAGGTCGCGTGACGCCCCGACGCCGGAGAGCTGGAGTCCGGCAAGGACCGCGACCGCGCCCAGGTAGACCACGCCGATGGTCCGCCAGTACTTGCTCACGCTGGGTTATCGGAGCGGATCGCCACGATATGTACTTGAGATCTCCCCGCGGTCAGATCTGGCCCGGGTCTGGGCGGAACGGCCTCAAGGAGCGGCCGCCGCCGCCACCCGGTGCCGCTGCCGGGCCCACTGCGCCGACTCGTGGGCCAGCGCGGGGTGGTAGCGCCAGCGCAGCAGCTGGCGCTCGGTCGACTCCACGTCCTCCCCGAGCTCGACCAGGCTGAGGGCCAGCTGGCGGGCCCGGCGGCGGACGGCGTCGGCGGCGCCGGGCTGGCTCTCCTGCCAGCGCTGGTGCGACAGCTGCAGCGAGGACGGCAGGCGCACCACCTGGCGCCGGGTGAGCGGGGGCAGGCGCCGGCGCACCGCCAGCGCCCCGTCCTCGTCGGTGCGGGCCACCTCGAAATACACCGCCCGCTCGATGCAGCGGTCGAGGGGACCGTTGCGGCTGGCCCGCCGGCCCAGCCCGAGGATCCGGGACAGCTCGGTGAGGGGCACCGTGGTCCCCTCGGGATGCTCCTCGAGGACGGTGACCAGGCGGCGCAGGAGCCAGGTGGTCGTGGGCCCGAGGATGCCCAGCCAGAACTCCTCCACGTATGCCGAGCGGGGGTCGTGGCCTAGCGTGTCGAGCACCGGATCGGGCCACGGCCGCACCTCGAGGGTGCGCCCGACCCGGCCGGACGGGTGGACGGCGGAAGGAGCTTTCGTCATCTTTCAGAGTATTTCATGTCATCCGGGGGCGGTCAACAGGTGAACGGGACCGCTGCCGACCTCGGCACGGTGCGGGGCTGGATCGACTCCTCGGCCCACGTGCTGGCCCTCACCGGGGCGGGGATCTCGACCGATTCCGGCATCCCCGACTACCGGGGGCCGCAGGGCACGTGGACCCGCAATCCCGAGGCCGAGAAGATGGCCACGATCCAGCACTACCTCGCCGACCCGGAGGTGCGCCGGCGGTCCTGGCAGAACCGGCTGACCTCGCCGACGTGGGACGCCATGCCCAACGCCGGCCACCACGCCCTGGTCGAGCTGGAGCGCCGGGGCAAGCTGCTGGCCCTGGTCACCCAGAACGTCGACGGCCTGCACCTGCTGGCGGGCTCGGACCCCGACAGGGTCATAGAGATCCACGGCAACGCCCGGGCCACGGTGTGCTGGTCGTGCGGGGACCGCCGCCCGATGGCCGAGGCCCTGGACCGGGTCCGGGCCGGCGAGGACGAGCCGGCGTGCCTCGTCTGCGGCGGCATCCTCAAGTCGACGACGATCAGCTTCGGGGAGCCCCTCGTGGCCGCCGACCTGGCCCGCGCCGAGCGCGCCGCCGCCTCGTGCGATCTCATGCTGGCGGTCGGCACCACCCTCACCGTCCACCCGGTGGCCGGCCTCGTGCCGGTTGCCGCCGCCGCCGGGGCCCGGATCGTGATCGTCAACGCCGAGCCCACGGCCTACGACCACCTGGCCGATGCCGTGCTCCAGGGCGGGATCTCCGAGCTCCTCCCCGAGGTCGTTCAGGCGGTCCAGGCCACGCCGTAGCGCCCGGCGTGCACCTGTGACGCCCGCTCCCGCCGGCCCCGCCCGAGCGACGGGCTGGGGGTGTCGGGAACCGGCCACCCGAGGAGCACCGCCCCCACGGGGCGAAGGTCCTCTCCCACCCCCCACGCCCGCCGCACCCCCTCCTCGCCGCGGAACAGGCCCATGAACAGCGCCCCCAGGCCCTCGTCGACGGCGGCCACGAGCATCGCCATGACCGCGCAGCCGGCGTCCACCCACCAGAAGGGCACGGGCCACGCCGTCTCCTCCTGCAACCCCGAGCCGGCCTTGTCGGGTTCGGAGTAGCGCCGGACGTACGGGCCCGGCCCGGTCAGCGGGACCACGATCACCGGGGCCCGCCTGGTCTCGGCGTGGCGGGGGTGGGCCGCCCGCCACTCGGCGTCGGTAGCCACGTCCCAGAACCCCTGGCGGTCGGCGGCCGTCTCCAGCACCAGCAGGTCCACCCCCTGGGTGAAGCCGGCCGACGGCGCCCGGCGCCCGGCCTCGAGCACCCGGGCCAGGGCCGCCCGCGGCACGGGCCGGTCCTCGAACGCCCGCACCATGCGCCGCCGCCGCAGCGCCTCGTAGGTCTCCACCGGGTCAACCTAAGCGTCGGCGGGGCTGTTGTCCCCCGCCGACAGCGGCGGGCGTGGTCCCCCGGACCCGGGTGCCCGTCGCCATGAATCGGGGCGGGAATGTTGACCCATCTGGTAGGGTTTTACCTTCGGACCCACCCGGATCGGGACCCACCGAGGAGTGACCGTGCCCAGTTTCCGTGAGCTCTTGTCGAGCGCCAAGAGCCAGATCAGGGAAGTCGACACCGCCGAGGCCGAGCGTCTCGTCGAAGGGGGTGCCCTGCCCCTCGACGTCCGGGAGCCCGACGAGTACCAGCAGGGAGCGTTGGAGGGTGCGCTGCACATCCCCCGGGGGCAGCTCGAGACCAACATCGAGGGCCGGGTCACCGACCACGCCACCCCCCTGGTCGTCTACTGCGCCGGCGGCACCCGGTCGGCGTTCGCCGCCAAGACCCTGCAGGAGCTCGGCTACGAGGACGTGGTCTCGGTGGTGGGCGGGTTCAACCGCTGGAAGGACGAGGGACGGGCCTGGAAGGTCCCGCCCGTGCTGACCCCCGAGCAGCGCAACCGCTACCACCGCCACCTGCTGCTGCCCGAGGTCTCCGAGGCCGGCCAGCAGAAGCTGCTGGGCTCCAGGGTGCTGCTGCTGGGCGCAGGGGGGCTGGGTTCACCCGCCGCCCTCTACCTGGCCGCCGCCGGGGTGGGCACCATCGGCATCATCGACATGGACGTGGTCGACGCCTCCAACCTGCAGCGCCAGGTCCTCCACAACATGGACCGCATCGGGGACCGCAAGGTCGACTCGGCCAAGAAGACGATCACGGCCATGAACCCCGACGTGAACGTGGTGACCTACGACACCCGGCTGGGAGCCGACAACATCCTCGCCATCATCGACGGCTACGACGTGATCGTCGACGGGACCGACAACTTCCCGACCCGCTACCTGGTCAACGACGCCTCGCTGCTCAAGCGGATCCCGGTCGTCCACGGGTCGATCTTCCGCTTCGAGGGACAGGCCACCGTGTTCGCCCCCTACGAGGGGCCCTGCTACCGGTGCATGATCCCCGAGCCCCCGCCCGCCGAGCTGGCCCCCTCCTGCGCCGAGGCGGGCGTGCTGGGGGTGCTCCCCGGGATCATCGGCTCCCTCCAGGCCATGGAGGCCATCAAGCTGCTCCTCGGGCTCGGGGACCCGCTGATCGGCCGGCTGCTCGCCTACGACGCCCTCGAGGAGACCTTCCGGAGCTACAAGGTCCACCGCGACCCGCAGTGCCCGGCCTGCGGTGAGGGCGCCGGCCCGATCGTCATCGCCGAGTACGACGAGCTGTGCATGCCCCACCCCAAGGAGCCGCCGGCGGCGTAGCGCATAGCCTCTAGGCATGCCTGACGCTGACAAGGCGCGCCGGACCGACTCCGGCATCGAGATCAGGCCGGTCTACGCCGAAACCGACCTGGAGGGCTTCGACCCCAGCACCCGGCTCGGGCGGCCCGGCGCCTACCCCTACACCCGCGGCATCTACCCCGACATGTACCGGGGTCGGCCCTGGACGGTCCGGCAGTACTCCGGGTTCGGGACGGCCGAGTCCACCAACGAGCGCTGGAAGCTGCTCCTCGCGGGTGGCGGCACCGGCCTGTCCTGCGCCTTCGACCTGCCGACGCAGATGGGCTACGACTCGGACCACCCCCGGGCCGAGGGGGAGGTCGGCAAGGTCGGTGTCGCCATCGACTCGATCGCCGACATGCGCCTGCTGCTGGCCGACATGCCGTTGGAGCGCGTCACCACGTCCATGACGATCAACGCCACGGCGTCGATCCTGCTGCTCCTCTACCAGCTGGTGGCCGAGGAGAACGGCTTCGACCCCGCCAAGCTGGGCGGGACCATCCAGAACGACATCCTCAAGGAGTACGTGGCCCGCGGCACCTACATCTACCCGCCCCGGCCGTCCATGCGGATCATCACGGACATCTTCGCCTACTGCCGCGAGAACCTCCCGTCCTGGAACACCATCTCGATCTCCGGCTACCACATCCGCGAGGCCGGCTCGACCGCGGTCCAGGAGATCGCCTTCACCCTGGCCAACGGCATCGCCTATGTACAGGCGGCGGTCGACGCCGGGCTGGCGGTCGACGACTTCGCCCCCCGCCTCAGCTTCTTCTGGAACGCCCACAACAACCTGTTCGAGGAGATCGCCAAGTTCCGCGCCGCCCGGCGGATGTGGGCGCGGATCATGACCGATCGGTTCGGGGCCCGGAACGAGAAGTCGAAGCTGCTCCGGTTCCACACCCAGACCGGGGGCTCGACCCTCACCGCCCAGCAGCCCGAGAACAACATCGTGCGCACGGCCGTGCAGGCGCTGGCGGCGGCCCTGGGCGGGACCCAGAGCCTCCACACCAACGGCTTCGACGAGGCCCTGGGGCTCCCGACCGAGCGGGCGGCCAAGATCTCGCTGCGCACCCAGCTGATCCTCCAGCACGAGTCGGGCATCACGGATACCGCCGACCCGCTGGCCGGCTCCTACTTCGTCGAGTCGCTCACCGACGAGGTCGAGGAGCGGGCGTGGGAGTACCTGGAGAAGATCGACGGGATGGGCGGGGCCGTGGCGGCCATCGAGGCGGGCTACATGCAGGACGAGATCGAGCAGGCCGCCTACGCCTACGCCCGCGCGATCGACTCAGGGGAGAAGGTCATCGTCGGCGTGAACCGCTACGCCGATGCCACCCCCGAGCCCGCCGAGGTCTTCCCGATCGACCCCGAGCTGCAGCGTCAGCAGGCCGAGCGCACCCGCCGGCTCCGGATCGACCGTGACCAGGCCGGGGTCGACGCCGCCCTCTCCGACGTGGAAGCCGCCGCCCGGGGGACCCAGAACCTGCTCGTGCCGATGAAGGAGGCCCTGCGCCGCCAGGCCACCCTGGGTGAGGTCAGCGACGTGCTCCGCCAGGTCTTCGGCGTGTTCCAGCCGGCGCGCTAACACCGCTCCGCTCCGTTCAGCACAGGCGACGGTCTCCGCCCCTTCTGCGTCGGACATCCGGCAGATCGCGCAGGAGTGGGCGTTACGCTCGGGGTTGTGGCCGTCCGATTCGTGATCCTCGGCGGGGGCCCGGCCGGGAACCAGGCGGCCACCCACGCAGCGCGCCTCGGAGCCGAGGTCACGCTCGTCGAGCGCGACGTCATCGGCGGCGGCGCCAACCTGTGGGACTGCATCCCGTCGAAGGCCATGATCGCCACCGGCGGGGTGATGTCGCTCACCGGGCGGGCCCACCGGATGGGACTGGCGTCGATCGAGGCCGAGCTGGATCTCAAGGCGGTGGGGGAGCGGATCGAGCAGATCTCCACCCATCTCGAGCACTCGATCGAGCGGCTGCTGGAGAGCCAGGGGGTCCGACTGGTGCGGGGTGCCGGCCGCCTCGAGGGGTCCCACTGCGTGACCGTCGACGGCGCCGGCGGGCGGGTCGAGATCGAGGCCGACGCCGTCCTGGTGGCCACCGGCAGCCGGCCGCGGGTGCCACCCTGGTGCGAGGTCGACGGACGGCGCATCCTGGTGACCCGCCAGGCCTACCCTCCCCCCGAGCTGCCGGAGCACCTGGTCGTGATCGGATCGGGAGTGACGGGCGTGGAGTTCGTCCACATGTTCCGCTCCTTCGGGTCGCAGGTGAGCCTGATCGTCTCCCGCCAGCAGGTCCTTCCCACCAAGGACCCCGAGGTGGCTGCCGCGCTGGAGGAGGACTTCCTCCGCCGCGGCGTGGTGCTCTACAAGGGCGCCCGGGCCGTCGCCATCGACACCTCCGACGCCGGAGTGGTGGTGCGCTGCGACGACGGCCGCCGGGTGGAGGGGACCCAGGCCCTGCTGGCCATCGGCGCCGTGCCCAACTCCGACGGCCTCGGGCTGGAGTCCGCCGGCGTGGCCACGGACCCTGGTGGCTATGTGCCGATCAACCACCACTGCCAGTCGAACGTCGAGCACATCTACGCGGCGGGCGACGTCTCGGGGAAGCTGCCGCTCGCGTCGGTGGCGTCGATGCAGGGCCGGAAGGTGGCCGAGCACGTGATGGGCCTGCACACCCGGGCCCACCGCCACCTCGACTACGACAAGGCGGCCAGCGCCATCTTCACCGAGCCCGAGATAGCCGATGTGGGTCTGGCCGAGGCGGAGGCCTTCGCCCTCGGGCGCAAGATCCGGGTGACCAAGGTGCCCTACGCCGCCAATGCCCGGGCCCTCATCGACGGTGACCCCCGTGGCTTCGTGAAGATCCTGTCCGACCCCGCCACCGGCGTGGTGCTCGGGGGGTCGATCGTGGGAGCCCACGCCGCCGAGCTGATCTCGGTGCTGGCGCTGGCGGTGACGGCCAATCTCAAGGTGACCGACATCGTCGAGAGCCTGCTGGTGCACCCGGCCCTGGCCGAGGCGCTGGCCGACGCCGCCGAGTAGGGGGCCGACGGGTCGTACCGGGCCGGCGGCCGGGTGGCTCAGACCGCCCCGGCCAGCCGCCCCCGCTCGCCCGGGTCGGTGGCGAGGTCGGCCACGGTGAGGGCCATCGCCAGCGCGCCGTCCCGGACCGCCTTGTCGGCGGAGGGCCGGATGCAGGCCGCCGCGAACTCGGGCTGGTGGTTCACGGCCGGCAGCGAGTCGATCCCGAGCATGGGGTGGATGGTCGGCAGGGCCAGGGAGATGTTGGCCATGTCCGTGGATCCCCCGCCCATCCCGATGGCGGCGGGGAAGCGCCGGCCGATCTCCTCGGCATTGCGCCGGTAGACGTCGGACATCCCGGCGTCGGCGATGAACTCCGAGTACGGAGGGCTCATCTGCTCGACCTCCATGCGGGCGCCCGTGGCCAGCGCCCCCGCCTCGAAGCAGCGCATCACGCGAGGCCGCAGGCGGTCGAGGTCGGCCAGGGTGTCGGAGCGGATGTAGTACTTGGCGGCGGTGTGGGCCGGCACGATGTTGGGAGCGTCTCCACCCTTCGTGACGATGCCGTGCACCTGGTCGCGGCCGCGGAAGTGCTGGCGCAACAGGCCCACGGCCACCTGCGAGATGGTGAGGGCGTCACCGGCGTTGATGCCCTGCTCGGGGAAGGCGGAGGCGTGGGCCTCCTTGCCGTGGAAGTGCACGTCGATGTGGGCCACCGCCAGGCAGTGCATCTGCTGCTGCTCCAACGGGGCCGGGTGGACCATCATCGCCGCGTGCACGCCGGCAAAGGCGCCGCGCTCGAGCATCAGGATCTTCCCCCCGCCCCCCTCCTCGGCGGGGGTGCCGAGCACCTTGACCGTGATGCCCAGCTCGTCGGCCAGAGGGGCCAGAGCCAGTCCGGCGCCGACGGCGGCGGCCGCGATCACGTTGTGGCCGCAGGCGTGGCCGATCCCGGGCAGGGCGTCGTACTCGGCGCAGATCCCGATCGTGAACGGCCCCGAGCCCGACGAGGCCACGAAGGCGGTGGGCAGGTCGGCCACCCCGGTCTCGACGGTGAAGCCTCCGTCCGAGAGGGCCTCGGCCACCCAGCGGGAGGACAGCTCCTCCTCGAACGCCGTCTCGGGATGCGAGTGGACCCGGTGCGACAGCTCGACCAGCGACTCCGCCGCCCCGTCGACTGTGCGGCGGGCGGCGTCGCGAACGGCGGGCCCGGCGCTTCCCGATCCCGGGCCGGGGCCGGCGGAGGCGCTCACCCGATGACCGCCACCACGTCCCCGCCGCCCACCGTCTGGCCCGGCTCGACGCGGATCTCCTTCACGGTCCCGGCCACGTCGGCGCTGATGTTGTTCTCCATCTTCATCGCCTCCAGTACGCAGACCGCCTGACCCGCCTCGACGGTGTCCCCGACACTGACGAGGATCTTCACGATCGTTCCCTGCATGGGGACCGTCACCTGGCCGCTCCCGCCTCCGCCTCCGGCGCCTCCCGAGGACCGGGCCCGCCTGGGGGCGGCGGCCCGGGCCGGCCCGGGCGCCCCGGCCATGGTGTCGGCGGACTGGGGCACCCACAGCTTGACCCGGTAGCGACGCCCGTTGACCTCGGCGTCGACCTCCCGCAGGACCTTGTCGGAGGCGCCCCCCTCCTCGTCCTCCTCGGCCGCGGCCCGGCCGGGCGCCTCCACCCCCGAAAGGTCGAGGCTGTCCTCGACCCAGCGGGTGGAGTGCTTGGCCTCGATGAAGTCGGGATGGCTGAGGATCGCCACATGGGCCGGGATGGTCGTGGCCACCCCCTGCACGTCGGTCTCGGCCAGGGCCCGGAGCATGCGCCTGCGGGCATGCTCGCGGTCCGAACCCCAGACGACCAGCTTGGCCACCAGGTTGTCGTAGAACTGGCTGACCGTGTCGCCTTCCTCGTAGCCGGCGTCGTTCCGGGTCCCGAAGCCGTCGGCCCGGCGGAAGCGGGTGATCGTGCCCGGTGACGGCAGGAAGCGGCCCCGGGCCGGGTTCTCGGCGTTGATCCGGCACTCGATGGCGTGGCCCCGGCGCTCGATCTCGTCCTGGGTGAAGCCGAGGGGCTCCCCGGCGGCTATGCGGATCTGCAGCTCTACGAGGTCGCGGCCCACGACCATCTCGGTGACGGGGTGCTCGACCTGGAGCCGCGTGTTCATCTCGAGGAAGTAGAAGTCCCCGTCCTCGTAGAGGAACTCGACGGTGCCGGCGTTGACGTAGCCGCAGCCCTCGGCCACCTTGACCGCCGCCTCACCCATCCGGCGCCGGATCTCCTCCGGGAAGGCCGGAGCCGGGCTCTCCTCGATCAGCTTCTGGTGGCGGCGCTGCGCCGAGCAGTCCCGCTCGCCCAGCCACACGGTGTTGCCGTGGGTGTCGGCCAGGATCTGCATCTCGATGTGGCGGGGCCAGGTCAGGTAGCGCTCGAGGTAGATCTCGGGCCGCCCGAAGTAGGCCTGGGCCTCGCGCTGGGCCGA
Organism: Acidimicrobiales bacterium; assembly: GCA_035695125.1. Lineage (GTDB taxonomy): Bacteria > Actinomycetota > Acidimicrobiia > Acidimicrobiales > JAJPHE01 > DASSEU01. Next base: position 75,414 of record DASSEU010000025.1, read on the forward strand.
CTCCACAGCCGCCGCCGCCTCCGAGGGCTCGGAGACGACCTTCATGCCGCGGCCGCCGCCGCCGAAGGCGGCCTTGATCGCGACCGGCCAGCCGAACTCCTTCCCGAAGGCGACGACCTCCTCGGGGTCGTTCACCGGCTCGGAGCGCCCGGGGACGCCGGCCACCCCGACCTTCTCGGCGGCGTGGCGGGAGCTGATCTTGTCCCCCATGACCTCGATCGACTCCGGCCGGGGGCCGATGAAGGTGACGCCGGCGGCGGTGATGGCCCGGGCGAAGTCGGCGTTCTCCGAGAAGAACCCGTACCCCGGGTGGACGGAGTCGGCACCGCTCTTGGCGATGGCGTCGAGGATGGCCGGGGTGTTGAGGTAGCTCTCGGCCGCCGTCTGGCCACCGAGGGCGAAGGCCTCGTCCGCCAGCCGCACGTGGAGGGCGTCCCGGTCGAGCTCGGAATACACGGCGACCGACGGGATGCCCAGCTCGCGGCAGGTGCGGATGACCCGCACGGCTATTTCGCCCCTGTTGGCGATCAGGACCTTCTGGAGCACTCATCTCCTCCGGGTGGGGAAGCCCATATCGTTACCCATGTGCTCCGGGCCGGCGCCAGAACGGTGCTTTCCGGCACCCGGTTCGGGGATGTCCGCTGGTTCCCCGAGGTCGACTCCACCAACCGCTGGGTCCTCGAACAGGCCCGGGCCGGTGCCCCGGAGGGCCTGGTGGCCGTGGCCGACCACCAGACGGCCGGGCGGGGGAGGCTGGGGCGGACCTGGACCGCCCCGCCGGGCGCCTCGCTGCTGGTCTCGGTCCTCCTGCGGCCCGACCTGCCCGTGGAATGCCTCCATCTCGTGACGGCGGCGGTGGCCCTGGCCGCCTCGGACGCCTGCCGGGCCGGGGCCGGGGTCGAGCCCGGGCTCAAGTGGCCCAACGACCTCCTCGTCGGGGACCGGAAGCTGGCCGGGGTCCTGGCCGAGGCCGACCTGGGCTCGGCGGGGGGGCCGGCGGTCGTCGTCGGGATCGGCATCAACGTCAACTGGCCCGACACCCTGCCCGAGGAGCTGGAGGCCACGGCCACGTCGCTCAACCACGTGGCGGGCCGGCCCGTGGACCGGGAGGAGCTGCTGGTCGACCTGCTCGTGGGCCTCGAGCGTCGCTACGCCGGGCTGGGCCGGGAGGAGGGTCGGGCCCGCCTCGCCTCGGAGTACCGGGCCCGGTGCTCGACGATCGGCCGGGCCGTCCGGGTGGAGCTGGCCGACGAGTCGTTCACGGGCACCGCGTGCGACGTGAACGACGCCGGCCAGCTGCTGGTGACCACCGACGTGTGCCTCCGCACGGTCAGCGCGGGGGACGTGGTGCATCTCCGCCCCCTCTAACCTGACCAGGTCATGCGGCTACTCGTAACCGGCGGGGCCGGGTTCATCGGCTCGAACTTCGTGCGCTACTGGGCGCAGCGGCACCCCGGGGACACGGTGGTCGCCTACGACGCCCTTACCTACGCCGGGAACAGGGAGAATCTGGACGGCCTGGAGGGCAGCGTCGCCCTGGTGCACGCCGACGTGTGCGACACGGAGGCGGCCCGGGCCGCCCTGGAGGAGCACGGGATCGACACGGTCGTCCACTTCGCGGCCGAGTCCCACAACAGCCTGGCCGTAGTCGACCCCGGGCGCTTCTTCCGCACCAATGTGCTCGGCACCCAGTCGCTCCTGGAGGCGGCCCGGCAGGCCGGGGTGGGCCGGTTCCACCACATCTCCACGTGCGAGGTCTACGGGGACCTGGCCCTCGACTCCGACGAGGCCTTCGTCGAGGACTCCCCGTACCGGCCCCGCACGCCGTACAACGCGTCCAAGGCCGGAGCCGACCACGCCGTGCGCGCCTACCACGAGACCTACGGGCTGCCGGTCACGATCACCAACTGCTCGAACAACTACGGGCCCTACCAGTTCCCCGAGAAGGTCGTCCCGCTGTTCACCACCAACGCCCTCGACGACGTGGCGCTGCCGCTCTACCAGTCGACCCAGAACCGGCGGGAATGGCTCCACGTCGAGGACCACTGTCGGGCCATCGAGGCCGTACTCGAGCGGGGCCGCATCGGGGAGACGTACCTGGTGGGCAGCGGCATCGAGGCCAGCATCGAGGAGATAGCCGATGCCGTGCTCGCCACGCTCGGCAAGCCCGCCACCCTCAAGACCATCGTGCCCGACAGGCCGGGCCACGACCGGCGCTACCTGCTCGACTCGACCAAGCTGCGTGACGAGCTGGGCTGGAAGCCCGAGATCGGCTGGGAGGAGGGCCTGGCCGCCACGGTGCGCTGGTACGCGGACAACCGGGCGTGGTGGGAGCCCCTGCGGGGCCGGGCGCCGGTGGCCGAGTCGTCGGCATGGGGTCGCAGCGCCTCGTGACCGACCGGATCCTGGTCACGGGTTCGGGCGGCCAGCTCGGCACGGACCTCGTGGACCACCTGGCCGGCCGGCCGGGCATCGAGGTCGTTGGCGTCGACCACGCCACCCTCGACGTCACCAACCGCGCCGCCGTGCTGACCGCCGTCGAGCAGATCGGGCCGCGCTGGATCGTGCACGCCGCGGCGTGGACCGCCGTGGACCCGTGCGAGTCGGATCCCGACCGGGCCTTTGCCGTCAACGCCTACGGGGTGCGCACCGTGGCCGAGGCCGCCCGGCTCACCGGCGCCCACCTCACCGTCATCTCCACCGACTACGTCTTCGACGGGACCCTCGACCGTCCCTACGACGAGTGGGACCGGCCCAATCCGCTCTCGGTCTACGGGCGCTCGAAGCTGGGCGGCGAGCACGAGGCGGGGCCGGGGGCGACGGTCGTGCGCACGTCGTGGCTGTTCGGCGCCCACGGGCCCAACATGGTCCGCACGGTCGTGGCTCTGGCGGGGAGGGCGTCGGCGGCGGGGACCCCGTTGCGCTTCGTCGACGACCAGAGGGGCTGCCCGACCGGGTGCGACGACCTGGCCGCGACGGTGGCGGACCTGACGCTCTCGCGCTGCCCGGGGATCTTCCACGTCACCAACACCGGTCCCACGTCCTGGTACGGGCTGGCCCGGGACGTGGCGGCGGCGGCCGGGTTCGACCCGGGTCTGATCGAGCCCATCACCACGGCCGAGCTCGACCCGCCCCGCCCGGCCCCCCGCCCGGCCAACTCGGTACTGGACGGCCGGGCCCTCCGGGTCCTCGGCGCGGCGGCCCTGCCGGACTGGCACGAGCCGATGGAACGCCTGGTGAAGCTCTTGGCGGAGGAGGATCTGTAATGGCCAAGGTCGGGGTCATCGGGGCGGGCTACGTGGGACTGACCACGGCCACCTGTCTGGCCCATCTCGGCCACGACGTCGTGTGCGCCGACGTCGTGCCCGAGCGCGTCGAGATGCTCTCCAACGGGAAGCTGCCGATCGTCGAGGACAGCCTCGAGGACCTCGTGGCCCAGGGGCTCGAGAGCGGACGGCTGCGTTTCATCATCGGCGCCGAGGAGGGGGCCCGGGACGCCGAGTTCATCTTCCTGTGCGTGCCGACCCCGCAGGGGGAGGACGGCTCGGCGGACATGAGCTACATCGAGGCGGCGGCCGCCTCGATCGGGCCCGTCCTCGAGTCCGAGTCGATCGTGATCAACAAGTCGACCGTCCCGGTGGGCTCCACCCACGTCGTGGAGCGCGCCCTCGGCCGCTCCGACGTCTTCGTCGTGTCGAACCCCGAGTTCCTCCGTGAGGGCTCCGCGGTACACGACTTCCTCCATCCCGACCGGATCGTGATCGGCGCCGACGACCGCGCCGCCGCCATCCGGGTGGGCGAGCTCTTCGAGTCGATCCGCGCTCCGTTCGTGGTGACGGACCCCCCCACCGCCGAGACCATCAAGTACGCGTCGAACGCCTTCCTGGCCACCAAGGTGAGCTACATCAACGCCGTGGCCAACCTCTGCGAGGCGGTGGGTGCCAACGTCCACGAGGTCGTGCTCGGGATGGGCTACGACAAGCGCATCGGCTTCGAGTTCCTGCGCCCCGGACCGGGGTGGGGCGGCAGCTGCTTTCTCCCTGAGGAGACCGTCCTGGTGGAGGACCCGGGCGGCTCCGTCCGGCACCTGAGCTTCGACGAGCTGTTCAGGGACCTGGAGGACGGCGGGGCCACCGGCTGGCAGGTCCTCTCCTGGGGTCCGGGGGATCCGCGCCCCGAGATGCGCCCGGTGGCCGCGTTCACCTCCCGGCCGTATGACGGTCCGGTCACACGGATCCGAACCAAGATGGGCCGTCGGCTGTCGGTAACGGCCGACCATCCGATGATCGTCGGGGACGGCGTGCAGCCCGAGCCCGGGGCAGTCAAGCCGGCCGGGGAGCTGACGACGGAGGACTGGCTCCCCGTCGCGATTGGTGCGGCTCTCCAGGACCATGTCCTGCCCGCGACCCTTTCCGTCCTCGACAGCGCCACTGCTCACGGCATCGATCCCGAGCGGATCATCGTCCGCCTGTCGGACGCCCAGTTTCTCGACGTCGAACGGAAGGCGCGGCTTCTTCCGGCGTCCCGCCGCCGGGACGTCCTCCGGTGCCGAGCCATGCGTCTCTCCGAGCTGCGCTCCCTGAACGTCGACGAAGAGGGCGGGATGTGCGGGACGGTGACGAGCGGGACCTACGTGCCCGCACATCTGGTCCTCGACGAGGACTTCTGGCGGGTCGTGGGCCTGTATCTGGCCGAAGGCAGCATCACGACCGAGCAGGGTCGGGGCCGGTCCATGCGACGCCGGATCAATTGGCATTTCAACTACCAGGACGAGGAGGACCTGGTTTCCTACGTCGCCGACTACTGGCGGGCACGCGGCGTGGGAGTGTCCGTGCAGTCCCGGCCGACCAGCCGCGTCGTGTCCGTCAGCTCCCGCATCCTGGCCGCGTTGTTCGACGGAGAGCTCGGGCTCGGGGTCAACTGCTATGACCACCGCGTCCCGGACCTGATCTGGACCGCCCCCGAAGACCACAAGCAGGCTCTGCTTCGGGGCATCTGGGACGGCGACGGATCCTGGTCCTTGGTCAATCAGGGGCCGAGCGTCGTGTTCGAGCACGGCACGGCGTCTCCGCGCCTCGCTGAGGGCATGCTGCGACTGCTCGGGGAGCTCGGCGTCGTGGCACGGGTGAAGGTGGGCCGCACCAAGAAGTCGACCGTGGACAACTACTGGCTGACGATTGCCGGCGCCGACCAGATCGAGGCGTGCCTCTGGCTCTTCCCCGACGACGAGGCGGAGTTGATCCGCGCCTCGATCAGCGGTCAGCAGAAGCGCATCCGGCCCACCGGATACCGGCCCCTGCTCAAGAACGCGGCGTGGGTCAGAGTGGCGGCGGTGCACCACCAGCGGTATTCGGGCCCGGTCTACTCACTCGAGGTGCCAGGCACCCATACCGTCGTCACCACCGGCGGTCTCGTAGCCCACAACTGTTTCCCCAAGGACACCCGGGCCCTCGTCAGGATCGCCGAGGACGCCGGCTACGACTTCCAGCTGCTGAAGGGCGTGATCGCGGTCAACGAGGAGCAGCACGAGCGGGTGGTGGCCAAGGTGGTCAACGCCGCCGGCGGCTCGGTCGAGGGCCGCCGCCTCGGGGCCTGGGGGCTGACGTTCAAGGCCCGGACCGACGACCTGAGGGAGTCCCCGGCCCTGCAGGTGATCCAGCGCCTGGCGCGCATGGGCGCCGAGGTGCGCGCCTACGACCCCACGGTCGGCGGCGCCCTGCCCGGGGTGGAGACGGTGCAGGACCCCTACGACGCCTGCGAGGACGCGGCCGTGCTGATGGTGCTGACCGAGTGGGACAACTTCCGCTGGCTCGACCTGGGGGTGGTGCGGACGCGCATGGCCCACCCCCGGATCGTCGACGCCCGCAACCTCCTCGATCCGGCCGCGGCCCGCCGGGCCGGCTTCCGCTACGAGGGCATCGGGCTGGTATGAGCCCCCGGCGCATCGAACGGGTGGTGGTGACCGGCGGAGCGGGCTTCATCGGCTCGCATCTGTGTGCCCGCCTGCTCGATCGGGGCGCCGAGGTCGTCTGCGTGGACAACCTCGTCACCGGCACGCTCGACAACGTCGACGGCCTGTTCGGCCACGAGGGCTTCACGTTCATCCACCACAACGTGAGCAACTACGTGCACGTACCCGGACGGGTGGACGCCGTGCTGCACCTGGCCAGTCCCGCTTCGCCGCGGGACTACCTCGACCTTCCGATCCAGACCCTGAAGGTCGGCAGCCTCGGGACCCACAACTGCCTCGGCCTGGCCAAGGACAAGGGGGCCCGGTTCATCCTGGCCTCGACCAGCGAGGTGTACGGGGACCCGCACGTGCACCCCCAGACCGAGGACTACTGGGGCAACGTCAACCCGGTGGGGCCGAGGGGGGTGTACGACGAGGCGAAGCGCTTCGCCGAGGCCATCACCATGGCGTACCACCGCTCGCACGGGGTCGACGTCGGCATCGTGCGGATCTTCAACACCTACGGGGAGCACATGCGCCCCTCGGACGGCCGGGTGATCTCCAACTTCCTCGTGCAGGCCATCCAGGGCCAGCCGATCACCATCTACGGCCAGGGCAGCCAGACCCGCAGCTTCTGCTACGTGAGCGACGAGGTGGCGGGGATCCTGGCCCTGCTCGACTCCGACCTGACCGGGCCGGTCAACATCGGGAACCCGGACGAGTTCACCGTGGCCGAGCTGGCGGGCATCGTCGTCGAGCTCACCGGCTCCAGCTCCGAGATCGTGCACGAGCCGCTGCCGGTGGACGACCCGACACAGCGGCGCCCCGACATCTCCCTGGCCCGGGCCGAGCTCGGCTGGGAGCCGAAGGTCCCGCTGCGGGAGGGCCTGGCCCTGACGGCGGGGTGGTTCCGGCGCCGCCTCTCCTCGGATGGGTGACCCCGGCTCACGGGTGGCGGCCGTCGTCGTCAACTACAACGCCGGCTCACATCTGGCCGGCTGTGTGCGGAGCCTCCTGTCCGAGGGCGTGGCGGACGTGGTGGTGGCCGACAACGCGTCGACCGACGGCTCGGACCGGGTCCTGGCCGAGTCGGGGCTCCCGGCCCGGTTCCTGCCCACGGGGCGCAACCGGGGCTACGGCGGGGGCGCCAACTTCGGGATCGCGGCGTCCGACTCGGAGCTGGTCCTCGTCTGCAACTCCGACCTGGAGGTGCAGCCGGGGGCGGTGGCGGCGCTGGTGGATGCCCTCGACGCCGAGCCCGACGTAGCCGTCGTCGGGCCCCGGATCCTCGACCTCGACGGCTCCCTCTACCCCTCGGCCCGCAGCTTCCCCGCCCTGGGTGACGCCCTGGGCCACGCCTTCCTCGGCCTGGTGGCGCCCCGCAACAGGTGGTCGGCCCGCTACAAGATGCTCGGCTGGGACCACGCCTCCCGGTGCGACGTCGACTGGGTGTCGGGGGCCTGCTTCCTGGCCCGGCGGGAGGTGCTCGACCGCCTGAGCGGGTTCGACGAGTCGTACTTCATGTACTCGGAGGACGTGGACCTGTGCTGGAGGACGTGGCGGGCCGGCTGGCGGGTGGCCTACGAGCCGGCCGCCGGCGTGGTCCACGCCCAGGGAGCCTCGGCCGACCAGCACCCCTACCGGATGATCGTGGCCCACCACCGGTCCCTCCTGCGCTTCGCCCGGCGGACGACCACGGGGTGGCGCCGGGCCCTCCTGCCCCTGGTGGCGGCCGGGCTGGCCCTGCGGGCCGCTCTGGCCTGCGCTCAGCGGGCGACGGCCGACCGGTAGGCTGCCCCCATCATGGGCAGGGGCTCCGTAGGTCGCCGCGTCTCACGTGCCGCCCGCACCGGCGGGGGGCGGGCCTACTCGCGCCGGAACACGCCCTGGAGCTGGTGGGGCACCATGGGCGTGATCATCGTCCTCGGCGTGGCCCTGGTCGGCTGGTCCCGGCACGAGCGGACGGCCGTGCTCAACGCCGCCGCCCACGGCACGGCGCCGACCCTGGGGGACCACTGGCACGAGGCGTTCCTGTTCGACATCTGCGGGACCCTCGAGCCCGACCCGCCCGCCAACCCCGACATCAGCACGGCCGGCCTGCACACCCACGGTGACGGGAACATCCACATCGAGCCGATAAGCCCGTCCGACACCGGCCACAACGCCACGCTCGGCCGCTTCGTCCAGCTGTACCCCGGCATGGCCCTGTCGTCGACGACCGTGCAGTACCCCGGTCTGACCGCCTATCACAACGGCCAGAAGTGCCAGAACAAGCCCGGCTACGTCCAGGTCAAGGTCTGGGACTCGCCGACGGCCAAGACCGGTCACGTCCTCAAGGGCAACCCCGGAAGCCTCCTGCTCAAGAACGGGCAGCTGATCACGATCGCCTTCCTGCCCAAGGGATCGAGCATCCCCAAGCCGTCGGGGCAGAGCATCTCCAACCTGCTGCAGAACATGAGCGAGTCCAACACCAAGGGCATGAACCTGCCCAAGACGGTCACGACGGTGCCGGCCAACACCAAGCCGGTGACGCCCGGCAGGACCACGACCTCGACGACCCAGGCTTCGGGCACCACCTCGACGACCAAGGCTTCCAGCACCACCTCCACGACCAAAGCTCCGTGAGGGCGGTAGTGCTGGTGGGCGGGGAGGGCACCCGCCTGCGCCCGCTGACCTACACCGTTCCCAAGCAGCTGCTGCCGATAGCCGGCGTCACCATGCTGGAGAGGGTGGTGGGCGGGCTGGCCCGGCACGGCGTGGACGACGTGGTGCTCTCCATGGGCTACCGGCCCGACGCCTTCCGGGAGCAGTTCCCCGACGGGCGCGCCGCCGGGGTGACGCTCACCTACGCCGTGGAGCCCGAGCCGCGCGACACGGCCGGGGCCATCCGCTTCGCGGCCGACGCGGCGGGCATCGACGACACGTTCCTCGTGGTCAACGGTGACGTGCTCACCGACCTCGACGTCGGCGCGCTGATCGCCTTCCACCGCGGGCGCGGCGGCCTGGCCACCATCGCCCTCACCCCCGTAGAGGACCCCTCCGCGTTCGGCGTGGTGCCGACCGACGCCGAGGGCCGGGTGACGGCGTTCATCGAGAAGCCGCCCCGGGACCTGGCCCCGACCAACCTGATCAATGCCGGGACCTACGTGCTCGAGCCCGAGGTTCTGGCCCTGATCCCTCCCGGCGGACGCGTCTCCATCGAGCGGGAGACCTTCCCGATCCTGGTCGGCCAGGGCCGTCTCTTCGCCATGGCGTCGGACGCCTACTGGCTCGACACCGGGACGCCCGCCCAGTACCTGAAGGCCAACCTCGACCTCCTCGACGGCTCCGCCCTCGTCGAGCCGGGCAGCTCGGTGGCGCCGACGGCACGGGTGTGCCGTTCGGTCGTGGGAGCCGGGGCCCGTGTTGAAGACGGCGCCGAGGTCCGCGACTCGGTTCTCCTGCCGGACGCGGTCGTCGGCGCCGGCGCGGTGGTGGACGGATCGATCGTCGGGGCGCGCGCCCGCATCGGCGCCCGCTCCCGCCTGGCGCCCGTCACCGTGGTCGGCTGCGACGTCGAGGTGGCGGCGGGGCGGGTGCTCGTGGACGAGAGGGTCCCGGCGTGAAGGCGCTCGTGACCGGCGGGGCCGGCTTCATCGGCTCCACGCTCGTCGACCGCCTGCTGGCGGAGGGTCACCAGGTCGACGTCATCGACGACCTGTCGACGGGCTCCCTGGCCAACCTGGCCGCGGCCCGCCGGGCCGGGGACCGGGCGTTCTCCTTCCACCAGGCCGACATCCGCTCCCCGGAGATCACCGAGCTGGTCGGCCGCCGCAAGCCCGAGGTCGTGTTCCACCTGGCGGCGCAGGCCGATGTCCGGGTATCGGTGGCGCGGCCGGTGTACGACGCCGAGATCAACGTCCTCGGCAGCCTCAACATCCTCGAGGCGGCGCGTCAGGCGGGGACGCGCAAGGTGGTGTTCGCGTCGAGTGGCGGAACCATCTACGGGGACCCCGACGTGTCGGCCCTGCCCATCAAGGAGAGCCATCCCCGGCGGCCGCTCTCCCCCTACGGGGTGGCCAAGAACTCGGTGGGGGACTACCTGGCCGCCTACCGGGAGCTGCACGACCTGGAATTCACGACCCTGGCCCTGGCCAACGTGTACGGGCCCCGCCAGGATCCCCACGGGGAGGCGGGGGTGGTGGCCATCTTTGCCGGCAACCTCCTCGACGGCCGGCCCTGCACGATCTTCGGGGACGGTCGCCAGACGCGCGACTTCGTGTACGTGGACGACGTGGTCGACGCCTTCGCCCGGGCGGCGCAGAAGGCGGGAGGGCTGCTGCTCAACATCGGCACGGGCCGGGAGACGTCGGTCAACGACCTCTACGCCGAGATGGCCGGGGCGGCCGGCGTCGACCTGCCCGCGGTCCGGGCCCCGGCCCGGACGGGGGAGCTGTTCCGCAACTGCCTCGACCCGGGCAAGGCCGCCATCCACCTCGGGTGGAAGCCGTGGACGTCGCTGCCCGCCGGCACGGCCGCGGTGGTCAACTGGTTCCGCGAGGCACGCTCGGGCTGACGAACACCGCGGTCCGGCCCACGGCCCCGACCTGGCGGCCGGCGGGGCGCGGTCCCCGCCCCGGCGTCCAGACCGAGACCGTGGCCGCCGGGCGCCCGGCGTAGCCGAGCTGGGTCCCGAACAGGAACAGCCAGGCTTGTGGAGCCACGGGCCGGTAGCCGGAGTGGCCCAGGTCCACGAGGAGCCCGGCCGCCCAGGGCCAGCGGTCGGGGGTGGCCACGGCCACCTCCACCGCCGGCGGGGCCCCGGCCCCCGTCCGGGGCAGGGCGGGACGGACGGCCGCCCACAGGGCGTCGGCCTGGGCACCCCCCGCCGGGGGAGTGGGGCGCTGCACGGCCGCCAGCGCCACCAGGGCCAGTCCGGCCAGGGCGGCGGCCACGCCGGCCCGGCGCTGCCCCACGGGTGCCCGGGGCGGCACGGGGCGCGAGCCGGGTCCCAGGACCAGGACCAGCCCCAGCCCGATCACCGCCCCCGCCCCCGACAGCCACTCGGTCAGGTAGGCGTACAGCGGCCCCGTGGCCCGGGTGGCCGAGATCACCCCCACCACGACAGCCAGGCCGCCGGCGGCCCCGAGGGCCGCGCCCAGGGGCCGCCGCCTCCTGCCGGCCACCACGGCGAGGGTGGCCAGGGCCAGTGCCCCGACCAGGATGACGGCCGTGGCGCCCACCTCCGGGGGCCCGGCCCCGAGCCGCCCGTGCAGAGGTGGCCACAGGGCGCCGGCCACGGCCCGGGCGGCGGCCCCGAGAGAGTGGTGGTCCGCCACCCCGGAGCCCGCCGCCGGGCCGGTCCGGAAGAACCGGATCACCTGCCCGAGGTTGCCGGGGGACCCGGTGGCCTGCTGGACCAGGGCGGGCAGCCACAGCACGACCGCCACGACCGCCGCCGCTCCCAGGGGCCGGCCCGGCGCCACCCGCCCGGTGTCCACGGACCGGTGCCGGACGGCGGCGCACCCGACGGCGGCCAGGCCGACCACCCCCACGACGAGCCCGGTGCTCACGTCGGTCTGGACCAGGAAGGTGCCGACCCCGACCGCCCCGGCCAGCATCCACCAGCGGCCTACGGCCACGCCGGCGCACAGGACCAGGAACAGGGCGGTCGGGACGATGATCGCGACCGGGTTCCAGACCTCGGCCACCGTCGGCGGCCCGAGGGCGGCCAGCTCGGCCACGACCACCACCGCCGCCCACCGCCCCGCCGTCACCCCGGCCAGCCGGGCCACGGCCACGACCAGGGCCACGGCCGCCACCCCCGTCAGCACGACCGTGGCCGCCGCCAGGGCCCGGCCCGTCCCCCCGAACAGCCGGTACGGGCCGACCAGCAGGTAGAACCACAGCGGGCCGGGATGGCTCCATCCGAACCGCGAGTAGGGCCCCACCATCTGCGAGAAGCGGCCCGCCCGCTCCGTCGCCAGCTGGATGGCGCCCTGGTCCCCCCACGGCCCGATGCGGTCGAGCGCCGCCACCACGGCCAACACCGCCGTCGGGACCGCCACCGCGGTGACGGCCAAGCGGTCCGTCCTCAGCGGAAGAGGTCCTCCTGCCACGGTCGCGCCACCTCGGCCGCGACCGACCCGTCGCGCAGCCACTCGGTGTCGACGCCGCGGACCACGGCGAACGGCACCCCCCGCGACTTCCCCATCACCAGCTCGGCCGCCCCCGCCAGCTCGTCGGCCACGCACACCTCGGTCACCTGCAGCTCGCGCCCGTAGGTGTCGGACGTGCCGCGCAGGTCGACGACGGCGGCCACCCCGGCACACCCGATGGCGACGTCGGTGAGCCCGCGTCTCCACGTCCGCCCGAACGTGTCGGACACGATCACCCCGACCGAGATCCCGAGGCGGGCACGCAGGCCGTCGCGTATGCGCCGCGCCGAGCGGTCCGGATCGACCGGCAGCAGCGCCGCCCAGCCCCGCTCGACGTTCGACAGGTCGACGCCGGCATTGGCGCATACGAACCCGTGGCGGGTCTCGGTCACGACCAGGTCCCCGCGCCGGCGCAGCACGCGCACCGCCTCCGCCTCCACCAGCGACTTGTGCGACAGCGGGTCGTCGGGATCGACCTCCACCAGCCGGCCCTCGGCCTTCGACACGACCTTCTGGGTGACGACGACGACGTCACCCTCGGCCAGCTCGGCGTGGGCGGCGATCACGTCGGCCAGCACGTCTCCGGGGCGCACCGCCGGCACGCCCTCGACCGGGACGATGGTCAGCACACCGTCGCCAGAGTGGTCTCGGCCAGGCGGCGGGCCACGGCCGGCGAGGTCATGACCGACTGCGTCACGACGGCGCGCATCCCCTGCTCCTCGACGGCGCCGGCCAGGTCGGCGTCGGCCTCGTCGATCACCAGCACCGAGGCCAGTGGGGCGTAGATCCGGGCCACGCCGACGACCGAGGCGTCGTGGCCGAGCTCGCGCATCAAGCGGTCGGCGGGCCCCTTCAGGGCGGAGCCGGCCACGATCGGGGACACCGCAACCGTCCGCTCGCGCCGGGCCCGGACGGCGTCGCTGATGCCCGGCACGGCCAGGATGGGACCGATCGACACGATCGGGTTCGACGGGCAGATCACGACGGCGTCGGCGGCGGAGATGGCGTCGAGCACTCCGGGCCCGGGCGCGGCGGCCTCGGCTCCGGAGAAGCGGACCGATTCCACCGTCACCTCGTGGCGCCGGGCCACGAAGTACTCCTGGAAGGACAGCTCACCCTGGCCCTCAACGGCGAGCACGGTCCGGACGGGCTCGTCGCTCATCGGCAGCAGCCGCACCCCCACGCCCCACGCCGCCGCGATCTCGGCCGTGACCGCGGCCAGCCCGGCGCCCTCGGCCCGGCGTTGGGTGCGGTAGAGGTGGGTGGCCAGGTCGAGGTCCCCGAGGCGGAACCAGGTCTGGCCTCGGTAGCGCCCGAGGGCCTCCATGGCCCGCCACGACTCGCCGGTCAGGCCCCATCCGGTCTCGGGGTTGACCGCCCCCGCCAGTGTGTAGGTCACCGTGTCGAGGTCGGGACTGATGTGCAGGCCGTGCAGCTCGAGGTCGTCCCCGGTGTTCACCACGGCCGTGATGTCGGCGGCGGGGACGGCTCCGACCAGCCCGGCCAGCATCCGGGCGGCCCCGACCCCACCGGCCAGAGCGGTTATCACCGCGGCCTCGGGACGACGTTCACGGCGGTCAGGGTAAGGGCTTCGGCCCCGGTGCCGGTATGCAAGGCTTCCGCCGCATGCCAGCCGAGCGTCTGCGGGTTGCCGTCGACGCCACCCCGCTCCTCGGCGTGCGCACCGGCGTCGGTGTCTTCTGCGAATGGGCGCTGGCGTGCCTGGCGCGGCGGGAGGAGCTGGAGATGAGCGCCTTCGCCGTGAGCTGGCGGCGCCGGGGCGGGATCCGGGCCCACCTGCCGGCGGGGGTGCGGATGGTCGACCGGCCCATGCCGGCCCGGCCCCTCCACCGAGCGTGGGGGCTCGGGTCCCTGCCGCCGGTGGAATGGTGGACCGGGCCCGAGGACGTCGTGCACGGCACCAACTTCGTGGTTCCCCCCACCCGGCGGGCGGCGAGGGTCGTGACCGTGCACGACCTGACCGCCGTCCGGTTCCCCGAGATGTGCGACGACTACACGCGCACGTTCCCCCGCCTGGTGCGCCGGGCGCTGGCTGACGGGGCCTGGGTCCACACCCCGTCGCAGTTCGTGGCGGCGGAGGTCGTCGACCTTCTCGGAGCCCGGCCCGACCGGGTCGTGGCCGTGCACCACGGCATCCCCCTGGACCCGGGCCAGGGGACCGGCACCGACGCCCTGCCGGTCGCGGCCCGGGGCGCCCCTTACGTGCTGGCCCTCGGGACGGTGGAGCCGCGCAAGGACCTCCCGACCCTCGTGCGCGCCTTCGACGCGGTGGCGGCGGACGTGCCCGGGCTCCGGCTGGTCGTGGCCGGGCCCGAGGGCTGGGGGGAGGACGCCTTCGCGGGCGCCGTGCAGCGGACGGTCCACCGTGACCGCGTGGTGCGCCTGGGCTGGGTGGGGGGGGACGAGCGGGCCGCCCTCCTCCGCAACGCCGCCGTCTACGTCTACCCGTCGCTCTACGAGGGCTTCGGGTTCCCTCCCCTCGAGGCGATGGTGGCCGGGGTCCCGGTCGTCACGACGACCGCCGGCGCCCTCCCCGAGGTCGTGGGTGACGGAGCGGAGCTGGTCGGGCCCGGTGACGCCGACGCCCTGGCCGCGGCCGTCCGCGTCCTCGCCACCGATCCCTCGGCGCGGGAGGCGGCGGTGGCCCGGGGCCGGGCCCGCGCCGGCCGCTTCAGCTGGGACCGGACGGCGGCGGGGCTCTCCGACCTCTACCGCCGGGCGGCGGCGGGCCGGTGAGGGTGCTGGTCGTTGCCGAGCAGCTGCGGCGGAGCGTCCCCGGGGGGGTGGGCACCTACGCCCACGGCCTGCTGACCGGCCTGGCGGCCACGGGCGCCGGGGACGTCTCGGTCCACGCCAGCCGCTCCCCGGGCCGGGACGATCCTCTGAGCGGGTACGGCTTCCCGGTGCGGGCGAGCCCCCTGCCGGCCCGCGGGCTGACCCGGGCGTGGGACATCGGCCTGATCGGGGCCCCCGGCGGCTTCGACGTGGTGCACTCGGTGTCACAGGCCTTCCCCTCGCCCCGCCGGCGGGGAGGCAGAGGGCACCGACCGCGCCTGACGGTGATGGTGCACGACCTGTCGTGGCGGTGGGTGCCCGAGGCGTTCCCGCCCCGGGGCCGGCGTTGGCACGAGGCCACGCTGGCGCGGGCGGTGGCGCGGGCGGCGGCGCTGGTCACCCCGTCCGAGGAGGCGGCGGCGTCACTGCGGAAGGAGGGGGCGGCCCGGGTGGAGGTGGTCCCGGAGGGGTGTGACCACCTGCCCCCGCCGGACCAGGGCGGGGCCGACCGCCTCCTGACCGCCCTGGGCGTGGCGGGGCCGTTCCTGCTGTCGGTCGGGACGCAGGAGCCGCGCAAGAACCTGTCCCGCGTGGTGGAGGCCTACGGCCGGGCCCGGACCCGTCTGCCCGAGCCCTGGCCGCTCGTCGTCGTCGGCCCCCCGGGCTGGGGCCCCGACCTTCCTCCGTCCCCCGGGGTGGTGCGGGCGGGACGGGTGGACGCCGCCGTGCTGGCCGCCCTGTACGGCCGGGCCCGCTGCCTGGTGTACGTGCCGCTGGTCGAGGGCTTCGGGCTGCCCCCGGTGGAGGGCATGGCCCACGGGGCGCCGGTCGTGGCCAGCCCCATGCCGAGCACGGGCGGGGCGGCCCTGGAGGTCGACCCCGTCGACGTGGCAGCCGTGGCCGAGGCCATCGTGGCGGCGGCCGCGGACGAGGAGGTGCGGCGGGGACTGGTCGCGGCCGGCGCCGAGAGGGCGGCCCGCCTCACCTGGGAGGCGTGCGCCCGTCGTCATCTCGAGCTGTGGCGGAGCCTGTGCTGAGCGTGTCCCTCGACGTCAGCGCCGTGCCCGAGCGGCCGGCCGGGGCGGGTCGCTACACCATGGACCTGGCTCGCGAGCTCGGCGGGCGCGACGACCTGGCGCTCACTCTGGTGGCCCGCACCGCCGACGGCGGCCGCTGGGCGGGCGTGGCACCGCGGGCCACCGTCCTGGCGGCGGCACCGGGACCGCGCCCGGCGCGGCTGGTGTGGGAGCAGGTGGCCCTGCCCGGACTGGTGGGGCGGGCCCGACCGCCCGTGGGCGTCCACCACGGTCCGCACTACACGATGCCGGAGCGGGCCCGGCTGCCGCGGGTCGTCACCGTGCACGACCTGACGTTCTTCGACCATCCGGAATGGCACGAGCGGACCAAGGTGTGGTTCTTCCGGCGCGCCATCCGGGTGGCGGCGCAGCGGGCCGACGCCGTCGTGTGCGTGAGCGCCGCCACCGCGGCGCGCCTGGAGGAGCTGCTGGCACCGCGGGCCGAGGTGGTGACGGTGCCCCACGGTGTGGACCACACCCGCTTCCGGCCCGACGGCCCGGGCGTGGACGAGCACGCCGACGCGGAGGCGCTCGCTGTGCACGGCATCGGGAGTCCCTACGTCGCGTTCCTCGGAACGGTCGAACCGCGCAAGGGCCTCGACGTGCTGCTGCGCGCCTTCGACGCGGTCGCGGACGCCCATCCCGGCGTGCGCCTGGTGGTGGCGGGCGCAAGCGGATGGGGAGCGGGACCGGTCGACGAGGAGCTGGGCCGCATGCGGCACCGGGACCGCGTCGTGCGGACGGGATACCTCCCCGAGGCGGCGCTGCCCGCCTTCCTGCGCCGCGCCGAGGTCGTGGCCTACCCCTCGCGCGCCGAGGGGTTCGGCCTCCCCGTGCTCGAGGCGCTGGCTTGCGGGGCCCGGGTGGTGACGACGTCGGGCTCGGTGATGGACGACGTGGCCGGACCGGCCGCCGCTCTCGTACCGCCCGGGGACGCGTCGGCCCTGGCCGCCGCTCTCGACGCCGAGCTGACCGATGCCACGGCCGGCCGTGCGCCCCGACGCCAGGCGGGGCTGGCGGTGGCGGCGGCGCACACGTGGGCGCGCTGCGCCGACGCCCACATGGCCGTTTACCGCCGGGTGGCCCCGGCCCCCTAGCGTGCGGCGCGATGCGCGCCGTCGTGACGGGTGGGAGCGGTTTCGTGGCGGGGTGGCTGCGCCGCCACCTCGAGGAGAGCGGGGACCACATCATCGTGGCCGACGACTCCACCGACATCACCGACGGCGCGGCCATCGGCCGGGTCGTGCGCGACGCCGCGCCCGACGCCATCTACCACCTGGCCGCCTTCACCCACGTGGGCCGGTCGTGGGAGGAGCCCCGCGAGGTTTTCCGGGTCAACGCCGGCGGGACCCTCGAGCTGATCCAGGCCGCCCTGGCGTGCGACCCGTTGCCGCGCCTGCTCCTGGTGGGCTCGGCTGAGGTGTACGGCACCGTCCAGCCCGAGCAGCTGCCGGTGACCGAGGACGCCCCCCTGCGCCCGGTCAGCCCCTACGCCGCCAGCAAGGTCTCGGCCGAGTTCCTCGGGCTCCAGGCGTATCTCGGCTACGGGCTGCCGGTCGTCCGGGTGCGGGCGTTCAACCACATCGGACCCGGGCAGCACCCGAGCTTCGTGGTGCCGGCGTTCGCCCGGCGGATCGTCGAGGCCCGGTCCCGGGGGGACCGGGCCCTTCCGGTCGGGAACCTGACGGCGCGCCGGGACTTCACCGACGTGCGCGACGTGGTCCGGGCCTACCGGCTGCTCGTCGAGCGGGGCGTCCCGGGGGAGGCCTACAACGTCTGCACGGGCAAGGCCGTCTCCATCGAGGAGGTGGCCAGGAGAATGCTCGAGCTGGCCGGGGCCGACCTGGAGCTGGTCCCCGACCCCGAGCTGCAGCGGCCGGTGGACGTGCCGGTGCTCCTGGGGGATCCCGGCAAGCTCCGGGCCGCCACCGGGTGGGAGCCCGAGATCGGGATCGAGCGCAGCCTGGCCGAGGTGCTGGAGGAGGCGGCGGTCCTCGGCAGCTAGCGGGGACGCAGCGGCGGGGGCAGGAGAGGCGCCAGGGGTCCCAGAGCGGCGTGCAGCTGCTTCTCGACCTCCCGCCGGCGGACCTGGGCCCGCTGGATGTTGAGCAGCGCCAGCCCCAGGGCGGTGAAGCCGGCGTCCTTGGCGAGCTTGCCCAGATCGGCCATACCGCGAAGGTAGCCTCCCCGCGCTCATGGATCCCCAGGCGCCGCCCGTCGTGGCCGTCGTCGTCACCGCCGACCCGGGGGAATGGTTCGAGGAGACCCTCGGCGGGCTGGCCGCCCAGGACTATCCCAACCTCTCGGTCCTGGTGGTCGACGCCGGCAGCACCGAGGACCCGACCCCCAGGGTGGCGGCCATCCTGCCCGGCGCCTACGTCCGGCGCCTGCCCGCCCCGACCGGGTACGCGGCGGCGGCCAACGAGGCGCTCCGGGTCGTCGAGGGGGCGTCGTTCTACCTGCTCTGCCATGACGACGTGGCCCTCGACCGCGACGCCGTGCGCCTCCTCGTCGAGGAGGCGTTCCGGTCCAACGCCGGGATCATCGGCCCCAAGCTGGTGACCTGGGAGGACCCCTCCCGGATCCTCCAGGTCGGCATGAGCGCCGACAAGGGGGGCCTGCCCGTACCCCTGGCCCTGCCCGGGGAGCTCGACCAGGAGCAGCACGACTCGGTACGGGACGTCTTCGTGGCCCCGGACGCCGCCATGCTCGTGCGCGCCGACCTCTTCGCCGCCCTGGGGGGCTTCGACGCCGCCATGGTCCTGTTCCGGGAGGACGTCGACCTCTCCTGGCGGGCCCAGACGGTCGGGGCCCGGGTGATGGTGGCGCCGGCGGCCCGGGCCCGGCACCGGGCCGCCCTCTCCGCCGGGCTGCGCCCCATGCAGGACCTGCCCGGACTGCCGCCCGGTCCCCGGCGCGGGGCCGCCCACCCGGGAGCCCGGGAGCTGGCCCTGTGCCGGCGCCACGAGCTGCGGGCCGCCCTCAAGTGCTACGGGCGCTGGCATCTGGTCCGGGTGGCACCCCAGCTGGCCGCCCACTCCCTCACCGAGGCCACCCTGGGCCGGCTCGGGGGTCACGCCCCGGCGGCCCGGGCCGCGGCCGGGGCCTGGGTGTGGAACCTGCGCCGGCTGGGGGAGCTGCGCCGCCTACGGTCCGAGGTGGCCGCCCACCGGGTCCTCCCGGACGGGGAGGTCCGCCGGCTCCAGTCCCCCGGCGGCGCCCGCCTGACCGCCGTGGTCGAGGGGCTGTTCAGCCGGGCGTCGACCCACGTCCCCCACCTGCCGCCCCCCGGGGGGATCGAGGTGGAGGAGGAGCTGCGGGAGGAGGGGCTGCTGACCGGCACCAGCGTCGAGGGGCGCCCGGCCCTGTCGTGGGCGCCGCTGCTGGTGTGGGGGGTCATAGCCCTGGCCCTGCTGTTCGGAGCCCGCAGCCTCCTGCACACCGGGCCGCCGGCGGTGGGGCAGATGGCCCCGTTCCCCTCGGTCGGCCGGCTGCTCTCCTCTTACGCGTCCAGCACCCGTCCGGTCGGGCTGGGCCAGACCGCCTCCGCTCCGTTGGGGACGGCCCTGGTCGGGGTCCTGGGGGGGATCCTCGGGGGCTCGGCCGGGCTGGCCCGGACCCTGGCCGTGGTCGGGATGCTGCCCGTTGGCGCGGTCGGCGCCTACCGGCTGGCCCGCCCCCTCGGCTCCCGCTGGGCCGGGCTGGCCGCGCCCGTCGCCTACCTGGCCCTGCCCCTCCCCTACGAGGAGGTGGCCCACGGCCGCTGGGCCGGGCTGGTCGCCTACGGGGCGGCCCCGTGGCTGCTGCGGCTCGTGGCGTCGGGCACCGGCCTCGAGCCGTTCGTATCCCCGAGCAGGCCGACCCGGCGCTGGGCGGCGGCGGCGCTGGTGCTCGCTCTCGGCGCGGTGGCGGGGCCGGGCCTGGTAGCGGCGGCCCTGGTGGCGACGGCGGGCATGGTGCTGGCCTCGGGCGTGGCCGGCGGATGGCGGGCCGGCCTGCGGGGCGCGGCCGTGGTGGGGGCGGGGGCGGTCGGGGCCTGGCTGCTGGCGTTCCCCTGGTCGGCGGGGCTGTTCACCCCCGGAGGGCAGGCCGCCGCCGTCCTGGGACTCGGCGAGGCCGTCTCCCGGGCGGCCGGTCCGGGCGCCCTCCTGGGCTTCCACGCCGTGCCGGGGGGCACGGACTGGATCGGGTGGGTCCTCCTCCCGGCCATGGCGGTCCCGGTGCTGTTCGGCCGGGCCTGGCGGCTCGAGTGGGGGCTGCGGATGTGGGGGGCGGCCCTGGCCTGCTGGGTGGTGGCGTGGGCCTCGGGCCGGGGGTGGCTCGGCGGGGCCGGGCCCGACCCGGCCGTGCTCCTGGGCCTGGCCGGGGCGGCCCTGGCCCTGGCGGCCGCCCTCGGCGTGGTGGCCTTCCAGCACGACCTCACGGGCCACAGCCTGGGCTGGCGCCAGGCGGTCTCGGTGATCGGCGTGGCCGGGGTGACGGCGGCGGCCCTCGGCGCC
Source organism: Acidimicrobiales bacterium (assembly GCA_035695125.1). Lineage (GTDB taxonomy): Bacteria > Actinomycetota > Acidimicrobiia > Acidimicrobiales > JAJPHE01 > DASSEU01. The sequence continues at coordinate 95,872 of DASSEU010000025.1, forward strand.
CTCGGCCAGATGGGCAACGGGCGGTGGCGGGCCCCGAGCACCGACTTCCGGTCCAGCCTGGCCGCCCTGGCCGCTCCGCCCCGGGGCGGCTCCTACCGGGTGCTGTGGGTGGGTGACCCGGCCGCCGTCCCGGTCGGCGCCTGGCAGCTCCGGCCCGGAGTCGGCTACGGCACCGCCACGGTGTCGGACTCGGGCGGGGCCGTCCCCGACGTGACCTACCAGTGGCCCCCTCCCGACCCCGGGGCCCTGGCCGACGCCGCCGCCGACCTGACCCAGGTGGAGGGGGGCCGGACCGTGCTGGTGGGCCGGGACCTGGCCGTGCTCGGGATCCGCTACGTGGTCGTCCCCGACCGGGAGGCCCCCGACGCCACCCGCGACCTGTCGGCGCCGGCGGGCCTCGTCTCGGGCCTGGCCGACCAGCTCGACCTGCGTCCCGTTCCCGTCGGGCCCGGGCTGCACGTCTACGAGGACGCCGCCTGGCGCCCGGGCATGGGCCCGCCGCCGCCGCAGCCGTCGGGCGGGGCCAGGGCGGCCGAGCTGGCCCTCGAGACCCTGCTCTGGCTGGCGACGGTCGGGGGCCTCGTGGTCACCCGGCCCGTCCGTCAGGACCAGACATGACGCGCAGGCGGGTGGGGGTGGCCGGCATCGTGGCCGTGCTGCTGGCGCTGACCCTCGGGGGGTGGCGGCTGCAGGCCGCTCCGGCCGGCCCCGGCCCGGTTAGTGGCCCCGCTGTGCCGGTGGCGGGCCGGGTGGCCTCTTCCGGGGGCAGCCACGCCTGGTACTGCGCCGGGGCCAGCGCGGTGAAGGGCGGCCAGGCCGACGGGACCCTGGTGCTGGCCAACTCGGGCGCGGAGGTCCTGCGCGGGACGGCCACCTTCTATGCCAACCAGTCGGGCCGCAGCACCCCGGCGCCGGTCAGCCGGCCCGTGGCCATCGGCCCCTACGCCCGGGGCTCGCTGCGGATCGGGGACGTGCTGGCCGCCCCCTTCGCCGCCGCCACCGTGGTGTTCCTCGGGCCGGGAGGCTCGGCCGAGATGCAGGTGTCGAGCCCGCTCGGGACGGCGGCGGCGCCCTGTGCCACCGCCCCTTCAGCGCAGTGGTACCTGGCGGCGGGCACCACCAAGGACGGCGCCAGCTACCTGCTGTCCCTGTTCAACCCCTTCCCCGAGGACGCCATCGCCGATCTGAGCTTCGCCGACGACTCCGGCCGGGAGGCCCCGGCCGGGTTCCAGGGCATCTTCGTGCCGGGCCGCTCCCTGGTCATGGTCGACCTCGGCTCCCACCTGATCGAGCAGGCGGCGGTGTCGACCACGGTGGGGGTGCGGGCCGGGCGGCTGGTGGCGGCCGGTCTGCAGCTCGACTCCATCCCCGGCCAGGTGGGGCTGTCCGTGGTGACGGCGGCCCCGGCGCCGGCCCGGGCCTGGTGGCTGCCCGCCGGGGTGGTGGGGTCGGGGCTGGCCGAGCAGGTCCACGTCTACGACCCGACCGGCGCCCCGGCCCGTGTCACCGTCGAGCCCCATCTGGCCCGGGGCCAGGCGGCTCCGTTCGTGCTCGATCTGGACCCGGGCACCCAGCAGGTCCTGGACCTGTCGGCCCAGCCCCGGATCCCGGCCGGGGACGACTTCTCGATCACGGTGCGGTCCCAGGGGGCGCCGGTCGTGGTGGAGCGCACGGTCCAGGCGGTTCCGCCGGCGCCGCGGACGGGGGCGGCGGAGATGCTGGCTTCGCCGGGGACGGCCACGAGCTGGCAGGTCACCGCGGGCGGGGCCACGTCCACCCAGGACGAGTGGCTGGTGGTGGCCGATCCGGGCCGGCGGGCCGCGACCATCCGGGTCTCCTACCTCGACCAGGGCACCGAGCGGACCGTCCCCGGACTGGGCCAGGTGGTCGTGCCGGCGGGGGGCCACGCCCAGCTCCGCCTCGGGGACCACCTACAGGTGGCGGACCTCGGCCTGCTCGTCGACTCGGACGTCCCCGTCGTGGTCGAGCGGGACCTCTACCAGGTCAAGGGCGTGGGCGTCTCCCTGGCCATCCCGAGCCCCGTGGGCTGAGGAGTCGGTGAGGTCCAGGAGGCCGGTGGGGCTGGGGTCCCCGCCGGCAGCGGCGGGCGAGGTGCCCTGCACCCGGGTGCCCGCCGCCATGTCATTGGCCTGCCTCTCCTGTTCCGCCTGGGCGGCGGCCACCACGGCGGCGAAGATCTTGGCGGCGTCGGCGTCCAGGTGGTCCCGGGCCCGCAGCAGGATGTAGGCCCCCACCAGCACGGGTGGGGTGGAGATCAGGAACGCCGTGCGCAGGTTGTCCCCGAAGCTCTGCGACAGCAGCGACACGACGAACGGGGCCGCGGCCGTCCCGAAGATCACCGCCACCAGGTTGAACGCACCGAACCCGGCGCCGCGCAGGTTGGCGGGGATGGCGTCGGAGAAGGTGGCCCGGATGCTGGCCACGGACAGAGCCATAACGAACAGGCCCACGATCTCGATGGGGTAGCAGGCCGCGAACGGCAGCCACAGGTACGAGATCGTGAACAGAGTGGCGCCGGTGAGCACGCAGTAGGCGGGGACCGCCACCCGGCCACCCCGGATGCGGGGGGCCACGTGGTCGGCCACCCACCCCCCGACGAGGATCCCGGGGACGCCGCCGATGATCGCCAACAGGGCGAAGGCGGAGGTGGCGGCGTTGTTGTGCAGGTGGAGCTGGCGCTCGTAGAACTCGGGCAGCCACGAGCTCACCGCCGTGAGCGTGAACAGGAGCGAGGCCACCCCGACGAGGGCGTAGCGCATGGTCGTGATGCTCCAGATCGTCCGGAGATCCCGGCGCAGGCCGTCGACCATGTCCCGGACCAGGCCGCCGATCCCGTCGGCCAGGAGGTCGGGGTGGGCCTCGGGCTGGTCGTGGTCCTCGGCCACCCCGGCGTGGAGCCGATCCGACCATCCCCGCCTGGGCTCACGCAGTCGGTAGCAGAGGAGGGCCACGAGCACGCCCGGCCCGCCGACCAGCAGGAAGGCGTAGCGCCAGCCGAGGGCGGTGCCGACCGCCCCCCCGGCGCCGACCCCGACGGCGAAGCCCACGAACAGCATCGCCTGCTGGATCGAGAAGGCCCGGCCCCGGCGCTCGTAGGGATAGAGGTCCGACATCAGGCTGCCCGCCGACGGCTCGGTCATGGCGGCGCCGAAGCCCAGCAGGCCCCGGATCCCGAGCATGACCCCGAAGTTCGGCGAGACGGCCGTCAGCGCCGAGATCCCCGACCAGCCCAGGACCGTGGTGCCGATGGTCCGGGACCGGTGCCAGCGGTCGGCCAGGTACCCGGACGGCAGCGTGATGAGCCCGTTCACGACCACGAAGGCCGACATCAGCATCCCGATGCCGAAGTCTCCGACGTGCAGGCCGGCCTTCAGCTGGGGGACCACGCCCCGCACGATGTTCTGGTCGGTCTGGTCCATCAGGAACACCAGCCCGAGCAGCCACATGGGCCAGGATCCGGTGCCGGGTCGGCGGGTCCCCTCCATGGACAGGAAGGTTCGACCGCCGGGACATCTTTCCCTGGGCGCCGGCACAACCCGGACCAAGCCGACCTACCGGCCGGGCAGCCCTACTGGTCGGAAAGCCCTACTGGTCGGAAAGCTTGGAGCGGTCGAGCGGCTTGGTCGGGGGCTCGGTGGCCGCCCCGCCCGACGACCCGTTCCCCTTGCTGGGCCCGGCGTCGGTGGCCTCGGTCGTGCCGAAGTGCGGCACCGCCTCCGACTCGGTCGCGGCCCGCTCCGGGTGCACGGGAGCCCCGTTGGCCTCGTCGACCAGGCGGGTGACCTCGGCGCCGTCGATGGTCTCGTTCTCCAGCAGAGCGGCGGCCACCCGGTCCAGACCGGTCTTGTGGCGCTTCAGGAACTCGGTGGCCCGCTCCTCCTGCTCCCGGAGGATCCGGCCCACCTCCTCGTCGATCACCCGGCTGGTCTCGTCGGAGTAGTCCCGGGTGTGCATGAGGTCCTCCCCGAGGAAGACCATGCCCTGGGAGCCCCACGCCATCGGGCCCACGCGGTCGCTCATGCCCCATTCCCGCACCATCTTGCGGGCCAGCTCCGTGTTGCCGACCAGGTCGTTGTTGGCGCCGGTCGACAGGTCCCCGTAGACGAGCAGCTCGGCCACCCGTCCCCCCATCCGCACCGCCAGCGAGTCCTCGATGTAGTTGCGGGGGTAGATGTGGCGCTCCTCCATGGGGAGCTGCTGGGTGACCCCGAGGGCCATCCCCGTCGGCAGGATCGTCACCTTGTGGACGGGGTCGGCGGCCGGCAGCACGTACGCCAGCACGGCGTGGCCGCCCTCGTGGTAGGCCACCCGTTCCTTCTCCTCGTCGGAGAGGGCCAGGGACTCGCGCCGCTGGCCCATGAGCACCCGGTCCCGGGCCGCCTCGAAGTCCTGGGGCTCGATCATGTTGCTGCCCCGGCGCACGGCGTGGAGGGCCGCCTCGTTGACGAGGTTGGCGAGGTCGGCCCCGCTCATCCCCGGGGTCCCCCGGGCGATCAGGCGCAGGTCCACGTCGGGGGACATCCGCTTGCCCCGGCAGTGCACCTGCAGGATCGGGAGGCGCTCCTCGAGGTCGGGGAGGGGCACCACGATCTGGCGGTCGAAGCGGCCGGGGCGGAGGAGGGCGGGATCGAGGATGTCGGGCCTGTTGGTGGCCGCCATCATCACGATGCCCTCGGACGAGTCGAACCCGTCCATCTCCGAGAGCATCTGGTTGAGGGTCTGCTCGCGCTCGTCGTGGCCACCGCCGAGGCCGGCGCCGCGCTTGCGGCCGATCGAGTCGATCTCGTCCACGAAGATGATCGCCGGCGCCTGCTTGCGGGCCGTCTGGAACAGGTCCCGCACCCGGCTGGCGCCGACGCCCACGAACATCTCCATGAAGTCGGACCCGGACACCGACATGAACGGCACCCCGGCCTCCCCGGCCACCGCCCGGGCCAGCAGGGTCTTGCCGGTGCCGGGAGGTCCGACCAGCAGCACGCCCTTGGGGATGCGGGCGCCGATGTCGGTGAAGCGCCCGGGGCTCTTCAGGAAGTCGACGACCTCCCGGATCTCCTGCTTGACGGCGTTGTAGCCGGCCACGTCACCGAAGGTGGTTCGGGGGCGCTCGGTGCTGTAGAGCTTGGCCCGGGACCGGCCGATCGACATGATCCCGGTCATCTGGCCCTGGGCCCGTCGGTTCATCCAGACGAGCAGGCCGATGATCAGGATGAACGGCAGGGAGTAGGACAGGATCGTGGCGAAGAGGTTCGAGCCCTGGGTGTGGAAGGACAGCTTCACCCCGGCGCTGCGCATCTGGGCCACGTCGGAGGAGATGGCCGGCTGGGGGCCGTTGACCACGTACTGGGTGCCGTCGGACAGCTGACCCGTGATCACGCCGGTGTCGTTGGAGACGTCCGCCTGGGCCACCTGGTGCGAGTTCACGTCCTTCAGGAACTCGGTGTAGGACAGCTGGGTGCGCGCCGCCTTGGAGAAGAGCGGGGGCAGCACGATGGCGGCCACGACCAGGAGGAGCAGGACCAGCACCAGCCAGCGCCAGTTCTGGTCGGGGCTGCCCACTCCCAGGCCCGGTCTCTCGTTGCTTCGCCCCGGCTTCGGCTCCAGGGGCTGACGGCTCATTGAGACAATGCTAGGGGACCCGTGTCCCCCGGTCGGGCCGTCCGGGTCGATATGGTCACCGGCATGGATCCTCCCCGGCTGTGCGTGCGCCCCATGTGCGCGGCGGCGGCCGCGGCCAGCCTCCACTACGGCTACGCCGAGCGCACGGTCTGGCTCGAGGATCTGGGCCCGGAGCCGATGGTCCCCGGCGCGTGGCCGCTCTGCGCCACCCACGCCGACGGCCTGCGGGTCCCGGACGGCTGGACGCTCGTCGACGACCGGCGCTGGGAGCCCCTCGGCGCGACCGGTTGAGCCCCCCGAGCTCGAGCCCGGCCCGTCGCGCCCCGGAAGTCTGAGCCCAGGGAATTGAGCACCGATCCCCGCCCCGGGTGGCTGTCCGGGGCGGTGGCCGGCTACCTCGTCGGCCTGTTCGTGTCGGTGCTGGCCGAGAGCGCCTGGGCCGGGGCCCACGGGAACCGCACCGACAGCCTCGGGGCGCTGGTCACCGGGACCGTCGGGCTGTGGGTCGGGCTGGCCGGGGCACCGCTGTGGGTCAGCCGGACCTCCGGCTCGGGCAGCCCGGTGGCCGACTTCGGGCTGCGGCTCGGGCTACCCGACCCCGTGATCGGGGCGGCGGCCGGCGTCGTGTCCCAGTACTACCTCGTCAAGGTCGTCTACCTGCCGTTCCAGTCCAACCGGCGCCTCATCCACGAGGTGGGCCAGCCCGCCCAGCACATCACCGGCCTGGCCCACGGGGCGGGGGTGGCCCTGCTGGTGGCGGTGGTGATCGTCGGGGCGCCCCTGGCCGAGGAGCTGTTCTTCCGGGGCCTGCTCCTGCGGGCCCTGCGAGCCCGGATCGGCACGCCGGGGGCGGTCGGGGTGTCGGCCCTGGCCTTCGGGCTGGCCCACTTCGAGCCCCTCCAGCTGCCGGTCCTGGTCCTCTTCGGGGTGGTCCTGGGGGTGCTGGCGGTCCGGACGGGGCGCCTGGGCCCCTCGATCTGCGCCCACGCCGCCTTCAACGCCGTGGCCGTCTACTCGATCCTGTCCCAGCGCTAAGTCTCTTAAGGCCCGGTTCCGCCCAACCGACAACCAGAGGGGATCTTCTAGGAGGCGGATGTGTCCTGCCCGGTGTGCAATGCCGGCCAGATCGTGCAGATCAACGTGGAGCTCGGCTCGGAACGCATGGTGCTCCACAGCTGCTCGCGCTGCGACTCACGCTGGTGGGACGACGAGTCGGGGAACCGGATGAGCCTCGAGAGCGTCCTCACCCTGGCCGGGCGAAGCGGCCGTCGCCGCCGCCGGGCCCCGCACTGACGCCCGGCCCGGCCGGGCTCCGCTGACCGCCCCCCGGTCCGCGGCTGGGGCAACATAAGGGCCCGATGCGGCGTCCCTCCCCGAACACGGTCGTGACCGTGGCCGTCCTCGGCGGCATCGGGGCCTTCCTGTTCTGGCAGCTGCACGTCCCGTCGCTGATCCTGCTCAACACCCTGACCTCGGGGGGAGACACCGGCGCCCACGTGGCGCTGCCCGCCTACATGCGGGACCACCTGCTGACCCACGCCCGGCTCACGGGGTGGGACCCGCAGTGGTACGGGGGGTTCCCGGCCTTCACCTTCTACTTCCCGCTCCCCAGCCTGCTGGTGGTGCTCCTGAACGTGGCGCTGCCGTACGACATCGCCTTCAAGCTGGTGACGGTGGCGGGGATCTTCGCCCTGCCCCTGGCGGCGTGGGCGTTCGGGCGCCTGTGGGGCATGAAGGGGCCGGGCCCGCTCTGCCTGGCGGCGGCCACGGTGCCCTACCTGTTCGACCGCAGCTTCACGATCTACGGCGGCAACATCGCCTCCACCCTGGCCGGGGAGTACGCCTTCTCCCTCTCCCTGGCGGTGGGCATCGTCTTCCTCGGGGTGCTGGCCCGGGGGCTGCGCACCGGCCGGGGGGCGGGCCTGGCCGCCTTCCTGCTGGCGGTCACGGGGCTGTGCCACCTCCTGCCAACCCTGTTCGTGCTGGCCGGCGCCGCCGTCCTGGTGGTGATGCACCGGGGGTGGCGACAGATCCGCTTGGCCGTACCGGTGATGGTGGTCGGCGGGCTGCTCACAGGCTTCTGGTGGATCCCGTTCCTCCTGCGCCTGCCCTACACGACCGACATGGGGTGGCAGAAGGTCACCGCCTACTTCGGTGACCAGGGGCTGTTCCCCAGTGGGAACTGGTGGGTGTTCGGGATGGCGGTGGTGGGCGCCGGTCTGTCGATAGCCATGCGCAGACGGGCCGGCATCTTCCTGGCGGTCATGGGGGTCGTGTCGGCGGCCGGCTTCTTCCTGGTCCCCCAGACCAAGATCTGGAACGCCCGCATGCTGCCGTTCTGGGTGCTCTGCCTCTACCTGCTGGCCGGGGTGGCGGTGGCCGAGGGCGGCCGCCTCCTGGCCATCGGGGCCGCCCGCCTCTCGACGCTGCCCCACCTCGAGGGCGGCGTGGTCGTGCCGCTGGCGGCGGCCGGCGCCGCCATCGGGTTCGCGTGGGTGCCGTTGGTCAAGCTGCCGTCGTGGTTCCCCGTCCATCCCACCCGGAGCTTCGTGCCGTCGTGGGTCGCATGGAACTACGAGGGCTACGAGCGCAAGGCCGCCTACCCCCAGTACTACGACCTCGTCCACCAGATGGACCGGGTCGGCCGGCAGTACGGGTGCGGGCGGGCCATGTGGGAGTACGGCTACGACGAGGAGAACCAGCTCGGCACCCCGATGGCGCTGATGCTGCTGCCGTACTGGACCAACGACTGCATCGACTCGATGGAGGGGCTGCTGTTCGAGTCGGCGTCGAGCACGCCGTACCACTTCCTCAACCAGGCCGAGCTGTCGGCCCAGCCCGACCACGCCATGCTGAACCTGCCCTACGTCGACGGGGACGTGAAGACCGGCATCGGCCACCTGCAGATGCTGGGGGTGCGCTACTACATGGCGTTCTCCCCGGCCATGCAGGCGGCGGCGGCGCGTGACCCCACCCTGCGGCTGGTGGCGACGAGCGGCCCGTGGCCGGCCCCCCCGGGCAGCACGACCGTCACCCAGCCCGTCACCTGGGACATCTACGAGGTGTCGGGCGCCGGCATGGTGGCCCCGCTGCAGTACGAGCCGGCGGTGGTGACCGGTCCGGTGACCAAGGCCAAGGCCTGGCTCGACCTGTCGGTGCCGTGGTACCAGGACCCGGCGCGCTGGCCCGTCCCGCTGGCGGCCTCGGGCCCGCCGGCGTGGCCGCGGGTGAGGGCCGGGGACCGGAACCCGCCCCGGGTGCCGGTGCCCCGCGTGCGCCCCAGCCACGTCAGCGTCACCGACGACCGGATCAGCTTCGACGTCGACCGGGTGGGAAGCCCCGTCGTCGTGCGCACGTCGTACTTCCCCAACTGGCAGGCCTCGGGCGCCGACGGGCCGTGGCGGGTCACCCCCAACCTGATGGTGGTCGTGCCGACCTCGCACCACGTCACGCTCCACTACGGCTGGACGCCGGTGGACTGGCTGGGCGCGGTGGCCACCCTGGCCGGGGTGGCGGGGCTGGTGGGCCTGATCCGCTTCCGGCCCGGGGGACTGCCGGCCCCGGGCGAGCCCGAGGACGTCCCGGCCGCCGCCGAGGGCGAGGTCGAGGCCGACGCCGCCGAGGCGGGCGAGCCCGTCCCCGGGCCGCTCGAACCGGTCTCCTGAGGCCGGGCTCTTGACCCGACTCTCGGTCGTGGTGCCCGCCTTCTGCGAGGAGGAGGTGATCGCCGGCACGGTCAAGGACCTGCGCGCCGGGCTGGAGCCGGTGGTCTCCGGGGGCGGCCTCGAGGTGATCGTCGTCGACGACGGGTCGCCGGACGCCACCGCGGCCCGGGCCACCGAGGCCGGCGCCGACCGGGTGATCAGGCTGTTCCCCCACCGGGGCAAGGGGGCGGCGGTCCGGGCCGGGGTCGACGCCGCCGAGGGGGCGGTGGTGGCGTTCTGCGACGCCGACCTCTCCTACGGGCCCGCCCAGGTCGGCCGGCTGCTGGAGAGGGTCGAGGCCGGTTGGGACGTGGCGGTCGGCAGCCGGCGCCACGTCGACACCGTGACCCTGGTCCGGGCCCGGCGCATCCGGGAGGTCACCGGCCGCGTGTTCTCGGCCCTCACCGCCTTCTCGGTCCTGGACCGACGGCACGACACCCAGTGCGGGGTCAAGGCCTTCTCCGCCTCGGCCGCACGGCGGATCTTCGGGCGGGCGCGCGTCGACGGCTTCGCCTTCGACGTCGAGCTGTTCGTGATCGCGGGGCGCCTCGGCCTGTCGCTGGTGGAGGTCCCCGTCGAGCTGTCGAACTCGGGCGCGTCCTCGGTGCGGATCGGCCGGGACACCCTGCGGATGCTGCGGGACGTGGCCCGGGTGTGGTGGTGGGCCCGGGGCGGGGCCTACGACCGCGATCGGTAGGCTCCCCCGGTGCCCGACCTCGACGCCATCTTCAAGGCCTACGACGTCCGCGGCACGGTGCCCGACCAGTTCGACGCCGATGCCGCCGCCGCCATCGGCTGGGCCTTCGCCCGGTTCTCGAGCGCCCCCCGGCTGGTCGTCGGGCGCGACATGCGCGAGTCGGGCCGGGAGCTGGTGCCGGCGTTCGCGGCGGGCGCGGCCGAGGCCGGGGCCGACATCGTCGACATCGGGCTGGTCTCGACCGACCTCATGTACTTCGCGTCGGGGCGCCTGGACGTGCCCGGCGCCATGTTCACGGCGTCGCACAACCCGGCGTCCTACAACGGCATCAAGCTGTGCCTGGCGGGGGCGCGGCCGGTGGGCCAGGACACGGGCCTGGCGGAGATCAAGGCGCTGGCGGCCGAGGCGCTGGGCCGTGACCGTCCGGCGCCGGCCCCGGCCGGGCGGGTCGAGGAGGTCGACCTCATAGACGAGTTCTCCGCCCACGTGCGGTCGTTCGTCGATCGCGGCGTCCTGCGACCGCTGCGGGTCGTGGCCGACACGGCCAACGGGATGGGGGGCCTGGTCGTGCCGCGCGTGTTCGCCGGCCTTCCGTTCGACCTCGAGGTCCTGTTCCCCGAGCTGGACGGCTCGTTCCCCAACCACCCCGCCGACCCGATCCAGCCCGAGAACCTCGAGGCCCTGCGCCAGCGGGTCACCACGACCGGGGCCGATGTGGGCCTGGCCTTCGACGGGGACGCCGACCGGGTCTTCCTCGTCGACGAGAAGGGGGAGCCGCTCTCGGGCTCGCTCACCACGTCGATGGTGGCGGCGTCGATGCTCGACAAGCACCCCGGGTCGACGGTCGTCTACAACCTGATCTGCTCGAAGGCGGTGCCGGAGGTGATCTCCGAGCACGGGGGCCACCCCGTGCGCACCCGCGTGGGCCACTCGTTCATCAAGGCGGTGATGGCCGAGACCGGCGCCGTGTTCGGGGGGGAGCACTCGGGCCACTACTACTTCCGCGACAACTACCGGGCCGACTCCGGGCTGATAGCCGCCATCGTCGTGCTCGAGATGCTGTCTCGCTCGCAGACCCCGCTGTCGGACATGCGGCGGCCCTTCGAGCGCTACGCGGCGTCGGGGGAGATCAACCGGCGGGTGGCCGACGCCACCGCCGTGCTGGCCGCCGTCGAGCGGCACTACGGCTCGGGCGGCGCCTCCCTCGACCACACCGACGGGATGACCGTGGACCTCGGCGGGTGGTGGTTCAACCTGCGGCCCTCGAACACCGAACCGCTCCTGCGCCTCAACCTCGAGGCGCCCGACGAGGCCGCCTGCCACCAGCACGTCGAGGACGTGCTGGCCGTCATGGGTGCCGCCGACACGAAAGGACACTGACCGTGGCCCTCGACCCCCAGCTGCTGGCGATCCTGGCCTGCCCCGAGGACAAGGGGCCGCTGCTGTACTTCGAGTCCGAGGACAGCCTCTACAACCCGCGCCTGCACCGGCGCTACTCGATACGCGACGACATCCCGATCATGCTGGTCGACGAGGCCGAGACGGTGGACGACGGCGAGCACGACCGTCTGCTGGCCAAGGCGGCGTCCGAGGGCATCCGGCCCACGTTCGAGGAGGGCGCCGAGGGAGGTAGTTCCTAGGTGGAGACGCTGCCGCTCGACAGCCTGGGGATGATGGAGGTCACCCTCGGGCTCCCCGAGCAGGTGGAGGCGGCGGCCGCCGCCGGCCGCGGGCTCGACGGCCTGCCCCGGCGGGAGATGGTCGAGAACGTGGTCGTGCTCGGTATGGGGGGAAGCGGCGTGGCCGGGGACCTGCTGCTGGCCATCGCCGCCCCGTTCATGGCCGTGCCGGTCGTGGTGGTGAAGGGCTACACGCCCCCGGCGTTCGTCGGAGACGGCTCCCTCGTGTTCGCGGTCTCGTTCTCCGGGGACACCGAGGAGACCCTCGAGGCCGCCACCGAGGCGGCCGTGCAGGGCGCCCACGTCGTGGCGGTCACATCGGGCGGGGAGCTGGCCCGGCGGGCCGAGGGCTGGGGCGCCCCGACGGTGCCGGTGCCCGCCGACATCCCCCAGCCCCGCGCCGCCATCGGGGCCATGGCCATCCCCCCGCTCGTGGTCCTGGAGGAGATCGGCCTGTTCCCGGGCGCCAGCCAGTGGATCTCCCTGGCCGTCGAGCAGCTGCGGCGGCGCCGCGACCAGCTGACCGGCTCCGCCTCGGTCAACCCGGCCCGCGAGCTGGCCCGGCGCATCGGGCGCACCGTGCCGCTCGTCTACAGCGCCGGGGCGGTGGGCGCCACCGCCGCCATGCGGTGGAAGAACCAGTTCAACGAGAACAGCAAGGTGCCGGCGTTCTGGAACACCTACCCGGAGCTCTGCCACAACGAGATCTGCGGCTGGGGCCAGCACGGGGACATGACCCGCCAGGTCTTCACCGTCGTGAATCTCCGGACCGACGCCGAGCACCCCCAGGTCATGCGCCGCTTCGAGCTGGTCGACGACATACTCCGCGAGGTCGTGGCCTCGGTCGAGGAGGTGGTGGCCCAGGGGGAGGGGGACCTGGCCCAGCTCATGGACCTGGTGCTGCTCGGGGACTGCGTGTCGCTGTACCTGGCGGGCCAGGAGGGCGTCGACCCGGGGCCGGTGCCGATCCTCGGCCAGCTCAAGGCCGCCCTGGCCGGCGGGTAGCGTCCCCGGCATGTCGACTGCGACCGAGCCCGCCACCGACTTCAAGGTGGCCGACCTGTCCCTCGCGCCCTGGGGCCGCAAGGAGATCGAGCTGGCCGAGGTGGAGATGCCCGGCCTCATGGCCCTACGGGCCGAGCACGGGGACTCCCGCCCGCTGGCCGGGGCCCGCATCACGGGCTCCCTGCACATGACCGTGCAGACGGCGGTGCTGATCGAGACCCTCGTGGCTCTCGGCGCCGAGGTGCGCTGGGCCAGCTGCAACATCTTCTCGACCCAGGACCACGCCGCCGCCGCCGTGGCCGTCGGACCCGACGGCACGCCGGACGCGCCCCGCGGGGTGCCGGTGTTCGCCTGGAAGGGGGAGTCGCTCGAGGAGTACTGGTGGTGCACGCGACAGGCCCTGCGCTGGTCCGACCCGGCCGACCCGGGCCAGGCCGGCGGACCGAACATGATCCTCGACGACGGCGGGGACGCCACCCTGCTCGTGCACCGGGGGGCCGAGTACGAGGCGGCGGGGTCGGTTCCCGCCGCGGCCGAGGATGACAACGAGGAGTGGAAGGTCGTCCTCGACCTCCTGCGCCGCATGCAGTCCGAGGACCCCCGGTACTGGTCCCGGGTGGCCGACGGCGTCATGGGCGTCACCGAGGAGACCACCACCGGGGTGCACAGGCTCTACCAGATGTTCGAGCAGGGCACCCTTCGGTTCCCGGCCATCAACGTCAACGACTCGGTCACCAAGTCCAAGTTCGACAATCTCTACGGGTGCCGGCACAGCCTGATCGACGGCATCAACCGCGCCACCGACGTGATGATCGGAGGCAAGGTGGCCGTGGTCTGCGGCTACGGGGACGTCGGCAAGGGCTGCGCCGCCTCCCTGCGGGGCCAGGGCGCCCGCGTGGTCGTCACCGAGGTCGACCCCATCTGCGCCCTGCAGGCCGCCATGGAGGGCTACGAGGTCACGACCCTCGAGCGGGTCATGGACCGGGCCGACATCTTCATCTCGGCCACCGGCAACTTCAACGTGATCACCGCCGAGCACATGGCCCGGATGAAGCACAACGCCATCGTCGGGAACATCGGGCACTTCGACACCGAGGTGGACATGGCCGGCCTGACCCGGATGAGCGACGTGCGCCGGGTCAACATCAAGCCCCAGGTCGACGAGTACGTCTTCCCCGACGGCCACTCGGTGATCGTGCTGGCCGAGGGCCGGCTCCTGAACCTGGGCTGTGCCACCGGCCACCCCAGCTTCGTGATGAGCTTCAGCTTCGCCAACCAGGTGCTGGCCCAGATCGAGCTGTACACCCGGGCCGGGCAGTACCCGGTCGGCGTGCACCTGCTGCCGAAGGTCCTCGACGAGAAGGTGGCCCGGCTCCACCTGGACTCGCTCGGGGTGAAGCTCACCGAGCTCACGCCCGACCAGGCCGCCTACATCGGCGTCCCCGTCGAGGGCCCCTTCAAGTCGGATCACTATCGTTACTGAGAGTGGTCTGAGTCGGCTCAAGGCCACTCTGCGTGGTGCCGATCCCTGAACTGTGCTAGGCGACCGGGACCCCCACGAGACCGAGCCCCTCGACGGGGCCGGCGCCCTCCGCCCGGCCGCGGTGGCGCGGGCCCGCGCCCTGGTCGACGCCGGGGCCACGGTCGGCTCCTACGTGCTGGCCGGCGCCATCCTCGAGGAGACGATGCGGGCGGTGTGCTGGGGCCGTCCGTGCTGGCCCCGGGCCTAGACTCACGGGCACATGACCGCGTGCGGGTCTGTGGTTGCAAGTCGATGCCAGTCGCAGGCGAAACGACCCACGTAAGGCGTCCGGCGGTCACCGACCACCGGGCGCTGATCATGGTGCGGCTTAGGAGTAAGCCCTGTCCGTTGCCGGGCCGATCGGCGGCCCCCGGCGGGCAGGCGGGTGTGGGGTCAAAGACCAGGTCAGCCGCACGCGGTCATGTCACGCACCGGAGGGGGTTCGAGTGCTCGAAGTAGCCATGGCCTGCCGCCACGCCGAGGTCCCGGAGGACGTCAAGCTGGCCGCCGAGTCCAAGCTGGTCAAGCTGGAACGCTTCCTCGAGGGGATGGAGCGGGCCCTGGTCCGCTTCAGCGAGGAGCACAACCCCCGCATCCGCGACCGCGAGGTCTGCGAGGTGACCATGGAGGGCCACGGCCACGTGGTGCGGGCCCGGGCCGCCGGGCCCGACATGCTGACCGCGGTCGACCGCGTCGTCGACAAGCTGGAACTGCGCCTGGTGCGGCTGAAGGAGCGCCTGGTCGGCAGGTCCCATCCCAGGCGTCAGGCACCGGTAGACTAGTCAACCACTGGCAAGAACTGACCGGCCCACCGGCCGGACTAGACCGCTGGATCTGGACCGGAGTGGATTGGCCGAGGACCTTGGCGCCTGAGGGATGACCGTGACGGACGACTACGCGAAGGGCCTCGGGGAGCCGGTCAGGGTCCTCATCGCCGATGACCAGGCGCTGTTCAGGCGCGGGCTGTACGTCGTGCTCGGCACGGAGGACGGCATCGAGGTCGTGGGGGAGGCCGAGAACGGGGAGGAGGCCGTCGCCAAGGCCGAGGACACCGCCCCCGACGTGGTCCTCATGGACGTGCGGATGCCGAAGCTGTCCGGCATCGAGGCCGCCCGTCAGATCCGCGACCTGTCCCCGACCACCAAGATCCTCATGCTCACGGTCAGTGACGAGGAGGAGGACCTCTACGAGGCCATCAAGGCCGGCGCCAACGGTTACCTCCTCAAGGAGATCTCGGTGGAGGAGGTGGCCGAGGCCATCCGGGCCGTGGTCCAGGGCCAGAGCCTGATCTCTCCCTCGATGGCCTCCAAGCTGCTCAACGAGTTCAACTCCCTGGCCCGGCGCGCCGAGGAGCGCCAGCAGTTCCCGGTCCCGACCCTGACCGGGCGGGAGCTGGAGGTGCTCCGCCTGGTGGCCAAGGGCATGAGCAACCGGGAGATAGCCGACGACCTGTTCATCTCCGAGAACACGGTCAAGAACCACGTGCGCAACATCCTCGAGAAGCTCCATCTCCACTCCCGCATGCAGGCGGTCATGTACGCGGTGCGGGAGCGCCTCATCGACACCGGGGAGTGACGGGACCGGCCGCGCCGGTGGCGCGCCGACCCGGGGGCGCCGGGGGCCGCCGGTAGAATCGGGCGTTCATATGGGAATCGTCGAGAAGGTCCTAAGGGCCGGGGAAGGCAAGAAGCTCCGCCGGCTCCACGGTCTCGTCCCCTACGTGAACGAGCTGGAGCCCGAGCTCCAGGCCCTGGCCGACGACGCCCTGCAGCACAAGACCGTCGAGTTCCGGGAGCGGCTGGACCGGGGGGAGGACCTCGACGAGCTGCTGATCGAGGCCTTCGCCGTGGTGCGGGAGGGGGCCCGGCGCGTCATCGGCCAGCGTCACTTCGACGTCCAGCTCATGGGGGGCATGGCCCTCCACTTCGGGTGGATAGCCGAGATGAAGACCGGGGAGGGCAAGACACTCGTGTCCACCCTCCCCGTCTACCTGAACGGTCTGACCGGTCGGGGGGTCCACGTCGTCACCGTCAACGACTACCTGGCCCGCCGTGACGCCGAGTGGATGGGCCGCATCCACCGCTGGCTGGGCCTCTCCGTGGGCCTGGTCGTGCCCGAGGTCGACGACGCCGGCCTCAAGCGGGACGCCTACGGCTGCGACGTCACCTACGGCACCAACACCGAGTTCGGCTTCGACTACCTGCGCGACAACATGGCCCGGGACCGCGACGCCATGGTGCAGCGGGGCCACGTCTTCGCCATCGTCGACGAGGTCGACTCGATCCTCATCGACGAGGCCCGGACCCCGCTGATCATCAGCGGGCCGGCCCCGCAGTCGGCGCAGCTGTACTACCAGTTCGCCAGCATCGTGCGGACGCTGGTGGCCGAGTCCGACTACGAGGTCGACGAGGAGAAGCGCACGGTCGTGCCGACCGAGGCCGGCATCGAGAAGGTGGAGCGCCAGCTCGGGATCGGCAACCTCTACGACCAGGTGGCCGCCAACTACGTGCACCAGCTCCAGCAGGCCCTGCGGGCCAAGGAGCTGTACAAGCGCGACAAGGACTACATCGTCGCCGACGGAGAGGTGAAGATCGTCGACGAGTTCACGGGCCGGATCCTCGAGGGCCGGCGGTGGTCGGACGGCCTGCACCAGGCGGTCGAGGCCAAGGAGCGGGTGCGTATAAAAGAAGAGAACCACACCTGGGCCACCATCACCCTGCAGAACTACTTCCGCATGTACGAGAAGCTGGCGGGGATGACGGGCACGGCGGAGACCGAGGCCTCCGAGTTCGCCAACACCTACAACCTCTCGGTCGTGCCGATCCCCACCCATAGGCCCATGGTGAGGGAGGACAACGCCGACCTCATCTACAAGACCGAGGACGCCAAGTTCGGAGCCGTCGTCGAGGACCTGGTCCAGCGCTACGAGACCGGCCAGCCCGTCCTCGTCGGCACGGCGTCGGTCGAGCGCTCCGAGCACCTCTCCCGCCTGCTCGACAAGCAGGGCATCCCCCACGCCGTGCTCAACGCCAAGCAGCACGCCCGGGAGGCCACGATCGTGGCCCAGGCCGGGCGCCTGCACGCCATCACCGTCGCCACCAACATGGCCGGCCGCGGCGTCGACATCCTCCTCGGAGGCAACGCCGAGGGGCTGGCCCAGCAGGAGGCGGCGGCGCAGGGGATCGACCCGACCTCCGAGGAGGGGGGGGCCCGCTACGCCGACCTCCTGGCCAAGTTCGAGGAGGAGTGCCGGGCCGAGGGGGACGAGGTGCGCCGGCTGGGCGGGCTGTACGTGCTCGGCAGCGAGCGCCACGAGAGCCGCCGTATCGACAACCAGCTGCGGGGCCGCGCCGGCCGGCAGGGGGACCCCGGGGAGAGCCGGTTCTACCTCTCGCTCGAGGACGAGCTCATGCGGCTGTTCGCCACCGGGGCCATGAACTGGGTGATGACCCGGGCGCTGCCGGAGGACGTGCCGATCGAGGCCCGCATGGTGAGCAAGGCCATCGAGCGGGCCCAGGCCACGGTGGAGGCGCGCAACGCCGAGATCCGCAAGGACGTGCTCAAGTACGACGAGGTCAACCACGAGCAGCGCAAGGTCATCTACGCCCGCCGGATGCAGGTGCTCGACGGGGAGGACCTGCGCGAGCGGACCATCGAGATCCTCGAGGACACCCTCGACGGGCTGGTGCGCGCCGCCTGCCCCGACGACTACCCGGAGAACTGGGACCTCTCCAGCCTGCTGGCCGAGGTGGCCCTCGTGTACCCGACCCGCTTCAGCGCCGAGGAGCTGCTCGAGGCCACCGACACGGACCAGGTCTACGAGAGCCTGCGCGCCGAGGCCCTCGCCTACTACGAGGAGAAGGAGGCCGGCCTGCCCGGCGGCGCCGACACCATGCGCCAGCTCGAGCGGGACATCATGCTGCAGATCATCGACCTGCGGTGGCGGGAGCACCTGGCCGAGATGGACTACCTGCGCGAGGGCATCAACCTGCGGGCCATGGGCCAGCAGGACCCGCTGGTGGCGTGGCAGCGGGAGGGCTACCAGATGTTCGGGCAGCTCATGGACGCCGTCGACGAGGACTATCTCCGCTACGTCATGCACGCCGAGGTCCAGATCCAGCAGGCCCCCGAGCCCGACCTCGAGGCCCTGAGCTACCGGGGCCCGGAGGAGCCCGTCCAGAGCCCGGCCGAGGCCGCCCTGGCCGCCCCCACCCTCGACCGGCCCGCCGCCGGGGAGTCCCCGGCGCCCGACCCCGAGCCGGAGCGGACCGCCATGCCGCTGCCCCCCACCGAGCCCGTCCCCGCCTCCACCTCCCCGGCCGCCCCGGTGGTGACCCCCCCGCCCCCCCTGCCCGGGGGTGCGGGCCAGCCGGGCCGCGGGACGCCTCTCAGCCCGCCGCCGCCGATGCCCGGGGGTGCGGGCCAGGCCGGGCGCGGACCGGAGGGCGGGATGAGCGGCGGCCAGCCGACCGAGGGCGCCCCGGCGGGCCGGCCGGCGCCGACGGCGGGAGCGCCCGTGGGCGCGGGCGGGGGCCAGCCCAAGGTGGGCCGCAACGAGCCGTGCTGGTGCGGGAGCGGGCGCAAGTACAAGCACTGTCACGGCCGCTGAGGGCCGGAGGCCCGTGAAGGACTTCAGCGGGGACCTGGCCGCCCTGGCCCGGCGGCTCGAGGAGGCCGAGGGCTACCTCGACCTGCCCGGCCTGCGTGCCCGCCTCGAGGTGCTCGAGCCGGAGATGCAGCGGGCCGACCTCTGGGAGGACGCCGACCGGGCCCGGCGGGTCACGACCGAGCACAACCGCCTGGCCGCCGACCTCGGGATGGTCGAGGGCATGGTGGGGCGGCTGGACGACGCCCGCACCCTGTTCGATCTGGCCCGCGAGGAGGAGGACGACTCGGTCGAGGCGGAGATCGCCACGATCATCGACGGGCTGTCCCACGACCTCGACCAGCTCGAGGTGCGCTCGCTGTTCACGGGGGAGCACGACGAGCGCGACGCGGTCTGCGAGATCCACGCCGGAGAGGGCGGGACCGACGCCCAGGACTGGGCCAACATGATGCTGCGCATGTACGAGCGCTGGGCCGAGCGGCGCGGCTTCGACGTGGAGCTCGACGAGGCCACCGAGGGCCAGGAGGCCGGGATCCTCTCGGCCACCTTCATCGTGCGGGGCCGCTACGCCTACGGGCTCCTCTCGGGTGAGCGCGGCGTGCACCGGCTGTACCGGATCTCCCCGTTCGACTCGCAGGCCCGGCGCCAGACCTCGTACGCCGCCTTCGACACCGTGCCGTTCCTCGAGGACCTCTCCGACGAGGTGAAGATCGACGAGAAGGACCTGCGTATAGACACCTACCGTTCCTCGGGCGCGGGCGGACAGCACGTCAATGTCACCGACTCGGCCGTGCGCATCACCCACCTGCCGACGGGCGTCGTCGTCTCCTGCCAGAACGAGCGCAGCCAGTTCCAGAACAAGGCCCGGGCCATGCAGATCCTGGCCGCCAAGCTGGCCGAGCGCCAGCGCGAGGAGCGCCGGCGGGAGCTCGAGGACATCTCGGGCCCGCAGGGCCAGGTGTCGCGTGCCGGCAGCTTCATCCGCGGCTACGTGATGGCGCCCTACCAGAAGGTGAAGGACGAGCGGACGGCCTACGAGACCGGCAACGTGGATGCCGTCCTCGACGGGGACCTCGACGCGTTCATGGAGTCCTGGCTCCGCTGGAGACGGGGAATGGCGGCCCCGGGCGGTTCGGGCTGAGAATATAAGACCGGATGATCAAGCTCGAGGGTGTAACCAAGACCTACAAGGGCACGACCGTGGCCCTGCGGGATGCCAACGTCGACATCGCCAAGGGGGAGTTCGTCTTCCTGGTGGGACCGTCAGGGTCCGGCAAGTCGACGTTCCTGCGCCTGCTGCTGCGGGAGGAGAAGCCCGACCAGGGCCGGATCTGGGTGGCCGGCAAGGACATCTGCCAGCTCTCGCCCTGGAAGGTGCCCTACCTGCGCCGCAACATCGGCTGCATCTTCCAGGACTTCCGACTCCTCCCGAACAAGAGCGTGTACGAGAATGTGGCTTTTGCCCTCGAGGTGATCGGGCGGCCCCGCCACGTGGTGGCGTCACAGGTGCCCCAGATCCTCGACCTGGTCGGATTGGCCAAGAAGACCGAAAACCTTCCCCACGAGCTGTCCGGCGGGGAGCAGCAGCGGGTGGCCATAGCCCGGGCGTTCGTCAACCGGCCGCTGATCCTCCTGGCCGACGAGCCGACGGGGAACCTCGACCCCAACACGACGGTCGGCATCATGCGGCTGCTCGACCGCATCAACCGGACGGGTACCACGGTCGTCATGGCCACCCACGACGTGGGGATCGTGGACTCGATGCGGCGCCGGGTCATCGAGCTGGACCGCGGCACGGTCGTGCGCGACCAGGCCCGGGGCGTGTACGGGATCGCCACGTGAGCGGAGGGCGCTAGCGAATGGCGATGTCGATCGACTACATGGCGCGGGAGACCGCCAGCAACCTGCGTCGCAACCTGCTCATGACCGGGGCTTCGATCCTGTGCGTGGCGGTGTCGCTCACGATCGTGGGCGTGGCCCTCATCCTCAAGCAGGGCGTGGCCAACGCCACGATCCAGTGGCAGGGCGGGGTGCGCATCGAGATCTTCATGAACCCCAACGCCAGTTCGGGTGAGAACAACGCCGTGGCGCACCAGCTGGCCCAGATGATCGACGGCGGCGGGTCGGGGAGCGGGAGCACCGGCAGCCCGGTGAAGTCCTTCGTCTACTTCAACCAGCAGAAGTCCTACGACGAGTTCAAGAAGATCTTCGCCGATCAGCCGACGATGGTCCAGAGCGTGCAGGCGTCGGACCTGCCCCCCTCCTACCGCGTCGTGCCGCGGCAGGCGTCGGACGTGCACGCCATCGCGACCGAGTTCTCGAGCTTCCCCGGAGTGAAGTACGTCCAGTCGGCCCAGAAGACCGTGGACACCCTTCTCAGCGTCACGGGCCTCCTGCAGACCGCCATGTTCGTGATGGCGGTGGCCCTCCTCGTGGCCGCCCTGGCCCTGATCCTCAACAGCATCCGCATGGCCATCTTCGCCCGGCGCCGGGAGGTGGCCGTCATGAAGCTGGTCGGGGCCACCAACTGGTTCATCCGGGTGCCGTTCATGCTCGAGGGCCTGATCCAGGGCCTGCTCGGCGCCGGCCTGGCCTTCGGCGGCGTGTTCCTCTTCCGCGGCCTCGTGTCCTCGCTGGTGCGCCACTACGGGCTGCACCTGTTCAGCTCCTTCGTCGTCTCGGTGGGCAACGCCGTCGGCGCCGGCCTGTTCGTCCTCGTGGTCGGCTCGCTGGTGGGCGCCATCGGATCGGGCCTGGCGGTCCGGTCCTTCCTCGACGTCTGACCCACCCACCCACCCCACCCCCTTCAAGGAATCCGGTCCTTTGGTCGACCAGGTAGGGGCGGTTGGCGCGCCCCGACGGTGGCCCATGGGGGCAATGTGGCTAAAGTTGTCAAAGTGAGATCGAGGCCGATCCTGGCGGCCACGCTCCTCCTCGTCTGCCTTCCCGCCCTGGGACCGGCCCTGGGATCGGCTCCGGCCGGGGCGGCCACGGCCCGCCAGCGCCAGGCCGGGGTCGACGCCTCGATCCAGCAGGTCAACGGCCAGCTGGACCAGGTGGACTCCCAGGAGGTCCAGATCCAGCTCCAGATCGACCACGCCCGGGCCGCCAGGGCCGCCCTCGACGCCCAGGTCGGCGCATACAACGCCCGGATCGGCCGGGTGGAGGGACGCCTGGCCACGGCCCAGGCGTCGCTGGACCGGGCCTCGGCCGCCCTGGTCGACACCGAGCTGCGCCTGACCGCGGCCCGCGAGCAGCAGAGCCAGGCGCGGGAGCGGCTCAAGAACGACGCCGTGACGGCCTACATGGAGCAGCCCGGGCCGGAGGCGGCCTCGGCCATCCTCGACCTCAAGTCCATCGACGAGGTCCAGCGCCAGATGAGCTACCTGCAGGCGGTGGCGGCCACCGACGCCCGGGACCTCGCCCGCCTCCAGCGGCTGACGGCGCAGACCCGGGACCTCCAGGCGGCCCAGCAGGCGGCCCAGCGCCAGGCGCTCGGCCAGCGCGACGCGGTGGCGTCCAACGAGACGGAGCTGGCCCTTGCCCGCCAGGCGCTCGTCGACGCCAGCGCCGCCCAGGCCCAGAGCGCCGACTCCCTGTCCGGGCTCCAGGCCCAGCTCGACGCCGAGAAGGCCCGCCTCCAGGCCCAGCTGGCCGCCCTGCAGGCGCAGTCGAACTCGATCGCCGCCCTGATCCGCCAGGAGGAGGCCGCCGCGTCGGGCGTCGTGTTCACCGGGGGCCAGCTGGCCGAACCGGTTCCGGGAGCGCCGGTCACGTCCCCCTACGGCTGGCGGATCGACCCCATCCTCCACGTGCGGTCCATGCACACCGGCATCGACTTCGGAGCGCCCTACGGCACCCCGCTGCACGCCGCCGCCGACGGGGTGGTGGTGGCGGCCGGGCCGGAGGGGGGCTACGGCAACGCCACCATCCTCGAGCACGGGGGCGGCATAGCCACCCTCTACGGCCACCAGGAGCAGATCCTCGTGAGCCCCGGTGACCACGTATCGCGGGGCCAGGTCATCGGGATGGTCGGCTGCACCGGCTGGTGCACGGGCCCCCACGTGCACTTCGAGGTGCGCGTCAACGGCACGCCGGTCGACCCGGCGCCCTACCTCGGCCTTTCGTAGTCGGAGGAGACCGAGTAGGGCGGAACCCCGAGGTCGGGCAGACTGCGGCGGAATGGCCACCCTCTCGGTGACGGCACGGAACGGCGCCACGGCGTCGGAGAACAAGATCCACGACGACGCCGTGGCCCGACGGTACGGCTTCGGGGGCGGGCTGGTGCCCGGGGTGACCCTGTACGGCTACATGACCCGCCCGGTCGTCGAGCACTTCGGGGTGGCATGGCTGGAGGGCGGGACCATGGAGGTCCGCTTCGACCAGCCGGTCTACGACGGCCAGGAGGTGACGGTCGGCGCCGAGGAGACCGCGCCCGGAGAGCTCACCCTCCAGCTGCGCAACCCGGACGGGGTCGTGTGCTCGCGGGGGCGCGCCACCCTCCCACCCGTGCCCGGCGCGCCGCCGGAGGCGGCCGACTACCCGGTGGTCGAGGCACCCGAGCCGGAGCGGCGTCCACCCGCCGACCAGACCTCGCTGGCGCCGGGTACGGCCCTGGCGACCCTCTGGGCCGGCGCCCATGCTGGCAACGCGGGGCCGCTGCTCGATCTCCTGCAGGATCCCCTGCCCGTCTACACCGAGGGCGGCCTGGCCCACCCCGGCCACCTCATCCTGGCCGCCAACGGGGTCCTCACGGCCAGCGTGGTGCTGGGTCCGTGGATCCACGTCGGCTCGGCCGTGACCAACTTCGCCAGCGTTGCGGACGGCACCCTGGTCGAGACCCGGGCCCGGGTGGCGGACCGCTACGAGCGCAAGGGTCACCATTTCGTGGTGCTGGACGTGGTCTGGCTGGCGGAGGGGCAGGTGGCCATGCACGCCTCCCATACCGCCATCTACCGCCTCCGCGGTGGCACCATGGACGGATAGCCGAAGCCGCCGCCGCAGCCGAGGGCAGGCCGCTCCGCCCGGCGGAGCACAGGGGCCTGCCGGACGGGGAGCTTCTCGAGGACTACCGCACCGCCTGCCTGTCCCGGGCCCTCGACGACCGCGAGATCACCCTGCAGAAGCAGAGCCGGGCGTTCTTCCAGATCTCCGGCGCCGGCCACGAGGCGCTGGGGGTGGCGCTGGCCCGCAGCCTCCGTCCCGGCTACGACTGGTTCTTCCCCTACTACCGGGACCAGGCCCTGGTGCTGGCCCTCGGCGTCACGCCCTACCAGGTGCTGCTGCAGGCGGTGGGGTCGGCCGACGACCCCGCATCCGGCGGACGCCAGATGCCCTCGCACTGGGGCTCCGCCGAGCTCAACATCGTCACCCAGTCCAGCCCCACCGGGAGCCAGTGCCTCCCGGCCGTGGGCTGCGCCGAGGCGGCCCGCTACATCGTGGGTCGCGACCTGCCCGGGTGCGGGGCGCACGGGGACGAGCTCACCTACGTCTCGCTCGGGGAGGGGGCCACCTCCGAGGGGGAGTTCTGGGAGAGCCTCAACACGGCCTGCCGTCTGCACCTGCCGGTGCTCTACGTCGTGGCCGACAACGGCTGGGCCATCTCGGTGCGCTCCTCCGACCAGGCCCCCGCCCCGATCTCGGAGCTGGTGAGCGGGTTCCGGGGCCTGTACGTGCTGAGCGTCGACGGGTGCGACTACTTCGAGACCCGCACCGAGGGGGCCCGGGCCGCCGAGCTGGTGCGGGCCGGAGTGGGACCCGTGCTCCTGCACGCCAAGGTCACCCGGCCGTACTCCCATTCCGCCGCCGACACCCAGAGCAAGTACCGCCTGCCCGAGGACCTGGCGGCGGAGGCGGCCCACGACCCGATCACCGTGCTGGCCGAGGAGCTGGTGGCCGGCGGCGTGCTGTCGGCCGACGAGGCGCAGGCCATCAGGGAGGACGCCCGGCGGGTGGTGGCCGAGGAGGCGGCCCGGGCCCTGGCCGCCCGAGCCCCGGACCCCGCCCGCGTGACCGACCAGGTCTACGTGCTCCCGCCCCGTCGGGCGCCCGGGAGCGACCGGGGCACGGGGCGGGGCGACGGTGGGGCGCCGCCCGACGCGCCGATCACGATGGGGGAGGCCATCCGGCTCACCCTCCACGAGCGGATGGCGGCCGACGAGCGGATCCGGGTGTTCGGGGAGGACGTGGCCGACGCCCCCGAGGACGTGCTCACGCGCGTCGAGGGGAAGGGCGGGGTGTTCGGGCTGACCGCCGGGCTGCAGCGGGCCTACGGAGCCGCCCGCTGCTACAACACGCCGCTGGCCGAGGCCAACATCGCCGGGCGGGCGGTGGGCCAGGCGGTGCGGGGCCTCAGGCCCGTGCCCGAGATCCAGTTCTTCGACTACATCTGGCCGGCCATGCAGCAGATCCGCAGCGAGGCCGCCACCATCCGCTGGCGTTCCAACGGCGCCTTCCGGTGCCCGATGGTGATGCGCGTCCCGATCGGCGGCTACCTGCGCGGCGGGGCCATCTGGCATTCGCAGTGCGGGGAGTCGATCTTCGCCCACGTGCCCGGTCTGCTCGTGGCGTTTCCTTCCCGCGCCGCCGACGCCGCCGGTCTCCTGCGCTACGCGCTGCGATGCGAGGACCCGGTGCTGTTCCTGGAGCACAAGCACCTGCTGCGCCAGCCCTACGCCCGCGACCCGCTGACCGGACCGGACCACGTCATCGCCTTTGGAGAGGCGGCGCGGCGCCGGCCCGGCCGGGACCTCACGCTCGTCACCTACGGCGCCACCGTGCAGCGCTCGCTGCTGGCCGCGGAGGAGCTGGCGGCCGAGGGCATCGAGGTCGAGGTGATCGACCTGCGCACCATCTCTCCATGGGACAAGGAGGCGGTGGCGAAGTCTGTGCGGCGCACGTCGCGGGCGCTCGTGGTCCACGAGGACGTCTACACGTGCGGCTTCGGGGCCGAGGTGGCCGCCTTCGTGGCCGACTCGTGCTTCGAGCACCTCGACGCCCCCGTGCGCCGGCACACGGCCCTGGACTGCCACGTCCCCTACTCACCGGTGCTCGAGGACGCCGTGCTCCCGCAGGTGGCGGGCATCCGCGACGCGGCCCGGGACCTGGCGCGCTACTGAATGCAACGGAAGCACCGGGCAAACCAGAGCGGCCCGCCCGGGGTTGGGCCCCCCGGCACTGCGGCGGGCGTGGTCCGAAGGATCCGGGTGCCCGCCGCCAGACAGTCAGAGCTTGCGGAGGCGCACCCGGTGGACGGAGTGGTCGGCTGCCTTCTCCAGGATGAGATCGGCCCGCTCGCGCGTCGGTAGGACGTTCTCCCGCAGGTTCACGGCGTTGATCGACGCCCAGATGTCCCGGGCGGTGGCGACCGCCTGGCCGGTGTCGAGCGACGCGAAGCGGTGGAAGAACGAGTGCGGGTCGCGGAACACGGTGTCGCGCAGGGTGAAGAACCGCTCCACGTACCACTTCTCGATGTCGGCCTCCTCGGCGTCGACGTAGATCGAGAAGTCGAAGAAGTCCGAGACGAACAGCCGCATGGACCCGCCCCGTGCGGCCGGCCCCTGCAGGACGTTGAGGCCCTCCACGATCACGATGTCGGGGCGGCGCACGACCTGGAACTCGCCCGGCACGATGTCGTAGGCCTGGTGGGAGTAGACGGGTGCGGCCACCTCCGGCTCGCCGGACTTGACGGCCAGCATGAAGTCGACCAGGCGGCGCTGGTCGTAACTCTCGGGGAAGCCCTTGCGGTCCATGAGCCCGCGCTCCTCGAGCACCCGGTTCGGGTGCAGGAAGCCGTCGGTGGTGACGAGGTCGACCTTGGGGTGGTCGGGCCACCGGTCGAGCAGGGCCTGGAGGATGCGGGCGGTCGTGCTCTTGCCGACGGCCACGCTCCCGGCTATCCCGATGACGTAGGGCACCTTGAGGGCGGGGTGGCCGAGGAAGGTGTTGGCGGCCTGGTGGAGCTTCTGGGTGGCCCCGACGTACAGGTTGAGGAGGCGGGACAGGGGCAGGTAGACGTCGGTGACCTCCTGGAGGTCGACCGCCTCGTTGAGGCCGCGCAGCCGGTCCAGGTCCTCCTCGGCGAGGGGCAGGGGGGTGGCGGCGCGCAGGGCCGCCCATTCCTCCCGCTCGAACGCCCGGTAGCGCGAGTAGCCGTCGCGCCACAGGCCGTCGACCGCGTGCTGGCCCACCGCAGCGGCGTCACCGGTCGCGGTCATAGGGGACGAACGCTACGCCCCCGGCCCCCTGTCCATCCCCCCGGCCCTGGATTAGTATGGGCGTATGGCCGACTTAGCTGTGGCTAAGGCGGAAGCCGCGTTGGGGGACGAGGGGACGGGGGCGGGACACCCGGCCCCTTCGCCGGCTGCGTCCCGCTACCTCGAGGCCATCTACTACCTGTCCCACGAGGGCCAGGAGGTCAGGCCCGGCCGGCTGGCGGAGTGGATGGGGGTCAGCGCCCCGACCGTGAGCGTGGGGATCCAGCGGCTCGTGCGCGACGGCCTGGTGGCGGTGGGCCCGGGCCGGACGGTCGCCTTCACCGGGGAGGGGGAGCGGGCCGCCACCGCGGTCGTGCGCCGGCACCGGGTCGTCGAGTGCTGGCTGACCGACGAGCTGGGCTTCGACTGGGTGACCGCCGACGCCGAGGCGGAGCGGGTGGCCCACTCGCTCTCGGACGTCGTGCTCGAGCGGCTGTACGAGAAGCTGGGCCAGCCCGCCACGTGCCCGCACGGGAACCAGATCCCCGGCGCCCGCCAGGACCGGCGCCAGCTGGTGAGCCTGGTGGCGCTGGGCCCGGGCTCCCCGGCCCGGGTGGCCCGGATCTCCGAGCTGGCCGAGCACGACTCCCCCCAGGTCCTGGGCCTGCTCGACAGCGAGGGCGTGGTGCCGGGCGCCGAGCTGGCCGTCGAGGCGGGGACCGGTGACCCCGGGGTGGTGGTGGTGAGCGTGGAGGGCAGGCACGTGGCGCTGAGCCGGTCGACCGCCGCCGCCGTATGGGTGGAGCCGGCGGTATAGGCGCCCCGGTGCCGGCCCCGTAGGCTGTCCCGCCGTGCCCGACCCCCTCGCCGAGCCGTTCGACCAGCTGCCGTTCGGAGGTCCCGACAAGGCCCGCCGCTACGACACCGGGCGCTACCAGGGCGCGGTGGGCCTCAACTGGTACAGCTGCGATCCGACCCTGCAGTTCCTGATGCGGGCCCACGTGGGCGGGCCCGGCATGGACTGGGCCCGGCCCCGCCTGGAGGCGGTGGGGGCGCTGATGGGTGGCCCGGTGGCGGAGCGGGCCGAGGAGACCGACCGCAACCCGCCCCGGCTCGACAAGTACGACCGCTGGGGCCGGGACGTGAGCCGGGTGGTCGTGCCCGACAGCTTCGCCCGGTCCAAGGCGGAGCTGTTGGAGAACAGCTTCTCCTCGCCCGCTTTCCGTGAGGAGGCCCGGGCCGCCGGGGTGAACCCGGCCCCGCTGGCGGCGGCGTGGAGCTATCTGCTCAACCAGGCCGAGATCGGCATGACCTGCGCCCTGGGGACCGGTGGCGACATGGTCGTGCGGCTGGCCGAGGAGTTCGCTCCCGACGAGATCAAGGCCCGGGTCAGGGAGCTGGTGGGCGGGAACGACCTCGGGGGGGAGGCCGCCCAGATGCTCACCGAGCGCACGGGCGGCTCGGACCTGGCCGCCCTGGAGACGACCGCCACCCCCGCCGGGGACGCGTGGCTGCTCAACGGCTTCAAGTGGTTCGCGTCGAATGCCAACGGGTCGGCCTTCGTAGTGCTGGCCAAGCCGGAGGGCGCCCCGGACGGCACGCGGGGCATAGCCCCGTTCCTGGTGCTCTGGGAGCGGCGGGACGGTTCCCGCAACGGGATGCGGATCCGGCGCCTCAAGGACAAGCTCGGCACCAGGGCGGTGGCGTCGGCCGAGGTCGAGTTCGTCGACGCCGAGGCGTTCCTCCTGGCACCGGCGCCGTCTGTGGACGCGGGGGCATCCGGGCCGGGCCGGGCCGCCGCGGCCGGGGACGGGCGGGGCCTGGCCCGCATGATGGAGCTCACCAACGGGGCCCGCCTCGGGATCGCGATGATGGGCCTGGGCTGCGCCCGCCGCTCGCTCGTCGAGTCCCTCTGCTACGCCCGGGCCCGGGAGGCCTTCGGCGCCGCCCTCATCGACCAGCCTCTGGCCCAGCGCAAGCTGGCCGAGCTGATCGTCGAGGTGGAGGCGGCCCAGGCTCTCGTGTTCGACGGCTACCTCGGTCCCCGGCTCCGGCTGGGCGCGCCTCTTATCAAGCTGCGCGCCGCGCGCCTCGGCATCACCGCCGCCAGCGACGCAATCGAGATCCACGGGGGCAACGGGTACATCGAGCAGTGGCCCGTGGCGCGCGTCCTGCGCGACGCCCAGGTCAACACGATCTGGGAGGGGCCGGACAACATCCTCTGCCTCGATGTGCGCCGCGCCATGCAGAAACAAGAGGCGCACGTGCCGTTCCTGGCCCGGGTACGCGACGCGCTCGGTGCGGCTCCGGCCGACGACCCCGCCACCGCCGAGCTGGTCGCGGGCGCGGTCGACCGGGTGGAGGAGGCCATCACCCGCTGGGAACAGCTCGATCCGGTCGTGGGCGAAGCCCGGCTGTTCGCTCTGGCGCAGCACATGGTGGACATCTACGCCGCCGCCCTGCTCCTGGAGCAGGCGGGGCGGGAGCGGGAGCTGGACGGCGGGAGCCGGAAGTCACTCGTGGCCCGGCTGTACGCCCGTGGCCACCTGGCCCGCTCCGACGCCGTCGACGCCATCGCGGCGCCGGCCGAGGAGCTGGAGCGCTTCAAGGAGCTGGTGGACGGCACCCTCGTGGACCCCCGGCGCTGAGCGGCGCGCCTTGAGCACCGTCTCCCGCCGCCTGACCGGCTCGTTCGGCCTGGTGTTCGTGCTGGCCCTGGCCGGCTCGCTGGCGGCGGCCGAGGGGGCGCCCGGGACGGACAGCACCGGCTTTGCCGTCGAGCTGTACGTCGTGCACCACTACCACTCGCTCCAGGCGAGCGTGGCCCTGGCGGCGGTGGCGGTGGTGTTCCTGGCCCTGTTCTCCGGGGGGGTGGCCACCCATCTGCGGCGGGCCGACGAGGCGACCGGGGACCCGTGGGCGCCGGTGTTCGTGGTGGGGGCGGCGGGAACGGCGGTGCTGCTGATCGCGGCGGTGACGATCCAGGGCGCCTACCAGGAGATGTCGCACTCCGGGTCCGTCCCGGAGCAGGTGCAGGGCCTGTTCCGGGTGGGCAACGGGCTGCTGGCCGCGTCGGGGCTGTTCATCGCCGTGCTGCTGGCCGCGGCCGGGACCTCGGGGCTGCTCAACGGATCGATCCCGGTGCCGCTGTCGTGGCTGGGGCTGTTCACGGCCCTGGTGGGACTGGTCAGCGCCGGGGGCCTGGGCACCACCCGCAACGCCTTCGGCACCCTGGAGCTGGTGACGCTGATCCTGCTCGAGGTGTGGTCGCTGGGGATGAGCCTGTGGTTCGTGATGGCGCCGGAGCCGGGGAGGCCAAGGGAAATGAGCACGGAGGGATGAGCCAGGCCGAGACCATGTCGGTGCTCGAGATGATCAAGGACCCCGCGGTCCGGGCCGACCCGTACCCGACCTACGCCCGGGTCCAGGCGGCGGGACCGCTCATCCCGACACCGTTCGGCGGGTTCATCCTGACCCGCCACGCCGAGGTGTTCTCGGTGCTGCGCGACGCCCGGTTCAGCAGCAACTCGCGGCACCAGGCCGGCTACCCGCAGTTCGTCGAGCTGGCCAAGCAGGTGGGCCTCGGGGACGTGCGCGAGCTGTTCGAGCGGGTCATGCTCTTTGCCGACCCGCCCGACCACACCCGGCTGCGCCGGATCGTCAACAAGGCGTTCACGGCCCGGGCGGTCGAGGAGATGCGGCCGCGCATAGCCGCCATCGTCGACGAGATGCTCGACGCCGTGGCGTCCGACGGAGGCGCCGACCTGGTGGAGGCGCTGGCGTTCCCGCTGCCCGTGACCGTCATCAGCGAGATGCTCGGGGTGCCGCTGGAGGACCACGGGCAGCTGCGGGGCTGGACGGCCGAGGCGGTGAAGGCGCTCGACCCGTCCGACGACATCATGGTCCTGTTCCCGGCGGCCCAGGCCATGCGCGAGATGCGCGTCTACTTCGACGATCTCGTGGAGCGGCGGCGCCGGGACCCGGGGCCCGACCTGCTGAGCGCCCTGATAGCCGCCGAGGACGAGGGTGACCGGCTCAGCCGCGACGAGCTGCTCGACACCGCCATCCTTCTCTACGGCGCCGGCCACGAGACCACCGTCAACCTCATAGCCGGCGGGGCCCTGAACCTGCTGCGCCATCCCGCCGAGCTCGACCGCCTCAGGGACGATCCGGGGCTGATCACCGGCGCCGTCGAGGAGCTGCTGCGCTTCGGCCCACCGGTGCAGCTGACGGCCCGCATAGCCACCGAGGACGTCGAGCTGGCGGGTCAGCCCCTGGCCAAGGGGACCGAGGTGGTGGCGCTGATCGCGGCGGCCAACCGCGACGCCGACGTGTTCCCCGACCCCGACCGCCTCGACATCGGCCGGACCGACAACCGGCACCTGGCCTTCGGGGGCGGGATCCACCACTGCCTGGGGGCGCCGCTGGCCCGGATCGAGGCCCAGGAGGCCCTGGGCCGGCTCGTCCGGCGCTTTTCCGACCTGGCCCTGGCCGACGAGGAGATCGAGTGGAAGCCGACCACCACCATCCGGGGCCCCGCCCGGCTGCGGCTGGAGTGGTAGCCGGGCCCGCCGGCCTCAGGGCGGGGCGCTCTCGCTGAGCTCGGCGGTCGCCTGGCCCACCGCCTCGACCGCGGCCAGGGACGGGCCAGCCTCCCGCTCCTCGACGTCGGACCTGGCCCGCCACAGCTCCGGGACGCGCCACAGGAGCAGGCCCACCCCGGCAATGCACGCCAGGCCCCCCGACCAGACCGCGAACTGGGGGCCACCCAGGCGGGCGGCAATCCCCGCCTCCACGTCCCCGACCCGGGGGCCGCCGGCCACCACTGCGAAGTACACGCCCGCCAGGCGCCCCTGCAGGTGGTCGGGCACGCTCGCCTGCAGGATCGACGAGCGGAACACCGCCGAGACCAGATCGGACGCGCCCGCCACGGCCAGGAGGGCCACCCCGAGCCACAGCACCCGGACCACACCGAACAGCGCCACCGCCGCTCCCCATCCGACGACGGCTATCACCACGGCCCGGCCCTGGTGCCGCACCCTTCCCACCCACCCGCTGAGCAGAGAGCCGACGAGCCCGCCGATACCGGGAGCGGCGTAGAGCACGCCGAGGATGCCCGGGCCCCCGTGGTAGAAGCCGGTGGCCATGGCGGGGAACACGGCCCGGGGCATCCCGAAGATCATGGCGTCGAGGTCGATCAGGAACGTCGACGCCAGCAGCTTCTGGCCCCGCAGGTAGCGGAAGCCGTCGGCCAGGGAGCGCATGCCGGCGCGGGTGCCGCCCCCCGCGGGCGGCAGCGGGGGCAGGAGGGCGGTGGCGAACAGGGACATGCAGAAGCTGCCGACGTCGATGAGGTACACGGTGCCGAGGCCGGCGGCGGACACGAGAACGCCGGCCAGGGCCGGCCCGACGACGAAGGCCCACTGCACCGCCATCGTCTGCAGCGCCACCGCCCCGGTCAGGTCGGAGGCGGGCACGACCATGGTGGTGGCCGCCCTCCGGGCCGGGTTGTTGGTCCCCTGGAAGAGGGCGGACGCCGCCGTGCAGACGAACAGGGGCCACAGCCGGGGACGGGACAGGAAGGCGTTGGCGCCGAGGCCGGCGCTGCAGAGCGCCATGCACACCTGGCTCACCACCAGGACCCGGCGGCGGTCGGTGGCGTCGATGACCGAGCCTCCGGCCAGCGAGCCCGCCATCAACGGGCCCAGCTGCACGAGGCTGACCAGTCCCACGTCGAGCGTGGAGTGGGTGAGCCGGTACACCTGGTACGAGACGGCGACCACGGTGAGCTGACCGCCCATGCCGGACACCAGCTGGCCCGTCCAGATCAGACGGAACGCCCGGTGCCGGCGCAGCGGCCCGAGGTCGGCCACCAGACCGCCCATCGGGGCACCGTACCAACGGTGCCCGGCCTGTCCGGACCCCGGGTGGTCGGGTCCGGGCCGTGGCAGGATGACCGCGGTGGAGGCGTGGGAGCTGGAGGCTCGCGAGGAGCTGCACGAGCTGCTGGCCACGTACTACCGGTTGGGGGACGGCGGACGGATCGAGGAGCAGGCCGCCCTGTTCGAGCCCGACGGCGTCGTCGAGCTGCACGGGCGGGGGGAGTTCGTCGGACGCGACGCCATCATCGGTGCCTACCGGGGCCTCAACGAGAACCACGTCTCGGACCCCGCCGTCACCTACATCCGCCACTTCTCCTCGAACTACACGCTCGAGGTGGCCAGCCCGTCCGAGGCGACCGGGGAGGGCTACTGGCTGCTGCTCGACAACCGCGGGTTGGCGAGCTGGGGTCGGTGCCGGGACTCGTACCGGCGCGTCGACGGCGGGCCGTGGCGCTTCTCCCACCGGCTGGTCCGCACCGATCCCCGCGTCGAGCCGCCGGGCTGAGACAGCGTCTCCGCCGCGCCACCCGGCGCGGTCAGCGGGCGTCGACGGCCATGGCCGCCACCGGGCCGCCCCGGTGCACCGACGCGGCCGAGCCGAAGAACCGGGCGTTCCCGAACGTGAACACTCCTCCGTCCGCCGAGACGAGCCAGTACCCCCCGCCGTCGGGCGAAGCGGCCCCACCGAGCACCGGGGGCCCGATCGGCCCGCCGGCGGCGCTGCCGTGGAAGCCGGCGTCACCCAGGCAGAAGACGCCGCCGTCGGACGAGACCAGCCAGTACCCGTTCCCGCTCGGTGTCGGCACCAGGTCGAACACCGCCTGGAGCAGCGGACCGGCCCGCGTGCTGAGCGGGGCGGCGTCTCCGAACGACAGCACGTGGCCGTCGGACAGGGCCATCCAGTAGCCGAGGCCGTCGGGGGTGGGGCCGAGGGCCATGGCCGCCTGGCCGGGGAGCTTCCCCGCCGCGCTGCCCAGGAAGGGGGCGTCCCCGAAGCTGAACACGCCGCCGTCCGACGAGAGGAGCCAGTACCCGCCGCCATCGGGCGTGGCGGCCATGCCGATCACCGGTGCCGCCAGGTGGGCGCCGGCGGCGCTGCCGTAGAAGCCGGCGTCCCCGAAGCTGAACACGCCGCCGTCGGAGGAGACCAGCCAGTAGCCGGCGCCGTCGGGATCGGAGGCCATGGCCTCGATCGGGGCGGAGAGGGGGCGCCCGGCGGCGCTGCCGTAGAAGCCGGCGGCCCCGAAGGTGTAGACGCCGCCGTCCCGGCCCGCCTCCCAGTAGCCGCGCTGCGGAGCAGCGGGCACGTCGGTCAGAGACGGGCGCCAGGTGGCGCCCGAGTCGGAGGTGGCGTCCACGGCCCCCCCGATGCCGGTGTCGGATGTAACGCCGAGGCCCACGGCATAGGCGCCGGCGCCTCCGCCGGTCGCCACGCCGACCAGCCCGAGCGTCGACACCGGTACGGGGCGGGCCGTCCATCCCGACGATCCGTGGGCGTACACGACGCCGGCGGAGCCGGCCGGACCGTCTCCGAGGCCGACGGCGTAGGCGTCCGGTGATCCGCCCGGGACCGTCGCGACCGCCGACATGATCACGCTGCCCGGCGGTGTGACGTCGACGCTCCACGTCCGGCCGCCGTCCGAGGTGGACACCACGGTCCCGGTCGGGTTGCCGCCTCCACCGGCCCCGACCCCGACGGCGTAGCCCCGGGTGGGGGAGGAGAACGACACCCCGAACAGCAGGAGGACGAAGCCGGGAACGGTCTGGTCGGTCCAGGTCTGTCCCCCGTCGGCGCTGTGGACGGCCAGGGGACCGGTGGGGTCCCCGGACTGCGGATCGGCGGCGGTGCCGACGGCCCACATCTGGGAGCCCGTAACCGACACGCCGCTCAGGACGCCGTAGTCGGAGGGGTCCGACTCGGACCAGCTCCCGCCGGCGTCGGTCGTGCGCAGCGCGAGGGGGCGGAGGCGTCCGGATCCGTCCAGGCGGCCCCCGACCGCCCAGCCCCCGCCGCCGGTGTCGAAGCCGACCGCTTCCAGCTGGGACGGCTCGGCGAGCGACAGCTGGCGGGACCAGTGGGCGCCCCCGTCCACGGTGCGCAGCACGAGGGCCCGGGCGCCGGCGGCGCCGGCCCCTACCGCCTCGGCCCCCACCGCCCACCCGTGGCGCGAGTCGGTGAAGGCCACTCCGGTGAGCTCGGTGGTCCCCGCCGGCAGCTGTTGGCGGGTCCACGTGCGGCCGGCGTCCCCCGTCGCCAGCATCACGCCCCGCCCGTCCTGGAAGCCGGCCACCCATCCGGTGGTGGGGGACACGAACGACGCCGCGCCCAGCGCCCCGCGGGGAGCGGTCACGTCGGTCTGGGCGGTCAGCCGGGCGGCGTAGGCCGAGACCGACAGGTGCCGGAGGGGCAGCAGAGGTCTGTCGAGACCCAGAGCGGCCCGGACGGCGGTGGCCGGCGACGGCCGGGCGCCACCGGCGTCGTCCGGCGTCCGCGCCCCGGCCGGCCCCGAACCGGCAACCACGAGGGCGGCTGCCAGCACGGCACCACCCGTCATGGTCAGTGCCCTCCTGACCACACGAAGGGCGCGCCGGGGCATTTCGGGGCGCATCCGCCTGTATCGGCACCGCCCGGGGGGCCCTTGACGCGGGGACGGGAAGGGTCTTTCGGCCCTGCTCGGCCCGATCGCCTGTCCGTACCGTCGGATCCGAGGTCCGAACCGGCGCCCGTCGCGTCGGTGGGAGGTGGTTGACATGTCGAACGGTTCCGGACGACCGGGGCGAAGCGGGCGGGCCGGCCGCTGGGTGGCCGATCCCCGCCGGGGCAGACGGAACATGGCGGTCCGCATCACCGCGGCAGCCATGTCGGTGGGCGGCGTGTCCCTGACGCTTGCGGCGACGACGGGGATGGTCATGGCCTCCGCCCGGTCCACGAGTACCGCCATCGACTCGTGCGGATACCCGAACTCGTCCAGCGCCCGGGCCGCCACCGTCTTCAACGAGAACACCCTGACACGGGCCGTGCAGGTCGTCGGATCGGGCACCTCGGCCCGTGTCGTCGTGTTCTCGAACGACGAGAACGGCGTCCTGCTGGGCGTCGGCAGCGCCACCCACTTCAGCGGCTCGCTCCACGTCCAGAACCCCAGCCTGGGGGACACCGCCGCGACCGACCCGTCCGGCCGGCCGCTGCACCCGGCCCTTTTCGTGACGGACATCACGTCCAACGCCAGCTCGAACGTGGGGGACTGGCAGCAGGGCGGCGCCCCGGTGCGGTTCCTGAGCGACGTCTTCGGGACATGGGCCACCGGCCAGATGACGGCGGGAGGCTTCCAGCGCGACACGCTCCCCGCCAAGAACAGCTGGAGCCTCGGGGCGGGGTCGGACACACCGTCGGCCGGGTTCTCCGCCCTGGGCAACGAGGGATACGGGACGGAGTTCAGCTGGAACGTGTCGGCGCTGGGCCTGCAGCCCGGGCACACCTACCGCTTCCAGGTCATGACCCACGACGGGGACCAGAACAAGAGTGGCGGGGACGTCGGTGAGGCGTGCGCCAACCTGACGATCCCGGGGCTCCCGGCCACCCCTGCCGTCACCGTCGACAAGACCAACAACGCGTCGGGCACCGGGTTCAGCAAGACGAGTACCGCACCCAACGCGGGTGCCAGCGTGCCGTTCCGGGTGGTCGTGAAGAACACCTCCCAGGAGCAGGAGAGGGTCACCGAGGTGACCGACACCTACGGTGGGCAGACGATCACCCCTGACTGCCGGGACGCCAGCGGGACCGCCCTGCTCGGCCACACCCTCCTGGTGGGTGAGACCTTCACGTGCACGTTCACCCTCGCCCATTACGCCCCCGCCTCCGGCTCCTCCCTGCAGGACACGGTGATGGTGAAGGTCACCGACGCCAACGGCAGGACGGACTCGGACACCTCGTCGTCCACGGTGAACACGCCCAGCTCTCCAGACCCGTCCGTCACCGTCGACAAGACCAACAACGCAGCGGGGACCGGATTCGCCGCGGCCACCACGGCTCCGTTCCAGGGGGCCAGCGTGCCGTTCCGGCTGGTCGTTACGAACACCTCCCAGGAGCAGGAGAGGGTCACGGCGGTGACCGACAGCTACAGCGGGCAGAGCATCACCCCTGACTGCCGGGACGCCGGCGGGACCGCCCTGCTGGGGCACACGCTGGCAGTGGGGGAGACGTTCACATGTACGTTCACCCTCCAGAACTACGCTCCCGCCGCCGGCACCTCCCTGCAGGACACGGTGAACCTGACGGTCACCGACGCCAACGGCAGGACGGCATCGGACACCGCGACGTCCACGGTGAGCACGCCCGGCTCCAACGTCGTGTCCCAGACCATCTCCGGGTCGATCCTCCTGTGCGACACCGGCGGCAACCGCACGACCACCCCGGTCAACGGGGGCTCTCTCCAGGCTCTTTCGGGCGGCACGGCCGTGGTCAGCTCGGCCAACCAGCTGCCCCCGGCATCGGTGCCGTCCGGCACCTACACGCTCACGGCCAACGGCCCCCTCGGCTACCAGTTCGTGGCCTGCGGGGTCAGCGGGGTGAACATCGCCTCGCCGACCCTCGCGAGCCAGCCGGTGACCGTGCCTTCGGGCGGGTCGGCGGCGGGGGTCTTCTACGTGTCGCGGATCCCGATCACGGCGACGATCGACAAGACCAACAACGCCGCCGGAACGGGCTACGGCAAGGTCGAGCTGGCCGGCACCCCCAACCAGGACGTCCCCTTCCGGGCCATCATCACCAACACCTCGCCGGTGCCGGTGGTGATCACTTCTCTGTCCGACGCGTGGCCGGGCCAGGCCGCCTTCACCCCGACCTGCGCCCAGTCCGTGGTCGGGGCCGTTCTGGCTGCCAACGGAGGCACGGTGACGTGTGACTTCACGATCACCAAGTACTCCCCGCCGGCCGGCCAGTGGCTGGTGGACACGGTGACGGCCACGCTCTCCCAGCTGGACGTGCAGTCGAGCTCGACCGTGGCCTCCAACTCGACCACGGTCACCAACACCTCGACCGTCGGCACCACCCAGGTCCTGGGTGAGCAGGTCAGCCCGCCCACCACGCAGGGTCTGGTCACCGTGACCCAGCCGCCCACCCAGGTGCTCGGAGAGCAACTTGCGTTCACAGGGGTCCCGGGCTGGGTGTGGCAGGCCCTGGAGTCAGGGTTGGCCATGATGTCGGTCGGCTTCTTCGTCCTGTGGCTGACCCGGCCCCGTGAGCTGGATGGTCTGACCGGAACGGCGTGACGGTGAGGATCCGACGGCGTCGCTACCCGTCGCGGTTCCCACCCCGGCGCCCGGTCCGGATGCTGAAGGCCGCCGTGGCCCACACCGCCACGGCGGCCGGGGCCGCCACCAGCCGCACTGTGGGCGGGGCCGAGCGGCGGGGGCCCCGGGAGGCGTTCACCGACCCGCGTTTCGCGGCGGCTGTGCTGCTGGGCGGAGCGGCCGCCTTCGTCGGTGTGATCGTCCGGGAGCCTGCCATCCCGGTCGTCGCGTCGGGCGCCGGGGTCGCACCCGGCTACGTGCTCAACGGGGCGAGCCCCGCCGCCGTCACCGCCTCGACCGGGCCCGGACCGGCGGCCGTCACCTCGACGACGACGTCCCGACGGGCGCCGACGAATCCCGGAGTGTTGCCAGCCACCGGCTCCGGGCGCTCCGTTGGGGGCCGACCCGGAGGGCCGGGGAGCCGGAACGCCTCCCCGGCCGAGGTGGCAGCTCCACTCCCGGCAACCCTCACGGTGCGCGCCCCGGTGCTCGATGTGGCTCCGGCTCCGCCCGCCGCTCTGACTCCCGGCACCCCTCCGACAGCGGCTCCCACCGGGTCGACGCCCGCCCCCACGGCCACGACCGTCCCCCGGCCCGGCCCGCTCCCGACGACCACCACGGTCCCGTCCCCGAGCTCGTTCCCGGCCCCGAAGCCCTCGGTGCCGATCTCGACGACAGGCAGCTCCACGACGACCACGTCCACGACGACCAAGTCCACGACGACGTCGAGCACCACCACGTCGACGACCACGACGGTGTCGACCACGACGACGACCGCCCCCAAACCCCCCAAGCCCTGAGCGCCCTCCCGCCCCCGGTTGGCGCTCCGTTGCTCCCTGCGCCCCTGCGTAATTCCGGGACGGACGAAAGTCCGCCGGTTACCGTCACCCGCATGCACCGGAGGATCTGGCGTCTCGTATCGGGTCGCAGCGCGGTCTCACCCGCGTCGTCCGGCGCGTTCGTGCTCGTCCACTCATCCGGCCTGACGCTGGTCGGTGGCGACGGACAGCCGCTGCTGTTCTGCTCAGCCACCTCGGCCGAGGAGTTCAGGGTGCGCTACACGTGTGAGCCGCCGGCCTACCGGTGCACCGACGCGTCCGACCGACGCGTCGCGGCCTGACCGCACAGCCCGCGCAGATCCCCGTCCTCGTCGCGCCACGTCGAGATGGCGGAGAACCCGCGCTCCGCCATCTCGGGCCCCAGCAGCTCGTCCTGCCGACCACCTATCTCGACAAGGAGCCACCCTCCGGGGCCCAGCAGCCGGGCGGCGGCATCCACGGCCCGGCGTACGACGCCGAGCCCGTCGGCTCCCCCGTCGAGAGCCCGGCGCGGCTCGTGATCGCGGGCGTCGGCAGGTAGGAACCCGATCTCGGCCGCCGGCACGTAGGGCGCCACCGCGGTGACGACGTCGAAGGACGCCGCCCGGAGGGGCCCACCCATATCGGCGCACACGGCCGGCACCCGGTTGCGTCGGGCGCAGCGCACCGCGGCCATGTCCACGTCGACGCCGACCACATCCGCGCCCGGGACTGACGCGAGAAGGTGCGCGGCCACCGCCCCGGTCCCGGTGCAGAGATCGGCGGCCCGGCGCCGGCTGCTGTCGGCCAGGAGCGTGGCCGCCCGGCGGGCCAGCACCTCCGACTGGAGCCGGGGCACGTAGACCCCCGGGTCCACGGCCACCGGACGCCCGCAGAAGCGGATGGTGCCGGTTATCCACGCCAGCGGCACCCCGCTCTCGCGGCGGCGGACCATCGCCTCGAGGGTGGCGTCGTCGGCGGCGGCGGCGGACAGCTCCCCGGCCTCCTCCTCCGCGGCCACGCAACCGGCCCGGCGCAGGCGGCCGACGACGTCCCCGGGAGGCCGAGCCCGGCGGGGCTCCTGAGGAGCGATCAGGCGACCACCCCCCGGGCGCGCAGGTCGGCGATGCGGTCCGGTCCGAGCCCGAGCTCGGCCAGCACCTCGTCGGTGTGCTGGCCGAGGGCGGGAGCGGCGCCGCCGACGACCGCCGGCGTGCCGTGGAACACGTTGGGGTGGCGGGGCTGCCGGACCCGGCCCGCCACGGGGTGCTCGACGTCGACGAACAGCCCGATCTCGCGGGCGTGGGGATCGTCGACCAGCTCGGCGGGGCCGAGGACCACCCCGCAGGGCACCCGCTCGGCGTCGAGGCGCGCCATGGCCTCTTCGGTGGTCAGATGCGAGGCCGCCTCCCGGCACAGGTGCATGAGCCGACCCGCCACGTCGCGGTGCCGGCGCCGCTCGGCGATGGTGGCGACCCTGGGGTCGTCGTAGCCGTCGACGCCGAGGGCTCTGCACGTCCCGGCAAAGTCGGCGTCGGACACCGGAGTCACCACGCCGCATCCGTCGAGGAAGCGCATGGGTGTCGAGCTGGGGGCGAAGCTGCCCGGCTGCGATCCGTCACCGTCACGCAGCACCTCGTTGCCGGCGGAGTCGATCCACATGAACGACACGACGGCGTCGAACATCGACAGCTCGATGTGCTGCCCACCGCGGCCCCGCTCCCGCGCCAGCAGAGCAGCGGTGACAGCCTGCGCCGCCGTCAGCGCCGTGACCTTGTCGGCCAGCACCTGCCCCACGACGCGCGGCTCACCGGTGGTCCGGTCGGCTTCGTTGGCCACCACGCCCGCGTAGGCCTGGATGACCGTGTCGTAGGCCCCCTTGGGCGCGTAGGGCCCGGTCGGGCCGAACCCGGAGATCGACAGGTAGATCAGATCGGGGCGCT
The DNA here is from genome assembly GCA_035695125.1 of Acidimicrobiales bacterium. GTDB lineage: Bacteria > Actinomycetota > Acidimicrobiia > Acidimicrobiales > JAJPHE01 > DASSEU01. The sequence continues at coordinate 136,828 of DASSEU010000025.1, forward strand.
GTACGTCCGCGTACCCGAGGCCCAGCCGCTCGGCCACACCCGGCCGCCAGTTCTGCACCACCACGTCGGCGTACCCGATCAGGGTCTGGACGAGGTCCCGTCCCTCGGGGTCGGACAGGTCGACGACGATGCCCCGCTTGCCCCGGTTGCACACCTGGTACAGGGCGCTCACGCCGTTCACGGCCACCCCCACCCAGCGCCCGATGTCCCCCAGTCCGGGGCGCTCGACCTTGACGACGTCGGCGCCCTGGTCGGCCAGCACGGCCGCCGCGTACGGGCCCGTGCCCGCGATCGACAGGTCGACCACGCGGAGACCGGCCAGCGGTCCGGTGGCAGCGGAGCCGGTCACTGCTCGAAGTGGGCGTGGGTGCGGGGCCGTCCCCCCGGACCCGAGTACGCCGACCCGTAGGTCGGGGCGGGATGGAAGTCGACCTCCGGAACGGTGGCCAGGGCGCCCGCCCACGCGTCCATCAGGGCGTCCTCGGCGCCGTAGTCGAACGGGTCCCCGAGGACGCGGGCCTCGGGGGCGTCCGGCGCCAGCGGGTTGTCCGCCAGCCAGCGCGCCGTCAGCCCCACCGCCTGTCGGGCGGGCACGAGGTCGCGGTATCCGAGCTCGGAACGGAGCCGGGTCAGGTCGAGCACGCGGTGGGTGGGCAGCGGCTGGGTCATGAGGGGCCGGGCCGGCACGGCCAGGTCGTAGGGCATCGACACCAGCTCGATCTCGGCCCCCAGAGCGGCGGCGGCGATGGTGATGACCTGGGCGATGGTCAGCACCTCGTCGTCCCCCACGTTGTAGATCCGGCCGGCGGCGGCGCCGGGACGGTCGACGGCCAGCAGGACGGCGTGGGCGACGTTGGCGGTGTACCCGTGGTGGTGGAGGGTCAGGCCGCCGTCGGCCACGACCATCCGCCCCCGCCCGTCGAGGACGCGGCGCACGATCGACCACTCCCGCGGCACCGGCTGGTAGGGCCCGTACATGTAGGGATAGCGGAAGTGGGTGGCGTCGGGGTGGTGGCGGAACACGGCGTCCTCGCTCTGCGCCACCCGGAAGCCCTTCTCGTCGTCGACGGGATCCTCGACGGTGGGACCGTCCTCGGGGATCGGCACCGGGAGGCCGGGGGGGTCGTAGGCCCAGGGGTTCATCCAGCCCCGGTGGGCCGGCACGCCTCCCACCGACAGGAAGCGGCCGCACCGGCCCTCGAACGCCTCGGCTATCCGGCGCAGCCGGCCGTACATGGCCATGACCAGATCGAACGGCGGGCCGGCAGCCACGTCGGTCACCGCCGAGGCGTCGAACGGGTCGGCGTGGAGGTGGGGAACCCCGGGGGGCGTCTCGGACCGCTCGTGCAGGCCCCGGTGCATGATCGTGACGTCCCAGCCCCGCTCGACCAGCCCGGCCACGATGTTGACCCCGGTCGGCCCCGTGCCTCCGATCACCAGAACCCGGTCGGCCACGTTGCTCCTACCGCGGGCCGGCGGGGGAGGCGGGTCGCTCGATGAGCTCCAGCATGGTGCCGTCGGGATCGGGGAAGAGGACGAAGCGCAGCACGGGCAGCCCCGGGCCCATGCTCATCTCGACCGGATCCGACAGGCAGCGGACCCCGGCGCGGGAGAGCTCGGCCACATCGGCGTCGATGTCCGCGGTGGCCAGGGCCAGCCGCCAGATGCCCACGGTGTTGGCGCCCGCCGGCGCCGTTCCCACTCCCTCGACCAGCTCGACGAACCCGCCCACGCCGAGGGTGCGGTAGAACGCGGACGAGCGGTCCGGGTCGGAGCAGGCGACCGTGACCCCGGTCAGCCCGGGCGGCCCGGGCCGGACGTCGATGGCCAGCCCGTCCGGATCGGCGAGCGCCGCATAGGCCGCCCCGCCTCCCATGCGGAGGCGGCACAACCCGACGGTGCCTCCGTCGTGGCGCTCGACCGGCTCGGGCACGACCCACTGCAGGAGGTCGACGACCGGGGCTCCGAAGCCCCGGGGACCGGCCATCATCCACGCGTCCCACTGGGCCCACTCCAGGCCGAAAGCGGCTCCGGGCTGGGGCTGCTCGGGGTTGGTGCGCGTCACCGGCTGCAGACCCAGCACGTCGCGGTAGAAGGCGAGCGACCGTTCCAGGTCGCGGCAGTTGACGTTGACGTGGACCACGCCGCCCGCTCCCACCGGCACGACGGGGGAGGCTAACCACCTGGCTGCGGTCCGTCCCGCGGCGACGCTGGTCATCGCTCCCGCCGTGCCGGCCGGTGGCAGGATGACGACCGTGCCGGACGGGCAGCGGGTGCGCGGAGTGGTGGCGGGCAAGCGGGGGGCGCCGGTGACGGTCGAGACCGTGGTGGTGCCCGATCCCGGTCCGGGGGAGGCGGTGGTCCGGGTGCAGGCCTGCGGCGTGTGCCATACCGACCTGCACTACCGGGAAGGCGCGATCAACGACGACTTCCCGTTCCTCCTCGGCCACGAGGCCGCCGGCGTGGTGGAGGCGGTCGGGCCCGGGGTGAGCGCCCCCGGCCCGGGGGACTTCGTGGTCCTCAACTGGCGGGCCGTGTGCGGGCGGTGTCGCGCCTGTCAGCGGGGGGAGCCGAACCTCTGCTTCTCCACCGCCAACGCCGCCCAGCGCATGACCCTCGAGGACGGCACGCCCCTCTCCGCCGCCCTTGGAATCGGTGCCTTCGCCGACAAGACCCTGGTGGCGGCCGGGCAGTGCACGCCGGTCGACCCATCCGTCGATCCGGCCGTGGCCGGTCTGCTCGGCTGCGGCGTCATGGCCGGCCTGGGCGCGGCCATGTTCACCGGCAACGTGCGTCGGGGGCAGTCGGTGGCGGTGTTCGGCTGTGGCGGGGTGGGTGACGCCGCCATCGCCGGCGCCGCCCTGGCCGGGGCCACGACGATCGTCGGCGTCGACGTCGACGACCGCAAGCTCGAGTGGGCCCGCCGCTTCGGGGCCACCCACACCGTCAACTCGAGAAGCGTCGACCCGGTCGAGGCGGTACGGGCCGTGACGGGAGGGTTCGGGGCCGACGTCTGCATCGAGGCCGTGGGCCATCCCGAGGTCCTGCGCCAGGCGTTCTACGCCCGGGACCTGGCCGGCTGTGTCGTCCAGGTCGGCGTGCCCAGCCCGGAGATGGCCTTCCCCGACATTCCGATGATCGACTTCTTCGGGCGCGGCGGCGCCCTCAAGCCGTCGTGGTACGGGGACTGCCTGCCCAGCCGGGACTTCCCGCTGCTGATCGATCTCCACCTGCAGGGACGCCTCGACCTGGCCGGCTTCGTGAGCGAGCGCATCGGCATCGAGGACGTCGAGGAGGCCTTCGCACGTATGGAGCGGGGAGAGGTCCTCCGCAGCGTCGTGGTCCTCGACGGCTGACTACTTCGGGGCGAAGCGCTGCCCCGCGTCCAACCGGATGGTCTGGCCGTTCAGCATGGGGTTCTCCACGATGGCCACCGCCAGCCGGGCGTACTCGTCGGGACGACCCATGCGCTTGGGGAAGGCGGCGTCCTTGGTCAGGGCCGACTCGAACTCGGCCGGGATGCCGGCGGTGATCCCCGTGCTGAACAGGCTGGGGGCTATGGCCATCACGCGGATCCCCAGCGACCCGAGGTCGCGGGCCATCGTCAGCGACATGCCGGCGATCCCCGCCTTGGCCGCGGTGTAGGCGACCTGCCCGATCTGCCCCTCGAACGCGGCTATCGACGCCGTGTTTACGATCACGCCCCGCTCGCCGTCCTCGGGCTCGTTGCGGCTCATGTGGTCAGCCTGCAGCCGGTTGAGGTTGAAGGTGCCGATCAGGTTGAGCTCGATGACCCGCCGGAAGGCCTCGAGCGGGTGGGGGCCGTCCTTGGAGAGGGTCCGCTTGGCGATGCCCCCGCCGGCGGTGTTCACGGCGATGTGCAGCCCGCCGAGCGCTCCGACGGCGTCGGCCAGGGCGGCCTCGGTCCCCTCCATGTCGGTGACGTCACAGGCGTGGAACGTGCCGCTGAGCTCCTTGGCCACCGTGTCGCCGGCCGAGCCGGGCAGGTCGAGGATGGCCACCCTGGCCCCGCCCCGGGCCAGGCGCTCGGCGGTGGCCCGCGCCATCCCCGACGCCCCACCGACGACCACTGCGCCCTTGCCTTCGATCTCCATCTCGTCTCCTCGGCCCGTGGGTTCCGGCCGTGCTGATCGACCGGCGGCGCATCCTGGCACGTGCGCACGCGGACCCGTCCAATTGGGCAGAGCCGTCCAAATGGGAGGTGACGGGGCGGACCGCCCAATTACCGTGACGGCGGTGAGACCGGGCGAGCCGTCGATCACGGCGCGGCGGGTGGCGGCCCAGCGCCTGGCGTTCCCCCGGGTGCCCGTGGAGGGGGGAGGCGCCGCCGCCGACGACCTGCTGGCGGCCGACGTGGCCGGGGAGCTGGCGGGCGGACCGCCCGGGCCCATGGCGCGCTACCTGGCCGCCCGCACCGCGTTCTTCGACCGGGTCGTCGTGGGGGCCCTCGACGGCGGGGTCGGGCAGATAGCCATCGTCGGCGCCGGCTATGACGGACGTCCCCTTCGCTACGCCCGGGCCGGTGTGCGCTGGTTCGAGGTCGACCACCCCGACACCCAGGCCGACAAGCGCGAGCGTCTGGCCCGCCTCGGCATCGAAGCCGGTCACGTCGCCTTCGTCCCCGCCGACCTGGCGACGACCGACGTGGGCCCGGCCCTGCTGGCCGGCGGCCTCGATCGGAGCCGGAGATGCCTCTTCGTCTGCGAGGGTCTGCTGGTGTACCTGGAGCGGGCGGTCATCGACCGCCTGCTGGCCGGCCTGCGGGCGGTGGCGGCGCCGGGGAGCCGGCTGGCCCTCAGCGTCTCGGTGGCGACGGAGAGCGGTGAGGGCCGGGAGCGGCGGGAGCAGTTTGCCCGGCGGGTCGCTGCCGTCGGGGAACCGGCGCGCACCGTCCTCGAGCCCAGCGAGGCCGAGCAGCTGCTCGACCGGACCGGGTGGTCCGTTGGCGGCGCCCGTGGGACGGCCTCGGATCGGGGTCGGGCGGCGGGCCTGATCGTGGCGGCGGCCGCGTCGGCGGCCTGACCCGTCTCCGACCCGCCGTCCCCGACCCGGCGCTAGGTTCCGCAAGGTGTCGTTGATCCGGCGCTATCTCGACGGCGTGGCGGGCCAGGACTGGCCCGCGGTGTCCGAGTGCCTGGCTGACGGGGTCCGCCGGGTCGGGCCGTTCGGGGACGTGTACGAGGGCCGGGAGCAGTACCTCGCCTTCCTGCGCCGGACCATGCCGACGCTGGCCGGCTATCGCATGGACGTGGAGCGGGTTCTCCACGCGGCGGACGACACCGCCGCGGTGGCCGAGCTGAGCGAGACCGTCGAGCTCGACGGCCGGTCGGTACGCACGCCGGAGAGCCTGGTCTTCGACCTGGACGACGACGGCCGGATCCGCCACATAGCCATCTACATCCAGCAGCTGGCTCCGGACGGCCACTGATCCGAGTGCGACGGCGGCGCCGAACCCACCCGGCGGCCCGGTTGGGTCGGCCGGCCACGAGGAGAGGGTGATGAGCGCCGACGAGACCCTGATGTGGGACGAGGTTCGAGACATCGGCTCACTGCTCCACGAGCTCGACGACGCCGACTTCGACCGTCCGAGCCTCTGCGAAGGATGGAAGGTGAGGGACGTCCTCGGACACATGGGGCTGGGCCATACCACCCCGATGCTGGCCATGACGGGCCGGATGGCCCGGTACGGGTTCAACGTGACCAAGGCGTCGTTCAACGAGTCGAAGTCCCTGTTCTCGGAGAGCACCCCCGACGAGATCAGGCGGTTCTGGGACGACGTGATGGTGGCCGGTCAGCCCCGCCGGGGCATCTCCAAGATGATCCCGACCTCAGCGGGGTTCCTCGACCACCTCGTCCACAACGAGGACATCCGCCGGCCGACCGGTCACCGACGCCAGGTGCCCGAGGACCGTCTCCGCCGGGCCCTGTCGCTGGTGCGCACCGAGGGCAGTCCCATGTGGAGCCCGAAGAAGAAGGTGAGCGGGCTGCGCCTCCAGGCCACCGACATCGACTGGTCCGAGGGGGAGGGACCGGTCGTGTCGGGCCCCGGTGAATCGATCGTCATGGCCGCGTCCGGCCGGCGGGCGGCGCTGGGGGAGCTCGAGGGGGACGGGGTCGACCGGCTGCGGGCGCGGATCGGCGCCTGAGGCCCTACAGGGCCAGCAGGTAACCGGCCACCAGGAGGAGGCCGGTCAAGAGGTGCAGGGCGATGTTGGTCTGCATGGCCGGCATGAGCTCGTAGGGCCGGTCGTAGTGGGACCGCATGCCCCGCCACACCTTCACCGCCATCGGGGCGGGCAGGAGGGCCAGGAGGGTCCACAGGGGGGTGACGCCCGCCGCCGCTTCCGCGACGACGGCCACGAAGGCCGCCACCACCGACGCGGCGTAGCCGGTCTGCACGGCCGACGGTGACCACCGCACGATGAGGGTCCGCTTGCCGGCGGCGGCGTCCCCGGCCCGATCCGGTATCTGGTTCACATACAGGACGAGGGCTATGAGGATGGCCACGGGGATCGAGGCCAGGACCGTCTCCCAGCTCCAGCGTCCGGCGCAGGCGTAGAACGTCCCGACCGCCATCACCGGACCGAAGCCGAGGGCGGTGACCGGCTCCCCGAGGCCCCGGTGCACCAGCCGGAAGGGCGGCGCCGTGTAGGCGAGGCTGAGGAAGACCCCGACGGCCCCGATGCCCAGGAGGCCCCACCCCCGGGCGGCGGCCAGATAGGCGCCGATACCGACAGCCATGACGTACAGACCGATGCAGCCGGTGAGCATGGCGCGCCGGCTCACCAGCCCGTACTGAAGGACGCGGGACCCGCCGCTGAACGGGGTAGGGGTGGCGTTGGCCTCGTCGGCCCCGCTGGCCTGGTCGTACAGGTCGTTGGCCATGTTGAGCCCGAGGTGGACGGCCACCGCCGCCAGCAGCGCCAGGAGGAACCAGCCCCAGCGGAAGAGGTGGTGCCGGGCGGCGACGGCCCCGCCGAGGGCCACCGGGACCAGGGTGGCGGTCAGGAAGGGAAGCCGGGTGGCGAGGAAGACGGTCCAGCCGAGCGACAGACGGGGACGGCTGCCGACCTCGTCGAGATAGCGCCGGGCTGTCCCGACGGAACGTTCCGCGTACTCGAAGAAGGGGGTCTCGCTCTCGTCCCACCCACTGGCGCGGCCGACGTCGACGCGCAGGAGATCACCGGCCCGCTCGGCCCGCCCCCACAGGTTCACGTAGCGGCGCTGGTCGTAGCCCACGCCGGGCTGGGGCCGCACGTGGCTGAAGGTCACGATCACGTCGTCTCCGTCGGGGGGCCCAAGCTCCGCCGCCACGGGTCCGACTGTGAGGGTGCCCGCGGCCGCCTCGACGGAGAAGTCGGCCGCAGCGCTGACCGGGTAGCCGTCGGTGCCGACCCACGCCACCACGGCGCGTTCGTAGCGAGACACCCGATCCAGAGCATCGGGGATGGTGAGGGCGGCCATCAGTCCTCCCCTCCCAGATCGATGATCTCGGGCTCCCCGGCCATCCCCGGGCCCGGCCACAGGAACACCCGCCTCGGCACGACCTCGATCACGGCGCGCTCGAAGAACAGGGGGATGCCGAAGCGCTTCTTCAGGAACTCGTCGATCACCGGCTCCTTGGCCCGCCACAGGGGCAGGAGTCGCTCCCATCCCTCGTGGAGGTCCTCCTCGATGACCCGGGCGTCCCCCTGAATGGTGGCCGGTCGGAACGGCGTGACCGGCACCGCCGCCGGGTCCGTGAGCGAGACGCACACCCTGGGGTCGGCCTTGATGTGGGTCAGCTTGCGGGAGAACAGCGCCGCCGACGTGAACCAGATACGGCTCCCGTCCGACAGCGGGATCATGGGGTAGGTCACCGGGCCGAACGGCGCCACCACGGTCAGCTCGGCAACCAGGGCAGCGTCGAGCAGCTCGACTACGGGCGCCGGCAGCGCCGTCTTCACTGCGGTCATGCGCGCAGGCTACGTCCCCCCGGTGCCCCGGCCCAATCGTGCCGGACCCTCGGCCAGCAGGCGCTCCCGGGCCGCCCTGATGGCGGCGGCCTTCTCCTCGTCGACAGCCGGTGTCTTCAGTTTCAGGCCTCGGACGGCGTCCACGACGACGGCCCCCACGAGGGCGCGGAGCTGGTGCTTGTGGTCGGCGGGCACCACGTACCAGGGGGCCCACGGAGTCGAGGTGGCGGTGAGGACGTCCTCGTAGGCGCGCTGGTAATCGTCGAAGTGGGCCCGCTCGGCCATGTCGGAGGGTGAAACCTTCCACTGTCGGGCGGGGTCGTCGATCCGCTGCAGGAACCGTCGTCGCTGCTCCTCCTTGGAGACGTGAAGGAAGAACTTCACGATCCTGGTCCCGTCGCGGGCGAGGTGTCGTTCGAAGGTGTTGATGTCCTCATACCGGGCCCGCCACAGGCTCTTGCCCGCCTTCTGCCCGAGCGGCAGGTGCTCGGCCGTGAGCAGTTCCGGGTGGACGCGGACCACGAGAACCTCCTCGTAGTACGAGCGGTTGAAGATGCCGATCCGGCCCCGGGCCGGCAGGGCGCGGGCGCAGCGCCAGAGAATGTCGTGGTCCAACTCCTCCCGGGACGGCTGCTTGAAGGACACGACCTCACAGCCCTGTGGATTCACACCGGACATGACGTGCTTGATGGTCCCGTCCTTGCCGGCGGCGTCGAGCGCCTGGAAGATCAGGAGCAGCGCCCAGCGACCGTTGGCGTACAGCAGCTCCTGGGCGGCCTGAAGCTCGGCCTTGAAGGCGTCGAGGTCACGGTCGGCCAGCTCCCTCGGCCCCGCCCGCCCCAGGCCGCGGAGCCAGTCGGTCGTCGTCTTCTTGGTGCTCCGGGCCGAGAGCCGGGCGGGCTGGCCCGGCTGCACCCGCAGCTCGTTGATCACCTGCCTGGGAAGCTTCATCACCGCGTCGCAGCGGCCGGCGGAGTCCAAACCATTCTCGTCATGGCCGAGAGTGTCCACCCCACCGACCCCGCGCCGCCAGGGGCTTCGGTCACAAGCCCGGACAGGCACTCCCGTCACCGGGGAGGCGGACTGGAACTCGTAAGCGTCCATGACCCCGCCCAAACGTCTTGACGATAAGGACAGCAGTCCTGCACCGGGATCAGGGTGAGCGTATTGGCTGATTTCGACCATCGGTAGGAACCGAATGGGCCAGAGGGATTGCAATCCACGTCGCCGAGACCGTGATGTCCGTAACGACTGATACCACCGCCCGTGGCGGAGATCGGCGCCTCCTGAATCGGCGCGTCGACGTTGATGGTGTCGCCTTGCACGTCGTCTTGATAGATGCGACCACTCCCGACGGGGTCTAGTTCCCAGGCGCCGACCCGGTCGAAGACGAGCTCCCACTGCCCGGTCGGCGGGGCTCGTCGCCAGGCCCGGCGCCCTATGCGGGACGTGGGGTGGAGACCGATGAGAGGGCGCCCGTGGCGCGTAGTTCGCGGAGTGCGGGGACAGGGTCGGGGTCGCTGTAGATCTCGGGGTCCTCGTAGTCGGTCGGCCGCCCAGTGACGTCGCGGACCCAGAAGGATGCTTCAAGGGCGATGCCGTTGTTGTCGGTGAAGTAGACGGAGTGGACGCTGCTGTGCTCGACGATCTCGGTCACCTCGCAGCCGGCGGCGATGAGCCGTCGCCGCAGGCCATGGAGCGACCGCTCGTCGGGGAGGTTCAGGGCGAGGTGGTCAAACTGCGTCGCGCGGGCGTCGGGCACGCCGGCGGGCTTGGCGAAGGGCTCGATCGTCAGCTCGGCGTACTCGAAGAACGCGACGGTGCATTGTGGGCCGAACTCGAAGAAGTAGTGACGGAACTCCGTTGTGCCGACGGTGGCGGCGATCCGGGCTCCGAGGACACCGCAGTAGAACCGAACGGTCGCGTCCATGTCGGCGGTGATGAGGGCGAGGTGGTTGATCCCGCTCCACGCAGGCCTCGTGGCCGTGTCGGGTTCTGCGTTCTCGATGGCTGTCATGGTTGGCTTCCTCTCGGGTCGGCCTTTGGAGGGGCCTGGCGGCGTCGTATGCCGCCGGTGGGTGCGGGGGCGGAGCGGGCGTCCTCGGCCGCCCTTTGGATCTTGGCGAGAGCGCGAAGGAGGTTGCGTTGCTCGCCGGCGGTGAGGGCCGCGCCGATCACGTCACGCTCGCGGATGTGCAGGTTCGGGAGCAGCTCGTTGACGATCGCCTCGGCGTCAGGCGTGATGTCGACGAGGAGTTTGCGTCGATCGTCGGGGTGCGGGAGCCGCCGGACGAGACCCCGTTTCTCCAAATTGTCGAGCAGCGAGGTCATCGAACCCGTCGTGACCATGACGCGGTCGGCGATCACGCTCGGTTCGAGTGGTTCGCCGGCTCCCTCGACAACGGCGAGCAAGCTCCGGGCGCTCGGGGAGAGCTGGTACTGGTCCATCGTGTGCCGGTTGTGCAGCCCGACGAGCAGGTCCCCCGTGCGTATGAGGTTGGCGTAGCACTCGGTGGCGAGCGCGCTGGCGTCCGGGTATTCGTCCTCGAATGCGTCGCCCACTCGGACGATCGGCTGAGGAACCCGGTCGCTCAACGTGCGGCGGCCAGCTCGGGGATGCGCCGGCTGAGCTCCGACCAGTCATCACCGATGGCAGCGGCGACCAGTTGGGTGGCGCCGGAGAAGGCCTCCGGTGGCATCACATGCTGCCATATGCGGGTCATGTTCTCGCGATCGTCGTGGCCCATGAGCGGGAACATCCAGGCGACGAGCTCCGGGAACCGCTCCTCGGGGACCTGGCCGGCCATTACGCCCACGGCTTGGCCCTGGTCGGGCACCGAGACACGTTCGCCGATGAGCCGGTACAGGTGCGTGTCCTCCTTGTCGAGGTGGACGTCGAGGAAGTACTTGAAGGCCTTGGTGGCCCGAGCGGTCTCCAACGGGTCGCGCACCGACACTGCGTTGCTCAACGCATCGAAGGCCGCGTCGAGCGCCCGGTGGTCCTTCTCGTAGGCCTCCGCCACCGACGGTGCGACCGACTCGAGGGCCGGGAACATCGCCAGCTCCTCACCGTGCGCATGCCACTCGAGCACCTCGTTGAAGAACCGGAAGCGCTCGACGGTTGCCTCGAGACCCGGCTTCCCTTGGGCTGCCTCCAGCGCTGCGGCATCGATGAGCCGCATGTCCTCGCGGAAGGCGTTGTGGATCGCTCGCACTGCATCGATCGGACCGGCCATGACCATCCCCCCTTTGTCGGACCTTCGGCGACGACCACCGTTCGCTCGACCTAAGGTAACTTGAGATCAAGTTACCGGAGCCCGTGCGACATGTCAATAGGCGAATCACGCCCCGTCGCCACCGCCAGGACGGCGTACGATCGGACCGATCGTTGCGTGGAGGAGGTTGGTAGGTCGGAAACCAGCTGATGCAGCTGTCACCAGGTCTGCTGGCGATCAGCGACGTAGTCCACTTGATCGAACGGCGCCGACTCGATGGAATCGAGGACCACATGCTGAGCCCGGATTCGGTAGCCCTCCGAAGACCGGACCAGCGTCCAATGGACCAAACCGCTGGACAGCGTGCTCGGGCGCCGCTCGATGATCTGGGTCACGAAGAGGTACGAGTCCAGGTCGAGCTCTTCCCCACGCTCTGCCACCACATGGACGTTGGCGGCGTGGTGGCGGAGCGGATATGGACTGCTCCTGCGATGCTCCCTCTTCCACGCCATGGCCTGATCGCGGCCGTGACACTCTGACCGGATGAACTCCTCGAACGGGTGGTTGCCGAGCTCGGTGCGTGAGCTGGTGGAGCAGTCCTCGGTGAGCAGGCCTTCGAGGACGTCGAGCCGGCCCTCGTCGTAGTTGTACCACCAGCGGTGGATGAGCTCGTGGGCAGCGAAGTGGTCGTGACTCATCCGGTCTGGACCCCGAAGGAGCCCCGCTCGATCGCTGTTACGGGTAGGAGGGTGGGCCATGGGACGTCAGGGAGCGGGGCGTTGAAGGTCTCGTACTTGGGCTTGGCGGTGGCCCGGTAGCGATCGGTGGAGTGGACCCGGTCGGAGTCGTGCTCCGGGATGACCTTGTCCCCGAACAGCTCCAGCAGTTCGAATATCTCGTCGGGGTGGAGATCCTGAGGTATGCCGAAGACCAACTGGTCGCATCCCACCGACTTGTAGGACTCCAGCTGTTCTGACACCTCCTCCGGGTTGCCGACCATCATGAAGCCGCCCGTTATCAGCTGGTCCAACAGCTCCTCGGGATCTCCGTCTCCGACCATGTCTCGCAGCACGACGGGGGGCTCCGGCCAGGTGACCGCATCCGGGGACTTGGGCATGGTGTCGTGGTACAGGTTCACCATGGTGACCAGGTAGCCGTTGACCCGCTCCAGCGCCAGCCTCCTGGCCTTGGCGCGGTCTTCGAAGCACAGCACACCGTTGGTCATCATCAGGTTGTCGTTCATGAACTGGCCGAGGGGCTCCTCGCATCTGGAGATGCCCTCCTTGTAGGCCTCGATCCGGCCCCGCAGGTTGTAGATCGGCTCGAAGTTGAACGCCACGGCTCCAATGCCGAGCTCACCGGCCTTCTGGAACGTCGGGGGGTTCCCGCAGGCCACCCAGATCGGGGGATGTCCGGGTCCGTAGGGCTTGGGAAGAACGTTGTGGGGCGTCGGCACGGTGAAGTGCTTGCCCTCGTAGGAGTAGTCCTTCTGCTCCCACATGCGCGGGATCTCTCTTACGACCTCGTCCCACTCGGACTTGGTGGAGTTGGTGTCGAGGATGTTGAAGCTGGCCATCTCGTGGCTGCCGGCGCCCCGTCCGGTTCCCCACTCGTAGCGTCGCCCCGTGACGTGGTCGAGCATGGCCGCCCGCTCGGCCAAGCGAACCGGGTGCTCCTTGCGCGGGGAGAGGCTGTTGATCCCCGAGGCCAGATGGATGTAGTCGGTCTGTCCCGCGACCAGGCCCATGAGGACCTCCGGTGCCGACATGTGGCTGTACTCGGTGAGGCAGTGGTGCTCACCGAACCAGGCGTACTTCCAGTTGTGGCGGTCGGCGAAGATCGCGTATTCCGCCTCCCGCATCAGGCGATGGTGCTCCCACTCCGGCTCGTGTGCTCCCGGCCCGGGGATGTAGCCGTTGAGGAAGATGCCGAACTCCATGCGAGCCTCCGTTTTGCCAGGGTGCACCGAATAATATAACGTTATTATCTAGTCCTGCACAGCCGGCGGCACAGGGGGGTAGCCCGTGATCATCGACATCGACACGCACTTCGAGCCGGGCCGATCGTGGCTGGACGAATACCCCCGCCTCGCCGAGCGGCTGCCGCCGTTCTCGGTGGCCGACGCCACCGTCCGGGCGGTCGTGGGGGACCTGCTGGCCCGGGTACCCCCCGATCAGCGACCCTCCACCGAGGCGCTCCTGCCGCCCGGGCTGGCCGCGATCCTGGGGGAGGCCAAGGTCGACGGCTACGGCTTCGAGGGCTCGGCCATGCACAGCCCGGGTGATCCGGTGGAGCGGGTGGCGTGGATGGACCGGGTCGGGACCGACGCCGCCAACACCATCTGCCTGGAGGGCGCCGACTATGCCAGCCGCGTCGATGACCGGGACCTGGCCCGAGAGGCCATCCACACCTGCAACACCTGGCTGGCCGACCGGGTCGACGGCCACCAGGACCGCCTCATGCCCCTCGCCACCATCGACGGCACCGACGTCGACTGGAGCATCGCCGAGCTCACCCGCATGCGGGCCCGAGGGAGCCGCTCGTTCCTGATCGACACCATCCCGGCTCCGGGCTTCCCGCCCATGCACGAGCGTTACGAGCCCCTTTGGTCGGCCGCCGAGGACCTGGGGATGGTGGCCTTCGTCCATATCGGGCACAACCCGGCCTCGTTCGATCCCGCGTGGGCCAACCACCCCGACCCGATGGTCCTGCGCCAGCTGGGCGTCAGCCAGGGCAGCCAGTCCGTGCAGCTGATGATCAACGGCATGGTCTTCTCCGGGGTGTTCGACCGTCACCCGAATCTGACGCTCGTCCTGGCCGAGCTCGGCCTGCACTGGTTCTCCGGCATGGTCGACCACATGGAGTCGCGGGGCCCGGCGCTGCCCGAATCGGCCATCTACCTGGGCCGCTACCCGTACGAGCTGACGCCGACGGAGTTCGTGCGGCGCAACGTCCGGATCACACCGCTGCCCCGGGCCCACCAGTCCCCGGTGCCTCTCCTGGCCCAGCTGCCGGAGTGCGTCGTGTTCTCGTCGGACTACTCCCACCACGAGGGCAGCGGGGACCCGACCAGGTACTACGCGGATGTGCTGGCGGAGGTGGCGCCGGCCGTCCGGGAGTCGTTTCTCGGTGGCAACCTGGCGGAGTGCTACGCCCGGATGGGCGACCCCCTCTCCGTGGCCGCCACGGCGGCTCCTCCTGCATGACGGCGGACCGGTCGTGTGAGGGCCGGGTGGCCCTGGTCACCGGGGCCAGCCAGGGCGGGACGGGAACGGCCATAGCCATCCGGCTGGCCGCCGAGGGCGCCCGGGTCGCCATCACCGCCCGTACGGTCGAGGGGCTGGAGGAGACCCGAGGGCGGATCGAGGCCATCGGGGGCCGGTGCCTGGTACTGCCCGCCGACCTGTCCGAACCGGGAGGCGGCCGGGCCGAATTGGTCCCGCGCACCGAGGATGCATTCGGCCCCGTCGACATCCTGGTGAACAATGCCGCCGCCAACGGCTACCGGCCCTTCGAGGAGACGACCGATCGAGGCCTCGAGCGCTGCCTGCAGGTGAACCTGTGGGCGCCGTGGGAACTGATGAAGGCGGTCCTGCCCGGCATGCGGGCGCGGGGCCGGGGCTGGATAGTCAACCTGACGAGCTTCTCCGCCGAGCTACCGCCGGGCCCGCCCTTCCCTACCAACAAGCCGGCCACCGGGGGCTTCCAGTACGGAGCGTCGAAGGCCGCCCTCAACCGCCTGACGGTCAGCGCGGCCAGCGAATGCTGGGGACAGGGGATAGCCGTCAACGCCCTCAGCCCCCAGGCCGCCATAGCCACTCCGAGCCTCGTGGCCGCGGGCTGGATCGACGAGGCCATGTTCGAGCCGTTGGACACCATGGCGGAGGCGGCCCTGGCGCTGTGCACCGGTGATCCCGCCGTGCTGACCGGCCGGATCGCCTACAGCCTCCAGCTGCTGTCCGAGTTGAACCGGCCCGTCCGGGATCTGACCGGCGGTTGCCTCGTGGCGGGATGGCAGCCCGATGATCTGCCCGCCGTAGTGGCCCGTCAGGAGGCCAAGCTGGCCGGGCAGGGCTGGAACGACGCCTACTCCTTCGGCCGTAGTCACAGCCCGAGGTCGTAGGTGGCACGGAAATCGACGCCTCGGACCAGGCGCTCTGTCTGATGGCTCGAGTCCACTATGCCGCCAGCGTGCACGACCAGGCCGAGATCGACGCCGTCGTCGAGGTCCTCAACGACCCTCGGGGCCTGTGGGTCGGCAAGCGGGTCAATGCCATGGAGCGGGAGGTGGCGGCCCTGTTCGGCAAGGGTGCCGGGGTCATGTGCAACTCGGGGTCCTCCGGGATCTATCTGGCTGTGGAGCTCCTCGGGCTCGAGCCGAGCCGGGAGGTCGTCACCGCCGGGCTGACCTTCTCGACCGACGTGGCCCCGCTGGTGCGGGCCGGTCTGGTGCCGGTACTGGTCGACGTGGAGGCCGACACCTACAACGCGGACGTCTCGCGCATCGAGGAGCTGCTCACCCCGGCCACCGGCGCCATCCTCTTGCCGAACCTCATCGGCAACACGCCCGACTGGGACGTCGTGCGGTCCGTGGCCGACCGCCACGGCCTCAAGGTGATCGAAGACTCCTGCGATGCCCTCGGTCCAGTGCTGCGGGGCGCCCCGACCGGGCAGCGCTCCGACTACACGGTCACGAGCTTCGCCTCCTCCCACATCATCACCTGCGCCGGCGGCGGCGGGATGGTGATGATGGACGACGCCGCCGCCCGGGACCGGGCCCTGCTCCTGCGCCGCTGGGGACGGCGCTCCGAGCTGCACTTCTTCGGGTCCAAGCGCCAGGACCACAGCTTCTGGGAGGACCTGGACGGCATCCACTACGACAACCAGTTCATCTTCGACGAGCTGGGGTGGAACTTCGAGCCGTCTGAGCTGGGGGCGGCCTTCGGCCTCGAGCAGCTGAAGAAGCTGGCGGACAACCGGGCCCGTCGCCAGCGCAACTTCGCCCTCTACACGGAGTGGTTCACGGCTCACGACGATTTCTTCCAGCCACCCCGCCAGCAGGAGGGCCTGGAGACGGCGTGGCTGTGCTACCCGGTCCTCATCCGACCGGACGCCGGCTTCGTCCGCTCCGCTGTGCAGGAGTACCTCGACGGCCACGACGTCGACACCCGTACGGTGTGGACGGGCAACGTGGCCCGCCAGCCCATGCTGCGCGGCGCGGCCCTGCGCCTCCCCGAGGATGGCCTTCCCAATGCGGACGCCATCATGGAGTGGGCCTTCCTGCTGCCGTGCAACCACGGCATGGCCGACTCCGACGTGGCCTTCGTGCTCGAGCAGTTGGAGGGTTTCCTCAAGACGACAGGAGCCACGTGATTACGAGAGGCGCTTCCCCGCCGGAGGAGCTGTTCGGCTTGAACGGTCGGGTTGCCATCGTGACCGGATCCACCAAGGGCATCGGCCGGGCCATGGCGGCCGGCCTGGCGCACGCCGGGGCGTCGGTGGTGGTCTCCAGCCGTAAGCAGGACCTCTGCGACCAGGTGGCAGCCGAGATTGCCGAAGAGACAGGGTCAGCGACCATGGGCCGGGCGTGCCACATGGGTGACTGGGACGCCATCCCCCGCCTCGTGGAAGAAGCGCGGGAGCGGTTCGGGCGCATCGACGTCCTGGTGAACAATGCCGGCATCAACCCGGCCCGGATCACGGCGGCCGACATGACGCTGGACTACTGGCGCAAGGTGTTCTCGGTGAACGTGGAGGGGCCGCTCCGGGCCAGTCAGTGCGTGGCGCCGATCATGCGCGACCAGGGGGGCGGAAGCATCATCAACATCGGGACCATGGCCGCCTACTCCGGAGGGCCCGCCATCTGCGCCTACGGTGCCTCGAAGGCCGCCCTCCTCAACCTCACAAAGAGCATGGCCCAGGAGTGGGCGCCCTGGAAGGTGCGGGTGAACATGCTGTCCCCCGGGCCCTTCCCGAGCGAGATGATGGAGGGCGGGGCCAAGGGGGCCCCCGGGTTCAAGGAGCTGGTGGCCCGGGGAACGTTCCTGAAGCGAATGGCCGAGCCGGGCGAGATCGTGGGTCCGATCCTCTACCTGGCCTCCGACGCCTCTTCGTTCGTCACTGGGGACGACCTGTCCGTGTCGGGGGGGATGCACAAGTGAACCTGTCGGGATGAAGTTCGCGATGTCCATGGCGGGTCTGGGGGCCCGCCACTACCCGGAGGTGGCCGAGGCGGCAGAGGCCAACGGCTTCGACTCGGTCTGGATGCCCGAGCACCTCATCTTTCCGGTGGAGATGCCTCCCAACTACTCCTACACGCCGGACGGCTATCCCCCCATGCAATCCGACACGCCGGCGTTCGACCCTTTCGTGGTTCTGGGAGCGGTGGCCAGCCGGACCACCGACATCCGCCTGGCCACCGGTGTATTCATCCTTCCGCTGCGCCACCCGATAGCCGTGGCCCGATCGGTCGTCACCCTCGACCGGATATCGGGCGGCCGGGTGATACTCGGGGTTGGGGTCGGATGGCTGCCCGACGAGTTCCACATCGTCGGCCAGGACTTCCACAACCGCGGTCGGCGCACCGACGAGATGATCCAGCTGATGCGCAAGCTCTGGACCGAGGACACCATCGAGTTCCACGGGGAGTTCTACGACGTCCCGCCCGTCAAGTTTGCCCCGAAGCCCGTGAACAAGCAGGCGGGCATCCCCATAATCGTGGGTGGCACCTCTCCGGGCGCCCTGCGCCGCGCGGGCCGGCTGGGCGACGGCTGGATCCACCATGCCCAGATACACGCATCGCTCTTCAGCGGGGAGCCCAACCCCGGGATCAACGAGGCCGACTTCGCCGAGTTGGAGGGCCATCTCCAGGTGATAGGGCGGCATCGCCAGGAGGCCGACCGGACACAGGCGCCGTTCGAGGTCGTGGCGGGGATGGGCGGGACCCTCGACGCAGCCCTCCGCTGCGCCGAGATGGGAGTGACCACCTATACGGTAGGTCCCAGCGCGGCCGGACTCCGAGGCACCAAGGACGACTTCGTCGAGTGGGCCGAGCGCTTCGCCGACGAGGTGATCTCGAACTTTGGATCAGGTACGTCGGGACAGGAGGCAGATCCGCGTGCCACAGCCCGCTGAAGCGCCTCGCGGCTCGGCCCAAGGCAGCGAGAAGGCTCGGGCAACCCGGGCCGCGCTGGTCAAGGTGGCTGCCGAGCTGTTTGCGGAGAAGGGGTATGTCGAGACCTCGATCCGCGACATCACCCGGAGGGGCGCGGTCACGAGCGGGGCCGTGTACGGCCACTTCCGCAACAAGGCCGACCTCCTGGCCGAGGCGATCAACCTGTGCATGGCAGAGGAGCTCGAGTCCCGGTCGGTCGAGCTTCTGGGCGGGACTCCGGACTACATCTCGACACTGACCCGGCTGGCGGCCGAGTACGCACAGCGCAAGCGCCTCCGTGCCCTGCTCGTGCAGGGGGCGGCGGCGGCCCAGACCGACGAGGAGGCGCGGACCGAGCTGCGCGAGGAGCAGGAGGCCCATCTCCAGGGTTGGTTGGAAGGCTACGAGCGTGAGCGGGACGGGTTGGGGATTCATCCCTCCGTGGACATGGAAGCGGCCCTGCTCTTCACATGGGCGGTCGAGTTGGGCCTCGGGGTTCTGGAGTGTCTGGGGATCGAGCCGACGTCCACCCAAGGATGGGCGGATACACACAACCGGTTCGCTCGAAGTCTGCAGCTGCCCCCTGACCGAGGGGCCTCGCCGCGCTCGGCCAAGCAGGGGCCCGGCGCCGCCGGTCGCAGGAGCAAGTCGCGCTGAAGCCAGCAAGGGCTATATGAAAAGGAAAGGACCCGTGGCAGAGTTCAACCTGGCGTTGGTGCACGATACGGTCAGCGCCGCCGTGCCCGACCGGACCGCCCTGATCCGGGGGCACCGCTCGTGGACCTTCAAGGACATCTCCGAGCGGTCCCGCCGGCTGGCCTCCTACCTCCACCGCCGGGGACTCGGCGCCCACGCCGAGCGGGCGTCGTTGGCCGGCCACGAGTCGGGCCAGGACCATCTCGGGCTCTACCTCTACAACGGTAACGAGTACCTCGAGGGCATGCTCGGCGCCTACCGGGCGCGCGTGGCGCCGTTCAACGTGAACTACCGCTATGTCGAGGAGGAGCTGCGCTACCTGCTGGCCGACGCCCGCACCCGGGGACTGATCTACCACGCTGCCTTCGCCCCGGTGCTGGCCGCGGTCCTGCCCGCCCTGGAAGGCGTCGAGGTGCTCATCCAGGTGGCCGACGGATCGGGCCACGACCTGCTCGCGGGAGCCGTGGACTACGAGGAGGCGCTGGCCTCCGGGGCGCCCGAAGGGCCCCCTGTCGATCCCTCTCCGGACGACCTCTACATCCTCTACACCGGGGGAACAACAGGAATGCCCAAGGGCGTCCTGTGGCGCCAGCACGACATCTTCCTGGCCGCCATGGGGGGCCGGCCCATTGGCGGCTCCGAGGAGGTAGCCAGCTACCCGGAGATAGCCGAACGAGCGGCGGGACGGCCGGAGTACCGGATGCTGGTTCTGCCGCCCCTGATGCACGGGGCGGCGCAGTGGGCGTCCTTCGGCGGGTGGACCGGGGGAGGCACGGTGGTGCTGGCACGCGAGAACCGCCGGCTCGATCCGGTGGACGTGTGGAGCACCGTGCAGCAGCACAGCGTCCAGGTGATCACCGTCGTCGGGGATGCCATGGCGCGCCCGCTCGTCGAGGAGCTGGAGCGCAACGACTACGACGTCAGCTCGCTGATCGCCATCGGCAACGGTGGCGCCGCCCTCAACCCGGCGCTCAAGCAGCGCCTGGTCTCCCGGCTGCCGCACCTCATCGTCTCCGACTCGGTGGGTTCCTCCGAGACCGGGGCGCAGATGACCCACGCCTCGACCAAGGACGACGTGTCCACGGGAACCTTCCGTCCCGGCCCGGGCACGACCGTCGTTTCCGAGGGGCGTGAACGGGTGCTCGAGCCAGGTGGGGGGGAGGTCGGATGGTTGGCGCAGTCGGGGAACGTGCCGCTCGGGTACCTGGGGGACCCGGCGAAGACGGCCGAGACATTCCCGGTCATCGGGGGCACCAGGTACTCCGTACCGGGAGACCGGGCCACCCTCCTGGCCGACGGTCAGATCGAACTGCTGGGACGCGACTCGGTCACGATCAACTCCGGCGGGGAGAAGATCTTTGCCGAGGAGGTGGAGCGGGCGCTCTCCCAGCATCCCGCCGTGGCGGACGTGGTCGTGGTCGGCCGTCCCAGCGATCGTTGGGGCCAGGAGGTGGTTGCCCTGGTGACGGTCGCGGAGGGGGCGGCGGCTACCCACGAGGAGCTGGTGGAGTTCGCCGCCCGGCACGTCGCCCGGTACAAGCTGCCCAAGGCCACGGCCTTCCTGTCGGACCTCCATCGCTCTCCTGCAGGCAAGGCCGACTACCGGTGGGCTAGCGAGCAGGCGCTGAGGATCCCCTGACGTCTGTTAACGCGAGCTGTCCCGGTCGACTGGGCGCGCCGGATCTACGACCTCTACGTGGCTGACGGGACACCTCCAACAACGCTCACGGGCATGACCCCTGAGCGCTCTTGGAGGTGGCGGGAATCGAACCCGCGTCCTCCGGCTTCTCCACGGGGCTTCTCCGAGCGCAGCCGGTGGGAGGATCTCGGGTCCCGCCCAGCCACCGGCGCCAGTGCGGGACCCCAGTCAGCTGAAGTGTCCCCTCCCGGTCCGCTGACGAGCCCAGGAGGGTGAGCCCTGCTTAATGACGCCCGCTACCGGCCCACAGGGCTGAAACCAGACGGACGCGCTACCTAATTAGGCAGCGAGGCTGAGCTGAGGCTCGGCGTTTGTTTTTGTTTCCGGCTCTTTAGCGTGGATCCGGAGACCACGGCTCGCTTCTCCCGTTTCGACGACCAGAGTCGAAGCCTGTCACCCCCTCGTGTGTGCCCACCCATTGTACCGCCGGCGCGGGCGACGCCGGCCCGGCCTTAGCCAGGGCGCTGGCGGGCCTGGCGCAGCTCCCGCTCCGTGTCCCGGCCCACGTCCCGGGCGGCTATGGCGGCCCGCTTGTCGTAGTGCCGCCGCCCCCGGGCCAGGCCGAGCTCGACCTTGGCCCGACCCTGCTTGAAGTACAGGGAGAGCGGCACGAGGGTGAGCGACTGCTGGGCCACCCGTAGGTCGAGCTCGCCTATCTCCCGCCGGTGCAGCAGCAGCTTGCGGGCCCGGTCGGGATCGTGGGAGCCGAAGCCCTGGGCCTGGGCGTAAGGAGGGATGTGCATGCCGTGCAGCCACATCTCGCCCCGCTCGACCCGGGCGTAGGCGTCCCGCAGCGTGACCTTGCCCTGCCGGAGGGACTTCACCTCCCCGCCCACGAGGGCTATCCCGCACTCGTAGGTGTCGAGGATGTCGTAGTCGTGGCGGGCCCGCCGGTTCGAGGCGACCGTGCGGTTGTTGGGGTCGCTCGGCGCGGCGGAGGCGCGGGCCCGGCCCTTCGGGGACATGGCCGGAGGATATGGCCGGCTCCGCCGTCATCCGGCGATGACAGGAGGCGGCCGGCCCGGTAGCTTGCGGGGCGCCATGCTCCGGCTCACCCGCCCCGTCCATCTCGAGATGGTGGCCCACTGCCTCGAGGGGCTCCCCCTCGAGGCCTGCGGGCTGCTGGCCGGGCCAGCCGGCCGGGGCCAGGCGGTGGTCTGCTACCCGGCCCGCAACGAGGCCGGGTCGGCCCGGGTGTACCGGGTGGACTCCCGGGACTACCTGCGGGCCGACCGGGACGCCGAGGACCGGGGTCTCGAGATCATCGGCGTGTTCCACTCCCACACCCACACCGAGGCCTACCCGTCGCCGACCGACGTGGCCCAGGCCCCCGACCCCGGATGGCACTACGTGCTGGTGTCGCTCCGGGACGTGCCCTCCGTCCGTTCCTTCCGGATCCGCGACGGGAAGATCACCGAGGAGCCCGTTGTTGTCGACGGGCGATAGAATTCTGAGTCAAGCAGTCGACAATCCGTCCTGGATTTTCGACCCCGATCACCCGGAGACCGCCGTGGCCGTCGAAGTCCGCCTGCCGACCCTGCTGCGAGCCAACGCCGGCGGCCAGTCAACCGTCCGGGGGGACGGCGCCACGGTGGGGGAGGTGCTGTTCGACCTCGTGCGGCAGTACCCGGGGCTCCAGGGCCAGCTGGTCACCGACGCCGGGGAGCTGCACCGCTTCGTGAACGTGTACGTGAACGACGACGACGTCCGGTACATGGAGAAGCTCGACACCAAGGTGTCGGAGGAGGACACGATCTCGATCCTCCCCGCCGTGGCCGGAGGGGCCCGCTAGGGCCCGGCCCATGGCCCTCTACGACAGCGCCCTGGCCCTCATCGGCAACACGCCACTGGTCGACGTCTCCTCCCTCAGCCCGAACCCCCACGTCCGCATCGTCGCCAAGCTCGAAGGGCAGAACCCCGGCGGATCGGTGAAGGACCGCATAGCCCTCGCCATGGTCGAGCAGGCGGAGAAGGAGGGGCTGCTGGGCCCGGGCGCCACCCTCATCGAACCCTCGTCGGGGAACACCGGTATCGGGTTGGCCCTGGTTTGCCGGGTCAAGGGCTACCGCCTGAAGATCGTGATGCCCGAGAACGTCTCCGTCGAGCGGCGCCAGCTTCTCGAGGTGTGGGGCACCGACGAGATCATCTCCTCGCCCGGAAGCGAGGGGTCCAACGGCGCCGTGCGACTGGCCCAGCGCCTGGCGGCCGAGAACCCCGAGTGGGTGTTCCTCTACCAGTACGGCAACGCCGCGAACCCGCGTGCCCACTACGAGGGAACTGGGCCCGAGATCTGGCGGGACTGCCCCGAGGTGACCCACTTCGTGGCCGGGCTCGGCACGAGCGGGACCCTGCTCGGCGTCGGCAGCTACCTCAAGGAGCGCAACCCGGACGTCCAGGTGTGGGCAGTCGAGCCGCCGGCGGGGGAGATGGTGGACGGGCTGCGGAACCTCGACGACGGTTACATCCCGCCGATCTTCGAAGACGGTCGCGGCGAGGATCTTCTGGACTTCAAGACCATCGTCGGCCCCCGGGAGTCCATCGAGTGGACCCGGCGGCTACGGGACGTCGGCGTCTTCTCGGGGATCTCGTCGGGGGCGGCGGTGGCCGGAGCGGCCAAGTGCGCACGGCGCATCAGCGAAGGCGTGATCGCGGTGGTGCTGGCCGACGGCGGGTGGAAGTACCTGTCGACGGGGGCGTGGACCGACGATCTCGACGAGGTCGTGGAACGGGCCAAGCGGGTCATCTACTTCTGACCGAGCCCTTCCAACCCCGCCGCCTCGACTGCGACCTGTTCCAGCTGCAGGAACAGGCCCGGTCGTCGATGGCCCGGGGCACCTTCGACTACATGGCCGGCGGGGCCGACGACGAGGTCACCCTGCGGGACAACGTCGAGGCGTGGACCCGGATGCGGCTGCGCCCGCGGGTGCTTCGCGACGTGAGCACGGTGAGCACGACCACGACCGTGCTCGGCACCGAGGTGTCCTGTCCGATCCTGGTGGCACCGGTCAGCTATCTGCGCCTCGTGCACGACGAGGGGGAGCGGGCCATGGCCGCCGGTGCCGCCGCAGCGGGAGTCATCATGGCCCTCTCCACGCGCTCCTCCTGCACGATCGAGGACGTGGCCGCCGCCGCCCCGGGCGCTGGTCGCTGGTTCCAGGTCTACCTGCTACGCGACCGCGGCTGGACGGCCGACCTCGTGGACCGGGCCGTGGCGGCAGGGTTCAGGGCCCTGGTGCTCACCGTCGATACGCCCGTCCTCGGCTACCGCAGGCGCGACGTCCTCAACGCGTTCGAGCTTCCCGAGGGCATCACCATGGCCAACGTGGCGTCGCGGGTGTCCCCCGAGGTGGCCGAGGCCGAGGGCCTGCTGGCGGCCTACCAGGCTCCCGACCTCGGCCCCGAGGACGTCGCCTGGCTGGCCGAGCGCTCGGGACTGCCGGTGGTGGCCAAGGGCGTCCTCACGGGCGAGGCGGCGCGTGAGTGCATCGGCGCCGGCGCGTCGGCGGTGGTCGTGTCCAATCACGGCGGCCGTCAGCTCGACGGGGTGCTGGCCACGGCCGACGCTTTGGCCTCCGTGACCGACGCGGTCGGGAGCGACGCCGAGGTCTACGTCGACGGAGGGGTGCGGCGGGGAACCGACGTACTCAAGGCCCTGGCCCTCGGCGCCCGGGCCGTCATGATCGGGCGGCCGGCGGTGTGGGGTCTGGCCACCTCCGGAGCTGAGGGGGTGCAGGCGGTCATCGGCCACCTCTGCTTCGAGCTCCGTACCGCCATGGCCCTGGCCGGTGTGCGCCACCCGGGTGAGATCGACCGGGCCATGGTCGATCTGCGCTCCCACCCGCAATAGCCTCGCTGCCGTGGACGACCGTCCCATCGGGATGTTCGACAGCGGCTTCGGCGGCCTCACCGTGGCCCGGGCCCTGATCGACCTCCTCCCGGACGAGGACCTCGTCTACATAGGCGACACCGGCCGCTACCCCTACGGCCCCCGACCCCTGGAGCAGGTGACCGAGTTCTCCCGGCAGCTGGCCGCCAGCCTGGTCGAGAACCACGACGTCAAGATGATCATCGTGGCGTGCAACACGGCGGGGGCCGCCGCCCTCGACCTGTTGCGCTTCGAGCTCGAGGTGCCGGTGGTGGGCGTGATCGAGCCGGGCATCCGGGCGGCGGTGCGCGCCACGCGCAACGGGCGCGTCGGGGTCATCGGCACCGTCGGTACGGTCGCATCTGGGGCCTACCAGCGGGCCGTGGCCGCCATGCGGACCGGCGTCGAGCTCACCTGTGCGGCCACCCCCGGCTTCGTCGAGTTCGTCGAGCGGGGGGAGACCGACAGCGAGCAGGTCCACGTGCTGGCCGAGCGGCTGCTCCACCCGGTCCGCCAGGCCAACGTCGACACGCTGCTTCTGGGCTGCACCCACTATCCGTTCCTGGCCCGCACCATCGGGGACGTGATGGGGCGGGACGTGGTCCTCGTCTCCTCCGCCGACGAGACGGCCTTCGAAGTCAGCGCCATCCTGACCCGCACGGGTCTGGGCCGGCGCACAGCGGGCAAGGGGGTCCACCGCTTCGTCTCCTCGGGCGACGTCGAGGTGTTCAGGGATCTCGGTCGCCGGCTGCTCGGCCCCGAGCTGGACCGGGTCGAGTCCCGCTCATGGCCGACACCCTGACCCTCACGGTCCTCGGGGCCAGTGGCAGCTACCCCGGGCCCGGCCAGGCGTGCAGCGGTTATCTGCTCTCGGCGGGAGTCACCCGGGTGTGGCTGGACGCCGGCTCGGGAACGCTGGCCAACCTGCAGCGCCACATCGCGCTGGCCGACGTCGACGCCATCGTCTTGTCGCACGAGCACCCCGACCACTGGACCGACATCGAGGGCTTTGCCGTGGCCAGCCGCTACGTCCTCCACCTGCCGCCGATCCCGGTGTTCGCCCCGGCCGGACTGCGGGAGCACCTGCTCACGGGGGCCGATGCCTTCGTGTGGCACGAGATCTCCGACGGTGGAACGGTGGACGTCGGGGACCTCCGGCTCGGCTTCCGCCGCACGGACCACGGCCCGGAGACGCTGGCGGTCCGGGTGGACGGTGCGGGACGATCGCTCGGTTACTCTGCCGACACGGGGCCGGGCTGGTCGCTGGCGGAGCTCGGTCCCGGTCTCGATCTGGCCCTGTGTGAGGCCACGTACCTGGAGGAACACGAGGATGCGGGCATGCATATGACGGCGCGCCAGGCCGGTGCCACGGCGCGGGAGGCGGGGGCGGCCGCCCTGGTCATCACCCATCTGCAGCCGACGGTGGACCGGGTGGCGGCGCGCGTCGCTGCCGGGGACGCGTTCGGGGCGCCCGTCGAGGTGGCGGCGGCGGGGCTGGTCCGGTCGGTATGAGCGGCACCAGGCGTGACGGCCGGGGGCCGGAGGACCTGCGGCCGGCATCGTTCACGCGCGATTACACGGAGTTTGCCGCCGGATCGGTGCTGGTGGAGATGGGCCGCACCCGGGTCCTGTGCACCGCCTCG
Organism: Acidimicrobiales bacterium; assembly: GCA_035695125.1. Classification (GTDB taxonomy): domain Bacteria; phylum Actinomycetota; class Acidimicrobiia; order Acidimicrobiales; family JAJPHE01; genus DASSEU01. The sequence goes on from DASSEU010000025.1 coordinate 163,075, forward strand.
GTGGACGACCGGGTTCCACCGTGGCTGCGCGGCACCGGTAAGGGATGGGTCACCGCCGAATACTCGATGCTGCCCGGCTCGAGCCCCGAGCGCGTCGACAGAGAGGCGGCGCGGGGCAAGCAGTCGGGGCGGACCCAGGAGATCCAGCGTTTGATCGGCCGCTCGGTGCGGGCGGTGACCGACCTGACGCTCATGCCGGAGCTGCAGGTCATCGTCGACTGCGATGTGCTCCAGGCCGACGGTGGGACGCGTACCGCCTCGATCTGTGGAGCGTGGATAGCCCTGCACGACGCCTTCTCCCGGCTGGTGCAGAGTGGTCGGCTCAACGTCCATCCGATGGGCGAGGGCCTGGCCGCCGTGTCGGTGGGGGTCGTGGACGCCGTGGCGCTCCTCGACCTCGAGTACTCCGAGGACTCCCGTGCCGAGGTTGACATGAACGTGGTCATGACGAGCACGGGCCGCTTCGTCGAGGTGCAGGGCACCGCCGAGGGGATGCCGTTCAGCCGCAGCGAGCTGGATGACCTCCTCGGCCTGGCCGAGCACGGCTGCGCCGAGCTGCTCGACCTCCAGGCTGCCGTCGTGGCCCAGCCGCCGGCGCCCCGCCCCCGAACCTGACCGCGGCGGCGAGACGCACCGTGCGGATCGTGCTGGCGACGGCCAATCCCGACAAGGCCAGCGAGATATCCGCCGTCCTTTCCGGGCTCGAGCTGGTGCCGCGCCCGGCCGATGTCGGCGAGGTCGAGGAGACCGAGCCCACTCTCGAGGGAAACGCCCGTCTGAAGGCCCACGCCCTGCGCGACGCCACCGGGATGCCGGCGCTGGCCGACGACACCGGGCTCGAGGTGGCGGCCCTCGGAGGCGCGCCCGGGGTCGTGTCGGCCCGCTGGTCGGGACCGGACGCGACCTACGCCAGCAACGTCGCCAAGCTGCTGCGCGAGATGGAGGGCGTCGCGGACCGCCGGGCCCGCTTCCGCACGGTCGTGCACCTGGCCTTCCCCGACGGACGTGACCTCGTGGCGGAGGGAGCGGTCGACGGCGTGATCACCACCTCGGGGCGGGGGAGCAACGGGTTCGGCTACGACCCGGTGTTCCAGCCGGACGAGGCCGCCGGTCGCACCCTGGCCGAGCTCACGCTGGCGGAGAAGAACGCCCTGTCCCACCGGGCCCGGGCTCTGCGCGCCCTGACCGCCCTGCTGGCCGGGGCCTGACCGGACCGGAGGGCTACCAGCCCCGGAGGTCCACGGGCCAGCTCTCGAGCACGTCCTGACCGTCGACCACGTGGAGGGTGTCGTGGTAAGCCACGGTGGGATCGACGTGGGCCGGCGTGACCCGGACCCGGTCTCCGACGGCCAGGGGGCGCTCGCGGGCGAAGGTCACGTGCTCGTCGGAGCAGAACCACACCGCCGCCCCGTCGATGGTCGGCGGGCCGTGGTCCATCCCCAATGCCTTGAGCCCGCAGTCAGCGACCGCCCACTGCGGGTTGGCCGAGATCACGGTCGCCACCACGAACAGCGCCTGGCCGAACGGCAGCCCGAGCTTGCCGTACTCGGTGTCCATGAGGGCGTAGGAGCCGGCCTGGATCTCGTTGGCCCAGGTGTTGAGGGAGTAGGTCCCCGTTCCCCCCGCCGACACCAGCTCCCCGCCCGTCTGCTCGTGGGCGGACAGGAGCAGCTCCATGCACGGCTTAACGCCTTGGGCCCGGGCCTCTTCGTCGGGGAGGCCCACCACGTGGCCCTCGTAGCCCATCACCCCCCGAACCTCGAGGCCCCGTGACCGGGCCAGCTCCGCCAGCCGCCCGGCGTCGGCCGGATCGCACCCACACCGGGGCAGGCCCACGTTCACGTCGATCAGCACCTCGCGCACTCCGCCGCGCGCCGCCGCCTCGATGGTGGCCTCGGAGTCCACGGCCAGCGTCACCCGGGCGCCGGTCGTCACCACCCGCCCCAGACGGGAGGCGTCCACCACCTCGTTGGCGAGTAGGAGGTCATCACCGAGGCCGGCCGCCGCCATGCCCTCGACCTCCCCGATGGTGGCGCACGTGAACTTGGTCGCGCCGAGCGCGGCCTGGCGCCGGGCCAGAGCCGTGCACTTGTGCGCCTTGACGTGTGGGCGGAGCCGGGGCGGGGGCAGTGCCTCGGCCATGGTCGCGAGGTTGCGCTCGAGGACGGAGGCCTCCGCCACGAGCGCCGGGGTCTGCAGCTCGGTCACGCGCACCCGGGAGTGTCTAGTCGAGGCCGGGCGTAGGGTGCCCCATGCGCTTCGCCATCAAGACCGCGCCCCAGCACACCACCTGGGCCGACATGCTGGCCGTGTTCCGGGAAGCCGACGGGATCGACGTGTTCGAGTCCGGATGGACCTTCGACCACTTCTACCCGATCCGGGGGGACACGGACGGGCCGTGCCTGGAGGGATGGATCACCCTCACCGCCCTGGCCCAGGCCACCAGCCGGCTGCGCCTGGGGGTGCTGGTGACCGGCATCCACTACCGGCACCCGGCGGTGCTGGCCAACATGGCCGCCACCCTCGACATCATCTCCGACGGGCGCCTGGAGCTCGGGATCGGGGCGGGCTGGAACGAGCAGGAGTCGGGTGCATACGGCATCCCCCTCGGCACGCCGCGGGAGCGCAGCGACCGCTTCGAGGAGGCATGCGAGGTGCTGGTCGGACTCCTGAGCAGAGAGAGCACGGACTTCACGGGCAAGTTCTTCACCTTGACGGCGGCGCGCTGTGAGCCCAAGCCCGTGCAGCGGCCCCATCCCCCCATCTGCATCGGGGGCAGCGGGGAGCGCCGCACCCTTCGGACGGCGGCCCGCTGGGCCCAACACTGGAACTTCCTGGGCGGGCCGCCGGCCGACTTCCGCCGCAAGAAGGAGGTGCTGGAGGGCCACTGCGCCGCAGTGGGCCGGGACCCGGGGGAGATCCTGCTGTCGAGCCACCTGCTGTACGACCCCGAGCGGGGCCCCGCCGCCACGGCCGAAGCGGCGGCGGCCATGGGGGACGCCGGGATGCAGCTCGGCATCGTCTACCTGCCACCCCCGCTGGACCCCTCCGTGCTCGAGCCCCTGGCCAAGGCGCTCGAGGCCCTGGCGGGCTGACGGCCGCCGGGTGACGGCCGCCGGCTGAGGCGGCCGTCCCGATCTCAGGCGGCGGGCTCCTCGGCCGGTTGGGCGGGGTGGACCTGGTGGAGGACCTTCCAGCGCCGGTCGGCGGAGAGGCGGGGCCGGCGGGATGGGGCGCCGGCGGGAACGGTGGCGTCCTGGCTCAGCCAGCCCCGGCGCTTGAAGAAGACCATGAGGACGACGACCGTAAGGACCTGGGACCCGATGCCGACGGCCACGAACACGGGCAGGCTCGAGATCTTGTTGATCATCCAGCCGAAGTTCTGACCGAAGAAGCCGGTCAGGAAGCTCATCGGGAGGAACACGGTGGCGATGATCGTCAGCTGCTTCATCACCACGTTCAGCCGGTTGGAGACGGTCGACAGGTGGGTGTCCAGGGCCCCGCTCAGCAGGTCCCGGTAGCTGTCGACCAGGTCGCTGATCCGGATCAGGTGGTCGTAGAGGTCCCGGAAGTAGCGCTCGGCGTCGGGAGTCATCCCCGCCAGATCGATCCCGCCCGCCAGCATGGTGGCGAACATGTCCCGCTGCGGTGTCACCACCTTGCGGAGGCCGATCAGGGCCCGCTTCATGTCGAACAGCTGTCCCATCTGCTGCTCGGTCGGCTGCTGGAGGATCTCGTCCTCCAGGTCGTCGATGTCATCGTCGAGGTGGGACAGGACGGGGAAGTAGCTGTCCACAAGGGTGTCGAGCACCCGGTAGAGGAGCATCACGTGGTCGGGGCGGGGCCCGGCGCCCCGGCGGATGCGTTCGGCCAGATCCCTTAGATCCGGGCAGGGGTCCCGGTGGATGGTGACCAGGTAGTTGGCCGTGTAGAAGCAGTGGACCTCCGAGAGCTGGCCCCCGCCCGTGGCCCCGTAGACGACGAAGAGTGAGAACTCGTCGTAGGTGTCGATCTTGGGCCGTTGGCCGAAGTGCTCGGCATCCTCCACGGCCAGGGGATGGAAGCCGAAGGTGTCCCGGAGCAGGCCCACGCCGTCGGGGTCGAGGTCGGACAGGTTCAGCCAGAACCGGGTCGAGGAGTCGATCAGCTGCCTCACCGCCGGCGCCGTGACCTCGTGCTCGGCGCCGTCGACCGTGATCAGGTGGCCATTCATGGTCCCATTCTTCCGATCCCCCCGGGCAGGGGCCACTTCCGCCGGGTGACTAGGCATCGGGGCCTCGCGTCGCGCCGACTAGTCAGTTGGGACCATTTTCGGTGGCACAGCCATGTCAGTCGTCAAGGGGCGGGCTAGTTCCGCCGAGTTTCGTGAGTGTCAAGCCGGCGAGGAGCCGGCCCGGAGCCCCGGGGGACAGCGTGATCCAAGCTAGGAAGCCGCTCATCGTGGCGATGGCGGTGGGACTGGCGGCGGCCGGAGCCGGCGCGGGGGCATTCGCCTCCTTCAGCGCCGAGACCACCAACAGCAACAACGTCTTCGCCACCGGGACCCTGATCCTGAGCGACACGGTCGGGTCGGGGACCACCTGCTTCTCCTACAACGGCACCAACAACTCGGCATCCTGCAGCGCCTCGGACCAGCAGCTGGTGGCGTCGGCCACCCTCAACAAGCCGGGCCAGACACAGTACGCCGACGTCACTCTCACCGGAGCCGGCACGATCGATGCCTCCGCCCTCAAGATCTACGGCCCGGCGGTCTGCAGTGACGGCAACGGGACCGACACCCATGTCACGGGGACCGGCTCCCTCTGCGGCAATGTGCAGTGGTTCGTCGAGGAGGACACCGACAACACCTTCTCGACCCCGGTCTCCAGCGGGTGCCTGTACGGTCACGCCAACGGGAACGGGTGCGACTTTGCCGGGACCTATCCACTCAGCACGTTCTTCGGCAGCGGGGCCGGAGGCCATGTCGGCTCCGCCAATGCCCTGACGCTGCCGGGCACCCTCGCCAGCGGAACCAGCCGCTACTTCCGGGTGGGATTCAACCTGCCGGCCTCGGCCGACAACACCTTCCAGAACCGGACGGCATCGTTCGCCCTCACCTGGCACGCCGACCAGTAACGGGCCGGACGGGAGTCCAAGGGAGATGACGAACCTACGGAAGGCATTGCTGAGCGTCGTCGTCGTGGCCTCGGCCGCGACCGCGGCTGGTGGGGGCACCTTCGCCTCCTTCTCGGCGGAGACGACCAACAACTCCAACGTATTCTCCACGGGCACGGTCGAACTGAGCGATCAGGTGAACACCGGGACGACGTGCTACTCGTACGGCGCGGGGGTGTCCAACTCGACGAACTGCACCGGTTCCGACCAGCAGTTCATCACGGCTGCCACCGCCGCCAAGCCCGGGGCCGTCTACACCGCTCACGTCACGATCACCAATGCCGGCAGCCTCCCTCTGAGTGACCTCAAGGTCTGGGGAACCGCGGCCTGCACCGATGGCAACGGGGCGGACACCCACATCACTGGCACGGCCTCGGTCTGCCAGAACACCGAATGGTACGTCCAGGAGACCGACAGCTCCTTCGCGACCAACCAGATCTGCCAGTACGGGGACGACACCGTGAACCATGTGTGTGACCTCTCCGGCACCTCCTACCCGCTGTCCAAGTTCTTCGGGACGGCTGCGGGTGGCCACGTCGGTTCGACGAACGGCCTGCTGATCTCGAACGCCGACAACGGCACGGGTACAGCGGAGACGATGGCGGTGGGGGCCAGCCGCTACTTCGTGGTCGGGTTCACCCTGCCGTCGACGGCCGACAACACCTTCCAGAACCGAACAGCCTCGTTTGCCCTGACCTGGCACGGAGACCAGTGACGTGACCGATGGTGAGCTCCGGGAGGTCCCTACCGCGCAAGGTGCTGATCAGCCTCCTCGTCGTCGGGCTGACGGCGGCGCTGGCAGGCGGGGAGACCATGGCGTCGTTCAACGCCGAGACCACGAACAGCTCGAACGTGTTCGCGACCGGCACCCTCTACCTGAACGACGCCACCTCGTCGCAGACGACCTGTCTCTCCTCCAGCGGGAGCGGCAATGTGAATGCGGCGTGCAACGCCGTGTTCAATGTCTCAGCCCAGAAGCCGGGATCGTCGGGGACCTACACCGTGACGATCACGAACGACGGCTCGGTCAACGCCGGGGACTTCCAACTCACGTCGTACCAGGATGCCTCGCATATCGGTTGCTCGAGCTCCAACGTGTCGGGCGCGGTGTACAGCGGTACGGGAAACCTGTGCTCGGACGCCAACGAGCTGACCTTCTATCTGGAGGAGACCTCCGGTGGCACGAACCGCTGCGTGTACCCGGCCTCCAACTGCACCACGACGCCGGGCACCCTGGCGGGCTTCGCGTCCCTGTATGGCAGCCAGGCCGGTCCGGGAGCCTCGGGCGTGTACGGCTTCTCCGCTCTCACCGGCTTCAGCGGCCCGCTGGATGCGGGGGAGAGCCGGGTGTTCCAGATCGGCCTGAGCCTCAGCGCCTCGGCCAGCAACAGCTACCAGGGCATCCAGGCGGTCATGCCCCTCACCTGGCACATCGACCAGTGACCGGAGACGCGTCATGACGACTGTTGCCGAACCGTCCGGCGTCGCGCCCGGGGGCGCTCCCGGCGAATGGAGCTGGATCGACACCCTGAACACCCTCTGGCAGCAGCACGAGGAGCTAACGGCCGAGGCCCAGATCCTCCGCCGGCAGCTGGCGGACGTCGAGGCCGAGCTGGAGAAGCATGCTTTGGCGATGGAGAAGGCGCGGGACCTCCGGGAGCTGCTCCGGGACGTGCGCCCGCCCAATACAGCTCCGGTGGTGGGCGGGGAGCCGGCCGTGGCCGCTGTCGACCCGGTTGCGCTCTCCCGGTCGCGCCGGTCACTGCCGGGGCGCCTGATCCGCGCCGCGGGGATCGGGGTGGGGGGCCTGCTCCTGGCGGCCATGCTGTTCCTCAGCGTCGGGCCCCGCCTCCTGCCCTACCAGTCGCTCGTGGTCCGCTCGGGCAGCATGTCACCTCACATCCCGGTCGGCTCGCTCGTTCTCTACCACCGCGCCGCCGCCACCCAGATCAAGGTCGGGGACGTGATCGTGTTCGCCAAGCCGGGGAGCCCCGACGAGAAGGTCACCCACCGCGTCTACCGGATCGGTCAGGGACCAAACGGCCGGTACTTCGAGACCAAGGGTGACGCCAACGGGGCGCCCGACGCCTGGCGCATATCCGCCACCGGCAGCGGTTGGGTGGCCTTTGCCCACGCGCCGGACGTCGGGTACGTGTTGGGCTACCTGCAGACGGGGTCGGCGCGCATGCTGCTGATCGTCGTCCCGGCGCTGCTCCTCGGGGTGCTCACCCTGATCGAGATCTGGCGCCCCCGGAGCCGGGCCCGGCGCGTGGTGGCCGCCTGAGTCATGGCGGGCGGCAAGGAGCCGGGAGCCCGCCGCCTGCCTGGGCTGCGCGAGTCGGCGGTGATGGGGCTGGCCCTGGTCCTGCTCCTGCTGCGGGGAACGGGGGGCGGCACCGCGGCCTCACTCAGCGGCCAGGATGGCAACGCCGCCAATACCTGGGCCACCTTTTCGGTGGCACCGCCGGGCACGATCTCCCCGACGCAGTCGGGAAGCAACGTCGATGTCTCGTGGGGCGCCAGCTCGAACGCCTCGAGCTATCTCGTCCAGGGCTCCAGCGCGGGCAAGACCGCCAGCTGTGCATCAGTGACGTGGGGCACCCTGGCGGCGGCCAATGCCACCACCTCCTACACGGACACCGGCCGGGTGACGACCAGCCAGGGGAACTACTACTGCTACCAGGTCACCTCCAACGACCCGTCGGGATGGACGAGCGTCAACAACCCGAGCACCGCCTTCTCGGTCGGGTTGTGGATCACATCGTGGTCGTGGACCAATGCCGTCCCCAGCCTCTCCGGAGACTGCACGGGAACGTACGGTACGAACTGGGGGAAGACCAACACGCTCGACTGCGGGGACACGATCACCGTCGCATTCAGCGCCGCTGTTGATCAGACCCTGTTCACGGCTTCGAACTCGGCGGTCTGCGTGTTCTCGGCGGGCAGCGGGACGATCCTCCTCGGCGACACCCATGCCAGCGGCTCCACAAGCTGTGGCACGACGTCGGACGCCCATACCCTGGGCCAGATCACCGGAAATGGCACCTTGAGCAAGAATGCCAAGTTCCCCCTCTACGCTGTGTCCTGGTCGGGGAACCAGGTGACTCTGACTCTCGGTATCCCCAATACGGCGTCCGCCGAGAAGATCGGCACAACCTGGACACTCACGCCGTCGACATCGCTGGCGGCCCCCTCCGGGGGCCAGGGCCAGGTCGGCTGCACCGTGGCCAGCTGCACCGCCACGTACGCCGCCAACTCCTGACGCCCGGGCCCGGCGCCTCGGCCCCGCCGCTCCGGACCGCCGGCGGCCCGCGACCGGCGTCGAGGCGTGCCGACGGAGAGATTCGAACTCTCACTGACGACGACCTAAACGTCGTGCCTCTGCCAGTTGGGCTACGTCGGCGGACCGGGTCGAGGCTACCGCCCGTGGTACCGGGCCGGGGGCGGCGCCGACTACCCTCGGGCCCCATGGCCCAGCAACGCGACCCGATCCCCCCCGGCCTGGCCACCGTCACGGCCCAGACGAACCTCGGCGACCGCTCCATGGACATCTACAACCGGCTCCTCCGTGAGCGCATCGTGTTCCTGGGCACCCAGATCGACCAGAGCTCGGCCAACCTCACCTGCGCCCAGCTGCTCCTGCTCGAGGCTGAGGAGCCGGAGAAGGACATAGCCCTCTACATCAACTCCCCCGGGGGGTCGGTCACCGACGGTCTGGCCATCTACGACACCATGCAGTACATCCGCTGCGACGTGGCCACGATCTGCGTCGGCCTGGCGGCGTCGATGGGCCAGTTCCTCCTGTGCGCCGGCGCTCCGGGCAAGCGCTACGCCCTCCCGCACAGCCGGATCCTCATGCACCAGCCGTCCGGCCAGATGCAGGGCCAGGCCGCCGACATCGCCATCCAGGCCGAGCAGATCGTCTACCTCAAGCGGATGATGGCCGAGCGCATCGCCCACCACACGGGCCAGCCTGTGGAGCGGATCGAGGCGGACTCGGACCGGGACCGGTGGTTCACGGCGGAGGAGGCCAAGGACTACGGGTTCATCGACCAGGTGATCACCCGGTCGGTGTCCACGGCCATCTCCACCTGAGCATGAGTATCACCAGCCGGCCCGTTCCCGCTGCCGCGGGTGGCGGGCGGCCCGCCGGGGGGCGCTCCGTGGACGGCGCCTCCGAACGGGTGCGGGTGATAACGCCGCAGGTCCGGGTCCTGCCCCGGCTGGCCGACATCTGGGCCTACCGGGAGTTGCTCCTGTCGCTCGTGCGCAAGGAGCTGACGGTGAAGTACAACTCCAGCTTCCTCGGGATGCTGTGGTCGATGCTGAACCCCGCTTTCACGCTCGGCATCTACTACTTCGTGTTCCAGATCGTCCTGCACAGCGGGATCAGCGCCTTCGCCATCTTCCTGATGTCCGGACTGCTGGCCTACAACCTCTTCTCCTACTCCCTGATGAACGCCACCGGCACCATGGTCGGCAACGCCGGCATCGTGAAGAAGGTCGCCTTCCCGAGGGAGATCCTGCCGCTGGCTTCCGTGGGGGCCGGCATCGTGTTCTTCTTCTTCCAGGGGCTGGTGCTCCTGATCGTGCTCGTGGCGGCGCGGTACTCACCTGGCTTCAGCTATCTGCCCGAGCTGATCCCCGCCTTCGTGGCGCTGGTGCTCCTCTGTGCCGCCCTGGCGGTGCTGCTGTCGGCGGTAAACGTGTACCTGCGGGACACGCAGCACTTCGTCGAGCTGATCGTGGGGGCCGCCTGGTTCTGGGCCACCCCGATCGTGTACTCGTACCAGCAGATCTCGTCGGAGCTGGCCAAGCACCATCTGCCCACCTGGCTGCCGTGTATCAACCCCCTCACCGACATCGTCCTGGTCTTTCAGCGGGCCATCTACGCCAGGGTGTACGGCGGCAAGGTGACGTCCGGCTCTCTGACGAAGGTGCCCCTCTCCAGCCGGCAGCTGCTTCCCCAGGCGGGGGAGTGGTGGTACCTCTGGCACGTCCTGATCGTGTTCGGCGTGGCGGTGGTGCTGATGGGGGCGGCGCTGGCGGTGTTCGCCCGCCTGGAAGGGAACTTCGCCGAGGAGCTGTGACGACTTGACTGAAGAGCAGAGTGGGACCGTCGACCTGGACAAGGTCATGGGGGAGATCCAGGAGGAGGTACGGCGGCGCCGGGCGGCCGGGGACTTCCCTCCCAGCCTCGAGCGCGAGCTCGACCTCGTGTTCGACCGGTTCGTGCCGGTGGGGCCGCTGGACGGGGACTTCGGGGAAGCCATCAAGGCGGCCGACCGGGCCGCCTACATAAACGTGGCCGTGCCCACCGCCTCGCAGAAGCCTGGTGTCGGGGAGGTCAAGCGGGTCCTGCGCAAGGCCATGGCCTGGTACCTCGAGTACCTGGCCCAGCAGATCACGGCCTTCAGCACCTCCACGGTGCGGGCCCTCAGGACCCTGGCCGAGCGCACGACCCATCTCGAGGAGCAGCTGGCCGAGTGGCGCCCGGCCGAGGATGACGGCCGGGACCGTCCCGCCGAGGCGCCCGATCTCTCGGAGTGGGAGCAGGCCGTGGTCGGGCACTTCTCGGCCGTCACCGGGCGCGTGCTCCACGCCGAATGTGGCCAGGGCGCCATCGTGCAGGCCCTGCGCGACGCCGGGGTCGACGCCTACGGGGTGGACCCCCGAGGCCCCCTGGTGGACGCGGCGGTGGCGGCGGGTCTGGAGGCGTGGCCCGACGACCCGGTGTCCCATCTGGGGGCGGTGGCCGACGCGGGACTGGCGGGCCTGGTCCTTTCGGGATGCGTCGACCGGCTGTCGCTGGGGCGCCAGCGCCTGCTGGTGGAGCTGGCGGCGGCCAAGCTGGCGCCGGGCGGGCGCCTCGTGATCCTGGGGGTCAACCCGGAGCGCTGGCCGGAGGCGGTACCGGCCCTCGAGGCCGACCTGGCCCCGGGCCGGCCCCTCCACGCGGTGACGTGGTCACACCTCCTCGACCGGGCCCGCTTCGAGAACACCACCACCACCGACGGCGCAGTGATGTCGCTCGTCACCGCGGTCCGCCCGGCCTGACCAGGCGGAATGAACCTGCCGTTCCGGACCGCCCCCAGCTCGTGAGCGCATCGGCGGTGCACCAGTTCATCCCGTCGTTCGTGGCGCGGGACGCCATCGGCGGCCACGCCCTGCAGGTGCAGTCCGTGCTGCGCGGCATGGGGCTGTCGTCGGACGTGTACGTAGCCAATGCCTCTTCAGAGCACGCCGCCATATCCCGTCCCTACGACAGCTACCGGCCCCGCCCGGGGGACTGGATGCTCTACCAGGCCTCGACCGGGCACCGGATGGCGGACTGGCTGCTCGAACAGACCCCACCGCTGCTCGTGAACTACCACAACGTCACACCGCCGGCGCTGCTCGAGACGTGGGAGCCTGGGCTGGCGGACGAGGTGGCCGAGGGCCGCCGGCAGATCGGCAAGCTGGCGGTGGCGGCCCGCCACGCCATCGCGGTGTCCCGGTACAACGCGGCCGAGCTGGACGAGCTCGGCTACCGGTCGACCTCGGTGGTCCCGCTCATCCTCGACCTGGACGCCCAGGCGGCCGAGCCCGACCGGGTCACCCTCGACTGGCTGGCGCGGGGCAAGGAGAGAGGTGGGGTCGACCTCGTGTTCGTCGGACGCATCGTCCCCAACAAGGCTCAGCACGAGCTCGTGAAGGTCCTGGCCGCCTATCGGCGCGCCTACGACCCCCGGGCCCGCCTGCACCTGGTCGGGGGGGCGGCCTCGCCGAACTACCTGCGGGCCCTGCGCCGCTTCGTCGGCGCCCTCGACCTCTGGGACGCCGTCGACCTGGCCGGCTCGGTGAGCGACGCCGAGCGGGCCGCCTACTACGCCGGCGCCGACGTCCTCGTGTGCCTCTCCGACCACGAGGGCTTCTGCGTCCCGATCCTCGAGGCCATGCACGCCGGGGTCCCGGTCGTCGCCTACGGGTCCACCGCCATCCCGGAGACCGTGGCCGGCGCCGGCGTGGTCCTGCCGGCCAAGACGCCGGCGCTGGTGGCCGCCGCCGTCCACCGGGTGGTGTCGGACAGCGATCTGCGGGGCCGGCTCGTGGATGCCGGGCGGGCCCGGGCGGAGGAGTTCTCACCGGCCCACACCCGCCCGCGGTTCGCCGCCGCCGTCCAGGCCGCCCTGGGGGAGTCCGGGTGACCGATCCGGCGGCCCGGTCGGGGCTCGGGGAGACGACCCGATCGGTGCTGCGCCGGCCCCCGCCCGCCGGCGAGGCCGAGCGGGGCTCGGTGACGGCCGTGCACCAGTTCCTCCCCGCCCTCCTGCCCGGGGACGCCGTCGGGATGCACACCCTCGAGATGCGCAGGGCGCTGCAGGACGCCGGATTCGCGTCGGAGATCTTCGTCGAGGCCGTCCACGCCGAGCTCGAGGGCCAGGCCCGGCACTTCTCGGAGTTCCCGGGATTTGCCCGGGGGAGCGTCCTCCTCTACCAGCTGGCCACCGGATCCGTGCTGGCCGACTACGTGTTCTCCCGCCCCGAGCCCCTGGTGATCGACTACCACAACCTGACCCCGGCCGAGTTCTTCCGCGCCTGGGACACCGACGTGGCCAACGCCCTCGGGTGGGGACGCGCCCAGCTGGCCCATCTGGCACCCCGCACGTCGCTCGGAATGGCGGACTCCGCCTACAACGAGCTGGAGCTGATGGAGCTCGACTACCGGCGCACGGCGGTGGTGCCGATCCTGCTCGACGTGGAGGCGATGAGCGCCGACGTGGACACCGACTGCCTGGCGGCGTTGGAGAAGGTGAAGGCCGAGGGCGGCGCCGACCTCCTGTTCGTCGGCCGGCTGGCGCCGAACAAGGCCCAGCACGAGCTGATCAAGGCCCTGGTGATGTACCGCCGGGTGTACGACCCCCGGGCCCGACTGCGCCTGATCGGACGGCCCGCCACCGACAGCTACGCCCGGGCCCTCGGCCGGTACGCGACCGAGCTGGGCGTGGCCGACGCCGTGATCATCCGGGAGCGCGTCTCGGGCGGCGAGCTCTCCGCCCACTACCGCGCCGCCGACGCCCTGGTAATCGTGTCGGAGCACGAGGGGTTCTGCGTGCCTGTGCTCGAGGCGATGCTGCACGGGACTCCGATCGTGGCCCGACCGTCCGGTGCGGTGGCCGAGACGCTCGGCCGGGCGGGGCTGACCGTCACCGACCGGTCCCCGGCCACGGTGGCGGCGGCTGTGCACCGCGTCGTCACCGACGACGCCCTGCGGCGGTCTCTGGTCGCGGCGGGCCATGAGCGGCTGGCGGAGTTCGACCTGGCCCGCTCCCGCCGCAGGCTCATCGAGGCCCTCGCTCCACTGACCGGGGTCACCCCGTGAAGCTGGCGTTCGTCGTGCCGCGCTACGGGGCCCAGGTGACCGGCGGCGCCGAGACCGCCGCCCGGATGCTGGCCGAGCGGCTGGTGGCGGCGTTCGGCTGGGAGGTGGAGGTGCTCACCACCTGCGCCCTCGACGCCATGACATGGAACGACGAGCTGGCCCCGGGGACCTCGGTCGAGGCGGGCGTCACCGTGCACCGCTTCGCGTCGCGCGCCGGGCGCGATTCCGGATTCCACGACTACTCGGGTCCGCTGCTGACGCGTGCCGGCCAGGCGACCATGGAGGAGGCGGAGCGCTGGATCGACCTGCAGGGGCCGGTGTGCCCGGAGGTCGTCGACGCCGTGGCGGCATCGGACGCCGACGTGGTGGCGTTCTATCCGTACCTGTACTACCCGACGGTGCGGGGACTGCCGCGCGTGGCCGAGCGGGCCGTGCTGCACGCCGCCGCCCACGACGAGGCGCCCATCCGGCTCCCGGTGTTTCCGCCGGTGTTCGGGGCGGCGGCCGGGCTGGTGTTCCACACCTACGAGGAGCGCCGGCTGGTCCACCACCTCTTTCCCGTGGCCGAGCGTCATCAGGTCGTCCTGGGCATGGGCGTGGAGCCCCGGGACGCCGATCCGGTGGCGGCCCGCCGGCAGGCGGGAGTGGGGGAGCGGCCCTACGTGTGCTCGATAGGGCGGGTCGACAACCAGAAGGGGTCGGGTTCGCTGTGGCGCTTCTTCCTCTCCTACAAGGAGCGCAATCCCGGGCCACTGGCCCTGGTGCTGGTCGGGCAGGTGGTCGACCGGCCCCCCGCCCACCCCGACCTCGTCGTTACGGGTCCGGTCGACGAGGACGTGAAGTGGGGGCTCCTCGCGGGATCCGAGGGCTGCATCTCCCCCTCGGCCATGGAGTCGTTCTCGCTGGTCGTAGTCGAGGCCTGGAGCGCCGGGGTGCCGGTGCTCGTGAACGGGCGCTCTCCCGCCACGGTGGAGCACTGCCTACGGTCGGGAGGAGGCCTCTGGTACGGGGGCTTTGCGGATTTCGAGGTGGCCCTCTCGCGTATCACGAACGACCGCGGCCTGGCGGAGTCACTCGCGGCGGCGGGACGCCGTTACGTCGACGCCAACTTCCAGTGGCCGGTCCTGATCGAGCGGTACCGGCGCTTCCTGGGCGAGCTGCCGGGGCGGCGGTGACCAGAAGGAGGGCCTACCGGATCGGGACGGTGGTGGCCGCTGCCGTCGCCGCCGCCTGGCCCGTCCTCGTCTTCCCCGCGCCGGCCCGCGCCCAGTCGCCGGCGTCGGTGACGCTGGCTGGGCACGGATTCGGGCACGGTGTCGGGATGGGGCAGTGGGGCGCCCTCGGCTACGCCCTGGCCGGCCAGCCCTACGGCTGGATCCTCGACCACTTCTACGGCGGCACCACGACCGGGACGGCGCCGAACGGGCCGATCCGGGTGCGGCTCGTCGGGAACGACGGAAACGACGTGATCGTGACCTCGGGCGCGCCGTTCAGCGCGGCGGGCATGTCGATGGCCGCGGGGCGGGCCGTGCTGATGCACCTCACCTCTCCCGGGAGCTGGACCATCTCGACCGGTCCCGGGTGTGCGGGGCCGTGGACACCGGCGGGTACGGCCTCGGATACAGGGGGAAGCGGGCCGCAGGCCGTGGCCACGTCCTCCGCCGACGCGGCGAGCGCCACGACCACCTCGGCCCTGCAGTTGTGCCGGGGCGGCGGGAATCTCTACGTGCGGGGATCCCTGCAGGGCGCCGAGATCGGAGGGGTGGCTCGCACGGTCAACGTCCTGCCACTCGAGCAGTACCTGCGCGGCGTCGTGCCCGGGGAGAGCTCGCCGTCGTGGGGGGCGCAGGGATCGGCCGGGGCCCAGGGCCAGCCCCGGGGCTTCCAGGCCCTCGAGGCCCAGGCGGTGGCGGCCCGCGCCTACGCCGCCAACCAGGAGGCCGCCCCGAGCCCGCAGGGCGGAACCGGCGCCTACGGGTACGCCGACATCTGCGACACCACCGCCTGCCAGGTCTACGGCGGCATGGGCGCCGAGAACCCCACGACCGACGCCGCCGTGTCGGCCACGGCCGGACAGGTGCGCGTCGACGGGTCCGGTGCAGTGTCGTTGACGCAGTACTCGTCCTCGACCGGCGGCTGGACGGCGGGCGGCCCGTTCCCGGCCGTCGTCGACGACGGGGACGCGGTGTGCACCGCCAACGCGTGCAATCCCAATCACAGCTGGTCGGTGACGGTACCGGCTCAGAGCATCCAGTCCGCCTACCCGTCGATCGGGACCTTCGAGTCCCTGCAGGTGACGTCACGCTCGGGTCCGGCGCAGGCGGACCAGGGGGGGCGGGTGGCGTCGCTCGTGGTCCAGGGTTCGGCGGGGTCGGCCACCACGACCGGAGCCACCTTCGCCGCTCGCCTGGGGCTCAAGTCGAGCTGGTTCGCGGTGGTGGGCGCGCCGAGCGGGGGCATCGACGGCTACTGGGTCGGCGCCGCCGACGGTGGTGTGTTCAGCTTCGGTGCCGCCGCCTTCCACGGGTCCACGGGCGGGATGCGCCTGAACCGCCCGGTGGTCGGGATGGCCGGCACGCCGACCGGCCGGGGCTACTGGCTGGTGGCCTCTGACGGCGGCATCTTCACCTTCGGGGATGCCTCCTTCCACGGCTCGACCGGCAGCATGCGGCTCAACGCCCCGGTGGTGGCGATGGCTCCGACCGCGGACGGACGCGGCTACTGGCTGGTGGCCTCCGACGGGGGCATCTTCACCTTCGGGGACGCCGTCTTCCACGGCTCCACCGGTGCCTCCCGACCGGTGGCGCCGGTGGTGGGGATGGCCGCCACCCATGGCGGCGGGGGCTACTGGCTGGTGACGGCGGACGGCAGCCTGTACCCGTTCGGGGACGCCCACGCCTTCCCCCCGGCCGCCACGACCAGCGCGGCGCCGACCGGGGCCCACCCCGCGGCAGCCTCGGCGGTGGCTCCCACCGCCGACGATCGGGGCTACTGGTTGCTCCGCCGGGACGGCACGGTCGATGCCTTCGGGGACGCCCCGCCCTACGGCCCCGCCCCGGTGGGCTCCGACCCGGCCGTGGGCCTGGCGGCCACCCCCGACGGCGGCGGCTACCTGGTCGTAACGGCGGCTGGGAACGTCTTCAGCTTCGGAGATGCGCCCAACTTCGGCAGCGTCCGGGATCAGGTCCCCGGCTACTCCGGTCGGGCCCTGGCCGTTGCAGGCCACCCCGGCTCCTAGAGTCCCTGGCCGATGAGCTCCTCCCCGGACGAGACCCCCGATGTGGACGCGCTCGTCGACCGGCTGCGCAGCACGGTCGAGGCCCGCCGGAAGGAGGGGCTGTACCCGGCGGGGCTGGAGGACGACCTCGACGCCCACTTCCGGCGGGTGGCCGCCCACCGCGTAGAGACGGATCTCAGCCGGCTGGACGAGCTGGTCGAGCGGGTGAGGTCGCTGCCCGGACTCAGCACGGAGCGCATCCCTCTGGCCTCGGACCTGCCGGGGGGAGCCTCCCTGCACCGGGCCCTGGCCCGGTTGACCGACCGGCAGATCCAGGGCGTGCTCGAGCAGGTGCAGGAGGCGGTGTCGGTCCTCCAGAGCGTCGTGGGCGAGTTGGCCGACGCTCTCCGCCGTCCGAACACCCACCTCCATACCGACCTGGTGGGTCAGGTCGACGCCCTCCAGGAGCGCCTCGCCGCCCTCGAGCGCCAGCCCGTTGACGCGCCCGGAGGCCTGGCGGAGATCGGCCGCCGTCTCGAGCGGCTGGAGGCGGCCGAGGCCCGGCGGCGCTTCCGGCCCCCCTTCCGCTGGGAGGCCTTCGACGCCGAGTTCCGCGGCAGCGCCGAGGAGATCAAGACCCGCTACACCGACCTGGTCCCCCTCCTGGCGGACGCCGGTCCCGTCCTCGACATCGGCTGCGGACGGGGCGAGTTCCTCGAGCTGCTCGGCGAGGCCGGCATCGTCGGTCGCGGCATCGAGCTCGATCCCGAGCTGGCGCGCGACGCCTCAGAGCGCGGCCTCGATGTGGAGGTCGGGGACGGTCTCGAGGTGCTGGCCGGTCAGCCCGACGGGTCGCTCGGCGGCCTGGTGCTCATCCAGGTCATCGAGCACCTGGCGCCCCAGCAGCTGGTCGAGCTGGTGACCCTGGCGGTGGACAAGGTGCGCCCGGGCGGCAAGGTGGTCATCGAGACGCCCAACCCGCAGTCGCTCTACATCTTCGCCCGGGCCTTCTACCTCGACCCCACCCATCACGCCCCGATCCATCCGCTGTATCTGCGCTTCCTGTTCGAGCAGGCCGGCTTCTCCGCGGCGGAGCTGCGCTGGCGGTCTCCGCCGCCGGCAGCCGAGGTCCTGGCTCCGGTGGGAGACGAGCAGCACGACGCCAACGTGGAGCGGGTCAACCAGGTCCTGTTCGCGCCGCAGGACTACGCCCTGATCGCCACCCGTTGACGCGGATCGACCAGCTGGTCGTCTCCGCCGTCCCGGGGGACGCCATAACCACCGCCGCCCTGGAGCTGCAGCCTCTTCTGGCCCAGATGGGGCCCTCGGGACTCTATGCCCGCTACATCCATCCGGACATGGAGCACCGCTTCGAGTTCCCGGAGGCACGGGCCGCCCTGGACCCGACCGGCCGGGACAGAGACGTGATCGTGTACCACGCGTCGATCGGGGAGCCGACGCTGCGGGACGTGCTTCTGCGCGGGCCGGAGCGGCTGGTCGTCAACTACCACAACGTGTCGCCTGCCGAGGTCTTCCGGCCCTTCGACGCCGAGTTTGCCGGGAGGCTGGAGGCGGGCCGGGAGGAGGTGGCGGTGCTGGCGGGGCGGGCCGTCCTGGCCCTGGCCAACTCGGCCTACAGCGCCGCCGAGCTCACCGCCGTGGGATACAAGCGCGTCCGGGTCGCTCCGCTCCTACCGGACTGGCAGCGCCTCCTCTCCGCGTCCGTCCCGACCGAGGTGCAGCACCGCGTGGACACCTTCGCGGAGGGGCCGGTGGTGCTGTTCGTGGGTCAGCTCCTTCCCCACAAGCGACCGGACTTCCTCGTCCAGACCGCACACGTGCTCACCACCTACCTGCGGGGCGACGCCCGGTTGGTGCTGGTCGGGGCGGCCCGGCTGCCCCGGTACGAGCAGACCGTGCGCACCACGGTGGCCGAGCTCAACCTCGACCGTTACGTGGAGCTGACCGGCGCCGTCACCGATGCGGAGCTGGCGGCGTGGTACCGCCGGGCCGACGTGTTCTTCAGCGCGAGCGAGCACGAGGGCCTGGGGATACCCCTGATCGAGGCCATGGCGTTCGACGTGCCGGTCGTTGCCAGGGACCGGGCGGCCGTGCCCGAGACGGTGGGAGACGCCGCCCTCCTGCTGCCGGGCTCGGGATCGTGCCTGCTCGCGGCCGAGGCCATCAACCGGGTGCTGGCCGACCGGACCCTGCGCACCGGGATGATCGAGCGGGGACGGGCCCGCCTGGCGGACTTCGACCCGGCCCGCAGCCGCGCCACCTTCCGGGACCAGCTGACGGAGTTGGTCGGGTGAGGGGCGTGCCGGCCACCGCTCCCGAGGTTCGGTTCCGGTGAAGGTTCTGATGGTCGTGCAGCGCTACGGGCGCGACGTGGCCGGGGGGGCGGAGCAGCTGTGCCGCATGTACGCGCAGGGTCTGGTCGAGCGGGGCCATGCCGTCGAGGTTCTGACCACCCGGGCCGCCAGCTACGTGGACTGGGCCAACTTCTACCCCGGCGGCACCGAGGAGCTCGACGGGGTGAAGGTGCACCGCCTGGACGTGGCCCGCCCGCGCAACCATGACGTGTTCGGACGTCTCCAGGAGCGGGTGGTGGCGGGGAGGAAGCCGGTGCCCTACTTCCTGCAGCGCGAGTGGATGCGCCAGCAGGGCCCCGAGGTTCCCGAGCTGGTGTCCTGGCTCGAGCAGGGCGCCGACTCCTACGACGTCGTGGTGTTCTTCACCTACCTCTACAACACCACCTGGACCGGACTGCCGGTGGCGGCCCGGCGGGCCCCTACCGTCCTGCACCCCACCGCCCACGACGAGGCGCCCATCCACCTGCCTCTGTTCGACGCCCTCTTCCGTCACGCCCACGCCTTCGGTTTCCTCACCGTCGAGGAGGTCGAGTTCGTGGAGCAGCGCTTCCGCCTGCGCCGCCCCTACCGGGTGCTGGGAGTAGGTGTCGACCTGGACCCGCCGGGTGACGCCGAGGAGTTCCGGGCCCGCTTCGGTCTCGGCGATCGGCCCTACCTCCTCTATGTCGGGCGGCTCGACCCTCACAAGGGAACCGAGGAGCTCTACGACCAGTTCCTCGCCTACAAGCAGCGCCACCCCGGCTCGCTGGCCCTCGTGTACCTCGGGGAGCCGGTCAAGACGATGGCGGCGCACCCCGACGTGTTCGTCACCGGCTTCGTCGACGACGCCACGCGCTGGTCGGCGCTGCGCGGGTGCCGGGCCCTTGTCATGCCCAGCTGGTTCGAGAGCTTCTCCATGGCGCTCACCGAGGCGTGGGCCGTCGGCCGGCCCGCCCTCGTGCAGGAGCGCTCAGCGGTGCTGGCGGGGCAGGCCCGGCGCAGCGCGGCGGCCATCCCGTACCGGGGCTTCGCCCAGTTCGAGGCGGCGCTCGACATGCTCGAGGACGATCCGGTCCTCGGCCCTCGGCTGGGGGCGGCGGGGCGTCGCTATGTCGAGACGCACTACGCCTGGCCCGACGTCCTCTCCCGCTACGAGCGGCTCCTGCTAACCACGGCGCGGCGGTAGCGACCGGCCCCCGATGCTCGGGGGGAGGTGCTCGAGCGTTACGTCGGTGTTACGGAGACCTCCGGACTTGTCGCGATACAACAGGGCGGCCGTATAAGAGCATTCACATACGGCCGGATATCGCCACCCTCCGTATGCCCGCCACTTCTGGCTGCCGTCGAAGAGGCGTCACCGCTCGACGGTCAGTGTCGAGTTGGTCACGACGTGCGCACATGACCCCGGCCGTATTAGGCGATTCACATACGGCCGCCCAACTCGCATTTTTCTACTCCGGGGAGGTCTCCCCGGCCCGCGACGGGGTGGGGCTCCCGGTCCGGATCTCAGAGGGGAAGGCGGCGGAACACCGGAGTGGGGAGATGGCGCAGGACGGTCATGACCGCTCGAAGCGGAGGAGGGGCCCACACCGTGCGGGCGCCCCGATCCAGCCCGGCCACGACGACCTGGGCGACGGCCTCGGGCGTCGTGGCCAGCGGGGCCGGCTTCATGCCGGCGGTCATCCGGGTCTTCACGAACCCGGGACGCACGACCATCACGTGCACTCCCTCAGGAGCGAGTGCCGCCCCGAGGCCCTGGTAGAAGGCGTCCATTCCCGCCTTCGACGCCCCGTACACGAAGTTGGACCGCCGGGCCCGTTCCCCGGCCACGGACGACAGCACCACCAGCGTCCCGTGGCCCTGCACGCGGAGGTGCCCCGCCACTGCCACCCCGACCGAAACGGCGGCGGTGAAGTTCGTATCGACGACTTCGGCGGCGGCGGCAGGATCGCGCTCGTCGCGCTCCTGGTCCCCGAGCACGCCGAAGGCGACCAGCACCACGTCGACGTCGCCTCCGGCGAAGACCTCGTCTACGGCCCGCTCGTGGGAGGACCGATCGGCCGCCTCGAAGGGGACCACGTCCGCCCGGGCGCCGTGGCGTCGGCGCAGATCCCGCGCCACGTCCTCGAGGGCGCCGGTGTCCCGACCGGCCAGCACGACCCGCGCCGCGCCCCGGCGGAGCAGCAGGTCCACCACGGACCGGCCGATCTCGGAGGTCCCCCCGAAGACGGCGACGGTCTGGGGACGGCCGAGGGCGTCTCTCACAGGGGACCCGGGCCGGGGGAGTGGGCCAGCAACCCGAGGCGCCGGGCCAGGTCGGAGCACATCACGCCGTCGGGGTCGACCCGGTCCCGCACCGCCCGCCACTCGTCGATCCGGGGGTACATGGCGGACAGGTGCTCGGGTCGCAGCCGCGAGTCCTTGGCCAGGTACACCCGCCCCCCGGCGGCGGCGACCTCGGCGTCGAGGGCGTCAAGGAGGGGACCGAGCGCCGGCGGCCCGATCGGCATGTCGAGGGCCAGGGTCCACCCCGGCACGGGGAACGACAGATGCCCGGCGTCGGACTCTCCGAAGCGCTTGAGCACCCCGAAGAACGAGGGGCAGCCGCCCCCGGCCAGACGCTCGACGGTGCGGCGGAGCACGTCCTCCTGACCGAACGGCAGCACGAACTGGTACTGCAGGAAGCCACGGCGGCCGTACAGGCGGTTCCATCCGCTCACCCCGTCGAGGGGGTGGAAGAAGCCGGCCAGGCCGTGCACCGCTCCCCGCTCCCGCCGGGGGGCGCGTCGGTACCACGCCTCGTTGAAGGCCCGGATGCTCATCGAGTTGAGCAGGCTCGACGGCGCCCACGGGGGGGCGGCCAGGCGGGTGCGGGGGCTGAACGCCAGCGGGTCGTCCCGCCGTCTCCCGGGCAGGGCGGAGGCGGGAGCGTGGTCCCCGCGCGTCAGGACGGAACGGCCGAGCGACCTTCCTGTCGACAGGCAGTCGATCCACGCCACCGAGTAGCGGTAGCCCTCGTCCCCCTCCGCCATCAGGCTCATGGTCGCGTCGAGGTCCGGCGTGCGGTCGATGTCGACCAGCATGGTGCTCGTCTCGATGGGCGTCATGCGCAGCTCGACCTCGGTGACGACGCCGGTGAGTCCCATCCCGCCCACGGTGGCCCAGAACAGATCGTCGTCCGGGCCCAGCTCATGGACGCCCGTCGGGCTGACGAGCCGCATACGTGACACGTGACGGCCGATGCTGCCGTCGACGTGATGGTTCTTGCCGTGCACGTCCGCCGCCACCGCGCCGCCGACCGTGACCTGGCGGGTGCCGGGGGTCACGGGAACGAACCAGCCGAGCGGGATGAAGGTCTGCATCACCGTGTCGAGGCTCACGCCCGCCCCGACCTTCAAGCTGCCGGCGCCGTCGAGCTCGAGCGGGGAGCTCAGCGCCGACGTGTCGACGACCGTGCCCCCGGCGTTCTGCGCCGCGTCCCCGTACGACCGACCGAGACCCCGGGCCAGGACGCCGCGCCGACCTGCCCCGGCCAAGACGTCGGCGATCTCCTCCGCACTCCCGGGCGCGGCCACCTCCGCCCGCGTGGCGCCCGTGCGCCCCCACCCCGTCAGCAGCTGAGCGGGCACCTACGTCAGATGGCGTACACGCCGAGAGCGAAGACCAGCGCCCACGCCGCCGCCAGCAGCTCAATGGGCCGGTCGTGCACGAAGACGTCCTCCGGCGCGTCCCCACCGCCCTCCTCGAGGATCAGCGAGTACCGCAGGATGGCCAGGACGAAGGGAGCGATCGACAGCTCGAACCAGATGGCCCCACCCCCGGGGTGGCCACCCGGGGACGCCTTCTCGAAGGCCCATACGCAGTAGCCGGCGATGGCCACCGCCGAGGACACGGAGCGGACGTAGCGCAGATAGCCGAGGGGGTAGCGGCCGAGCGTGGCGCGGTGCCCGGCGGCGTCGTCACCGAGGCCCTGGTACTCGGCGTAGCGCTTGCCGGCCACCACGAACAGAGAGCCGAACGAGGCCACGATCAGGAACCAGTTCGACAGCGGCACCCCGGTGGCGACGCCGCCCGCGATGGCACGGACGATGAACCCGGACGCGACCGCTGCCATGTCGAAGACCGGCTCGTGCTTGAACCAGAGCGAGTACCCGACGGCGGGGATGGCCACGTAGGTGGCCATGGCCACGAGGAGCTTGAGGCCGACCGCGGCCGACAGACCCAGGGCCAGGGCCAGGAGAAAGGCGCCGACGGCGATGGCGCCCGGGGCGGGAAGCACCCCCGAGGCCACCGGCCGGTTCCGCTTTGCCGGGTGGAGCCGGTCGGCCTCGGCGTCGATGGCGTCGTTGAGGAAGTAGGAGCCCGACGAGGCGACGCAGAAGATGCCGAATGCCGCCGCCGCCCGCCCGAACGCATGGGCATGGAACAGCACCCCGGCGGCGCCGGGGGCGGCGAAAACGAGAACGTTCTTGAGCCACTGGCGGGGTCGGGCCGTCCGCCAGACCCCCTGCGCCAGTCCGGCCGAGCCGCCGGTGTCCCCGGGCTGGCGGGGCGGGATGATGTCCCCGTACGGCGCGGTCGGGATATCGAACCGGGCCTCCCCGGCCTGGGCGCGGTCGGCCGTCACGCCGGGGGCCGGAGCCCGCTGCGGACCAGGCGGGGCAGCTCGATCTTCGGGCAGCGGTCCATGACGACGTCCAGGCCGGCCGCGCTGGCTCGTTCCGCCGCCGCCTCGTCGATCACGCCCAGCTGCATCCAGACGGCCCGGGCCCCGGCGGCCACCGCCTCGTCGACGTGGGCGCCGGCGCTCTCGGACCGCCGGAAGATGTCGACGACCTCGACCGGCCCGGGGATGTCCGCCACGGTCGGGTAGCACAGCCGACCCAGGATCTCGGTGCAGCCCGGGTTGACCGGGATCACCTCGTAGCCGTGGGACAGGAGGAAGGCGGCCACGTCGTGGCTGTCTCGCCGGCGGTCGGGCGAGCACCCCACGACCGCCCAGGTCCGGTACTCGCCGAGCACTCGTCGGATGGTCGTCTCGGCCTGCGCCATGAAATCGGCCTGCTCCATGAACGGGGTGCGCCCCCAGGGACTCGAACCCTGAACCCACTGGTTAAGAGCCAGTTGCTCTGCCAAATTGAGCTAGAGGCGCCAGGGCAGAACACTAGCCCGGGCCCCAACGGCTTCCGGCGCCGGCAGGGCCCCTGCCAGCGCCGACCCGCGGGGGATTTGGGGTGACCGAGGGGACTCGAACCCCCGACCTCCAGGGCCACAACCTGGCGCTCTAACCGACTGAGCTACGGCCACCGTGGACGGCCCAGCATGGCACAGGCGGGCCGGTCCCCATCCCCGATTGCCGGCCCTACGGTGTCCGCCGGAGGGAGGCCCCCTGTGGCAGCTGAGCCGGTCCGCTGGCTGATCGACGGCAACAACGTCATGGGGTCCCGGCCCGACGGCTGGTGGCGGGACCGCCGGGGTGCCGCCCGGCGGCTGGTGGCCGAGCTGGAGCTCCACCCCTGGCCGGAGGAGGCCGACGTCACCGTCGTCTTCGACGGGCCCGGCGGCGCCGAGCCGGACCCACCGGCGCCCGACGGAAGCCACGGCGGGTCCGCCGCTGGCCGGGCGCCCGTCCGGGTCGTGCACTCCGGGGCCAGCCGCTCGGCCGACGACGCCATCGTGGAGCTGGCCGGCCGCCACGACGACCCCGTCGTGGTGGTGACGTCGGACCGGGGTCTGCGCGACCGGGTCCGGGCCCTGGGCGCCGAGGTGGTGCCGAGCCGCACCCTCCTCGGCCGGCTGAACGGCGGAGGAGGGGACCACCCCCGGTAGCCTGGCTCGAGCCGGTCCCGGGGCCGCCGGAGCCGGCACCCCGCCGCCGTAGCTCAATGGACAGAGCAACGGACTTCTAATCCGAAGGCTGCAGGTTCGAGTCCTGCCGGCGGCGCGGTTTACGAGAGTGCGTCCTTGACCTTCTCCCCGGCCTGCTTCAGGTTGCCAGCGACCTTGTCTGCCTTACCCTCGGCTTCCATCGAGCGGTCGTTGGTCGCGCCGCCGACGGCGTCTTTGACCTCGCCCTTGAGTTCCTGAGCCTTGTCTCGGGCTTTGTCCGCTGCGCCCATTTGGGTCTCCTCTCTGAACGGCACCTCATAGCGCCTGCCGCCGATCTGTACCCCAAGCCGCCCTCCCCGAAGCCGCACCGGTTGCCTCCACCTCACCAGCACGGACTCTCCCGAGATGGTGGCAGACGACCAGAACCCCGATGGCCGCTGACTCGCCGGTAGGAGGCGGTCAAGTTCCCGACACTCAGGGATGGTTACAGGCGTCCTTAGGGGACGGTCTGGCCGTGGTCGAGCGGGAGGTGGACTGTCGGCCTGCTCGTCGACGCGTATCTGCACTCTGAGGGTGGATCGTCTCGCCCCTGGCGAGCATTGCTACGAGTTGCAGGATACGGCGCCTGCGCGTGTCGCTGCGTTTTGCAGTGCTCACGCGATAGAGGATTGCGTAGCGATTGGCCGCACTCAGACTGTCGAACGTCGCCTGGGCGGCATCGTTATCAGCGAGGGCAGAGGCGAGGTCCGCGGGGACCTCGATGCTCGCCTGACCCTCGTAAGCATTGTCCCAGGTTCCATCGGCCTTGGCTCGATCGACGACGGCCAACCCGGTCGGCTTCATGCGGCCCTCCGACATCAGCCGGCCCGCGAGGTCGACGTTACGCTTCGACCAGTTGCTACCGGGCCGTCGTGGGGTGAACTTGCGGTGGAAGGTCCGGTCATCGCCCTTCGCCAGCTGGCCGTCGACCCAGCCGTGGCAGATTGCTTCCTGAAGGGCCTCGTCATATGTCAGCGTTGTGGGCGCGGTGGTGCCCTTCTTCGCCAGTACCAACCAGACACCGCCCGCCCGGGATCCATGCTTGGTAAGCCATGTCGACCACGCCGACGCGTCTGCAACCATCAGAACCGGTATGTCGTCGTCCATTATGCTCATGTTGCCATCGAAGCCGACCAGATGTGCTCAGAAGAACGGCCCTCAAATGGGTCAAGAGAAACACGCTGCAGCCCCGGCGTGTGGGGATATCCGGATCCTCGGGCGGGCCGATCTTTGGGGGCAGGTGGAGGAGGACACGTGGGGACTAGGGGCCTGGGCGGACCATTCGACCCCAATATTCTCTGCGCCCATAGGTGACGTGGGGCAATGATCGACGACATGCAGGACATCGAAGTCGTCGTTGCACATTCGGAGCGCGCAACCCTGCGAGTCGGCGACGTATTCCTGAAGATCGACACGGATC
The DNA here is from genome assembly GCA_035695125.1 of Acidimicrobiales bacterium. Classification (GTDB taxonomy): domain Bacteria; phylum Actinomycetota; class Acidimicrobiia; order Acidimicrobiales; family JAJPHE01; genus DASSEU01. The sequence goes on from DASSEU010000025.1 coordinate 189,450, forward strand.
AAGAGCGCGTGGACCGAGAGGTCGAGGTCATGGCCAGGGTACCGGTCCCCACCCCCAGGGTCCTTTGGCGCAAGCCGCCGGTTCTCGCGCTCGCTGCGGTCCCAGGATCGGCCCTCGGCCGGCTTCAAGAGCCGTCGCCGGCGTCGTCGGCGGCGTGGGTTGCGGCGGGTGCCTCCGTCCGCACCTTGCACGACGCGTCCCTGCCGCCCTGGCCCAGCAGCCACTGTCAGCAACAGCCCATTCGGAGCAGCCGGGGCACACTCCAACTCCCGCCGAAGCTCGACGAGGAGTGCGAGTGGCTCGTCGCCCACGATGTTGTGTCCGTCGAGGTGGTCAGGCGCAATCGCCAGATCGCCGAGGCAGCGCTGCGGCCGTGGACACCCGTGTTCATTCACGGCGACCTGCAGATCGTCCACGTCTTCGTCGCCGATGACGAGGTGAGCGGGATCGTCGACTGGTCCGAGGGTGGCCAGGGCGATGCGATGTACGACCTGGCCACACTGACGCTTGGGCACGAGGAGCACCTTGACGATGTCATCGCCGGCTACGGCGGCGAGGTCGAGATCGATGTGATCCGCGCCTACTGGTCGTTGCGAAGTCTCATGGAGATCCGCTGGCTGGTCGAGCACGGGTACGGCGCTCCGGAGAAGCTTCCCGAGGTCGCCGTGCTCAGGTCCCTCGCGGCTGGAGCTAGATAGATAGGTGCCGATCACCGGGTGGGGGCTTGGCCCGGCGCACGGGGACACAGGAGCGCGGGCTGGCGGCTGCCGCAGTGGTGGGGCACGTCGGCGTCCCCGAGAGCGCGGACCGGCCCCCGTACGCCAACCTGTCGGGGTGGCTCAGTCCGTATTGCTCGCCGGTTGGGCCGGTGGCGGCAACGTTCCTCCGTTGGTCTGCCTGGCCCAGGAGATGGCTGACCAGGGCGTCCGGGTCGCAGTCCTGCCCGGCCGCGGGTTGAGCGCACGGGTGCAGGGAACCCCGGCGACGATCCTCCCCGAGACGGCCGGATGGCTCCCCGGCGCCGACGACATTCTGAGTGCCGTCGACCAGTGGGGCCCGGACGGCCTGGTCGTGGACTACATGCTGACCGACGCCCTCTGTGGGGCGGAGGCCAGCGGGAAGCCGACCGTGGCTTTCGTACATACGCTCTACCGAGCTCTCCTGGGCGACGGAGCCCCTCACCCGATGGGGATGGCGGGGCCGGTCGATGCCCTGAACCAGACTCGGGCCCGGCTCGGTCTGCGTCCCATCCAGGGCTATGCAGACTTGCTGACTGCCTCGGCTCTGGTGTCAGTGGCGGCACCCCGGGAACTCGACGGCCCTGGGGAGGTCCCGGCCAATGTCGGCTACCTCGGCCCTCTGATCCCGAGATCGGCACCGGGGATCCGCTGGCGGCCACCGAAGGGGTCCGGCCCCCTGGTGGCGGTTTCGTTGGGGACTGCCGCCACCGTCGAGAACGAGGCCGAGATCATCCAGCGCATCCTCGGGGCCCTCGGGAAGATGCCAGTCAGGGGTCTCGTGAATCTGCCCGACCACATCAGACCCCGTGACCTGGCCGCCCCCTCCAACGTGACCTTGGCCGGGTACATACCCCATCAGGCCGTCCTGGGTCATGCCTCTGTCCTGGTGACCCACGCGGGCCTCGGCTCGGTCATGGCTGCCCTCGCCACCGGCGTTCCGATGGTGTGTGTGCCTCTGGGTCGTGACCAGCCCGAGAATGCGGCAGCAGCCTCTCGCATCGGGCGGGCCGTCGTGCTCTCACCAGATGCCGAACCGGACGCCATCGTTGGAGCCATTGCAGACGCGCTGGCCCTCGGACATGGAACACCGGTCCGCACTGACCCGGCGTCAGCGACCCGGACAGTAATCAGCGCCCTGTCAGGGTCGTGACCCTGGCGACAGGACGAGACGGGCGGTTGGGGATGGTCTTCCGCTTCCACAACCCTGAGCATTCGGGGCAGGCTCGCGAATCAGCTCCTTGCCTCGATCAGTGTGATCAGGTCGTCATATCTCGGAAGCTCCTCGAGATACTCGGAATGGCCCTCCTTGGCGCCTTCATTGACAGCGAGGAGCCGAAACAGCGCCCCTCGGGCGAGGACCCCCGGGAAGTCGGAGGGCTCCGCTACCAGGCCAAGTATCTCGATACCGGCTCCGTACCACAGAAGGGCGTCGGCCGCGAGGATGCCCTCGGCGTAGCTCACAGGAGCCCACCAGGGACTGAAGTCCAGGATGGCCGGGACCATTGCCTTCGCGAACAGGACGTTGCCGGCCAGATCGCCGTGGATGAGCTGAGGGGTGCCGTGGACCGGTCCCGCCAGGGCGCGGAGCCGCTCCAGTCGGGGCCGGACGGCCTCGAGAGATTCGACCTCGGCCTGTTCCCAAGCGGCACGGTGGGCCCGGGCCCAGCGGTGGTCGAGATGATCCAGGAACGATGGCCGTGGCTCGGCAGAAAGTGCGGCATGGAAGGCGCCTGCAGCTCCGAACAGCTGCGCCCAGTCCTTTGGCTCAAGGCGACCTTCGACGTAGCGGGACGCCATCCATCCTTCAGCCGTCCAGGAGCCATCGAGGGCACGTACGGGCCGAGCGACGCGGAAGCCGGACTCTACGATCCGCCCCAACAACTCGGACTTCCAGGCAACCTCCTCGGCGCTGTCAGCTCGTTTGAGAACCACATCACCCACCCGATAGGCAGGGTCCAACCCACCCGCGAGGACCACCGCCTCGCCCGACAGGCTGAAGGCAGCCAGCACTCGCGGTGTCGGGCCGACCTGTTCCGAATGCCCTGGGCGGCTCACCGCTTCGTGGCCCGGACCATGAGGAACATGGGCACCCGACCCCAGCGCTGGTACCTGCGTTCGTCACCGGAGGGTTGCGGCTCGTGCAAGACGTCGATCACCATTCCCGCCCGCTGGCAAGGTCACAAGCCAGACAAGTCTCCATGGTCGGATCCTCGCGCTCGCGGGACTTGTAAAGCGGGATTCGCCTACGAGCCAGCGGGTGGGGGCCAGGTGAGGCGTCCCCGGCTCAGTGTGGTTCGGCTGGCCCTCCAACCCTGAGGCCATTGGTGTCGGGGTCAGTCATCCCCCACTCGATCATGCCGTAGGAAGTCGTCGCCGGCGCGTGGATGAACCCATCGTCAGATATGCGGTCGACCCAGGCCTCGTACAGCGCGACAGCCTCGTTAGAAGTTGGGAATCGGAGGTAGGCATTCGTCATGTTCTGGCTCGGCACGAGGTCCGGGACGAGACCGAAATGGATCACGATTCCCATTGGGTGCTCCAGGATCATGTAGCTCGCATCCCGCCTGACCAGGGCGAAGCCGAGTGCAGCCCAGAACGTGCTGGTGCGGTCCAGGTCGGTGCTGAAGAACGCGGGCGCCATGGTGAACCCCACGCTGCAACGGTAGTCCTCGTCGAGCAGCCCAGACGTGCCGATCTACGGTGCTTGTACCAGGCTACGGACCTTTCGGAGCAGTCGATCCTGGTCCTTGGCGTTAGAGACTCCCACCCGCTCGAACTCTGTCTCGAACCGGACATCGGCGAATAGACCGGCTGGGTCTTCATGAAAATGAAGAAAGGCTCGGGAGCCGCGGTAGAAGGTGCCCCGACTCTTCTCTCGTAAGCCTGGGACCTCCCGGAGTGCCGAAAGGAGTCCCTCTAGCCTGTCGAGGGCATCGGGGCCGGCGTGCTTCACTACCCGTAGTCTGCCCTGCCCCACCCAGGCATGCTGATGGACGGATCGTCCGACTACCCTCCCGGGTGTGGCCCGGGGAGCCGCTGAGTACGACCAGCTTGCCGAGTTGTACGACGAGACCCGAGGCGGAGAACGCCGGGGTGATGAGTACGCGGGCGATGTCCATGCCCGGCTGGTCACGACAGATGATCCGGTCCTGGAGATCGGGGTCGGCACGGGAGTCGTAGCCCTTGGCCTCGTCCGACGGGGCAGACGAGTCGTCGGGGTGGATATTGCGGCCAAGATGCTCCGCCGTGCCCACGGTCGCCTCGGACCCGTCGTGGTCCGGGGCGACGCCATGACCTTGCCCGTCCCGGATGCACGGGTCACCAACGCCTATTCCGTCTGGGTACTACAAGCTGTGCCGGACGCTTCCAGGGTCGTGGCCGAGGCCGCCAGGATCCTTCGGCCCGGTGGCCGATACGTGGTGTGTCTGACCCAGAAGGCCGCTCCCGGTGACACCATTGGGCACATCCTCGAAGACATGGGATCGCGACTACGGGCCCTTTCCAGTGGCGCGAACCGCGCCGAGCCCTCGGCTGAGCAAGTCATCGAATGGGCGGAGACTTCCGGCTTCGTGGGCCGGCATGAGCGGCAGATCCGAGAGTGGAACAGGTCTCCGGCCGAAGTCCTCGACGGCATCGGGCGGCGCATGTGGGTCGGGCTTCGGGACCTGGACGACGAGACCGTCGAGAAGGTGACTAGACCGGCGATCAAGGCTCTCGAGGCCCTGCCCGAATCGGACCTCCTCCGGCGGGGAGTCGGGGAGATCTTGACCCTGGAGCGAATCTGACGCGGTGGCCCGGAAGTGCTGTTACCTGCCGCCGGAGAGAGCCCGATGGGCAGATGCTTATCGAGGTGGCTCCGGGCCAACGGTAGGACGCGGTCTAGTTGTGGCTGACCCACGCTGTGGCCGGCGAGCGTCGGGATGCTCTCGAGCAGGCCTGAGTGGCGCGACGGGGCAGACGTGAGCGACGATACGCGACCGACGTCTAATGCACGCGATTGGGGATTGGATGGCCACGCCCTTGGATACGGTGCAGAGGTTCATGGCGGCATTCGTCTCCGGGTGGCAGACCGGGGACGCGGGAAGCGTCGCAGCGTTCTTCGCAGTGGACGCCGTTTATCACAACGGTCCTATCGAGCCGGTCAGGGGCCGAGATGCGATCGAGGACACTCTCGCGGGGTTCATGGCTCTAGGTGGCCGGGTCGACGTAGACATGCCCTACGTCCTGGCTAACGAGTCCATCGTTATGACCGAGCGCATCGATCACTTCGTGCGCCCGGAGGGCACCGTATCGCTGTCCGTGATGGGAATCTTCGAGGTGCATGACGGCCAGATCAGGGCGTGGCGGGACTACTTTGACCTTCATCAGTTCACGTCTGCCATGACAGGAGAGGCATAGGTGGATACGCCGGATGTGCGATCACCCGGGCGGTGACGCGGAGCCGGTGTTGGAGGATGTCCGCCGCCCCGCGCGCGGGGACGAGCTGGGGTGAGCGGAAGGGGCGGGGTCTGGGACGAGCTCGGACGGAGGCGGTGATGGACTCGACGACCCGTACCTTGAGATACTGAACGGTGGGCTTGTCCGAGGACCTGCAGGCGGTTCTGGCGCCCCTTCAGGGCGTCTTCGGCGTCTTCGCCCGGAACCTCGGTACCGGTGAGACGGCGGCGGTAAACGCGAAGGCGATTCTGCCCACCGAGAGCGCGGCGAAGACCTTTGTGCTCCTTCACTACTGCCGCCAGGTGGCCACCGGTGAGTGCGACCCAGCTCGGCGGGTCGTCGTCCCCGACGACTTCCGCTTCCACGGAACCGGCGTCCTGAGGTACCTGTCCGGTGGCCTCTCCCTCTCCCTGGACGACCTCGCCTGGTTGATGATCATCGTGTCCGACAACGTCGCCACCGCTCTCCTGCTGCTCGAGATCGGCGGCCCTGAGGCCGTGAACGGGACGACCGCCGACCTGGGCCTGCCCACGGCCCGGCTGGCCACCTTCGACGAGATGTGGGCCGGCGCTCCATTCGGCACGTCGAGCGCCCATGACCTGGCCGAGGCCTACTCGCGTCTCGATGACGCCGGCCGGCAGAAGCTCGCCCGGCAGCAGGACCTGATCGGATTGCCCCGTCGGCTCGACCACAACACTTACGCCAACGAGGTCGGACTCTCCGTGCCGCTTCGCGTGTTCAACAAGACGGGGGTGGGTCCGAGGACGTTCATCGACTCCGGCCTCTTCGAGACGGATGCGGCCCGCTGGGTGGTCGCAGCCATGGCGTCGGAAATCCCAGAGCTGGCCACCCGCCCGGGCGACCCCGTCCCAGTGGCGTTCGGCGATATCGGGCACCTCCTTTACACCGCCTGGGGGCGATAGGCCTGGGCCTCCAGGGGAGGGGTCGGTGCGGCGGGGATATTGCGCAGCCAGACGCCGGGGCCGACCAGGTGGGCCATTCCCGGGGCGGCTCACGGGCTCGCTTCACGGTGGGAGGACGGCCGGAGGGCCGGGAACGGCACTGTGGCACCGGAACACGATCCATCGGGATTGACGATCGATCGTTCAATCCTCAGAGTGGCCAGGTGGATGAGCACGAAGCCGCCGAAGTCTTTGCCCGGCAGTTCCCTGCCGTATACCTGCGGTTCCATCGACGTGACGCCAAGGGGACGGCGCTCACCCCAGCGTCCAGGTCCGTCCTCCAACACCTTGCCCTCGCAGGCCCGGTCACGGTCGGCGAGCTGTGCCACCACCTCGAGAGGACCCAGTCGGTCGTGAGCGACATCGTCGCCCACCTTGAGCAGGACGGCCTGATCGACCGGCACGACGACCCGGCCGACCGCCGCCGCCGCCTCGTCTGGCTCTCGCCGTCCGGGCATGAGCTACTCGCCCGGGACCGTGACGTCCTATCCGTCGAGCTGCTCGAGCGGGCATTCGCCGAGCTGTCAGATGACGAGCGACGGGCGCTGCTCGAGGCGGTTGACTCCCTCCTGCGAGCGGACGACGCAGCCAGCGCCCCCCCACCCCGGTTGCCGACCCACCCGCCCCACTCCCTCCGACGAAAGGAGTCCTCATGACCGACCAGTCCACCTGCCAGAGCTGCGGGATGCCGATCGAGACTGGCCGCTACTGCGAGCACTGCGTCGACGAGACCGGCGCCCTCCAGTCGTTCGACGACCGCTTCGAGCGGATGATCGCATGGGAGGCCCGACGGCGGCCAAATGCCACACGGGACGAACTCGAAGCGTCGACCCTCGCCTACATGGGCACGATGCCGGCGTGGCGCGACCACCCACGCGTAACCGGGGTCCAGCAGGGCGACTGACTGTCCGGTTCCGCCCAGATAAGGACGTTCGGGCTCGACTCCACCGAGCCTCGATAAGGTCGTCGACCCGGCGTTGTGGGTGACCCTGCTCCCCCGCGGAGCCTGATCTACGGGGACACCAGGGGCCCGGGGTGGTACGGGCGGGCCAATCGGGCCGGCCGGTCGTCGCAGGGTGACGCGAAAGCCGGCATTCCCGGCCGTCAGGCTCCCTCGGGCTCGAAGCGGTAGTGGAGATATACGAAGCCGCTGCGAAAGCGGCGCTCGTCCAACAGTTTCATGTCGGCATGGACGCTGGACGGCAGAGCGGGCTTACCTCCGCCCACCACGACCGGGGCGAGGAAGATCTGGAGCTCGTCGACCAACCCCTCAATGATCGCCTGGCTGGCGATACTGGCCCCGCCGATCGTGATATCTGATCGCGAGCGCTCCTTCAGACGCCTGACCGCCGCGGCATCGAACTCACGCTCTATCCGGGTTCTCCCGCTGGACACCGTCTGGAGCGTCCTCGAGTAGACAACCTTCTCGGCCGCCCGCCAGATCTGCGCGTAGTCCCTGTAGACCGTCGGCTCATCGCCGCCGCCGGTCTCCCAGTAGACCATTGTCTCGTACATGCGCCGCCCGTACAGGTCGGTGCCGACAGGCCGGACGAGGTCGTTGATGAACGCGTGTACCTCCTCGTCCGGCGCGGCCCAGCCGAAGCTGCCCTGCTCGTCCTCGATGTATCCGTCGAGAGATGCGATTGCCAAATAGACCAGGCTGGCCACTAAGCCTCCTTGTCGAGGATCACCACTTGGACGACCGCCCGTGCCAGAACTAATCGGTGGTCCGTGGCGCCGGCTTCATCCGCCCACGGCGCCCGGTCCCGCCCAGATCCGCTTCCGCTCCGAACTCACCAAGGCTCGGTCGTCACTGCTCCTACTGCACCAGATGACGGCGAAGATAGCGGAGGAGTCGGGGATGTTCCGACGGGATGGGTTCCCGTAGCCGGGCCGCAGCCCGGACTATGCGCCATTTGTTGAGTTCCGTTGCAGAAATCGGCCGCAACTTCTGATAGGTCGCGAGATACTGGGCTGCCAGCGCAGTTCTACCGACAGGGGCGCACACTCGGATCGCCAGCGCGGCGCCGGGAGGAGGGCTGCCGAGCCGCTGCAACAGCTCCGTACGGGCGACGTCCGCAATGGGATCACCTCGACATGCGTCGCCCCAGTCGATTATGGCCGGCTTATCCCAGGAGCCGATCAGGTTTCCGAGGTGTAAGTCGCCATGACAGAGGCGGTCACCTTGGGGGAGGGCCTCGAGGAGTTCCAGCGCTCGGGCTCGGAACGGCGCCGGCAGTGGCTCCGCAGTCTCGATGCGGACCCGCAGGTCACCGTGGAGATCGGGTAGGGAGGTGGGCGCCATCACCTCGTGGATCGGGGCGTGAGCCTCGGCGAGGGCCCTGCCGGCCCTGAGCACAGCTAGTGGCCACCGGCCAAGTCGGGCCAGCAGGTCCTCACCCTGGATGCGCCTCATCACGATCCCCGGCCGACCGTCAATGATCACCGCCTCGACCAGCTCCGGAGCGACGGCCTGACCGACAGAAAGGGCTCTGAGTGCTGCTGCCTCCCGGTCCACCTTCCACTGCTGGGTTGGATCGCGCATGAGCTTGAGCACCGTTCCGTCAGGCTGCAGGAAGACCTCAGCCTCACGACCTTCCGCCAACAGGACGCGGTTAGGCATCCGGTGAAGCTACGCCCTTCGACCCGGCGCTACGCCATGGTCGTGGTAGTCGCCCAGCTGTGGTTCGGGGGCACGTGATCGGGGACGATCTCTTCAGCTTCTCCGGCCCTGGACCTTGTCAGGCACCGCCTGACGTTGTAAGGTGAAACCTGACAGAGGAGGAGGCGGCTATGACCGCGACGGCGCTGCCTGCGTCGTGCTCCTTCTGCTTGAAGGCGTACACGGATGTGGCGACTCTGGTCGCGGGACCAGGCGTGTACATCTGCGATCAATGCGTGGCGCTCTGCGCCCAGCTCATCGCCAGCAAGACCAAGCAGAAGAAGCCAGAGGCGATCGCCCGCATCGCTCCCTGGGAAGCTGAGGTCGGACTCGTGGCGGTCCTCGCGAGCCTTCCTCGGGTCGCTCAGGCTGGGCGTCAGGCGGACTACACCCTGACGCAGTACGTCCGACAGGCTCGCAAGCTCGGAGCGACCTGGGCCGCGATCGGACAAGCCTTGGGCATAGCGCGCCAATCGGCTTGGGAGCGGTTCTCCGAGGAGGAATGACGAGGGGGCCCAAGTCTCATAGCCGGCGTGGGGACACCCGGGGACCTCGGGCAGGCCGATTTCCGGAGACAGATGCTGACACGAAGGCCCGGAGGGATCTGGGCGGGCAAGCCCGACACTGAAACGAGGGTGGCTGTTGACGTCAATGAGACGAGGCGGGACTACACGCCGAGAGGCAGCCTTTACTGTGCTGGACCGGCCCGGCGCGCCATTCGTTCGAGATCAGCGGGGGCCATGTACGGGTCCGTACACGCCGGGCGCTGT